>JABFGB010000005.1 GCA_013112715.1 Chloroflexota bacterium
AGTTGTTACACACTTGGTTTCGACATCAGAAGAAGTCCTGCAAGTTGTTTGGAGTCCTGACAGCACCAAAATCGCTGGCACAACTGACAATCACCAAATTTACATTTGGGATGCGAGTAACGGGACTGCGCAGCGGCCCCGGCCCCACCGCCGCGATTCAAGGGCGGCTCTCAGCGGGTCAGCAGGTTTATTTGATTGGGCAGAGCAATGACGGCACATGGCTCAACATTCGCTGGCAATATGGCAACGGTTGGGTACAAGCCCGTTTCACCTCGGCTGGTGATGCTGCCCCAACCACCGATGCCAGTGGCGCTCCGGTAACGGAACTCAGCGCCTCCGGTGTGGTCAATGCCGGTAGTTTGAATGTCCGCAGCGGTCCCGGCGTCAATTATGAAATTATCGGTACAGTCGTTGGCGGCGAATTACTACCCATTATTGGTCGCAGCAGTGACGGCCTATGGTACAACGTGCAAACTGTCTTTGGTGCGGGTTGGGTATCGGCCCGTTATCTAATCACGCGCAACGAATTTGGCAATGCCCCCGTCACGGAAGATACAGTAGACGAAAACACCTATATTGGGCCAGTAGCGATTGTTAACGCGGGAGCACTCAACATCCGCAGTGGCCCCGGCGCAGGCTATACTATTTTGGGACGAGCCGTCGGTGGAGATCAATTTGTCATTCTGGCGCGTGATGCGGCCTTCCTGTGGATTCAAATTGATACCGATTTTGGTGAGGGCTGGGTCAATCGGAATTACATAATCATTCGCGGCGATGTCAGTAGCCTACCCACCGCCGACGCGACTACCGCCATTACAGTACGTGACCCCGCAACTGGCGATACAACCGTCTCAACACCTACCCTAATTGGCCCGGTAGCATTCGTGGCAACAGGCGCACTCAATATTCGCAGCGGCCCCAATATCAGCTTCTCCTCGCTGGGTTCTGTGCCTTCAACCACCCGGATGCCGATTATTGGGCAGAGTCCAGACCGTCGCTGGTGGAAAGTAGAGAGTCCATTTGGTGGCGGATGGGTTAACAAGAATTACGTGCTGGTCGAAGGTGATGCCAGCAATGTTCCAGTCGTCAGCCAATAACTGGCCCCAGCGAAATCAACCAAGAGGAGTAATGTTTTATGGCTGACAATCTACAAAAACAACTTGAGCGTATTTATGCGCTAATCCAGCGGGAACAAACCGACGAGGCCATGCAGTTGCTTCGTCCGCTTCTTGATGAGCATGGTGACAATGCGGATGTTTGGTGGTTGATGGCAAATGCAGTAGATGACCCCCGACAAGCCCGCCGTGCGTTGATCAACGTCCTCAAAATCAATCCCCGTCATGGCCGTGCTAGAAGTTTACTAGATAAACTCAATGAGAGCTTCCCGCCGCGCGACGATGAACTCATGCTGATGATGGAACTTCCCGAAGCAGAAGACCGATTTGCAGTGCCTACAGTTGAAAGCGACGAAGGCGAGATTAATTTCGACGATCCATTTGCCGAAGGGGCCGAGGATAGCATCAGCTTTGACGATGATGAAGACCCATTTGCCGAACTATTAGAAGAGGGCGGCAAAAAAGGTAAAAAGGGCAAAAAAGCTAGGGTAGCGGGGGAAAAACGTAGGCGTTCACCTCTCCGCACCCTTCTGTTGCTATTGGTCATTGTTTTGCTGGCCGCTGTCGGATTGTTCGCAGCAATGGGTGGTGGCGAAGGTGACAAAGGCGAGACGGATGCTGCCGCGATTACCGCTGTGACGGTTGACCAAATCGAATTGCAGGACATCCTATCAGCTACATCCACCAGCGTAACTAATTCCACCAGCCCCAATTTTGGCCCAAATAGTGGAGCGGTCTATGCCGATACCAGCATCGGGCGCACACTTTTTGTACAGGGCTGTGTCTGTACAACGTCTGATTGTCAGGGGCCGGGTCCGGACGACCTCGCGTCTTTGGTGTTTGAAGGGATTAATCTGGCAGCCAGTCGCATCAGCAACGCGCCTGAAAGCATCCGTAACCAAATCCAAGCAGTCGGTGTCAATATCACCAGTTGCGTGGCCGGGTCTACCGACACGCTCTATCGGGCATTTGTTGACCTTGTAACGGTGAATGAATTTACCGGTTCCGGTGATCGAGCTGCTTTCCAAGCCCGGTGGGTGAAGGAAGGGTAAGTGCGTCTTTTCTCGCTGGGTTTGTTGAGCATTGTCATCGTCATCTCAACGTTAACACCTCAACCCGATGAACGAAACACTAACCCCCTTTCCGTTTCTGGTGAGGGGGTTCATTCACGTCACCACCAAACCGCGATAGAATCAGATTCAGCCGTCATTCTGACTGATGCGGCGGGTTATTCCTTTGGAGGTGTCTATCTTGGCGCAGGTTTAATACTCACCTCGTGGCAGGCAGTGGCCGGTGAACGCCTCTTGTGGAATGCCGAAGCGGGTGTTGCGGCGCAGTTACGCTATCAACTTCCTTCCTATATAGACGATGGCATCACACAAAGTTGGGAGCAGGCTATTGATCTAACCTTGTGTCACGTGGGTGAGAATTATCGTGTTGCCTCAACGGTCAATTCCGCACCTATCGAACAGGTCAAATCTGAAAGCCGCTGTCTCTCTTATGATCTAACACAGGGTATGATTGTTACCCATCTCGGCAGTACGAGTAGCATCCGAGTAGAACGGTTGCTGTATACAAATCGCACGACGGATATAGCGCTACTAGAAGTGGAAGCCTCGGCGCTTCGTGCGGCTTTTCCTAATTTAACGCCTGTTCAGTTGGATATTCGTCCTCTACAACTTGGTCAAATATTGAGTTCGAGTCAGAATCGCAATTATTACGAATTCGATTCGCTCTTCATGGTCTTAAATGCCCTTCCTTCTAATGAGACTCAGCCGCAGCATGGTAATTTTGATGGTAGCGCCCAGCAAACTGCGGTGATTCCGTTGAAGCCTATCTTGCCACAGCGACTTGGACAAACTCGCCCGATAATCCTTGTTGGTCAAGGATATTATTCGAGTGGCGGGGGTCTAGTGGGCCTTCATTGGGGTATTTCTTCGGATGGCTACACGATGTTCACGCCGACCACTGAATGGTATAACCAGTTGTGGCAGGTTAACGAAACACTTCAAAATGAGCACCTAGAGCGGGCACTCAACAATGCCCTTGTACCTGACGCTGTGCCGGGACTAAACACGATTGGCGATTCATTTGCAGCCGAGTTGGGCAATACAGGTTATGATGTCCTGCATTACAACTTGAATCTCACCATTGACCCCTTTACCCATGCTGTTCAAGGGACAGCCACCCTCCAGATCAAGGCCTTGTATCATCATCTCGCCAGTTTCACACTCGACCTCCGCACCATGGTCGTGGATGACGTACAAATCAATGGCGAGTCGGTGTCCTTTACTCAATATGAACGAAAATTGCTAATAGAATTATCTACCACAGTGAATTATGGCACAATCATGGAAGTCTCTATTGACTACAGCGGCGTGCCTGTCCCAACCGATACCCCCTATAGCAATTTTTTCACGGTTGGACTGGAATATGTGGATAATCAGCCGCGCATGGCCTTTATCAATCAGCCAGACGGGGCAAATACGTGGTTTCCATGCAATGACCATCCGCTGGATCGGGCCACTTATGAATTTCATATCACGGTGCCTTCAACTCTGATGGCAGTTGCCAATGGCATCCCCGACGAGCCTACCCCCCTTGCAGCCACCCAAATGACCTATCATTGGAAAATGGATGTACCGATGGCGACTAATCTGGCTGTCGTCGCCGTTGGGGATTACAGCTTGATAATGGATAACAGCGTTGATGATCTACCCATCCGCAATTACGCCTATGCCGGCACCGAGGACAAAGTCGAGGCATTACTCAGTTCTACCGATCTCGCCTTCCGCTATTTACAGGTCATGTTTGGGCCGTATCCTTTTGAAAGCTACGGGCATGTGGTGACACCCCTGCCCAACGGTGCCGTCGAAACCCAGACGATGACCATCATGCCGCGCAGCATGGTGCAGGCCGACAGTGAAGAAGCCCTCTTTACATTAGTAGTACACGAACTAGCCCATCAATGGTATGGCAACACCGTGACCCTCGGCTCATGGCGAGATATTTGGTTGAATGAGGGCTTTGCGACCTACGCCGAATGGTTGGCGCTCGAACTGCGCTATGGCCCAGACCGTGCCACCCGTACCCGATCTGCTCAAGAACGCGCCATACGAGGTAGCCGCCGCGAAACACCGCTGGCCTATCCACTCACCAGCCAGATGTATGACAGCGATAGTTACGTCAAAGGGGCATGGGTGCTGCACATGCTGCGGGAAGAACTTGGCAACACTGTGTTTTCTGAAGTCTTGCATCAATGGGCCGTCGAATACGTCAATTACCCGGTCACGACATGGGATTTTTTCCGGCTTGCCGAGCAAATCAGCGGGCGCGACCTGACCCAATTCCGCCGCCAGTGGCTAGAAAGTCCCGGCATCCCCCAATATCAGTTGGTCTGGACGTATGGCAAACGCGGACTCGAAATCGCGGCCTGTAATCAACGCGATGTGCGCTATGATTTGCGTCTGCCTGTCGAGGTTCAGGGAACGGGCCTCAATGGGGAAGTCACCTCCGATACGATTTATGTCGAGCTTGGCTCACCCGCCGTTCAGCAATTCCCGCTGGGCTGGACACCCTCGGCCCTAACCGTAGATGTCAATCAGCAGGTTTTAGAAAATGTGACCACCTTCTATACTGAGGGTCAAGCCAGCTGTCTGTTATCCACACCCTAATTAACGTGGTTCGATCATGACATATACCCCATTCCGAGGGCGCAGTGTAACAAGGGCCTCTGGCTCAATCTTGAACCCCTCTCCCACCCTGAGCCGATACGATTGGGCCACCGTCGCCAGCACCAATTGGGCCTCCATCAGCGCAAAATTCATGCCGATACACTGACGCGCCCCGCCACCAAAGGGAAAATAGCTAAAATGGGGTCGCCATTGCAAGCTGTCTCCGAGAAAGCGCGTGGGGTTGAAACGCTCAGGATTTTCCCAGTAATTCGGGTTGCGGTGCATCACATAGGGACTCAAAAGCACAGCACTCCCCGCAGCGATGGGATAACCCCCAATTTCATCGTCCCCGATGGCCTGACGGCTAATTACCCATGCGGGTGGATAGAGACGCATGGATTCGTGTAAAACTGCCTGTGTGTAAGGCAGCTTCGGCAAATCATCCATTGTCGGCAATCGCCCCCCAAGAACGGTGTTCAATTCCGTATGGAGTTGATTCTCCGCTGTCGGATTCTCGGATAGCAAATACCACGTCCATGCCAGTGCGTTTGCCGTCGTCTCATGTCCTGCCAAAAATAGCGTCATCACCTCGTCACGTACTTGACGGTCATTCATCACCTCGCCTGTATCCGCATCCGTCGCCGTCATCAGCAGGGTGAGCAAATCACCCATCTCATCAACCTGCGGATACAGACGCCGCTCTCGAATGATGCGATAGACAATTTCATCCAGTTGGTGAATCGCTTTTTTCGCCAATTGATTCCCCCGCGTCGGCAGTTTTTCAAAAAAGGGCAGGCGGGTCGCATTCTTAACACCTAATTGCAACACAATTTCCATCGCTTCTTGGACGACGGCTCGTTCTTCTTCGGTGATCGTGGTCGAAAAGAGCGTTTGGCAGACAATATTTAGCGTCAGCCCCATCATTTCTTCCGCCATGTTTAGTGGTTGGTGAGCTTCGATATAGGACTGCCATTGGGTCATCATTTCAAGGGTACAATCGGTCATGATTTGTCCAAACATCGCAATCTGCTTGCGATGAAAGGCAGGTTGGATCAAGCGCCGCTGCTGTAGCCAGAAATCCCCTTCGCTGGTCAGCAGGCCTTCCCCAAGCAGGATTTTGGAGCGTACCAGCGCCATCCCTTTGCGATAATTGCGGCTGTTGGTCTGAAGCACATGCTGAATATAGTAAGGGTCGTTAAGCAGGAAGATTTCACGCGGGCCAACACGAAAATGGACAATCTCACCATAGGCGCGGGCAGATGTCTCCAACAGGCCCAAAATGTCGCTGCGGAACTCCCGCAGATTCCCGATAATCGGTTCTCCACGTGGGCCGGGGGGAATCTTCCGTCTAGAATTGACGGGAAGCTGCGAATTGGGTTGATCCGAAAACACGGCGCTCATCCGACTGTTGCCCTTTACAATACACCTTCAACCCATCATCTTGACAGATAGCTGTGAACAGGGGATTGTGCCGTTGTAAATAATTTGCAAAATCGAAGCTGTTTATTCAACCGGAGGAATAGATGAACGGCATATTCTGTATTAAAGAATCTACAAAAATGATGACCGCGTTAATTCTGGTTCTTCTTGCAATGTGGGGCACAGGATTATCGTATGCCAATATTTCCCCCCAATCGTTACAACAAATTCCTGATCAAACAAGCTATAGGGAAGTGAGTATTTTAGGTCATGGTAGCGCCAACAGCATCGCATGGAGTCCCGATGGCGATAGCTTAATTGTGGCTGGAAGTTTAGGTCTTTGGCTTTATGAGGATAATTTTCAAGTTGTTACACACTTGGTTTCGACATCAGAAGAAGTCCTGCAAGTTGTTTGGAGTCCTGACAGCACCAAAATCGCTGGCACAACTGACAATCACCAAATTTACATTTGGGATGCGAGTAACGGGACTTTGCTGAGGACATTGCAAGGGTATACCGACGACATTAGATCCATGAAATGGAGTCCCGACGGGGAGCGATTAGCCACATCAGGTTTTGAATCAAGTGTGCGAATTTGGGATTCCACCACAGGGGAGCTTTTGATTCTTTTGGAACACGACACACGGTCTATCTGGGATATAGCTTGGAATGGAGACGGAACACAGCTTGCGAGCATCTCTACTGAGAGTGCTGTATATATTTGGAATATGAATAATTATGTACTTCTGAGTACATTTCCGAATCCGAATGGATTATATACCTCAGTCTCATGGCATTCGCCTAATGTCTTAGCAATAGCCAATTTCTCCGTCATTCTCATCTTGGATGTTTCCACTGGTCGAGAGGAACAAGTTTTGCAAGGAAATTCAATTTGGTATGGAAACCCCGCGACAGTGGAGTACATGGCAATGAGTCCTAGCGGCAATCAATTGGCAAGCGGGGTGGGTGCAACTATTGAAATTTGGGATCTAAATACCCTGCAAATCCAATATACCCTTGAGGGCCATACAGATCGTGTGCGTGACTTAAAATGGAGTCTTGACGGCAGTTACTTTGCAAGTACAGATTACAGTGGTCAAACAGTGCGAATTTGGGACACAGCAACAGGAAAATTGCTTACATCTATTGAAGGACATACAGCAGGCATTAACCAAGTAGCTTGGATGCTGGGAAACGACAATATAGCCGCAAGTTATTTTGATGGTACGGTGCGAATTTGGAATACACAGTTAACTAGCGTGGTTTCCAGTATTCCACTAGATGCGTGGCTTGTTTCATGGAATAACGATTGGTCTCGCGTGGCGGGTCTAAGTCGCTCTTCTGAACATCCGACAGTGTGGAATTGGGCTGAATTGTACGAAGATAGTCAAACGATGATAAGCACAACAGGGCTAGATGCAGGGCAATATTTGATAATGGAATATAGGCCCTATCTTTATGATATAAGTTCAATCGTTTGGAACCCGAATGGAGATCAAGTAGCAGTTAGTTCAAGGGATGGTCGGGTCTACATTTTGGATGCTGCCACTGGGTCTGAGATATATGTGTTTGAGGAAGCCGAAGAATTCTCTGTAGAAGCATGGCAGGTGGCATGGAGTCCTGACGGGAGTCGTTTGGCAGGCTTAATTCTCGGTCTGGGTATACAAATATGGAACACTAATGATGGGACTGCCGATGGAATGCTAACTCCGGTAGACGAATGGATGTGGCGAATCGCTTGGAGTCCAGATGGCAAATATCTCGTTGGTGGAACAGTGCAAGGAGACATCATTCTGTGGAATGCCTCAACATACGCATTGATATTCAAAACGTCGGGGCACACAGACGTAGTTAACGAACTCGCATGGCATCCGAATAGCAACATTCTTGCCAGTGGGAGCAACGATGGCACAATTATCTTGTGGGATGTAAATACCGGAGAGGTAATTGAGACCTTGACAGGCCATAATGGGCCAGTGACAGCGTTAGCATGGAATTCTGACGGTACTCAATTAGCGAGTGGGGGTGAAGACGGCACCATTCGGATTTGGACAAATGAATAGCACTGGATGTGCCAAATCTTCATGCTGTAGTTTATCCGCCAACTAATGCTACAATAGGTCACGAGTGCCTGAGACGAAAACCGATTGAGGAAAACAATGGAACAACGGGAACATACCCGCCTGTGGTGGAATCAGCTTTGGCGTGGCATTGTCATAGTGGCGTTGGTTAGCGGAGGCTTTCTCGCTGGCTTTATCGCACGCGGCCACGAATCTGCCACTGCCCAAGAATCAGGCGATTCCGAGTTTAAAATTCTGAACCAAGTAGATCAACTGGTACGGGATAACTTCGTGCGTGAACTCCCACCCGATAATACATTGGAATATGCAGCGATTCGTGGTTATCTGGCGTCACTGAATGACAATTACACCTTTTTTAACGATCCACCCGTCGCCAGCAGCGAGAGTGATGCCCTAGCAGGTCGCTATGGGGGTATCGGCGTGGATGTGGTACGCAATGAAGCCGGAATGATAGTCCTGTATCCCTATCCCGATAGTCCCGCTGCCCGTGCTGGCGTTTTAGAGGGTGATATTTTGCTGGCGGTGAATGACCAACCGCTTGACCCCAATGAACGACTGGATGTGGTGCGCCAGATGACACGTGGCGAGATTACGGAAGAGGGTGTGGGCGTTAGGATTACCGTGCAGCAACCCAACACAACCGAAACGCGCACCTATGACATCCCATTTGAAGAAATCATCATTCCATCTATCGCATGGCGGGTGCTGGCTGAGGCTCCAGAACTGGGGTATATCCAGATCAAGAGCTTTACATCATTAACCCCCGAAGAAGTTGAGAATGCGATAGCCGATCTGCGAACCAAAAATATCACAGGCCTCATCCTAGATTTGCGTTTTAACTCGGGTGGTCTGCTCCAAGAAAGCATTGATGTCGCGGGTGAATTTTTGAACGGCGGCACGATTGTCATTGAACAAAGCCGCACGACGGGCGAAATGGTGCATGAAGATACCCCCGGTGGAGTCGCCACTGATTTGCCTACCATCGTCTTGGTAAACGGTGGAACTGCCAGTGCCGCCGAAGTCGTCGCGGGAGCGTTGCAAGACAATGGTCGAGCCATTATCATCGGGCAGCGCACCTTTGGCAAAGGCTCAGTTCAATTTATTTTTGGGCTGGAGGACGGCTCATCCGTGCATATTACCGCCTCGCTGTGGTTGACTCCCAGCCGCACCCCGCTGGACGGAGTTGGCTTGATGCCCAATATCGAGATGATTCCTGATCAAAACGGGCGTGATGTAGAGCTAGGGGAAGCGATTCGCCAATTACGACAGATGTTAGCAAATTCATGAGATGGGATGTATTGGAACAACGTGGAGGCCGATTGTGAAAGACGAATCTTTGGAGATGAATAATTTGGAGATCGCGGAAAAAGAACCTGCTCGATCTCTGACAAAAACTGCCTTGCCCCAGACACGGGCACGATTAAGTTCGTTCCAAGTATTGACCATCATGGTCGCATTGGTCATGACCAGCACCGTGTCGTTTTTAGGTGGGGTCATTTATGACCGTCGGACAGGCGACGCCTATTCTGATGAATTCCAAGTGTTTTGGGAAACATGGAACACCGTAGATAAAGAATTCTACGGCGATATGCCCAACCGCCAAGATCGCGTGTATGGCGCGATTCAGGGTTTTATCACCACCCTCAATGACCCCTTTACCGCTTTTGTAGTGCCGGAGCAAGCCGACATCCATCGTCAATTTATGTCGGGTAAATTTGGCGGCATCGGCGCATCGGTCAGTATTGATGCCAATGGCGAACCCTATATCACTCGCTTGTTACGTGGCAACCCCGCCGAAAAAGCGGGTTTGGAACCACTGGATGTTATTAAAGGAGTGGACGGTCAATCAGTACAGGGCATGACTCTGGATGAGGTGGTAGATTTGATTAAGGGCGATGTCGGCACAGAAGTGGTCTTGACCATTTACCGCCCCTCCCAAGATACCACCTTTGACCAACCGATTATGCGGGCCGTGATCGAGGAATTGACTGCCTACTCTGGCATGATTGGCGATATTGGCTATCTAAGGTTATCCAGTTTTAATGCTGTCTCTGCCAGCCAAACCGAACGGGAACTCCAGAGTCTACTTGACCAAGACCCACGTGCGATTGTCTTCGACTTGCGGGGTAACGGCGGCGGCCTGTTGGATGAGGCGGTCAAAATTGCCGATATGTTCCTCGACGAAGGTCTGGTTTTGACCGAACGCAGCCGCAGCGGGGATGAAGAGCGCTATGTCTCGGATAGTGGCGATTTGGGTGAAAGGGTTCCGGTGGTCATTTTGATAGACGGCAACAGCGCCAGTGCCTCAGAAGTGGTCGCGGGTGCGCTGCAAGACCGTGATCGGGCCGTTCTCATCGGGCAAAAAAGCTATGGCAAGGGGTCGGTACAACTGGTGCATGATCTCCCCGGTGGGGAACAACTGCGTGTGACCATCGCGGCGTGGTATACTCCCGATGACCGCCGCATTCATGGCACCGGCCTAGAACCCGATGTGGTGGTTGAGGGCGATCAATTTGACGCGCAGGGCAACGATCTGTACCTAGATGCCGCCATTGACTATATCAACGCAACTTATCCTCGTGACCCTCACATTTTTGGAGGATGAAAATTGGCAGGAGAAGGCATCAAAATCATCACCCGTAACCGCAAGGTCAGCCATGAGTATCATCTGTTGGATACCTATGAGGCAGGCCTAGTCTTGGTCGGGTCAGAAATCAAATCCATTCGTGCTGGGCATGTCAATCTGCAAGAGGCCTTTGTTACCGACACCAATGGTGAATTATGGGTGCTGAATATGCACATCAATGAATATAAGCAGGCCCATAAACGCGGTCATGAACCACTACGTCCGCGCAAGTTACTTTTGCACCGCAAAGAAATAAATAAAATCACCAGCGAGATGGCTCAGAAGGGGTATACTGTAATACCAACGGCCCTCTATCTCAAAAATGGTCGCGCCAAATTGGAGATTGCGTTGGCAAAGGGTAAAAAACTCTATGACAAACGCCAAGATATGCGCAAGAAAGACGACCAGCGCCAGATGGAACGGGCCATGCGTGATTATCGTTGAACAAGATGATAGGCGGTCATGAAACACCACCTCCCCGATAAATGGCCTCACACGATCCGGGAAATTAATGATCTGCCCGATGAACAGAAATGCGCCATCTACCAGACATTGATCCCGGATTGGATTTATGATCAATTTGGCATTGATCGTGAAACACTAACGATCAATGGTAAGTCAATTATCAAACTGCGCTGTCCACATGGCAGTCGAGCAATGGAAATGAGTGTTTTTCATCAACCCGGCAGCCGCGACCCTGCCCTCTATTTAAACTTGGCAGATTCATTTTTGGGACAGTTGATGGTTTTGTTAGTGATGATGAACGACCCCTATTCTCCTCGCTATAATGTAGACATTGACGAATTGGGCCATCCCACCAATCTTGGTACTTCGGGTCGAAATTATCATGAAGAAGTACGCGCTTTTGAGGCGGGGCTGGCACCGGGCCAAATCCGCTCCGGCTTGCGTGGTTTTCGTCGGGCTGTGCCCGTGTTTGAGGAATTTGTGGGTCGGATGGGGCACGACTTGTTTTTGATTGAGCCGCTGTCCTATCACAATGCAATTATCTTTGAACGCTACGGCTTTGGCTATACGGTTGGGCGCCAAGAAATGGAGAATATCCATACCCAGTTTATGCCGGGGGGCAGTCTACATCAGCGTTTGGATAACCGCAATATTTTTAGACGTGAAGACGCATGGGAATCCATTCGTGGGCGGGCATGGGCCATTCATGACGGCATTTTGGGACATCCATTTACAGGATTCCATATGTATAAGCGCATCAATCATAATGCCGGAGTCAATACGTTCCCCAATGGGGTTTGGTAGGTAATCTAGGGAGTGGTGCCGGGGGGCATCGTTGAAAAATAGTAAACCTTCTTTGTATTATCCCTCGCTGGATATTAACACATTGCAGGCCAGCTATGATATGTTAGGGCGATGGGAAGATGAAACGCTCAGTCCGTTGGCGGGTCTCGTCTTGGTGCAACAGCGGCTAACTGCACCCCACGCGTTGCGTAATATCATCGCCTACAATGAGATCGTCTATGAAATTCTATCGTCCCTCTTGCTCGACCAGTTTTCACTACTCAGAACCCAGAACAATCTACCTGCGCTTCAAACTGACCGCACTCATGGGATGCGACTAGATGAAGCCATTAACGATTTGCAGCAATGTGGCACAAAAGCCAACCGCTATCTCATCGGTTATGCTGCCCTCTATTACCGCTATATGCGGCCTGAGCTGGAACTCTCTGTTGAGGAAATCAGCCAGCACCTGAATCAAACCGATCGCAACCTCCGTCGTCATGAAAAAAAATGCTTGGGGGTGCTGCTCAGTGAACTAAATCGGCTTGAACTGGAGGCCCGCGCTGCTCAAAGGCGACTGCGTTGTTTATTGGCACTTCCACAGGACAAGTTACTGAATTTGGACAGCCAACTCGTGCGTGTCCGTGAGATTAGCGACCGGATTGCGAATAAGAATGCGGTCTCCCATTGGTATATTTATGGCCCGGCTGGTGTTGGCAAATCGAGTCTTGCGCTCCAGATTTCCCGGCAGTTAGTTGACCGTAACATTATTGGGGATGTGATCTGGCTCGATCTGAGATTAACCCACCCCAGCAACCAACCGCTACCACGTGAGGCGCTGGCAGACTTGGTGAGTGAAAATTTGCGGCTTCAGGGAAGTCACGAAGGTACCTCATCTAGCCAGTTGATTTATAACTACTTGGCTTATCTGGCAAACGACCATCAACAGCTATTACTGATCTTAGACAATGCCGATGGATGGCAGTCCATCATTGAAGCGAACTGGGCTTGGCTTCAGCAGACCGTCCTTATTGTAACAGCGCGGGTTCCGTATGAAAATTGGCAGCAAGGGGAGGTGAAATGCCAAGAATTGAGTAAACAGGAAAGTCTCTACTATCTGCAAAATCTTGAACGGATATATCCCTTTCGACGCGAGCCTCTATTTGAGGAAATTGTTCAACGAGTAGGAGGCAATCCCGCTGCTCTAAAACGAATATTTCGTTTTATGGAGATGCTTTCACCACAAGAAACCCTTGATGAAGCGGCTTTTGTTGATCATCATCGCTTTCAATGGGAACACTTACCTGAATTCTCGCAGGAGGTCTACTGGTGGCTTGCTGGCTTTACAATTCAGCAGTATGTAAATAGAGAAAGATTACTGTTAGCAAAGAGGTACTTTTTCGCGCCACAATCAATCACTCTAAACCAAAATCTTGAATACCTCGCGGCGAGTGGCTTGGTCGAATGTAACATAATCCAAGAACGTCAAACCTATCGCGTTCCGGAGGACAGTTGGCAAATCACAGCCCATATTGATTCCGCTGCCCAAAAGCTGCATGAAATCATTCGCCACTTTCTAAGGATACCTAATGAAAACTCTGAGGAATGCGCGGAAATTGCGAGCAGTTTCCTCACATTGCTACAATCTCTTGATTTTGACTGGGTAGATGTAACTGTACCCCTTGCGAAAATATGCCAGTCTCTATTTATCCATACGCGCCAGTGGCGGCGCTATCTAGGCCTATTGGACTGGATAAATAAAAAAGCGCTCCCATTAACCGAGGAAAAGATGTGGATTGGTATTGAGCGGGCTAGCATTCTACGTCGTCTCGGAAATTTTGAAGAGGCAAAGACCCAATTGGCATCGGTATTTTATACTGCTCAACAGTTTGAAGATATGTTGATGCTTAGTGACACCCTCATGGAACAATCCATCCTGCTTTTCTATCAGGATAATGATCAAGCAGCATTTGAAAAGGCACAACAGGCTTATGAAATTCTACGAACGAGCAGCGATAACACCCGTCTGGAGCGCAGTATCTATCTAGTAGCACAGGCTCTCAGCCGCACAAACGCCCTAAATGCACGGGAATGGGTGCAGGGGATCACCCGTCGTGATGCCGAAGTTTGGGATTTAGTCGCCCGCATCGAACTAAATCTGGATAACCAAGCGGCGCTCCTTGCTGCCGAAAAAGCCATTGCCCTCTTAGACCCTGACAACCCAGCATATCCACGAAGTTTAGGACTTTTGGCACGTGCGCTCGTCGCCAATGGGAAAATTTCGGATGCTATTGAGAAGTTCCATCTTGCCATCAACCTACTTCAGCGCCAGCACGACCCGGTGGGATTAGCCCGGATGCACAACAATCTAGGGGTGGCATATTTGGAAAGCGATCAAACGGAATACTTGAAACTGGCGCAAAACGAATTTGAACGCTCACTCCAAATCGCCCAGACGATTCAGGACAAGCATAATGAAAACATCGCTATCCAGAATTTGGCTCATTTGCGAAGCCGGCCCACAGATCGGCGACGCCATCAATGATATTGCGGACTCAGGCCAGTCGTGCTAAGATAAACCCATCATTGCCCTCTTAGCTCAGTGGTTAGAGCAGCGGTCTTCGGAACCGGAGGTCGGGGGTTCGAATCCCTCAGGGGGCATAACACGGTACACCCATCCCCTCCTCCCATACCCACAAAATAAGTTAATGCAACACCCCCTACTCACTCAGTGAGGTGAGACTTGTCATGTATTTAGCATGACCAACTAGAGTGACCACCTGAAGCCGATTTCGGTATATTGGTAGGTAATTTTGAGGTTTAGGGGGAAAAATTGCAGCCATAAGATGGCTTTTTCAATATTTTTAGATGTTTTAATCTAGGGTTTGGGACAGTGGAGATCACTGTTCCCTGTTCAATTTCTACAGGCCGCCCAGTTGAGCAAAAACAGATTAGCTCAATTACTGTGCGGCATTTTTGTTTTAAGGAGAAAGAAGGACAAGGATGCTAAAACGTACTTTCGATATCAATGGTGCTCTAAAGACCGTGATCGTTGACCCAGAGGCCACGTTGGGCGATGTGCTGCGTAAGCAGTTAATGCTGACTGGCACCAAAGTCTCATGCGATGATGGTCATTGTGGGGCCTGCTCGGTAATCGTAGATGGCAAACTGACACTGGCCTGCATTACCAAAGTCAACCGTGTCCCCGAAAACGCCAAAATCCTCACGATTGAAGGCATTGGTCAACCCAATAATTTGCATGTCATCCAAAAAGCGATGATGGCACATGGCGCAGCGCAGTGCGGTTTCTGCACACCCGGTTTTGTCGTCTCGACCAAAGCTCTGCTAGAGAAAAATCCCAAACCCACCCGTGAAGAAGTTCGGGCATGGTTCACCCAACACCATAACGCCTGTCGCTGCACAGGGTATAAACCGATTGTAGACGCAGTAATGGATGCAGCAGCGGTGTTACGTGGCGAAAAGAAAGTGGAAGACTTGGAGTTCAAGATGCCTGCTGATGGTCGCATCTGGGGCAGCAAGTATCCACGCCCAACCGCCGAACAAAAAGTCACCGGGACGCTGGATTATGGGCAAGACCTCGGTCTAAAGATGCCCCCCGGCACGCTCCATCTCGCATTAGTACAGGCCAAAGTTTCCCACGCCAATATCCTCTCGATTGACACCTCCGAAGCCGAGAAGATGCCCGGCGTCTTTAAGGTCGTGACGCACAAGGATGTGTTGGGTAAAAACCGTATCACGGGCCTAATTACCTTCCCGACCAATAAAGGCGACGGCTGGGATCGGCCTATTTTGTGCGATACAAAGGTTTTCCAATATGGCGACGCGATTGCAATTGTCTGCGCCGACACCCCTGAGCAGGCCAAAGCTGCTGCGGAGAAGGTACGGGTTGAGCTAGAAATCCTTCCCGCCTACATGAGTGCTCCAGCCGCGATGGCCCCAGATGCTATTGAGATTCACCCCGGCACGCCCAATGTCTACTTTGAGCAGAAGATCGCCAAAGGCAAAGATACCGCAGCGATTATGGAAACGGCCCCCTATGTTGTAGAAGACAGCTTCTATCTACAGCGTCAGCCTCACTTGACCATCGAAGGCGATATGGGGTTCGCGTATTATGATGAGAATGAGTGTCTGACCATTCATACCAAATCCATTGGTCTGTACCTACACCTTTATATGATCGCCCCCGGTCTCGGCGTTGAACCCAACAAACTGCGCCTCGTACAAAATCCAGCGGGTGGTACATTCGGGTACAAGTTCTGCCCGACGATGGAGGCCCTGCTCGGCGTGGCCTGCATTGCGACCAAACGCCCCGTCTATCTCGAATATGATTATGAACAATACATGACCTATACAGGTAAACGTTCACCTTTCTTCGTAGATTTGAAGATGGCTGCCGACAAGAACGGCAAGATCATTGCGATGGAGAGTGACTGGACGGTAGATCATGGCCCATATTCTGAATTTGGCGACTTGCTGACATTGCGCGGCGCTCAATATATCGGTGCGGGTTATAACATCCCGAATATTCGTGGCATGGGTCGTACAGTATGCACCAACCATGCGTGGGGTGCGCCGTTCCGTGCTTATGGCTCGCCACAAGCCTTCCTCGCCTCCGAGAGCTTGGTGGATGAACTCGCCGAGAAGATGGGCATTGACCCGCTGGAATTCCGTTATAACAATGTCTATCGCCCCGGTGACACTACTCCCACCGGACAGGCACCTGAAGTCTATTCACTGCCCGAAATGTTAGATGCGCTGCGTCCGCTGTATAAGCAGGCTAAAGAAAAAGCCGCTCGTGAATCCACACCTGAAAATCGCAAAGGGGTCGGCATCTCCATTGGTATTTATGGCAGCGGCCTCGACGGTGTGGACGGCGCGGAAGCCAAGATTGTTTTGGGCAAAGATGGCGTGACCGTGTACGCCACATGGCAAGATCATGGTCAAGGCGCGGATGCGGGTGTGCTTGGGACAGCCCATGAGTCGCTGCGTCCGTTAGGATTGCGACCCGATCAGATTTACCTCGCACTGAATGACACCGGAACCGCCCCGAATGGTGGCCCATCAGGTGGCAGCCGCAGCCAAGTGGTCATCGGCAATGCCATCAAGAACGGCTGTGACCAACTGATCGCCGCAATGCGTAAGCCGAATGGTTCGTTCCGCACCTATGATGAAATGGTCGCGGAAAAACTCCCGCTGGAATATGTGGGCAAGTGGGCCGCTTCGGAAAACAGCAACTGCGATGCAAATGGTCAGGGTAAGCCATTCGCCGTCTATATGTACGGAGCGTTCATGGCCGAAGTCACGGTCAACACCAAGACAGGCAAGACCACCGTTGACGGTATGACCATCATGGCCGACGCGGGTGTCATCAACAACAAACTCGTGGTAGATGGGCAAATCTATGGCGGTGTCGCGCAAGGTATTGGGTTGGCGCTGTCCGAAGACTTTGAGGACATCGAGAAACACAATAATATGCGCGGCGCAGGAATTCCGTATGCCCGTGATATTCCAGATAAGATGGATATTTACTACTTCCAGACCCCACGTCCCAGCGGCCCATTTGGAGCAGCGGGTGTGGGTGAGCTACCCTTGACCTCGCCACACGTCGCGGTCATTAACGCGATTTACCATGCGACAGGTGTCCGTATCCGCCACCTGCCCGCCCGTCCCGAAAAAGTCCTAGACGGCCTCAAAGAAGTGGAACCGATGCCCATCTAAGTGATTTAATGTGGAGCAACATCCGGGTAGAGACTCAACTATACTTTACCCGGATGGGTATTTATCGAGTATCAATTATGGTCGCCATTGACGATTTATTGACCCACGCCCTTGCACATCCACACGATACCTTGACCCGTGAAGTGTTGGTCGGCTTATACTGGGCAGCGGTTTATGGTGAGCGCGTGGGCCTAGCCGCGACATTGACCAATACCACTTGCTGCGATGCCACCGATGTAGCAGGTGTGGGCCAGCTACACCACCGTCCTATCCATGAACTCATTCCACTACTTCAATCCACCCATCCACTTGAAATCAGCATTGGGATGGCGGCGCTCAATTCAGCCCTGCCCGTCAATGAGCAGGATGGGGTGGAGTTTAATGCCCGTGATCTGATTTTGGAGCGGGGACGCGATAAAACCGTCGTAACAGTAGGTCATTTCCCGTTTACAGATGCCATCCGCAAAGTCGCCGCAGAATTGTGGGTACTAGAATTAAATCCTGCTGAAGGCGATCAACCTGCCAGTGCCGCTCCCGAACTCATTCCGCAGGCCGATATCATTGGATTAACCGCCACTACCTTGATGAATGGCACTTTTGAAACTTTACGTACACTATTTCCGCCTCACGCTCTGGTGGTCATGATGGGGCCAAGTACCCCCCTAAGCAAAGTCTTATTTGATTATGGGATAGATATTCTAGCAGGGGCGCTGGTGGATGACCCCTCGACCCTATTTCATTACGTTGGGCAAGGCTCGTCGCTGCACCGTGTCCCCGGCCTGCGACGATTTACAATGGTGAAGTAACAGCATGGATCAAAAAGAGTTATTTGCACTGGAACAACAGTGTATTCAAGAATGTGCCCCTCCCTGTACCGCCGCTTGCCCCGTCCATGTGGATGTGCGGGCCATGCTTGCCGAAACCGCGCGAGGTGATTTTTCGGCCGCCCTCAAAATCTATCAAAAAGCCGTCCCGTTTCCCAACATTCTCAGCCGCATCTGCGACCAACCCTGCCAAAATGTGTGCCGTCGGGGTGAAATTGAAGAATCCATTGCCATCCGTGCGCTAGAGCGGGCGGCGGTCAATCATGGCGAACTGCCTGAAGAAAAAAAACGCCCCATGCCCAAGCGCAGTGGAGATATTGCGGTGATTGGCGGGGGGATCAGTGGCTTGACCGTCGCCTACGATCTGGCTCGTAAAGGCTACAAAATCACCATCTACGAAGCGGGGAATGAGCTTGGCGGCGGATTATGGAAAGCAGATCGGGATTATTTGCCAGCCGAGGTGATTCGGGAGGACGTTGAGGTCATATATGAATTAGGGGTTGAGGTTGATCTCAATACCCTGATAGACCATATTCATCTTGTTGAATTACGGAATGCCTTCGATGCCGTGTATATTGCCGTAGGGCCACACGCCAGTGAGAATTTTGAACTCGAACGCGATGAATATGGCGTCATCAAGGTTGATCCTATCACCTTTGAGACTAGCATGGCAGGGGTATTCGCGGGTGGAGGATTGCTGTGGGGCATTGAAATGCACTCGTCGGTGACATCCATTTCGGAGGGCCGTCGGGCGGGTATTTCGATTGATCGTTATTTACAGAAGGTTTCGGTAACGGCTTCACGGGTGAATGAAGGCCCCTATACCTCGTGTTTGTATACCGACATCAGCGGAATTAGCCCACGCCCCCTAATTCAAATAGGTGATCCCGATTTTGGATATGAATGGCACGAAGCCATCCAAGAGGCCAAGCGGTGTATCCAATGTGAGTGCATGGAATGTGTTAAGGCGTGCGAATATCTGCGCGAATTTGGTCGCTATCCCCGGCGTTATGTGCGGGAAATCTACAACAACCTTTCGATTGTCAAAGGCACACGCTACGCCAATACCTTTATCAATTCATGCAGCCTGTGTGGATTGTGCGCCGAAATCTGCCCTGAAAATTTGGATATGGGCGCGGTCACTCTCAAGGCGCGGCAGACGATGGTAGTGCAAAATCGGATGCCTGCCTCGGCACATGATTTCGGTCTGCGCGATATGCAGTTTAGCAACAGCGACAAGTTTTTGATGGTGCGGAATGCCCCCGGTGCAACCACCAGCGACTATGTTTTGTTCCCCGGCTGTCAATTGAGCGCCTCTTCACCGGAGCACGTCGAACGGGTCTACGGCGATTTGCGAGGGCAGCTACCAGATAACCGTGTTGGATTGATGTTAGGTTGCTGTGGTGCCCCTGCAAATTGGGCCGGACGACCTGACCTGTTTGAAAGCATTTTATCGGCGTGGCACACCCATTTGCAAGCAATGGGCAATCCTAAAGTGATTTTGCCCTGCTCAAGCTGTTATCAGGTTTTCCAAAAACACCTCCCCGATGTTGAAATCATCTCGCTCTGGGATTTCTTTGACGAACATGGGCTACCCACCGAAGCCACCTCAGCCAACCGCACCGTCTCGATTCACGACCCATGCAGCACACGCTATGAAAGCCATCTACAAGACAGTATCCGGCGCATTTTGCGGCGACTGGGGTATCAAATTGAAGAATTGCCGCGCAGCCGCGAACGAACCACCTGTTGCAGTTATGGTGGCATGATGTGGTTAGCCAATCCCAATCTGGCCGAAAAAGTGGTGCAAAAACGCATCCAAGAGGGTGAAGCCGATTATGTGACCTACTGCGCCATGTGCCGCGATAATTTTGCTGGACAGGGCAAACGCACATGGCATATTTTGGATTTGATTTACAATCAAGGCAGTGATGAACACGGGTCGCAGCGCGGGCCGACCTATTCACAGCGACATGAAAACCGTGCTCGGCTCAAACGGCACTTACTGACCGAGATTTGGGGAGAAACGATGGACGGCTCACAGCCCTACGAATCCATTCGATTGAGTATTGCGGAGGATGTACAGGCCAAATTGGAACAACGCCTAATTTTGGTTGAGGATATCCAGCGCGTGATTGAATATGCCGAACGCACCCGGCGCAGATTGCTCAATCGCCAGACAGGGCATTATTTGGCCTATTATAAACCCACCACTGTGACATACTGGGTCGAATACATGCCAGCGGAGGATGGGTTTACCATTTTTAATGCCTACAGTCACCGCATGGAAGTACCGGGGAGTGGGCCATCATGAGTGAGCAAGAACAGGTTTGGATGTGCGATAACTGTAATATCCCCTTGCAGCCCGATAAAGTGGATGTGGCCTATATGGGTAATGCTTTTCCGGTTGAATTATTGAAATGTCCAAATTGTGGGTTGGTCTTTATCCCCGAAGATTTAGCGCTTGGCAAAATGGTCGAAGTCGAAAAACAACTCGAAGATAAATAACTTCATGATAACCAATCAACGCATCCGCCTTTATGAGCAAACCACCTTGTTTGACCGCGTGGGAGAAGCCATTCGGCCCGGCGGCATGGCGCTGACTGACCACGCCTTGAACCTATGCGATTTGCCTAGTGGGTCACGTTTGCTCGATGTGGGATGTGGGCCGGGGGCAGCGATGGCCTACCTCAGCGACCATTACGATTATCAAGTGTTCGGCTGCGACCCATCCGCCCAATTATTGCAAACCGCCTATCATCACGGGGTGCGGTCTGTTGTGCGGGCAATAGGTGAACAACTACCCTTTGCGAGCGCAAAGCTAGACGCCATCATGACCGAATGTAGTTTATCTGTCATGCAAAACGCCGAGATCGCCCTTCAAGAATTCGCCCGGATTTTGCGACCCGATGGCTATCTGATTCTGAATGATTTCTATGTGCGGAATCCTGCTGGCATGGCGGCGATGCGCTGTTTACCCGTAGATTCATGCCTCGGCGGGGCATTACCTCAGACCGACATTATCCGACGAATTGAACGACATGGCTTTAGGGTCATGGTATGGGAAGACCATACCGACGCGCTGCTAATCTTTACGGCCCAATTGATCTGGCGGCATGGCTCAATGCAGAAGTTTTGGTGTCGTGCCAGTTCCCATGCCGACCCGATGCAAGTCCAAACTGCTATAGCCCAAGCCAAACCGGGCTATTTTTTATTAATCGCGCAAAAAGGAGGCCGCGATGGATGATCGTATGAAAGAACTGTGGCGGCAAGGCTATTTTTGCAGCCAAATTCTGATGTGCATGGGTCTCGATTTGCAAGGCCGCGACAATCCCCAACTGCTACGTGCTATGAACGGCTTGGCGGGCGGTTTGGGATTTACGGGCGAATTATGTGGGGCACTCAGCGGCGGCGCTTGCCTATTGGGGTTATATGCGGGCAAGGGCAAAGATGCCGACGAAGAAGACCTTCGGCTGAATTTTATGATTGGCGAATTGGTGACATGGTTTAAAAATGGCTATGGTCAGGAATATGGCGGAATACGCTGTGATGAAATCCTCGCAGGGAGTTCTCAAAACCAAGCCATTCGCTGTCCGATTCTTGTGACAGGGACATTGCAAAAAGTCAAAGAATTATTGGTCGAAAACGGATTTGATTTAGCAGGGCCAGAAGATGAGTGACAACGCTGTTGTCCTTTCCACCACTGAAAGCGTTTGCCCGATTTGCCTGACCCGTCTCCCCGCCGAACGGGTAATAGTCGGTGAGGATGTCTATCTTCGCAAAACATGCCCCGAACATGGCCTGTTCCAAACCATTGTGTGGCGGGGGCAGCATCCGGCCTATACCGAATGGGTCAAGTCTAAAATTCCGGCCTATCCAGCCCATCCAGCCACGCAAAATAATCTTGGCTGCCCATTCGATTGCGGCTTATGTCCCGACCATCGTCAACAAACTTGCACCGTCTTGTTGGAAGTGACACAACGTTGCGATTTGCGCTGTCCTTTTTGTTTCGCCGACGCGGGGGTCAATCCACCACCTGACCCTGATATAGCGACGATTGAAGGGTGGTATCGGCGGCTGTTGGAACTCGGCAGTAATTCCGCCAATATTCAACTTTCGGGGGGTGAGCCGACCCTACGCGATGACCTGCCCGACATCGTGGTGCTTGGCAAATCGCTGGGATTCCCATTTATTCAGGTCAATACCAACGGTTTGCGATTGGGGCGGGATGCCAATTACGTCAAACGACTAAAGCAGGCGGGATTATCCTCTGTATTTATGCAGTTCGACGGCACCCATGATGATCTATTGGTGACGATACGCGGAGTCAAACAACTAGGCCGCAAACGAGCCGCTATTGAGCGCTGTGCCGAAAATGATCTGGCGGTGATCCTTGTGCCAACGCTTGTCCCGAAGGTGAACACAGGCGACATCGGCCATATCATCGAATTTGCGCTGGAATATTTCCCAACGGTTCGGGGCGTGCATTTTCAACCCGTCAGTTATTTTGGCCGCTATCCCCAAGCCCCCACTGACGCAGACCGCATCACCATTCCCGAAGTGATTCGCCTGATTGAAACCCAGACAGGCGGTAAGATGAGGATGTCTCATTTCACCACATCGGGCTGTGAAAATGCACTGTGTTCGCTACATGGCAATTTTGTCGTCATGCCGGATGGTGAATTGCGGTCATGGTCACAACAAAACACCAGCGGATGCTGCACACCCCAACCCGCTGAGATTGGCGCTGCCAAGACTCGCCAATTTGTCGCCCAATATTGGTCATCCAGCGACAACCTTATTTCGTTGGACAGTATTGGAGAATCCAAGTTGGGTGATTGGGATGTTTTTTTGGCACGTACCATGACCCATACCTTTTGTGTTTCGGGCATGGCCTTTCAGGATGCGTGGAATCTCGATTTAGAGCGCCTGCGTGATTGTTGTATTCATGCGGTTAGCCCCGATGGTCGCCTCATTCCATTTTGTGCTTATAATTTAACTAACCAGATGGGACGGTCTATCTATCGGAATCAGCAGGCGACAATCCATGCGTATAACTCCCCTTGAGGGATGGGTTGCTGAAAAAATCCAACACCCGAAATTGACCCGTCGGGCTTTGGAAAAATACCAACTCGCTAAACTCCAAGCCGGGATTCAATTCGCCCGTGCCAAAAGCCCATTTTATCGGCGTCTCTTGGCTGATATTCCTAACCTTAGCCAACTAAGCGATCTCGCCCAATTGCCTTTCACAACAGCCGACGATATTCGCCAACAACCGCTGCAACTGCTGTGTGTATCCCAAGATGAAATTCATCGGGTGGTGACACTGGATAGCTCTGGCACAACGGGTCAACCGAAACGGCTCTACTTTACGCCGGATGACCAGCAGCTTACGATTGATTTTTTTCGGGTGGGCATGTCCACTTTTACCAACCCCAATGACCGTATATTGATTTTACTGCCCGGTGAGAGCGCAGGTAGTGTAGGCGATTTACTGGCGACGGCTTTACAGCAGTTGGGCGCAGTGCCGATCAAGCATGGCCCAGTACGTGACCCCATCGCCACGTTAAATATCATCCAGAAGGAAAATATCGCCGGAATGGTGGGTGTTCCCACGCACGTTTTGGCCCTCGCCCGCCAGCCCTATCTACCCATGCCGAAACTTAAGAGTGTTCTATTGACCACCGACCACGTGCCCAATGCCATCAAAGATGCGGTTGAACAAGCCTTTGGCTGCACCGTCTATAACCACTATGGCATGACTGAAATGGGTTTGGGTGGCGGTGTCGAATGTGAGGCACGGCACGGCTATCATCTGCGCGAAGCCGATCTCTTTGTTGAGATTATTGATCCCGCGACAGGTCAAATTTTGCCGGACGGGGAATATGGGGAAGTCGTCTTTACCACCCTGACTCGACGTGGAATGCCCCTGATTCGATACCGCACAGGCGATGTGAGCCGATTTATTCCCGATAGTTGCCCTTGCGGTACATGCCTCAAGACGCTCGAAAAAGTCACTCATCGCTTAAATGGACAAGTTATGATAGATGGCAAAAGCATTACAATGGCTGATCTTGATGAAGCCTTGTTTCCATTGGATGGGGTACTTAATTTTAGAGCGACAGTGCTGCGCGAAAATGGCCTAGATACGTTACAATTGGAGGTTAAATTCATAGGGGAACTAGAACCAGCTAGGGTCGTACAGGCAGCACAGACTCTTACTTCGCGGGTAACAGTCCAATTGGTATCAGATTTGCCCACCAGTATGGCGAAACGCGCCATTGTTGACACGCGGGGTCACGCATGAGCAAAAAACAACCCCCTGCCAGTACCATCTCACCTGAATATCTACTCTTGGGATTTTTAAATCAAGCTCCGACACATGGCTATGATTTGCATGAGCGCATCCATCGGGAACTGGGTCAGATTTGGCATATCTCCTTGAGCCAAACCTATAATATCCTCAATCGCCTAGAGGCCGAAGGGTATATCAAGAGCGAGGTACAAGCCCAAGAAAAATCGCCGCCACGCCACTATTTTCAGCTTACCCCGTTGGGGCACAAACGATTTGAAGAATGGTTAAATACGCCGACCAAACCCAGTATCCATGCCATTCGAGTCGAGTTTTTGACACGCCTCTATTTTGTATATACGACTACCCCTGAAGCCATTCATGCCTTAATAGCATCTCAAATCACCCAGATTCAGATGGATTTGGCGCATATCCAAATCATGTACCGTGAACTGGCCGCCGACCAAGTTTTTAATCAGCTAGGATTGGATTTACGAATTCGTCAGTTGACCTCCGTAATCTCGTGGCTAGAGGAATGCTATATGCGTTTCGCACCGTCCGGCCCCAAAAAATAAATCCCCTTTCGATCGTCAAGGGGATATTTTCGGCTTTATATACATCAGCATGGCACAAAAAGCTTGATTTACGTAGCAGCACGAATAGGTTGATTGATTCTGACCGTTTCCTCACCCAACACCTGCTGCAAGGCCATCTCAAATTTCGCCATCGCAATCTCTTGGCTGTTGTATTGCTGAATCAGTTCACGACCCTGTGCGGCGATAGAATGCCACAAGGGTTTGTCATAAAGCAGCGTGGTCATAGACTGGGCAAAATCGCTGGCCGTGTCAGCCACTAAAACGTGCTTGCCATGCTCCAAATTCATACCCTCAACTCCGACGAGTGTTGAGACACTGGGAGTACCAACCATCAAGGCTTGCAGCAGCTTCCGCTTGGTACCAGCCCCAACCTTTAGCGGCACAATCGTAATACGCGAGGCTTCAATGTAGGGAATGACCGAGGGCACCCAGCCGACCATATGCACATTCGGGATTTTCACTTGGGC
Organism: Chloroflexota bacterium; assembly: GCA_013112715.1. Taxonomy (GTDB): domain Bacteria; phylum Chloroflexota; class Anaerolineae; order Aggregatilineales; family J027; genus CFX10. Next base: position 26,082 of record JABFGB010000005.1, read on the forward strand.
CGATTTGCCGAGGAAACGCTGCATATCGTTGCCGACGATGTACAGAGGATGGTCGCGCAGTACCTCCAAGTCCAACAGTGGCAAAATATCTTGCATCAGAAAATCAAAGGCCTGAATATTTGGTGGGTGGCGGAAATTCCCAACAAACAAGATGCCGCGCCGCTCCTCATACGGTATAGGCGAAGTTTCCAATGACTCCATATCGGGGATACAGAAAGCGTTCGGGCGCTGGATGAAGATCTCATTGAGCATATGGGCTTCTTTTTCCGAGACGGTTAAAACCCCATCCGCCTGTCCATATACATTGAGTTCGCGCACAATATTTTCACCCTGATCGGAGTCAAGGCCTATGTCCTCACCTTCGACAAACGCACCGCGCACATTACGTACAAAATGCAAATCTACGGTGTCGACAACTAGCTTGGGCGCGGGTGACAACTTTTCGACAAATTTCAAAAGGTATTCGCCAAATTCCCAGAAAACGCCCATCACTAGATCAAAATGTCCATTTTCGAGGAGCATTTCGGGGTTGGTAAAGTGCGGATAACCTCCAAAGACCGCGACTCCCCGCTGACGCAGCAAGTGAATATAGCGTTCGCCATGATTGGGATTCTGAATCAACAGCGTCACCGACCAACCGAGTGCTTGGAACATATCCACAAAATGGGCAAAGCGGCGCGAACCACTTTCCCGGTCAAATTCTGGCATCAGCGGCGCACAGATTAAGACCCGTCGGGTGCCAGTCCGAGAGCCAACCAGCGTTGTCCGCAGCACAGTCGCTACCGTGACATCAGGGGGTGAAGATGGCTGCTCTTCAAGCATATCCTTCCATTTTTCAAGGAATTTCTCATGATTGAGCGCCTGATAGTGCTTCAATGTGCCTTTTTTGCTGGGGTCTGTCCCACTCGTAACACCCTCAAAATGAATCACGCGGCAATCCGGCTGAAAATAGACTTCGTAGCCTGCTGCGCGGACGGCAAAACAATAGTCGGTATCTTCATAATAAATCGGGCGGAAACGCTCATCGTATCCACCGATCTGATTCCACAACCAACGCGGTGTCGCCAACAACGCCCCGGAGACATAATCCACCTTACGCACAAAGTTGTACTCAGGGCTGTTGGGGTCTTCCAAGCGGCCAACATTCCATGCGTTGCCAATATTAAAGACCGCCGCCCCTGCCTCTTGTAAACGGCCATCCGGGAAAATCAACATGCCACCCACGACACCAGCATCAGGGAAATCCACAAAAGTGCGAGCGAGGGCTTGAATCCAACCCTCTTGAGGCAGAATATCGTTATTTAACGTAACAACAATGTCTTTGACGGCTTTCGACGCCCCAAATTTGCAGGTCATGAGATAGCCCATATTTTGGGGATTTTGTAAAACTTGAATCCGAGGATCACGGGTTTCCCACTCCTTGATTTCCTCGTATACCCCTTCCTCAGTTGAACAGTCGTCTACCACAATAATTTCGACATCCATATCGGAGGGGATGGTTTTGACCATTTGCTCTAGGCAATGGTTAGTATAGTCGCGGTGATTAAAGCTCGGCAGCACTAATGAGACGCTGGGTAGCTGCTGCTGGGTAGTTTCAACCGCCTGTATGAGCACATTTGTCACGGAACCATCATCTTCTAGGCAAATCACTCCATGCTTGGCAACCCGCCGTGCTTCGTCCAAACGCTCATGCCCTCGAATCACAACTAAATCCGCTGTGCCATCCAAATAGGGCAAGGTGTCTTCCTCAATCGGTGGAACGAAAACAGCATGAAGGGGCAATACTTCCGTTAAATCAAAAGCAGCTGTCCAATTGAGGATTGATAAATAGCGATGGCTAGGGGTGACATATTGTTCCACCAATTGCTCCAATTCATGCCGAGTTTGTTCCGACGGCTTGGAGGTGGGAAACACTACATTCATGTACACAGGTGCCGTTAATGGCGGCAGTTCCCCGACTGGCTCAGGCATTGCAAGTGGCTCAGGTGCGGAATGGGGAGGCTCAATAGCAGGCATAAACGACTGACGCTCACCCTTGAATGTCCAGCGATACAGCCGTTTTGTTAAACTAACAGGGCCTTCTTTACGCAATAAATATTGTGAGGTCATCAACAAATGATAGAGCCGTTCTAGCCGTGACCCATCCGGCATCAAACGTCGTTTCCACCGATACCACCGTTGGATCATTGACCAAGCCCGGGTATTGTGGAACGCCGTCATTTGTTGTTCAAGCATCAACGCATAATGTTGCGCCGAGGCAAATTGATGCTCGACCCGTTTGGCGTGCTCCTTAACTGAATCCAGTTCTAATTCGAGTTGCTCAATATGAAACTGCTGATGATTCAACAAAAGGTCGGACTCGCGGTTATCAAGCGCAAGTTCGCTGATTTGTTTAATCAAGCCTTGCTGTTCAGCGATACGTTCATTCAATTGGGTTTCATATTCGGCTTGAAGTGTATGACTTAGAGTAAGCAGGTCATTTTCATACTTGGCATGTAATGCCTGTCTCAGAGCATTTAAGTCATTTTCATGCTGCCGACCAAGATTCGTTAAGTCCAGTCGGTACCGCTCATCAGCGGCAGTCCGTTCGCTGCGATTATGTCTCTCAGTTTCGGTTTGCCGCGCTTGATAGCCGCTTATTTGCTCTTGCAACCCGCGAATTTCATATCCATGTGCCTCTTGTAAAGCCCGTCTGTCTTCAGCAGCACTGACCCGTTTACCTAATTGGTAAAAATACTCAGTGACGGTCACTTTTTCGTCTTCGGGCAGTTCAATTAGCTCACGTAGGCCAGCCGGAATATCTGATCCAACGGCAACAACACCCAGCCCATAGCCATAGGGAATGTCAAAAGTGGGGTATTGTTCCTGCAATTCCTCCCATAGCTTCCAGACCTCAAAACCGCCATTCCGCAGATGGGTATCATGAAACAGCACCACACCGCGATTGCTGACTTTTGGTCGCCACTCCAGCCAATCTTGATATACCGCATCATAGGTGTGACAGCCATCAACGTGTAACAAATCAATCGAGCCATCACTAAATTGATGCACCGCTTCAGAAAATGTGGTTTGCAAAAGTTGGGAAAAACCTCCATAGAGAGGGTCGTGGTGCTGGCGCAGATTCTCCAAAACCTCAGGGCCGTAGAAACCTGCTTGATCATCACCCTGCCACGTATCTACCGCATATGCCTGTGTCCCCGTCGCTAAGGCTTTAATGGCTTGGCAGAAAGCGCAATAGGAAACGCCATGATGGGTACCAAGTTCGACCAAAAGTTCTGGACGAACTGCATCAATTAAATACATAGCAAAAGGCACGTGTAACAGCCACCCCGAGGGGGCAACACGTGCTGGTTCGGTCAGCGCAATAGGATAATTTAGCGGATTAAACTTAGTCATGCCTCTGCAATTCTTTCTTTAAAGTTTGCGCCGAATCCAAAAACTTCCGCCACCCCACCATGGGGAGTTAGGGAAGGTCTTTTTCATAGCTGCTGGATACTTATTTGCCAGATAGGTATTGCCAAATATCACTTCAAATTCGTTATTAAAGATCAAAAACGCCTGTAGAAGATACTGTTCCGTCCAAAAGCGGTGCAAATTCAGCACCCAATCTTGCCGATATTCATGCGGCAAAAAGATGTCATGAATATGCACAATCACCCCTTTGTTAAGGCGCGGCAAAACTTCTAGGAAAAGATAATTAACATCCCCACCTATTTTGACAACATGTGTCGTATCAATAAAGAAGATATCTCCAGCCTGAAGTTTTTGGAAAACGCTTAAATCAACCGCCTCGATGGGTTTGACGATGAGTGATGAAAGTCCGGGGAAGCCTTTTTGCAAAAATTCATTCGGATAGGGTTCAATGGCGATTACCTTTGTATTGCCGTTCAAAAGGGCCGCCTGTGCGCTTATCCTCGTAGACATTCCCGATCCAGTCTCTAATACTAATTGGGGTTTATAATGCCTTATCATACAATACAAAGCAAGAGCATCTGTCCCCGAAAACATCGGATTATTGAAATAAAACAGATGAGGTTCAGAGGGTGGATCGTGGGGTATGGCATTATACTCATCGGCATAAGCAGGAAAAACCTCTCGTAGCAGACGAAGTTGTTCCACATCATTCATATCTACACCGGGGAGTTCTGAACTACGCTTCCATAAAGATTCGCTTAATGTCCGTGTGTCTGGAATAGGTTCATAATAATGATTTAGGGTGATATGAAAGCCCCGCTCTTGCCAATATTCAAAATGGTCGTGTAGTTTCTGGTTGGACACGAAATATTCGACGAGGGCCGATAGATAACTTGCAACCCACTTCTCGCCGTATTTTTCAACTAAGGCATTCGGGGAATCCACTTGGGCTTCCACATTGCTAAGACTGGCGTCTGGATACAACGCCGGGGCGGGGGCAGATGCGAAAGACCGTTTAGGCAGTTTTGAGGCCACATGTACCATTGCATTAGCACCCAAAATGCCCAACATGCGTGACCACAGGTGATAGGTTACAAATTCACAATCGAGGGCTGTAAATCGCTGCTCCATATCTCGTTGTGAAAAGACCCGATAGACCAACACTCCTTCCTCAGGGCGCACTGGGTCGCCATGATATTCAGGTGGTGCATGATGAACAATATTCCCATCGCTGTCAAGGCTTGCGCGGATATTATCGTGTTCAGCATAGGGCGCAAACGGAACGGTAAAGCAGTATATCCCGCCTTTTTTGAGAATACGGATGATTTCGCGCTCGGCCTTTATCGCATCGGGGATGTGTTCAAAAACCTCAGCGGTCAGGACGATGTCAAACGTCTCATCTGGAAATGAGGTCTGCTGTAAATCCTCATGGCGAACCCCATTGACCATCTGGCCTGATTGATATTCCGGGCCAAAGTATTCCGAGTAATAGAATAATTCTGGTCGTAGCAGCCGCTTGAGATATAAAAAGAGTGCGGCATTCGCCTCAGCTGTAAAAAGTTTCAGATTGTAGAAATTAATATGGGCAGCGATTTCTTCAATGGTGGCATAGGGATGACCAAAAAGCCCGATGGAAATTGCACAGACTAACTGACGCTGCCGATTATAGGAATTTGATGAGGTTGCGACTACCGTTTCGCGGAGATTATGATGTGCAATACTAAATTCGGTTGGAGTTCCGCTGAGGTTACAAAGACCCACAAACTTGCCACTTTGCAGAATCTCATGTTCCATGCCAGCCGCGTAGTCATTATAGACAGTGGACGGCAGATTAACATCAAGAGGCGACCACGTAATCAGAATGTCGCTAAATTTGAAGTTTCGAGTGGTTGTCACGCTGATAACCTATTCCAAAAGGTCTGTTTTGCAGAAGACCCTAACGATTAAAGAGGCTTAATTGTGTTGATCTATATATAAGTCCAATTGGCTAGTATAAACGACAATAGGCCAGTTTGCTATGACAAAATTGATGCCGTCCGTCTTGCGGAGGGGAGAAAAATGACATGCGATCGAAAAGAGAGAAGGCCGCCATTGATCAATAGCATAGCGGCCTAAGTATGGGTTAAATTCGGGGTAGGGTAATGCTAACTTGATCTTGATATTTGCCTTTGCGATCGCCATAGGAAGTTTCACATGGTTCATCGCTTTCAAAAAAGAGTAGTTGAGCAATGCCCTCACCAGCATAAATGCGAGCCGGTAGGGGAGTCGTATTGCTAATTTCGAGTGTGAGGAATCCCTCCCATTCTGGTTCGGCGGGCGTTACATTGAGGATAATCCCGCAATTGTGGACAAAGACGCCTGCTTCAAGGGCAAAATTGCCAGCATCTGGTACGGTTAGGCAATATACATCATGGTCTCCGGGGATTTCTCGAATCTGTTTAATCTTGTGGTTTTTTCCAGTTTGACCTTTGAACACGTCCACAAGCGTAGACATCCGCTCAATATTCCAAGGGGCGTTGTTCTGCCGATTGTGGTCAATATGGTGACGGTGAGTTCCAGCAATATCTTCATAAAGCCCATTCCGCAGGTTCCACTCATCCGCCAATCGGTGTGTAGGATAAAGATGACCATTGATTGGCTGATAAACCATCTCATAGCCGCGTGCCAGTTTGCGATAGAGTGGCATCAATGAATCGCCGGGGCGTAACTGATCCGCAATCAATGAGCGGCCATCTCGCATTACAAATTGATGGTCAGGGGTGCAATAAATTGTCTCGTCATTGTCGAGGGTGATTCCCACAAGCGCATCTCGACCAATGTAACGGGGCGCTTCGAGCAGAGTCACAATAATTCGTCCTTGCTGGCCCATGCTGTATCCCCAAAACATCTCGCCATCATCCGCACGTCGTGCCATTTCTTCTAGTGTGGGCGCTGTTCCATCCACAAGCGCAACGCGGGTATCCCCTCGAAAACAGCGGGCATAGGTGCTTTTCCCCACACAGACTGCCATAACATTGCGAGGAATACGGAAGTGTTCGACGGTACGGGCAAGCGCAAAAGAATTTGGCGGCACAATACAAATATCCCCCTTAAAATCTACGAATGAAGCGGGGTCAAAATGCTTGGGATCAACAATCGCGCTATTGACGTTGGTGAAAATTTTAAATTCATCGGCAACCCGAATGTCATAACCATAACTTGACACCCCATAGCTAATCACACCTGCCCTAACCTGTTTCTCAACAAATGGCTCAATCATCCCGTGCTCAAGCGCCATCTTGCGTATCCAATGATCGGCTTTAATACTCATAAGTGGATATAGTCTCCTAGTTAAATTGAAGCGCTAATGTATTACCCAAATGAATCGCACTCTCCGTCAGCCACACCTCGCTGTTTTTTAATGCCTCTTCGAGGGATGCTGGACGGGGCACAATGCTCCATGCCGAAGTAAAGCCCCATGTCTGTAAATTTTCGGCAGAAGCAGTCACGCTACCTGCCAATGCGATAACAGGAATTCCTAGTTTGTTTGCCGCCTGTGCAATGCCCATTGGCCCCTTGCCACCACCCGTCTGGTCATCCAATTTTCCTTCCCCCGTAATAACCAGCGCGATAGACTGCTCCGACAAAATTTTATCATAACCACAAGCCTGAATAACTACCTCGGCCCCGGAGACCAGTTCAGCCCCAGCCACTGCATAGAGTCCCGCACTTAAACCTCCCGCTGCTCCAGTACGCGGAACGGTTCCCATCTCGACACCGACATCCCGCCGGACAATCTCAGAATAATGGGCAAGATTAATTTCCAACTGGCGTACCGCTTCTGAATCAGCCCCTTTCTGTGGCCCAAAAACTGGTGCCGCCCCCAATGGCCCAAGCAGTGGATTCTCAACATCACACAACACCCGAATAGTCACACCTACCAGCTTTTCACCCAAAGGAGTCACATCAATGGAGGCAAGTTGACCCAGCGAGCCTCCGCTGCCTTTGATGATTTGCTTATTTTCATCGAGCAGCCGTGCCCCCAATGCCAATAAACATCCCGCCCCCCCGTCCACTGTCGCGCTTCCACCCACACCAACCAAGACTTCAGTCGCGCCACGCTGAACGGCATCCAAAATCAACTGACCTGTCCCAAACGTGGTGGTATGGAGAGGATTGCGGTCAGCAGGTTTTAATAATTCCACGCCGGATGCACGGGCCATTTCGATCATTGCGGTCTTTCCAATAAGGCCATATTCGGCCATCACCGTTTCGCCCAATGGCCCCTGTACGGGAAGCCGAATACGCTGCCCTTGCACCGCATACAACCACACATCCAATGTACCGTTACCGCCGTCCGCCAGCGGCATCAACAACGGCTCACATTGTAAACGGCTCTTTCGCAGACCTTCGGCTATCGCTTCTGCTGCTTGTAAGGCGGTTAGGCTCCCACGAAACGCATTTGGGCAAAGCGCGATTTTCATTCATATTTCCCCATACTCATCCAATTTTGACCAGTATAGCCTGTTTTACAGAGCATATGCACGCTGCCTGTTTGCTGTATACTAGAAACGGGGTACTCATTGTTCCATTAATTTACTTACGGGATATGCTCATGAGCGATCAAAATGCAGGCCAAGTGATCGGCGATTACCAGCTTCAAGAACTGTTGGGTGAAGGGGGTATGGGGTCGGTTTACCGTGCAATTGATATTCAGCTTCAGCGTCCGGTTGCCCTGAAACTCATGCACCCGGAAATCGGACGCCAAGAAAAATTTCGGCAGCGCTTTATCCAAGAAGCCCGCGCCATTGCGATGCTCGACCACCCCAATATCGTGAAGGTTTTTTCGTTCCACGCCGAACAGGGCCTTTTGTATTTGATTATGGAATATGTAGCGACGGGTAGCTTACGTGGTTATCTCAATCGGATGTACCGCGAAAGCAAATTCGTCAGTCTGCTAGAGGCTGTCGCGCTTATCCGCCAGATCGCCTCCGCATTGGATTATGCACATCAGCAAGGTATGGTTCACCGTGACATCAAGCCTGACAACGTGCTGCTAAAACTTGCCACCAGCACAGGGATTGGCGATACGACTTTCAACGCCCTGCTCACAGACTTTGGCCTTGTCAAAATGGCCGAAAACGCGATTTTGCAGACACAGGGCGGGCACCCAATGGGCACGCTCCCCTATATGTCGCCAGAGCAGATTAAAGGGGAGGAGGTGGACGGACGCACCGACCTTTATGCGTTGGGTGTCATGATGTACGAGTTGATTGTCGGCAAACTGCCTTTTATGCCACGCAATATACTCGAAGCCGCCGAAATGCACATTAAAACCCCACCACCGCAACCAAGCAGTGTGCGAACCGGAATCGCGCCCGAACTTGAAGCCATTATCATGAAGGCACTTGCTAAAGACGTAAATGACCGCTACAAAACGGGGCGCGACCTGATCTTTGCCCTGCAACGCCTTGACTTAAGCGAAAACGGCAAGGTCACCATCTTGGACACCCAAGCGCGGGCCAGCGACCAACTCGATAGCCTCGGTACCTATCTGGCTTCGATGCCGGGGATGCCGCAGGGGGTGAATGTTGCCATTCCTCAACTAGGCACTCTCACCAGTGATGAACTGGTCATCGTGAAAGAGGGGGCCGCGCCGGAACGCTATAAACTTTCCAAACAATCGCTGACGATTGGGCGGGAAGATCAGGATATTACCCTACCGAGTAGCCGTATCTCGCGTCTCCATGCTCGTATTGATAAACAGTCGAATAACAATTACACCATCACCGACCTCGGCAGCACCAATGGCACGTTTTTGGATGGGGCCAAGCTGTTGGCGAATGTGCCGGAAAAATTAGTCGCAGGCCAGGTCATCAGCATTGGGGAATATCGGCTCAGTTTGCAGCGGGCAGGTGGCAAAAAAGACACCCTGCCAATGGGCCTTCCCAGTGTTGGCGATGTCCGCGCGGCTGGGCCTTCGGGAACAATTTTAGATGTTCGTGCCGCACCACCCGGCAGTACCCCCCCGGCCTCTGCCCAAAAAGTGACCGTGCAGATGATTCCACCCGCTTTGCGCGTGGAACCGGGGATGCGAACCGATGCCCAAATTGAAATCTTCAATCAAAGTGAATTGGTTGAGCATTTCCGCGTCATGGTGCAGGGCCTGCCAATTGAATGGGTCATCATGCCCCAAAGTACCCTCCAACTCATGCCGGGGACACGCGGTACATTGCCCATTACCATTCACCCACCACGCAACCCAAGCGCCACCGCCGGAACGTATAATCTCGGTCTGCGTGTGTCGAGCGAAGAACGCGGCATGGAAATTGCACGTGGGGCAGCCACCCTTTCGGTCAACTCATTCCACAATTTCTCGGTGGATATGTCCCCCAAGCGGGTGCGCAAAAATGGCAAGGTTCGTATCACGGTCAATAATACAGGCAATACCCCCGACAGCTATACCATCAGTGGGCGTGACCGCGAAGAAGGCTTAACCTTTATCCCGCCAAGCACCTCACTTTCGGTTGGGCCGGGTCGGTCAGATACCGTCGAAATGGAAGTGCGTCCGCGCAAAACAGGCTTATTTGGAGCGCCGACCATTTACCCGCTCGAAATGCGGGCGGTGTCCAGCACCAATGATTTCCATACAGAAAACGGCGAACTCGCTGCCACGCCGCTGTTGCCCTATTGGGTTTTGGGGGCCGCAACCTTACTGTGTACGCTGTGTGTGGCGATTGCCCTGTTCGCCTATTCACAGCAGGTCAGCAGCAGTAATGACCACAAAACTGAAACCGCGCAGGTCATCCGCGAAGCCCGTGCCGAACAAACCGCGCTCCAACAAACCCAATCTGCTGCAACCACTGGCACGTTTATCGCAGGGCAAAATGCCGCTACCCAGACCGCTTTCTCGGTTACAGGCACAGCCCAGTTGGTACAAAATTTCGCCACCCAGACCAGTATCGCCGACCAAAACTCGGCGACCCAAGCTGCGATTTTTGGAAGCCTGACCGCCGCTGCTATCCAAACCCAGAATTCCGCCCAGCAGACCCAAAATGCCGTCGCTGGAACAGCCATTGTACAGACCCAAAATGCCGTCCTCACGGCCAATGCGGTGATCGCAAACTCTAACAACATGACATCTACAGCCCAGATGCAACACGCCCAAGCCACAGCAACGGCCCAACAAATGGCTGTAGATATGACCATGACTGCTGATTCAATGGCAGCGGGGGCGGCTAATCGTGAGACGGCTCTGAATTCACCCTATCGGATCGTTTTTTATAATACCGAGTTTGGTGGGGGCGAAGTGGGTGCTTTAGCCGATGACAACACCTATTATTCCTTGCAGTCGTTTGGGGAAGCGCCTCTGTGGACACATCTTTCAACCGCACGGGATGGTCGCGCTCTGTTTTATAACCAAGTTTCGGGTGATGCCCTTGTAGGCACAATTAATCGTGACGGCTTTCTGACAACCTTCACGCAGCCCACATGGTATGTGGGTTGGACTTCGACCTCTACATCGAACGACTTGACACTCAATTACGAGTTCTCTACAGGGCAATGGTGGATTGGCTACATCAATGAGACTGATTGGGAAGATTTGGACTATTCCGACCCCTATTTTTCCCCTGACTGGACACATATCGAACGTTCACCCTATGGCTGGATTTTCTATAGCAGTATATCGGGTGGCGGTGCGGTAGGAAACGTCACAACCAACGACCCCGGAAGTTGTGCTGCAAACTGCTTCGTCACCTATGCGGCCTCAATCACTTGGCCCACTGGATTTACGCATGTGTTGACGCCTATGGTTGATGGTAATCAATTTGTGTTTTTCTATAATGCCAGTGATGGACATTATCAGACCTATCAGCTTTTTGTGGATGAAGGGGCACAAACCGCATCCGCCAGTCTGCTGCAAGACAGCATTATTGGTTCCGGTTGGTCACATATGGTCATGGTCGGGGATCGTGTGATGCTGTATGATCGCATGACTGGGGCGATTCAGATTGGCCGCATCTTGAGTGATGGCACCTATCAAGCTGAACGCGATTTACCCCCCGTCAGCCCGAATTATACGCATGTTACGGTGGCGGGCTGGCAGTAAAAAGGATTGATTGGCCGATGAATTCTACGATGCCACCGTCCAAACCCTCTCCACAGGAACGGTGGCAGACTTTTTCCCAAACCAGACTCCCGAAATTGACCCGACGGCAAAAATGGGGAGGGGCTGCCGGGGGTTTTACAACAATTTTGCTCTTTGTTATTTTCGGGTTGCCCTACCTTTTGCCTTTGACTGGCCCAGAAACCGTTGACCCCCACCAATTAGCCGACCCGGATGGTGCGTTCGTGGAGGTCAATCACCAACAGCTTTATTTTGTACATCTGGCGGGCGATGGCGAAACAGTCTTGTTACTGCATGGGCAAGGCGGCTCAACCCGTACATGGCGCGAAACCATGCCCGCCTTACAGGATGCTGGATATAACGTCTATGCACTGGATTTGCCGGGAATGGGTCTTTCTGAAAAAGGGTTGGAACTTGATTACAGCCATCCAGCCATTGCTGAGACCATCGTGGCATTTATGGATAGTCAGGGAATCGAAAAAACCGATTTAGTGGCCCATGCCTTCAGTGGCAATATCGCCACCCAACTTACCTTATCCCACCCCGACCGCGTGAATAAACTGATTTTGGTTGCCCCGACCTTGTTTTACACACCTACTGCCGAAGTGCCGCCGTTCCTATTTGATTTGGGCTTTTTGAAACGCTGGTCACAGGTCATGCTGCAATTGGTCTTACCGGAAGCCGTTGGGGAACAGCTTCGCAGTGCTACCAAGAAGGATGAGGTAGTGACTGACCAGTTGATTGACGATTATTCGCGGATTTTGCACACCCAAGATTGGGATTTGTCGGTGCTTGGGATGCTGCGCGACAGTTCACATAATGCCCTGAGTGGCCCAATTCAAAATATCCAAGCGCCCGTATTGCTGCTGTGGGGTTCAGGGGATGGGTGGGCCACGCCAAACGCGGCGGACGGAATGCTGCGTGACTTTCCAAATGCCCGTCTGGTCAAATTTGAAGGCGTTGGGCATCTACCTATGCACGAAGTCCCTGCCGATTTTAACGCTGCTCTTATCCAATTTTTGGATAATTGAAACGAACCTCATCATATTCAAGGGAGCAGTCTACAATGCCAGTCGTCAAATTGGGGCAGGAAGCACCAGATTTTACTGTCAAGACCAACACCGGACAGGAAGTTCGACTTGCTGATTTTCGGGGCAAGAAAAATGTTGTGCTGGTATTATATCCCGGTGATCAAACCGCCGATTGTTCACGCATGTTATGTGCCTTCCGCGATGAATTCCCCCGTTTTACCGATACGGATACCATTGTGTTTGGCGTGAATCCCGCCAATGCCGACAGTCACCAGCGTTTTGTAGATCGGCTTGGCCTGCCCTTTGAACTGATTGTGGATGAAGGCCGTGAAGTCGCTCGCAACTATGACGCCTTGATGCTGATGGGCTATGTCGTTAAACGTACCGTCATTGCCATCAACAAAGAGGGGAAAGTGGTTTTTTATGAACGCGGCTACCCCTCAAATGATTCAATTCTAGCCGCCCTCAAAGGGAATTAAGCTTAGTTACTCGCGGGGTCGTCTGTCGAAGATGGCCCCATCCAAGTGAACACAATCACGCCAAGTGAGGCAACCATAAACCCAACAATCATGCCAAACGCCTGCCATTTTCCCAATACAGGCACAATCTGATTGGCCGAGTCCGGTGCATGGGAACCAAAACCCAGCACATCAGCCAAACCCGCTGCCCCGGTCATCAACAACCCGGTCAAGCTGAGGCGGACGCCAATTTGCTGGGCTAGATTGGTAGGTTGATGGGGGTAAAACGTAATTTTAGAAAACAACAGAGCACCAATAATCAACAGGGTCAGTCCGATACAGGCGACCAAAATCTGCAACACCCCAATCCCCGATTTTGGTTCAAGACCTGTAATGGTTGGAAATAGACCGATTAGCACCAACATCAAGCCGAGTGTGCCGATCAAAATCGCCAATTGGCCGACTCGTTCACGCTCCATCGCATCGTCTTCGCTGGAGCGGGTCACCTCTATTGGATAATAGTTTTCCATCGTCATCTACCTTATTATGACGGCAGGCTCTGTTCGAGGATGCGCAAGAAATTTCCACCCAAAATGGCCTGCACGTCGGCGGCATCATAACGTTTTGATAGCAAGTCTTTAAGCATCCACTCGTCGGTGATGGTATTCATTGGGTAGGGAATAGACTCTGCCCCAAATCCGCCATCCATATCGCTGCCAATGCCCACATGCTTGGCATCGCCAACCAACTGACAAATATAGTCAATGATGTCCACTAGATGCTCAATGCGAACTTTGTCGCGGGGGTCAGTGCGCTGCCAACTGCCATTGATAAACTTATTAAGCATCACCGCACCGATCACGCCGCCCCGTTCCGCCAAGCGCCGAATCATATCATCCGATAAATTGCGGTCACTTTCATAGAAACGGCGTGGATTGCTATGGCTGGCGATAATTGGCCCGACGTATTCATCTACCGCTTCATAATAGGCTTTTTCGGCGATATGGGATAGATCGAGAATCATATTAAGATCGCCCATCGTTCCCAAAAGCTCATGGCCCTCTCGAGTCAGCGGGCCGGGGTGACCTGTACCGCCTGCATAGCGTGTATTGATCCAAGCCAAACCAATCGCCCGCACCCCGCGTTCATACCATTCTTCAACCTGCTTTGGCTCGATGACCGGGTCAGCACCTTCCATCGAAATCATCAGACCCAGCTTATGTTCACCGACCTGTTTATCATCGGCCCAAGACGCCAAGACTGTTTTTAAGTCGGCCTGCGTTTTGATTAAAATCACCCGATCATCTTGATCGGCCAAACGATGATAATAGTCCAGTTGCGTCATCGCAATTTGATAGGCCTGCGCCGCATTTTGATAGCTAATTTGACCCGTCTTTATATAAGGTGAGTTGGCAGGTTCGGCAAACAAGGTGCCAAACGCCACCCCGATGCGTCCTAACAGTACATCCGGTAGTCCAACCGTTGCCAACCCGCGATCTTTTAATTGTTCAAGGCGATTATCTTCCATTTGGCGCGTTTTGAGGGCTGGCTGGCGAAAATCACGCCGATGGACAACATGATTAAACGCAATATCCAAATGGGCATCTACGATAATCAAGGGGTGCTGGGAGGACATTCACAACTCCATAAACGAGTAACCCCTCTCGGATGAGGGTCCAAGAGGGGGATTTTATTTATTATTGGCCCGCCATAAGTTCATTTAAAGCGGCTACGATGTTGTACGGATTTTGCTGATAGACGTTATTCAGCAGCACGGTTGGGGTGCCGTCAGCATATTGACTCATTTCCTCATACCCCCGGTTGGCCTGCCGTCGGGCATCCCCGGAATTGTAACAATCATTGAAATCATCTTTATCCAATCCCAGTTCCTCAATCGCTGTATCAATCCGGGCTTTAGTGATGCTCACACGATCTTGCCAGTAAAACAAAATGTCGTGCATTTCCCAAAATTTGCCCTGCTCACCCGCGCAAATCGCAGCTTTCGAGCCTTCTTCGCTGCCCGGCCCACCGATTTGAGCGATCGGTACAAATTCGATCCGAACATCGCCAGCCTTCACCATCTCTACTACATCATCCATCGCCTCTTCATGCAAATCTTTGCAGTGGGGGCACAAAAAGCTGGAAAATTCCCGAACGACGTATCTTGCATCAGGATTACCTAAATGCCCAACCCCATCTTCGTCAACCGATTGGGGAATCCCCGCATATTTTTCTTTTACACCGTCTGGCATAGGGGCATCTTTAGGTCGGAGCAGGTAAATCGCGGCCACCGATAAGATAATGACCCCAACGATAACTCCTCCGATAAGCATTAGCTGGCGTTGTTGTTGTTGTTTGCGTTGTTTGGTAATTTGCCGTTGAGCGCGACGACTCATCTCTCGTAGACTCCTTAATGACCGATTCCAATACAAGGTTGTCAGTATAACGTGTGCTCAGTGTTCTGGCGACCCTCCTGTGTATAGGAATAAGGTTGGGTTGCTATTTCTATTGTGTGCCTGAAAGTTGCGTGTTATTCTGATACACATATTGGGATATAAACGCGCAGAAATGGCAGGATTGAACCGTTGGGAACTGATAACCCGCTTGTGCCGCCATCTCCTGAAAATCAAGACCTTGAAGCCCCACCACAGGAGGAGGTGTCATTGACGACACCCCCACTCGTCGAATTGGAGGCCAAACCAACGGTGGAGGAACGCCGCATCGAGTTTCCATCGCCGCTGGTCATTGAAGAAGAAACATCACCGCCTGTTGACGAAGCCCCTGCTCCCGTTGAAGTCGTGGTCGAGCCGCCAAAAAAGTCGCGCCGCGCCGCCAAAAAAGAGACCAAACGCCTTGTCAAATATACGGATATTCGGCGGGAACAATTCGATCTCTTAAGTAAACTTTTGGATACCCTCGGTCGGGTAGACGATTTTCCCGAAGCTCAAATGGAGCAGGTGCGGGATGCTGTGTTCCATTCCGATCATCCATTTTTGCTAACATTGGTTGGGCCGTTTAGCTCTGGAAAATCAAGCGTCATTAATGCTTTGTTGGGGGAGACCGTATTGGAGGTTGGCCCGGTGCCAACCACCGACCACATTGCCATTTTGCGATATGGCCCAACGGTGCAAAAGACCCGCACTGGCGACATCAGTACCATTTTCTACCCAGCGGAATTGCTAGAACGTCTCAGCTTGGTAGATACCCCCGGTCTGGAATCGGTTTTTAAAGAACATGATGATTTGACCCAGCGGTTTTTGCATCGCGCCGATATTGTGCTGCTGGTGATGATTGCCACCCAAGTATTGACGGCAGGCAATCTTGAATTTATGCAGCATCTCAAAGAATATGGCAAGCGCTTGATTATCGTGGTCAATCAAACGGATCTGCTTGAACCCCAAGATCAAGCCACTGTGGAAGATTTCGTTCGGGAGCAATCGCGTATCCATCTCGGCATTGAGCCGATTGTATGGCTAGTTTCCTCAAAGCTGGCAATGACGGCTTTTGAGACCACTCCCCGCGACGAGATCATCTGGGATGAAAGTGGCTTTGCCGACATTGAAGAATATCTTGATGAAACGCTGGATGATGCTGAACGGGTACGCCAAAAATTGGAAACACCCCTGCAAGTTGCCCAAAACGCCAGCCGTGAAGCCCTCAAACATCTGCGGGAAGCCCAAGCCGCTCTCAGTGAACACAAAAAGACGGTAGATAACATCGAGGCCCAAATCCTCGCTTCCGAAAAAGAACGCCAAAAGATTGTCGAAAAATCATTTTCGGATATTGACCGTGAATGGCAGGCTACCGTCGAAAATGGCTCTAAGGCGATCAGTGAGTTATTTCATCTCTCACGGGCGGTTGGTCAAGTAGGAGCGGGTTTTGGTGAAATTATCGCTCTCGGGGCACTGATTCGACGTTTCCGCAAGCAGACCACCGGTGAAGAAGCCTTTACCAAACACGAAGTCCGCGAGAGTTTGCAGCGAGCCGCCACCGCCGCTGAAAAACTCGGCCCTGCAATTGAAGGCCGTGATCTGGAAGATTTAGATCATTTGGTGGATTATACCCGCGACCAGATGCGTCGTCTGCCCGATACCCTCCAGCAAAAAGTGATCGGCAAGGTGCAGTCGCCCCTCAATTATGACCGCAAATCCCTGCGCAATATCCGGGGCGAATTGGATGAATTGGTCAAAAAAGCCAGTGTTTTTGAAACGAGCCGCCTTGACCGTACCCTCCGTAGCACTATTGTCCTGATTGCCTTTTGGGAACTTTTGGTGATTTTGCTGGCAGTCTTGGTTGCGACAGGGCAGTTTAATGCGACGGGTGGCACGGCGACGGGGATTATCCTAATTATGGTTCTCGCGGTGGTTGGTTTATTGTTCTTGCCCATTCGCGGACGGATTTTGCAAGCAACGTATGAAAATCGCATGAATGATATTCGGGATCGCTACAAAATCACCTTGGAGCGTGCGGCTAAAGAACAGCTTGCCTATGGAACGCAACTCCGGCGTGACAGTGTAGCCCCTTTTACGCGGCTCATCAGCACCCAAACTGAAATTACCGACGAGTTGAAACAGGAACTTGAAATTCACGAGCGAGCGATTACCCGCTTGCAGCACAGCCTTTCTGCTTTGTTGAAGGATTAACGACCTTGACCAATATCGTACTTGAAGGCCCGATTGTCCAAATCCGGGAACGCGAAGTAAAGTTGTTGTTTGATCTTGCCGAACGGATAGCGACGTTTGGTGGAGACGCCCCCGAAGATAAAAGCCGTCTAATGCAGAGCGCCAATGACCTGCGTGATATGTTTTTTCTTGTCGTAGTGGTGGGTGAGTTTAACGCCGGGAAATCCACCTTTATCAATGCCTTGCTGGGCGATGACTTGCTGCCGATGGGGATTACGCCCACGACAGAAGTCATTGAACTTATCCGTTACAGTGACCGCAAGAGCAAAGAGCCGAAACTTCGAGAACAGGATTCGATTCGAGAATGGACACATCCCAATACGGGTGCCCCCGGCGTGGCGATTGTGGACTCCCCCGGTACTGGGTCAGTGTTTGCCAAACATGAGCGTATTGCCAAAGGGTTTCTCAGCCGTAGCGACCTCGTTATTTTTGTGATGTCCGCCAAGCGTGCCTTCGCGCAGACCGAACGCCTTTATCTTGAGTTGGCGCGTGACTACGGGAAAAAGGTAATTCTGGTCATCAATCAGGTAGATTTGCTGGATAAAAAAGACCTCAAAGAAGTAGTCAGTTTTGTGAAGCAGCAGGTTTCAGAATTGGTCAACCTCGACCCGCCGATTTTCACCGTCTCCGCGAAAAAAGCCTTGCAGGGCAAGCGTGGTGGAGGTCTCTTTAGTGGTGGCGGCAGTGATGATACGGGCATGAATAATCTCCAAGATTATCTGCGCGACACGTTTACCCGCGTCCCGCCTGCCAAGCAGAAATTGGTGGCCCAAGTAGATTTTGCCGACAGTATCATGCGGAAATATCAAGGCAAGGTAGGCGAAAAACTGAGTTTGATTGGGGCTGATCGCCAATATGCCGAACAACTGCGGGCCGAACTTGAAAAACAGGCCGAATTGCTGGCAGAACAACTCAACACCACCATGCGTGAGCTAGATCGTATTTTTGATACCCTGCTCAATCGCGGGCGTGATTTTGTCAATAAACACCTGACGTTGGGCCGTTCCCTTCGACCCCCAGACCGGGAAGCCATGCGCCAAAAATTTGAAAAAGAGGTCATCGGCACCTCACTCGACCAGATCAGCCGCCTCTCTGAAGATTATGTCAGCGCAGTGGTGGATAGCAGCCGTCGTTATTGGCGCAGCATCATTGACCGTCTCAATAAGCTAGAGGCATTGATTGAGCAAGAGGTCGGGGGCGTGGATGCCGCCAGCTACGCCGACCAGCGTGCCGCCCTGCAGCAGGCCATTGCGATTGCCGACACCGAACTCAAGACCTACACCGAAGATAATCTTGCCGAAAGCCTGCGCGATACCTTTGCCACCAATATGTTTGGCTTCACGGCCAGCGTCACGGGTTTGCTCGGTGGGATTGCGGCCATTATTGTGGGTAGCGCCGCCCCCGGTGCGATCACCGCGACGGTGGTGGGGGTGTTGGGTGCAATGGTGGTTGGCCCGGTCATGGCGGTGGGTGGCATGGGCGGGGTACTGCTCTATGGTCGCAAACTGCGCCACGACGCCATTGATGAACTCGAAACCCGTCTCGAAAAACTGCGCGACAGCTATCGGCAATCATTGGTAGACATGACCGATAGAGAACGGGCACGGTTGCTGCAATACGGTCAGCAAATTCTATCGCCTGTTTTTAGCCATCTCGAAGTCATTGCCAAGAAATATCAAGATCAAAAAGTGGCACTAGAGGAATTACAAAAAGTGTCGGCAGATTTGCGTCGAGAAATTGATGCGCTGCAAGTGACAATTGAATATTAGGGACGGGGAACTATCTGGCTGTCCTACACCAAATTAAGCCGCCCTTCCCATAAAAAAATGCCAATGATCACTGGGTTTTTGGCACTGTCTGAGCGATGATGAAAGTAAGTAAGGAGGGCCGTATGTACAACAAAATACTAGTCCCACTTGATGGCTCCAATCTCGCAGAACAAGCCTTACCTCATGCTATTGAATTAGCCCAAAAATTTAGTGCCGAAGTCCACCTCATTCAGGTCATTGTCCAATATTCGGGTGCCATCACCCCCTATGAACTCGACTACAAAATGACCGAGACCTTCCGTGAAGCAACTATCCGCGAAGCCCATGAATATCTCCGCCGTATTGAAGGGCAATTCCTTGCAAAGGGAATCAAGCCTGTCGTTACCAAAGTTATTGAGGGCATGGTTGCGGAAAGTGTCTTAGAGTACGCTGTCCATCATGGGATTCAATTGATTGTAATGGGCACACACGGACGCAGCGGCATTGGACGATGGGTCTTTGGCAGCGTGGCCGAAAAAGTCCTGCGTGCCTCGGAATGCCCTGTGTTCCTCATTCGTGCGACCCAAGAGGCCGCTTCCGAAAAACAGGGCTAAACAAAACAAAAAGGGACACGGATTTTTTCCATGTCCCTTTACGAATCTCCTAGAATCTTGGCCTAGAAGGGAATATCTTCCGGTTCATCGCTGCCGCTATAGCCACCACCATAGTCCTCGCCAGACCCGCTGCGTTCGCCTTTGCCACCGAGGAACTTGACTTCACGCGCGGTGATTTCCAAGCTCGCCTGTGGAGTGCCATCGTTTCCGGCATAGGCACGTACCTCAACCTCGCCAATGACCATAATCTGCATCCCCTTATGCACATATTGGCTGCATGTTTCAGCCAGTTGCCGCCACGCGGAAACCTTGAACCATGTCGTTTTTTCGCGCTTTTCGTTCGAATTCTTATCAGTCCATTTGCGGCTGACGGCTACGCTAAATGAGCATACACCTTGCCCGCTGGGGGTATAGCGCAATTCTGGGTCTCGGCCAACATTTCCAATGATGATGATTTGTTGATACACGGGTTATAGTCCTTTCCCAAGTTACAGTCTCAGCATGTGTATCGTTTGGAATAATTTATTATAGAACAACCGTTCCCTCAATGCAAGAGACTTTTAATCGTCTGTAAGAGTTCGTTCTGGTCAAAAACTCCTTTCACAATATAGGCATCTGCGCCAGCCCTAAAGCCCATTTCTTTATTCTCCGGCGAATCCAACGAGGTAACTAAAATAATTGGCAAATTTTTGTACTGCGGATGTTTGCGAATTTGTGCTGTCAATTCAAATCCGTCCATCCAAGGCATCTGCACATCGGAAATGAGCAATTCGACTGGGGCGCTCTCCAACTTTTTCAACGCCTCAACCCCATGTGTCGCAGTGATGACTTCATACCCTGCCGCCTCCAAAATATTCTTCTGTAGGGTACGGGTCGTAATGCTATCATCTACCACCAAAATGCGGCGCTGCTGAGGGGCAGGCGGTGTCGGCGCGACAATCTGGCGACGGCGCACAGTACGGCTTTGGGCGCTTTTCAACAAGTCGCTTACGTTCAAGATAATCACCACGTCGCCATTGGCTAATATCGTGGCCCCGCTGATATTCCGCACCCGGCTGAATTCTGTGCTTAGATTGCGTACCATGACCTCTTGCTCGGCAAGAATATCATCCACCACCACCGCCAACCGCTTCTCAGCCGTCGCCAGAACCAATGCGAACTGGGCAGACATATTTTCTTGGGTAGGTCGTTCCAAAAGGTCGTTAAGAAAGGTAACGGGCATGACCTGACCATCCAGTGTTAACATTGGTTGACCTGTCATGCTAAATTCACTCTCTTGGTGATAATTGACCACGCGTGCCACCGAAACGCTGGGAATGGCATAGATTTCTTCACCCGATTTGACCATGATGCAATGCAGGGTACTTAATGACACGGGCAAAGTTATCTCAAATCGCGTTCCGTCCCCGGGCTTGCTTTGGATAGACATTTGACCCTGCAAGGCTTCAACAGCCTGTCGCACCACATCCAAACCGACGCCGCGTCCTGAAATTTCACTGACCGTATCACGGGTGGTTATACCCGGTTGCAGCAGCAATTCGTAGACTTCGGATTCGCTGAGTTTTTCGGCATCCTCGCTAGAAATCAGACCCATCGTGACGGCCTTGCGCCGAGTACGTTCAGCATCAATGCCTCGGCCATCATCGGCTACCATCAAATGTACCCGGCTACCGCGCTGCACGAGTGATAGCAAAATAAGTCCCTGTGTAGGTTTGTCAACAGTGCCGCGCACCTCTGGCGTTTCAATGCCGTGATCTATCGCATTGCGGAGCAGGTGCATCACCGGGTCTTTAATTTTTTCCAAGACCTGACGATCTAACTCGACATGGGTGCCTGTTGTCTGGAACATCACTTCTTTGCCCAAATCACGGGCGACATCACGCACCATGCGGCGAAAACCTGCGATAAGAGTCTCAAAGGGCAGCAGTCGCATCGCCCGTACACCCGATTGCAACCCCGATGCGGTTAAGCCTAGCGCGATGGCGTCATCCCGCAGATTATGTTCCAACTGCTGAATCAGTTGGGCCGAATTTTGCATATAATTCTGTGTGTCATGCAAAAATTCCAATAAATCGGCCCATACACCTAATGCTTCCGGTTTATCACCAGCGATTCGTAAGAGTTGAATATAGGCCGTCTGAACCGAGCGCCATTTTTTCTGCCAGCGACGATGCTTGTCGCGCAGTACCCGCAGTTGATCGGTGCGCTCTTCAATACTCATGTGCAGCGAGAGCAAATTGCTGGTCTCATTGAGCAGGGTATCGAGTTTGCCCAACCCAACGCGGATGGTCTCATCACGGCCTAGCGGAGCATCTGAGGCAGTGGGTTCCAATTCGTGGGTGATAATTGTGACGTTTGTATTGGTGGTTGCGGCTGGTGATTCGGATTGTTGGGATTTGGGATTGGTTAAGCCTCGCAGCGATGCCAGTAAGTTTTCTTGTTGAACTTCGCCCGTGCCACTGAGCAAAATTTCGATGGCATCCAAGCCGTCATATAGAATATCGGCGGCGGATGGAGTCAGGGCCAACGTCCCGCGCCGAAACTCCTCAAAAACCTCTTCCAGCGCATGGCCGATTTGCTCAATATCAGTGCTGCCAACGGTACGGGCCGCGCCCTTGATACTATGCGCTACACGAAACAACTCCCGCACAGTAGCTTCATATTGCTCACGCGGCATATCGGCGGCGGTTTCAAGTTCCAACAGCAGGCGGTTCATGGTATTGAGGTGTTCCGCCGCTTCCATCTGAAATAACTGCTGCAATTCGATAGTTTGGCGCTTGGGTGATTGAGAGGGGTCACTCATGTGTTTTTTTCCTCAGCACCAATGTCAAATCATCCCCCGGTACGCCGAGTAAAGGCCGTTTATCTGTACCACCGAAACATTCCACTACTTCAAATCCGGTCATCTCAGCTAGCAAAGTAATTTCACTCAAACTGGAATGCCGATAGCGCATCACTTGGTCTGTGGATAAGCGTGTTTCAATTTGGTGGATGGGGTCAAACGTTCGTCCCGTGCCTGCCCACTCCAGTCCCTCGCCTGAATTACAGGGGGTCAATCCTAATTGGCGCACGGTTGGCAAGATCGTATCAAAAGCAAAATAACCACCGGGGAGAAGATGGTCGGCCAATCGTCGCAAGAAGTTTAATTGGTCAGATTGTGTCAATAAAGCCGGAAAAGCCCAATCTGCCATCAGCGCCAACGCGAATCGTTGTTCCAGTTCCAATTCCACTATATCTTGTAGATAAAATTCGACTCTGGCCCTCACATCGTCGGGTAGTTCACCAATATGTTGAACCGCCCGACTGAGAAAATGGGGGTTGATGTCCACCGCTGCGACAGTATAGCCAGCGAGGATCAGTTGACGGGTAATTCGTCCGTTGCCACAGGCCAATTCCAAAATGGGGGTGTGAGGGGCATAATTCGCGGCGCACCATTCCCAAAACGGCCAATCATCTAGCCAATCAATCGGTTTCCGCTCATCCCATATTTCGGCTGGATAATCCTTCCAGCCAGATTGTTGACCGCTGTCGCTGATGGACATCTACAACCCCTATGTGCGATAGCCCTGTACCATCTCATTTAATTTCCGCGCCATCGTTCCTAAATCACGTGCAGCCCGTTCTACAGCCATTGTACTCGCGTTCGTTTGTCCGGTGGCTTGACGAATCCGATTCATGGCCGCGCTGAGTTGATCCATCCCCACCGCTTGTTGACGGGTACTCGCCGCGATTTGCACAGCGGCATAGGCGGCTTCTTCAATCAATTTCGCCAGCCCACGAATACTTTCCCCGGCACTGTTCACTAATTGCACACCAGTATCTACCCCTTTGGTGCCTTCCTCGGTGACCATAACGGCGCTGTTGGTGGCCTGTTGAATCTCGCTTAGAATGTCGCGCACTTGGGCAGTAGCCTCGCGGCTTTGTTCGGCTAGATTACGCACTTCCATTGCCACGACAGCAAACCCTTTGCCTTCTTCGCCCGCCCGTGCCGCTTCAACGGAGGCATTTAGCGCCAGCAATTTACTCTGATCTGCCAACGCCGAAACCGTCGCAATGATCTCCCCAATTTGCTGCGTATGCTCCGACAGCACCAAAATATTGTCAGCGATGCCCTCTACACGCTGTCGAATCAACGCCATACCATTGATGGCCTCGGTAACCGCCTGCTCACCTGTTTTGGAAACTTGCACCGAATTTTGGGCCATTTGGGCGACGGCGGCAGCGCGTTCGGCGGTTTCCGTCACGGTTGCCCGAACTTCTTGGACGGTGCTGCTGGTTTGCATGACACTGGCATCTTGATCGCTGACCGTCGCAATTTGTTCATTGGTCGCGGTCAAAATATCGTCGGCGACTTTGGCGGCATTTTCGGCGACCGATTGAATTTGGTGGAGGGTCGTTTGCAATTGGGCCACCACAGCGTTCATGCCCTTTGCCAAACTGACAATCGGCCCGTTCTTAGCCTCATCCGCCGCCGAAAATTCAACTCTGCTACTTAGATCACCCGCTTGGACCCTACGAGTAAACTGGTCAATTGCCCCCCAAAGCTGTTCAGGCGTCTGGGCTTTTTGCATCATCGCTTCCATGCGCGGGCGCACCAACCAACGTGCCGCCGCCCAACCTGAACCGACACCTGCCACTGCTAATGAGACCGTCCACCCCAGCAAACGGCCTTTCAAGTCGTCGTTGATACTTGACCCCGTAAACAAAACCATAACGACTGTCGTCAACAGCGAGGGCAGTCCCCCTAAGACCATCAAAAGGGCACGGGTCAAATTCCACAGACGGGTGTGCAGGACGGCATAAGAACTTTCAGCAACGGGCAGCATCTAACTTACTCCTGCGTGCGATTCGGATTGAAAAATAGTTGCCATTAATTTGCCAGACAAACGGCTCAAATCCTGCGAAATATTCTCGGCCATACGGGTCGAGGCTTGATTTTGCATGGCGACTTGGTCAAGACTTTGCATCGCAGTTCCTAGACGGCGCACCCCATCCGACTGCAAATCTATTGAGCTTAAGATTGCCTTGGCTGCCATATCGCCACGTGCAATGGTTTCATAGAGACTGGCGATCACCGCCCCAGCTTCTTCGGCTTGATTTAAACCCGCCTCAACCCCCTGTGCGCCAGATTCAGTGGCATCAACTGCCAGTGAAATCGCCTGTTGAATCTCTTTGAGTACCGTCCGTACATCCCCAGTGGCTCGCCGCGATTGTTCAGCAAGGTCGCGTACCTCCTCAGCCACAATGCTAAAACCGCGCCCCTGTTCACCCGCCCGTGCTGCTTCAATTTGGGCATTCAGGGCTAGAAAATTGGATTGGGTCGCAATATCCGAGACGGAGGTAATAATTTGGCTGATATGCCGTAAATGCAGCGCCAGTTGACCAATCGTTTGCCCCACCATTAAGACCGATTCACGAGTATAGCGCATTCCCTCCAGCGCCGCCTGAATGGTCTCATTGCCATTTTGAGCCACACTAACCGCCTGTTGTGCCAAATGGGTCATTTCGTCCGCTTTTGACCGTGCTTGTAAGGCTAGATAGCGAAAATCATCCAATTCTCGATTGGCTTCTGCCACCACATTCGTCTGCTGGTCAGCCCGTGAGGACTGCTGTGTTGTAATGCTGTGAATTGTTCCGGCAGCTTGGTCAAGCTGTTTGGCTGTGTCGCCAATCTGTTCGGCCAAAATCGCTAACCCAGCATTGGTGACAGTAGCCGCTTGCGCCGTCGTAAGGTGTGGGGCGATGGTCGGGATGATGGGTTGCCGACGTTGATTAAACAATCCGAAAATTATTATCATGCCTGTGAACAGAGCTAATGGGCTTAAGACATCAGCGGAAAAGTCGAGCGATTGATTGAGAAAGCGGGTCACAATAATCCAACCCATCCCCAAGAGGCCCGACCACGAAACCAGCGACGCTATACCACGCAGCAGGATGATATAACCCCAAATCAACACGCCAAACGGCACCACCGTCAACCAATCCGCTGCTCCCACAAACAACAGAGCAAGGCTATAGGTGATAATTTGTCCACCGATCAGGGCGTCCGGGGCATATGCTGACAAACGCGAATAATTAAGCGCGACGGGGGCAATCGAGAGGGTGATTAACGCCAGCACTGCTGGGGCGAGAGTGACATGATCCAACGCAACCATCAAGCACAGCCACACCAACAGGCCATTTAATGCAGCAACATCTACCAAAAATTGACGATTTTCCTCCCCGTTTCGCCATGCTGCCAACACTTGTGACCAGCGAGGCAAACGTTGGGGCGTATCTAATTGATTTTTTGGGGTCATGCGGGTTCCTCAAAAATCCGCAGGCGCGGGTCACGGAACAAACGATCAATATCTAATAAGATTAATCCCGTTGGCATCACTCCCGCAATTCCGACAGCGGATTCTTGGTTGGCAAAAGCACTCGGCGGGAGCATATGGACGGCCTCAACACTTTCGACCAATAATGCTATTTCCAATCCGGCCCCTTCGACCACAATCAGCATGGCAGGCGCGGCGTCGGCAATATCCAGTTCATAAAAACGGCGTAAATCGAGAACGCTAGTTATGCGACCATTGAGATTGGTGACTCCCCGATAATAACTTGGGACACAGGGCATCGGGGTCAGGCGGCGCAACGGCGCAATGGCCCGCACATGTCGAACTGAGAGGGCGTAATGTTCAGCGGCAAGTCGGAATGTCAAATAAGGTTGTAGTGCTTGGGCAGCAGTTGGGGAGATAGGCGCTTTGGCAAATTGTTGGGCACGGCGTTCAAGCACTTTTGTCCGTGCTTCGGGGGTCGTTTCGCCCTCATCCAACAAGGACGAAATTTCAGCAAGGGTCTGGCGGATAATATCCCAATCAAGTGTTGGTTGGCTCACGACATAATGCTCTCAATAGTTTGAAACTATTGAGAGCATTATAGCGAATTTTCTGGTTTCGACACCCGCAGCGTCCCAGCAAGCTCCGTTCCAATCACCTGTTCACCACGGCCCACCCGCAACCGCAGCGGCCCATTAAACGGCGCCCGTGCTACCAATTCTATTTTTTGTCCCGGTACAAGTTCCAGTTCGGCCAGATAGCAGAGTTTTTCAGGGTCGTGGGTATTGACACGGCTAATCACATATTCTGCTGGCGGGGTGCATTCGGTGAGAGGGCGGTCATATAAAACAGGCATTACCCCCTCTTCACTCGGAATCGGTTCGCCGTGTGGACAGCGTTTGGGATAGCCTGCCATTTTTTCCATACGTGAGGCAAGGCGATCTGTCACTACTGCGCCAAGCGCATCGGCTTCATCATGGACTTCATGCCAGCCAAAGCCCATCACGCTGACCAAGAAGGCTTCTGCGAGACGATGCCGCCGGATAGATTTAAGTGCCTCTCGCTCGCCACGCTCAGTCAATTTCATGCCTTGATATGGCTCGTGGTCAATGAAGCCTAATTCGCGCAGTCGGGACGCCATGCGGGCAACAGCAGGCGCAGAAACACCCAATCGCTCGGCTAGAGCAGAGGTGCTGACAAATGGTTCATCTTGGTAAGCGGCAATCCGATAGGCTTCCGCGAGATATTCTTGCATGACGGGGCTTATGGACATGTTTGTAATTTCCAGTACAGCGTTGTCTAAACTACCACAGCCCCTATCATAATAAATTTACGGATTTTTTGCAAAAATATTTGCTTAATTATTCGCCAGAGCCTGTCGGACTATTTCCGCCACTCGTTCCGGCGCTTCCCACTGCGGAAAATGCCCAATTTCATTCATCGGGAAATAGTGGGTATCGGGGCGCCGTTCCAAGATCGCGTTGGCAATACTCGGCACAGCTACCGGGTCACGCTGTCCCCAAATGACTGTTAGCGGCGCGGTATGGGCCTTAAGCGCGTCCAGCCAAGTGTGTTCGTGGATTTTACGCTCCCGCAAGTAGCGAATCAGCAAATGATAAATCCCCATGCCATCGTTATATTGAATCAGCGACCAGAACTCATCAATTTCGGTAGCCGTCAAAGGGGTGGCAAATAATTTCCCAAATTGGCGGGCAAAGGCGGGTTTACGGATCAGCCGCAGACCTGTCACGATTGGCCCGATGACCGGATGCAAGAGTAATTTTTGGGTAATGAGAGGGCGATAATCATCCAGCAGCACACTCCCGTTGAGCATCACCAGTTTGGTAATTTCCGGCTGTCCGCGCTGCATCACCTCCAATGTCACGGAATCACCCATGTCGTGTGCAACCAAGAGGGTTTTTGTAAGGCCAAAATGCTGGGCTACTGTTTGGGTAATCTCGGCCTGCTCAAACAAAGAATAAGGATGCTGACGTGGCTTATCCGAAAATCCGTATCCCAAGAAGTCAAAGAAAATCAGTTTAAATTGGTTTTCGAGCAGTAGGGCAATCCGCGCATAATCGTAGCTAGAAGTCGGGAAGCCGTGCAGAAACAAAATTGGCTCACCGCTACCCTGTGTTCGCACAAAAATCCGATGGCCTTTGAAAGAGAGGTAGTCACCTGTTTGTCGCCATTCAGTAGGCGTAAGCGTCTTGGTCATTGGGCATTCTCACGTGGGGGGCGGGTTGGCGTCGGCGGGTTTAGGGTTAACCAGATGCTGGTAGCCCGCTGCTGCTGTGAATCCATAATCACGGCGTTGGTTCCACTGATACTCGTCGCAGTTTGGGCATTTGACCCCAAAGGCTCATCACCACTCGTCAGCAGTACCATCGCCAGTAGCGCCCCTGCTACAATGACAAAAACCCCCACCAGTGTAAAGGCCATAAATCTACGTCGGCGTTTCGATTTTTGTTTGCTTTTGAGCGCATCTTCCTTAACCTCGCTACCGATCCAATTGGGCATGGCGAATTCCGACTTTACATCCACTTTGACTTTGGAGGTAGGCGGACGGGGGGGCAGCAGTTGGGTCGGATGTGCTTCTTGGGTCGGATAGGGGTCTTCGGTAACTTCTGTGGTTGGCTCGACTTCTGGCTCAGGTTTTCGCAGTGGCGATGGTGAAGGTTTAGCCAAAGGTTGTGCAGGTTGGGGACGTGGGACAGCAATTCTGTGTTGGGCGGCTAATTTTAATGCAGCAGTGCTTTGCGGATTGACCTTGAGGGCATGGCGCACACTGGCAACCAATTCTTCCCGATTGGCCGCGCACAACGCCATATAGACCCACGCCCGTTCGTTGTCGCGGTCATCAGCTAAAATGGTAAGCAACTGCTTGCGTGCCTCCACCTTTTTGCCTGTTTTAATTAACGCCACCACCTGCTCTAAGTCACTCAACAGACCCACTCCTCACGAATTTTATGATTTCGCCCATTTATTATAATCGGCTTTGCGTTGCCGTGCAGAAAAAGTTATCCTTGCTAATCATGATTATGCTGTTATGGACTGGTGGGGAAAAGCTATGACCCAAATTTATCTCGTGCATTCTACCGATGACGCTGCTTTTGCCGAACGCCTCGCCGCCGATTTGAAGGCTGAAGGCTTAGATGTGCCAATAGGCGACCCCGATACCAACGCCCAATTTGCTGCCCTCCACCGCGCCACTCATGTGATTGTCGTACTATCGGAAGCCGCGCTTAAAGACCCCCAACTGATTTCGACTTTGAGTACAACCGCTGATCTCAAGCAGAAAGTAGTAGCGGTTCGGACTGGCCCAATTAAAACCATGCCCCGTCAGCTAAAAGGCATACCGCTCGATTTTTCTGACCCCGAAGCGTATCAAGACTCGTTTGATGCTCTGATGGATGACCTAAAACCACCCGTCAAACAAGAACCTGTCTTGCCCGAAGAAATTCAAGCAGCACTCCGTAATGATGATCCAATCGCTCGTCGAGACGCTGTTACCGCCCTCGGCATGTTACGTAACAGCCATGACGTGGAGGTCCGTGACCTTGCTGAACAAACCCTGCGTGATCTGGCTTTCAAAGACCCGGAATCCAATATTAAAGCAGTGGCCCGCAGTACCCTACAGTTATTTCAAGGGATGACACCAGAAACCGATATTCCACAAATCATTACCCACCGAGGTACACCAGATGAGATCACAACCGAAGCGGCTCCGGCCAGCAGCCCATCACCTGCCGTCCAACAACCCTCGGTAGCTAAGACTGTCAACACCATCGCTCTGTGGAAATCACCCCAGTGGAAGATTGTACCTGCCTTTGGCTTTGTCATCGCTATTTTGGCAGCGTTAGCAGGTCAAAACATCGGCTACGCCATTGCGGGCGCGTTGGTCTGGTTGATTTTCCCGTACCTAAATGTGGTCATTCGGGATGGAGGGCGTATGGAATGGGATATGCCTGCCCCAGTGGTTGCGGGAAGCCTTATCGGGTTGGTTTTTGGGATTATCGGGATGCTAATCGGCAGTCTCTTTAGTGGGGTGGATGGCATGGATGTGGTGATTGCAGCGGTCAGCGGTAGTGTTTCCGGTGGGTTTATTGGCTGGTTATCCTCGCTGCACTGTGTTAGCGTTTAGGGTCTATTGGCACTGACTTTGTGAATTGACCCGAATGGAATTCCCGACTCTCAACAAACAACAAACACGATGGCTGCTGATCGGCATTTTATTGCTGGCGGCGGCTGTGCGCATTCACGATCTGGGTACACGCAGTTTATGGGAAGATGAAGGCTGGACGTTGGTTCTATCCAAAGGCCCAACTATTCCAGATATTGTGCAACGCATGGCCTTTGACCAGCATCCCCCATTCTATTTCGTCGCCATTCATTTGTGGCGGGATGCAGCAGGCAGCAGTGAATTTGCCCTGCGGATGCTCTCCGTTTTGACGGGTATCATCGCTGTTGCGGGTATCTATCAACTGGGTAAAAGCATGTTTGGCCCAACAGCAGGTATGCTTGCGGCTTTATTCCTAGCACTGTCCGACCACCACATAGACCTTTCTCAAGATGTGCGTCATTATGCCCAGATGGCAACGTTCATCATCTTAAGTTGCTGGTTCTATTTCCGCCTGATTAAAACCGATACCCCTTCACGTGCCACTCGCATTGGTTATGTGCTGCTGTCAGCGGCCTTGCTTTATTCGCATTACTTGGGTGGCTTCGTGCTCGTCTGCCAATTCCTGCACCTCTGCCTATTCGTCCGACCCTCGCGGCGACTACTTTGGCCCATGTTTCATCTCATCACGGTGGGTATCGCCTTTAGTCCTTGGCTGCCGGTCATGTACCGTCAAAATCAAGTACGCTGGGTGACGCCGCTCTATTATCTCAATGCCCTGCCCAACACCCATGCCACCTATCTGATGGTACGTGATGCTCTTTTCGGCAAACAATATGCCATTACCTTATTTTTGTTAACTCTGGGCCTTGTCTGGATTTTCTATCGGCAGGGTCGAACACTTTTGAGATTTCGTCCCCTCGGCCCAACCTTCTTCGCGCTGTTTTGGCTCGTCGCCTACACCGCCATCACCGTCTATATGAACCAAGAACGTCAATTCCTAACCGTGCGCAATTTCTTGGTAGTAATGCCCGCCATTGCATTATTGGTCGGGCATGGGCTTGCCAATCTACAGACGGGGTTACGCTTATTCTTGGTGGGGGTTTTACTCATCATGGGTCTCACCACCGTTGATACACGTCAATTGAAACCCCCTTGGCGCGAGGTCACTCAGAATATTACCGAATTTCACAATCCCGGTGAACCCATTTTAATGGATATTTGGGTCGGTGATTTTTCGGTGCGCTACTATATTGAGCAGCAAATGGGGGACGACACCCCTTGGATGTCTATCCGTGAAGCCACCGATCAATACAGCACGCAATTTTTGCCCTATCTGCTGACCTACGTGCGTGATTTGGATGCGTTTTGGCTGGTCTATTGGGGCGACGAACCTAGCAAATCGGGTGATTATTTTGGTATCTTTGAACAGGCCGGCTTTCAACGCACCGCCGCACCTTATGTTCTACATGAAGGGGCAAAGCTCTATTCTTATCGCTATGATCGCCTAACCGATGCCATTTTTGCCACCTATCGAGACGACACCCAAGATATTTTTGCCCTCCGCAAATTTGCCGTACAAGGGGATTTCAAGGAGGGGGGAGCGTTAAATGTAACCCTGTGGTGGACAGCCGAAATTCAGCCCCCATTGGATTACAGCGTCTCTGTTTTTGTTGTAAACAATGACACGGGCAAATTGGTCACACAACACGACGGCCCGCCATTGGATGGCAAAGCGCAGACTTCCACATGGCTACCGGGGCACTTTCAATATGACCAGCACCGCCTTGAGCTACCAACGGGTTTGCCCCCCGGTAGCTACAATCTCGGCGTCAAGGTCTATTACTACGCAACGCCCGACACCCCCTTGCAAACGGATTGTGCCGATGAGTTGGGGACTCCCTGCGATTGGGCTACCCTGCAACAATTCACGCTTCATTAGCATTGTTGCTCTAGCGCGGTTTCCATGTATCTTATCGCCGTGACATAGGTAACTCTTTTCGCCCGTTTTGTCATTATTTTGGCCGCAAACCCACCCATATCATCATTTAACTGGTCATTTGGCGCTAAAATAGTCTTAATGGTAAAAATTGATGAGCCGAATTCATTGAGGAAATTTTATATGGCAACTATTTTGGTAGTAGAAGACGAGACCCATTTACGCGAAGATATTGCCGAAATCCTTGCTTTTAAAGATTACTCGGTCATCACAGCCGAAAATGGCCGAGAGGGTTTAGACCTCGCACGCCAGCATTTCCCAGACCTGATTGTTTCAGACATCATGATGCCAGAATTAGACGGCTATGGGTTGCTATTAGCCCTACGCGAAGACCCAAACATGGCATCCATCCCCTTTATTTTTTTGACGGCCCGTACTGACTATGCCGATCAACGCAAGGGGATGGCGTTTGGTGCAGACGACTATCTCCAGAAACCCTTTAACCCGATTGACCTCTTAAACTCGGTCAAGATTCGCCTAGAAAAGCAGGCCGAATTACAGCGTCGCGCTCAAGATGAAGTGAATTCTCTGCGAAATTCAGTAGTTAATATGATGCCACATGAACTGCGTACCCCTCTGACGGGCATCATCGGTTATGTAGATTTGCTGGTCAACGACTTCGAAGCCTTTGATAGCCGACAGGTTCTCCAAATGCTGCAAACTGTCCAAAAATCGGGTTATCGTCTCTATCACATCATCCAAAACTACTTGCTATTTGCTCAACTTGAAATTATGGGCCTCGACCCTGAAAGGCGTGCTCTGATCACCGAGCATCGAGATCAAATCGAGGCAAATCCTGTTGAAATTTTCACCCGAATGGGTTATGAAAAAGCCAGCCATTACAATCGTGCCAGTGACCTGATCTTAGACCTCGCTCCCGGAACTGCGCGCATCTTAAAAAACGACCTAGAAAAAATCGCCGAAGAACTGATTGATAACGCCTTCAAGTTCTCAAAACGTGGTAGTCAGGTATGGGTGACAGGACAAGTCGAAGCACAGGGGTATCGGGTTTGTGTTGCCGATCAGGGCTGGGGAATGCGCCCCGACCAACTCAAAAAAATCGCTGGCATGACACAATTTGATCGTCATGTGCATGAACAGCAGGGGGCAGGCTTGGGACTCACCATTTCGCGCCGTCTGGTCGAAGTCTACGAAGGGCAGTTCTTTATCGAAAGCGAAGTGGACAAAGGCACAACGGTTTGCATTTTGGTATAAAGCCAACCTAGACAGTCACAGGCACTTGATTGAGCCGACGACGATACTCGCGCCAGTCGGGTAAAATTTTGTCCATCAGTGCATAAAACGCGGGGCTGTGGTTTAGTTCCTTCAAGTGGCATAGTTCGTGCAAGATGACATAATCAATCAAATCCTCGGCTACCTGAATTAAGCGCAGGTTTAGTGATACTTTTTTCTTGGCGCTGCAACTTCCCCAACGCGACTTCATATCTCGAATGGTCAATTTGGGATAGTCAACTCCCATCCATTCAACTTGTAAAAAACACACAGCCAACCGTTCGGTGAAAACTCGTTTGGCCTCCTTCCTATACCAACGATCAGTCAAAGCCGCGATGCACTCTGTATTGTTAACATCAGTGACCGCGACAATCAAAAATTCTTGATCGAGCCATACCCCTTCTTTATTTGCCTCCCGTATTTGGAGGCGATATTCGTGGCCCAGATAGCGAAAAATTTCATCCGGTACATAGCGGCGTGGTGTGGGGACGGCCACCGGATTTTCCTCAAAGCGTCGCTGATGTTTGACCACCCACGAGGCCCGTTTCAGCACAAATGGCTCAATTTTGAGTTGCTTGACGCCGACAGGTGCGCGTACCACTACCCGACCATCCGGGTATACCTGAAGTGAAATGGTTTTGCGTTTGCTGTAAATGACCTCATACTCAATAATGGTGGTACCGAAGATGACTTGATGGCGCATAGAGTTTTACCGTTTTGGGCTTATCAACACTTCAAAAGTATAGTATGACCCAACCATTTTTGAATAATGACTCTAAATTTTGTCCTAAATTTAGCACGGCGGCTTTAGCCCCGTGTCCCAATCGCCATAGGAGGCTTGTATGCTCAAAGTAGGCTTAATCGGCTGTGGCAACGTCGTCAGTTATGGACACAAACCCGCTCTCACCACCTTGCCGGATGTGGAACTGGTCGCGCTGGCGGATGTCACCGAAGCCCGCCGTAAAATCGGTCAGGACTGGTTTGGCTTGGCGGATGCCAATCTATACAGCGATTACCGTGACGTGTTGGCCCGTCCCGATGTGCAGGCCGTTTGTGTGACCGTGCCACAGCAGTTCCGCCGCGAAATTATCCTCGATGCCCTTGCCGCTGGTAAACACGTTCTCAGCGAAAAGCCGCTTGCCCGTACCCCTGCTGTCGCACAAGAGGCCCTGTCTGCTGCCGAAAAAGCTGGCTTGGTGTTGGGCATGGTACATAATTACCACTTTCTGCCCGAATATCGCCAAATGAAGGCCCTGTTAGATGCTGGAACAATTGGCGAACCGCGAGTCCTCACCATGCACTATCTCGGCGTGATCGATTACCCCGGTGCGCCTGAATTTCAAAAAGATTGGCGGCACACAATGGCAGCAGGCGGCGGTGTTTTAATGGACATGATTCACGCCGTCTACCTTGCGGAGTGGTTGATGGGCCAGCACGCCATACAAGTCATGGCTTTTGTGGATGCCCCGACCTATGCCCATCGCAACCCTGTTTTGGAAGACCTTGCTCTCTTACAAATCGCCTTCCCCAAAGGCTATGCCATTATCCATATGGGCTGGGGGCAGGGGGTTGGTGGGGTAGACATCAGTGGCAGTGAGGGTCAAATTCGGATGCGTTATCATCAATATCAGACCAGCGGCTTTAACCAACCGATTGAACTCTACAGTGTCCGCGATTGGCAGCGCACCGACCATGTACTCAATAATCTGCCGACCCACATGGATAATATTGGGCGTTCCTTTACCGAACTGTGGGCCAATTTCCGCGATGCCATCCATAACCACACCCCGACCATCGCCCCCGGTGCGGCGGGCAAACGTGCCCTCGAAATCGCGTTAGGCGCATATTTATCCGGCGCGACAGGCCAAGTTGTAACCCTGCCCCTCCCCGCCGACCATCCTGTTTATCTCGAGGGTATTGACGGTATTGCGAAATCCGATGTTTGGGCCGAGAGCCGTACCAAAGCCGCTGGATTATTTGGATTGCGGAGGTAACTGAAAAATAACTATGGCCCGTCACGCCGAACTTGCCGAAATCCAATTACCCGACTTTGGAATGCCCACCTTTGAACCAGAAATCCCAGCGGAGGTGTATCGAAATCGCCTAGACAAACTCTACAAAATCGCGGCAGACGATGGGTTAGATTTTTTTGTCGTTTATGGGGATAGAGAACATTCCGCTAATCTTGTTTATTTGACGGGCTACGACCCGCGTTTTGAGGAAGCGCTACTGATTATTGACATAAAAAACCGTTTAAGGAAGCCTCTGCTCTTAGTTGGCAACGAAGGTCTGGGATATACCCATATCAGCCCAATTCGTGAGGATTTAGAAATAGTGCTTTATCAGACGTTTAGCTTGATGGGGCAACCCAGAGATTCAACAGGTCATTTATGGGAAATATTAGATACACTAGGTATGGTAGAGGGTTCATATGTTGGAGTTGCAGGTTGGAAGTCATTCACTGAATATGAAGATGTGACCCTTTCAGCATGGCTCGAAATCCCATCTTTTTTAGGCGAGATGCTCTACAACCAAACCCAAATAGAACTACGTTCGCTAGTTGGCAA
Organism: Chloroflexota bacterium; assembly: GCA_013112715.1. Lineage (GTDB taxonomy): Bacteria > Chloroflexota > Anaerolineae > Aggregatilineales > J027 > CFX10. The sequence goes on from JABFGB010000005.1 coordinate 62,372, forward strand.
CAGAACCGACATCCTCATGGATGAGAGGTCTGGTCTCCGTATCATCAACGAAGTCGAGCAACTAGCTCGATTTGAATTTGCGGCCTGTTTCACCTCCCAAGCCCTCCGTAATGTACTTTTTGGATTGAAACCCGGCATGACCGAATTCGAAGCTGTCCAACTGATGGGCCTGAACGGTTTACCCCTCTCCTGCCACTTGATGCTTTCGGCTGGCCCGCGTGCCTTTATGGGGTTGCCTAGCCCCTCCATGCGAAAAATCGGGCGAGGTGAGCCGTTCACAATGGCCTATGGCGTTTGGGGCGCGTTGAATGCGCGTGCGGGGTGGGTGGCTGAATCCGCCGCCGAACTGCCTAGCGATGTTCAGGATTATGTCGAGAAGTTGGTCAAACCCTATTTTGAGGCCATCGTCGCATGGTATGAGCATATCGGCATCGGCGTGACAGGCGGCGAACTGTATGACATCATCCATGACCGCATCGGCGACCCCTTTTTTGGTGTCACCCTCAACCCCGGTCACTATATCCATTTGGATGAATGGGTACATTCGCCTATCTATAAGGGGTCAGACATTAAATTGAAATCGGGCATGGCTTTGCAGGTGGATGTCATTCCGGCGACGGGCACAGCGTATTTCACAACCAATATTGAGGACGGCATTGCGCTGGCCGATGAAAACCTGCGACACGAGTTTGCTACGAAATATCCCGAAGCATGGGGACGGATTCAGGCCCGCCGTACTTTTATGGAAAATAGCTTGGGGATTCGGCTCAAACCGGAAGTGCTGCCTTTTTCCAACATCCCGGCCTATCTACCGCCGTTCCTGCTATCGCCCCGCCACGTGATGCGGATGGTAGGTTAAATCAAAAAGGGCGGATTCGAATATGTCCGCCCTCCATAAAAATGCACCACTTGACAAATGCACCCCGTTTAATTGCTGGTATTATCAGCCTTGATCGAACTGGAATAACGAACAGCCGCCATCTAACACTAATAATGAACCCGTCATGTATTCCGTGTGTGGCCCTGCCAGATAAACCACTGCCTGTGCGATTTCCACAGGTGTCCCCGGCTCACCCAGCGGGATAACCTTCGATACGCGGGCGGCATACTGCGGCTCTTCCACCAATTGACGGCCCGCCAAGCCTGCTTTGACAATCCCCGGCGCTATTGCATTAACCCGAATCCCATAATGGGCCAATTCACGGGCCATCTGCTTCATTAGCATATTGACCCCCGCCTTGCTAACTGTATAAGCCGTGATTTCAGGCCACGGAATCTCGCTGACCCAACTGGACGTAAAGATTATCCGGCCTTTGGTTTTATTCAGTACCATGCGTTGCGCGGCTGATTGGCCCACATTGAAACAGCCTGTCAGGTTAATATCCAGATGCCGCTGCCAATTCTCTTGGGTGATTTGCAGAAACGGCGCAGAATCCACAATCCCGGCGTTGGAACAGACAATATCCAACCCGCCGAGTGTGGAAATCGCCGCATCAAGAGCGCTGTCTACGGCCTCTCGATTGCGAACATCTACCTCTCGATAGAGTACCCGTTTTCCAGTGGCAGTTACATGGTCAATACGGGGTTTGGCCTGCCCTTCCGGCACAATATCCCAAATGATGACATCGGCCCCAGCCTGTGCCAGATGCAGCGCCATTTCATTCCCCAGATCACCTGCACCGCCTGTAACCAATGCGATTTTGCCAGTAAGCATCATGCAGTCCTCATTACCCTGCGATTTGCCGCGTCGCTTCAGGTGTGGCGTCAGAGGCTTCTTCGGTGACAGCCTCGGTAGGTTCGGGGGTTGCGTCTGTCGTGGGGGCAGTTTCTTCAACCGGGACAAGACTCTGCTGCAAAAAGGCCGCTGCTTGTTGGGCTAATTCCGCAATTGGATCACCTTCAGGAATCGAGGTTGTCTCCAATGAAACCACGATGACAAACACTTCATTAGATTGGAAAACACCCGCTGCAATATAAGCCACACCCGCTGCAAATACATTCGGCTGCGGAAAATCATCACGGGTTTGACCCTGCCCAGCAGGATTTAGACGAAGGGAGGCTGATAGATTCTGGCGACTGGTCTCACTATAAAAAGCGGCGGCATCATCCGCATTATCAAACACCGCATAAGTAAAGGTCGCTTCGCGGCCACCCTCGGCGTTATATATGCCGCGAATAGACAGGCCATTATTGCCCACTTCCAACGGTTCGGGATAATTTTGGCTGGCGTCGCGTTCCCACACGACATCACCAAGCGTGAACTCAACCGGAAGTACAACATCAACCGCTTCGATACGCGCTGGTTTTAAGTCAGGGGTGCTGTAGCGAGCGATACCCGCGTTTAGAACATTGATAGCCTGCCGCGCAGAGGCCACCAGTGGATTTTGACCGACACTCGAATAGACTTCGATAAATACCTCAACAAAATAATTGCCGTCCTGAATAAGGGCTACTGAACCCGTAGTCGTTCCCAAACCAAAAATGTTGGGGATGGGAAAATCGTCACGCTGCGTGCCTGCTCTCAGTACGGTGCTGCGAACTTCCCGAAGCCGTTCATAGTGGGCTTGGGCGAGTTCGGGTGTATCAAAAACCGCATAGGTAATCTGCATCTCACTGGCAGCCTGTGTCCGATAATAGACACGTCTCCCTATGCCATTTTGGACATTAGGTGGATTTTCAAACCCTTTGTCACCCCGCGATGTGTTAATTTGCCATTGTTCAGCCCCAGCAGGCATATTGACCGGAATAGAGGCGATAATGGCATCTAGCTGGGCTTGTTTGATGTCCGTAGATGAGGTGCCTCCACCACCGGAATTGGTCGCATCACCCGGGGGAGGAGTTGGGGAAGGGGTGATGGTTGGGGGTGGTGCGGTTGGTGTGTAATCCTTATCTTCAGGGGCACATGCACTTAAGATAATGATACCAAACGTTGCAAGGACGAACCCAAGATGGATTCGGGTGTTTTTTTTGAATTGAAACATCTATATTTTCTCCCAAAAAAGCGCAACCTATAATTTGCGCGAGAGGATGGCATAAAAGACCCCGTTCAGCACGGGGTCAGATTTCTTCAACCGGCTTCAACTAGGCCATCATCTCTTCTTCACGACTAATTCGCAGACGCTCCGGCACTTCGCCCGTCATCACCATATTGGCGACTTCTTCTTCGTCCACTTCATCTTTATAAAAATCCCCGACCTTTGTCCCATGACTAATCACGGTAAAACGATCCGCAATTTGGTGAATCTGGCCGATGTTGTGAGTGATGAAAATAACGCTCATCCCGCGTGCTTTGGCGGTACGAGTATACTCCAAAACCTTGCGGGTTTCACCGACTGACAGTGCCGAGGTGGGTTCGTCCAAAATCAGCAATTTCTTGCCGAAGTAGACTGCCCGACCAATCGCAATAGACTGGCGTTCGCCTCCCGACATCGTACCCACTTCTTCATGAGGGTTACGAATGGTGATCCCAACGTCGGCAAGGGCTTTACGGGCTTCTTCACCCATTTTTTCATCGTCCAAAAGGCGAAACGGGCCAAAACGCTTGGTCGGCTCTTGGCCCAGCCAAAAATTCCGCGCAATACTCATGAGAGGCACCAGCGCAAGGTCTTGATAAACCGTCTCAATCCCTAGCTCACGGGCTACATAGGGGGATTCAATATTGACCTGACGCCCTTCGAAATAGATTTCGCCACGCGTTGGGGTATGAAAGCCAGTCAGTGTTTTGATCAAAGTGGATTTGCCTGCGCCATTATCACCCAACAGGCCCACAATTTCTTGACGATCTACATGAAAATCTACCCCTCTTAGGGCTTGGACATGACCGAAAAACTTATAGATACCTCGCATTTCAACCAGCGGGGTTTCTTTCGATGATTTTCTACCACCCATTTTTCTTCTCCCCTCTAGCTGCGAGATCGCTTAACCGTATTGTTCAAAACAACGGCCAAAATCATGATGACGCCAATCACGCCTTGGAACATACGCGAATCCATGCCAACCAGCACCAAACCAGTACCGAGCATCCCAAAAATCAATACACCCAGCATGGTTCCAATAATGCTGCCATAACCACCCGTCAAAAGTGTCCCACCAATTACAGTCATCGCAATCACGTCCAGTTCCCAAGTATTGCCCTTGAGCGGATCAACGCCGGGGTTACGCGCAACTTCCATAATTCCGGCAAGGCCAGTCAAGAATGAGCAGAGGACAAAATTCAGCACTTTTACGCGATTGACATTGATACCTTGTGCGCGGGCCGCCCCACGATTTCCACCTACGGCAAATACACTGTTACCATAGCGGGTGCGGAAAAGGATGACTTGGAAAATAGCTGCCAGAATGACCCACCAAGCAATGGCATTGCGCAGATTTGCCTGATCAGGAATATTTACATGGATGAGGCCACGAGTGACCTGTTCGCCCGTGAAGCGCCACTGACCATTTGCCACATCAAAAAAGCCGATTTTGAGGGGGCTATCCACATTGCCAAAACGGTCATAGGCTGTTGCGAACAGGAAAGCAATCAACAAGCCAAACACCGCCGAGATGGCGATATTCAGCAGGCCACGCCTTTGAAGATAAGACCATACCGGAATTACTTCCATTTTCTCCCCAACAGCCACGACTTGTTGGCGAGCCATCCGATACTGGTGGAATGTAACAAACGTCAAATGCAGAAATGCGAGGCCTGCAACTACAATCAGAATCGGCAAAGATTCATCGGGATTGCTTAAACTCAGTTTAAGGTTATAGACCTTTACAACCAGTGCAAATATTGCAATCCATAAGATGGAGATGCTCACACCAGTGGGAATACTATAGGCCTCACCGGGTTTGATTTTGCGCCATGTCGGGAACAGATTTATGGCAGCAATCACCACTGCACCAGCTAGACCCAGCACAATCGCCAACCAGAAATCGCCTTTACCAAGAGTGTCGCCGAGGTGTACACGTTCCAAATGATAGTAGGCAACCAACGCCAACCATGCAAAAACGATTGCGAGTGCCGCTGCAGAAATAGCCGACCATATGGTCACACCCAATGCAATCACTGATCCTAGTTCACGGTCTTTGATACTCGACCACGCCTTTATGGTACGACGCCAGTATTGGGGTACGGCTTGCGCGGCAGTAACCAGAATAAAGACAGCCCCAACAATTGCTAGGCTGGCAATTGCCCAGCGGCTGATGTGTACCTGTGGAAATTCAGCCGGAGGCGGGAAATAATCACGATAGCGCAAAATACGCCCGCCGCCGATAAAAACAAGCGAAATTGCACGATAGGCAAACAGTGTACCTAACGTCACGATAAATGACGGTATCTTGGTCGAGACCAACAGAATCCCATTGATGAGGCCCATGACACAGGCACAGATTAAGGCAAGAATAGCTGCGACGACGGTGGGTTGCTGCTCAAAACTAAGCGGGCCAATTCCTTGAAAGCCTTCGCCCATAAAAATCATATAGGCCATCGCGGTGACACCCAATACGGAACCTACCGACAGATCAAATTCACCTGAAATCATCAGGGTGGTGATGCCAATGGCGATAATGCCCTTCGTGGCATTATTACTCAAAATAGAGGCAATCGAAGTGGTCTCAAGAAACAAGTCCGATGCCATACTAAAGCCCATTAGGATTACGATCAAGCCAATAATCGCACCCGCGCTGGGAGATTCCGCAAGCTGAATGCGCAACCGCTGATCGGGGGTGTAACTTGATCCCTGTACAGAAAAACGATAGACCACGGCGCTGAGGCAAAAACCAACAAAGCCAATGATGACACGTTCAAGATTAAGGGTATCGGTCTGGGTAGTCCCTAGAATCGCACTCATAGCGATAGCAAAGCCAACCAAAAGGCTAACAAAGGCCATCCATTGCAGCCATGCCCAACTTGCTCGCTCGCGCTGAATCAATCCCCACGCAGTACGTAACGCCCCAATGCCTAGCAAGGCAGCACCAATGGCGACGGCCCATTCATTGAAGTTGATATCCCGGCGACTGATATTGGCACGATCCCCGAGGGCAATCCAACCAGTGAGTATAAGGACGGTCACGGCTAGATAAGCCAGACCAAGTCCTCCCATAATAAGGGTGTAGAATCGCCCGGATTGGGCGCTTGATTGACGGTTTTCAAAATAGGCCTGCATTTTAAACTCTTCTTAAATGCACAAAACTTTTGTCTATTAAAGACGAGCGGAGCATTACGCCCCGCCCGTTTACTGACTGAAAATTACGTTTACGAATTAACGATAGCCAGCGGCGGTCAATTCAATGATTGCATCAACGTTGCTGAGATCAATGACGCCGGGGCCGGTCAGGATGTCACCGCCAGGGGCCAGTGCATAACGGCTGTTTAGGTACAACCACATAATGGTTTCAAAACCTTGCAGGTAGGGTTGCTGATCAACAGCCTGCAACAAGTACCCATCCTTAATCATCTGGTAAATTTCAGAACTGGTGTCGTGCGTGGTCGCATAGATTTCACGCGGTTGACGGCCAGCTTCTTGCAGATAGAGATTGAAGGAGCTAGAGGGGTTGGGGCCAAGGAAGAAGGCAGCATTGGTATCGGCATTGGCGGTGAAGTAGTCAGCCAATACGCCAGCGCTTTCGGTAACGTCATTGCTGATGGTCAAGCCGTCCAACGGAATGCCAGCTTCTTCAAAGACGCTACGGACACCCGCGCAACGGGCTTCCAAACCACTGTGACCGACTTCTTGGATGGGGCACACGCCACGATTGACAGTGACACCATCGGCAGCGGCTTCAGCCAGAACGCGCGTCGCATTGGAACGTCCACCGAGGAATTCGTTCGCACCAATGTAGAACAGGATGGGCAGCGCTTGGTCAGTGCCCGCGTTCGGATCGGCGGTGTTGAAGGCAATCACAGGAATGCCAGCTTCAGCAGCGCGACCAACCGCGTCACGGATCACTTCAGGATTGGGAACGGTTGTGCCGATACCATCAGGGTTAGCCGCGAGTGCATCATCCCAGTAGCCAGCCATATCGTCTACATTGTCAACTGGGTCGGCAAGCCAAGCGCAGTCTGCACCGAGGATTGCACAAGCATCATCCATACCCTTGATTACGACAATCCAGAACGGATTGCCGACGCCGCCGTGCGACACCATCCGGAAGACATCTTGATCATCTTGGGCGCTTGAGGCCCCTACGGTGGCAATCAAAAGACCTACTACTAACAAAATAACGGGGGCAATACGTCTAGCTCTACGCATTTAAAAGTTCTCCTTACGGGCTAAGATGTTTATTTTTTGTAGGCATAACTAAAAACGATCGGAGGGTTTTACCGACGACGCCCACCTACTAGTAATTAGTTCGGCCTCACAACAAAATTCTTGTAGACTGGGAAATCATCAGCTACACTGTATACTATATACTAATCTCGGTAATTTTGCACAAACTTTTTTCCCGTCCAAATTGTAAAGATTTTGTCAATGAAGATTCAATCCCTCGCAAGGTCTTATCATTTTTCATCTCTGTCGTGTTACCCACCTCGCCAGATGAATATCAATTTACTCAGTTTAAAGGAGCGATAAAATGGCTAATTATGAACCACGTCCTGAACATAAATTCACCTTCGGGCTTTGGACTGTCGGCAATACTGGACGTGACCCGTTTGGTCTACCCGTCCGCAATGCCTTGGCCCCGCATGAACTTGTTCATGTGCTCGCCGAAGTAGGGGCATATGGCGTCAATTTTCATGATAATGACCTCATCCCAATTGATGCAACCCCCTCCGAGCGCGACCAAATCTTGAAAGACTTCCGCGCTGCCCTCAACGCGACGGGTTTAAAAGTCCCGATGGCGACGACCAATCTGTTCCACGATCCGGCGTTTAAGGACGGCGCGTTCACATCAAATGATCCTAGTGTACGTGCTTATGCTCTGCAAAAAACCATGCACGCGATTGATTTAGGCGCGTCGTTGGGTGCGGGCATCTATGTATTTTGGGGTGGCCGTGAAGGGACCGAAACCGATGCCAGCAAAAATCCGCTGGAAGCAGGTAAACGCTTCCGCGAGGCGATCAACTTCCTGTGCAATTATGTTAAAGATCAGGGCTATGATTTGAAGTTCGCATTGGAAGCCAAACCCAATGAGCCACGTTCGGATATTTATCTGCCAACGACGGGTGCGATGCTTGGGTTTATCGCCACACTCGATTATCCGGAGATGGTCGGTGTCAATCCTGAAGTGGCGCATGAGCACATGGCAGGGCTGAATTTTATGCACGCCGTTGCCCAAGCGTGGGATGCGGGCAAGCTGTTCCATATTGACCTCAACGACCAAAAATTTGGGCGCTATGACCAAGATTTTCGTTTTGGGGCAGACATGCTTAAGCAGGCATTCTTCCTCGTCAAATTCCTAGAGGATGTGGGGTATACAGGCAGCCGTCACTTTGATGCACACGCCTATCGAACTGAAGATATGGTGGGAGTCAAAGATTTCGCCGTCGGGTGTATGCGTACCTATCTCATTTTGAAAGAAAAGGCGCAGCGGTTTAATCAAGATAGAGAAATTCAGGCCCTGTTAGCTGAAATTAATGCCGACAACGGGCATTTCAACTATTTGGCAGGGGGTTACAGTCGGGACAAAGCCAATCGTCTGAAGGGCGAATCCTTTGATCGTCCGGCTCTCGGCGCACGCGGATTAGGTTATGAGCGGCTCGATCAACTCACCGTTGAAGTGTTGTTGGGTGTGCGGTAATCATGCGCTACCTGCTTGGCCTCGACATTAGTACCACCGGGGCGAAGGCGCTGCTGATTGATGAAAAAGGGGGAGTGGTGGCAAGTCACACCACCCCCCAACCTATCAGCACCCCCAAGCCATTGTGGAGTGAACAAAATCCTGCCGATTGGTGGGAGGGTATGGTACTGGCGATTCGGGCGGTGCTGCAAAAAACGAATGCCGCTGATTCGATTGCCGCAATTGGGCTGACTGGTCAGATGCACGGATTGGTGTGTTTGGATAAGGCTGGCAATGTGCTGCGTCCAGCCATTTTGTGGAACGACCAGCGCACCCAAGCCGAGTGCGATTGGATCACGGAGACTATTGGGCCAAAGCGCCTGATTCAATTAACAGGCAATCGCGCCCTGACAGGATTCACAGCGCCCAAAATTATCTGGGTTCGTAACCATGAACCAGAAGTGTATGACAAAACGGCTCATGTCCTTTTGCCCAAAGATTTCATCCGCTACCAATTGACAGGCGACTACGCCACCGATTTAGCGGATGGGGCAGGGATGGTGTTGGTGGATGTCGCCAACCGCCGCTGGTCAGAGGCTGTGTTGACCGAATTGGATATTCCCACTGAATGGATGCCGACTCTCTATGAAGGCACGCAGGTTACGGGGGTAATCAACTCAGCCGCCGCCCAGTTGACCGGATTAAAAGAAGGCACTCCGGTTGTGGGTGGGGGTGGCGACCAAGCGGCGCAGGCATTCGGCGTTGGAGCGGTGACTCCCGGTGTCATCGCGCTGACAGTTGGCACATCGGGTGTGGTCTTTGCCCCACTTGGCAGCTATGCCTATGAACCGGAAGGTCGTTTGCACGCTTTTTGTCATGCCGCCCCCGGCCTATGGCATTTTATGGGGGTGATGCTCTCCGCTGCTGGCAGTTTGCAGTGGTATCACGATACCCTTGCCCCAGATACCAGCTTTGACGCATTGATTAATGAAGCCGCGAATGTCGTCCCCGGCAGCGAGGGACTTCAATTTCTGCCCTACTTGACAGGAGAACGCACTCCGCACCCTGACCCATTAGCACGCGGTGGATTTATTGGGTTAACCGCGCGTCATTCCCGCGCTCATTTGACTCATGCTGTGCTGGAAGGGGTCGCATTTGGCCTACGGGACAGTTTTGAGTTGATTAAACAGAGTGCAGCAGGCCGTGATATTCGGCAAGTTCGGATCAGCGGAGGCGGCGCAAAGAGTCCTATCTGGCGTCAAATCATGGCTGACGTGCTGAATGTGCCACTCGTGAGCGTCGAAGCGCTTGAAGGAGCCGCTTATGGGGCAGCATTGCTGGCGGGTGTCGGAGCAGGCATTTGGGAAGATGCGCAAAAAGCCGCTTCGGTAGTACATTTAGGGGAAGAAACACTGCCGGGTAAAAATGTAAACGCCTATGAAGGGGCATATCAGATTTACCGGACACTGTATCCCTTACTTACAAACACTTTTAAGGAGTTGGCAAATTGAGCAAAATCCAGATCGCCAATGCGCCATGTTCGTGGGGCATCATCGAAATTGGGCCAAAAGGGGAAACCGTTGGGTATGCCCAAATGCTGGATGAGATGCAAGAATCTGGTTACGCTGGAACGGAATTGGGGGATTGGGGGGTCATGCCCACCGACCCCGCCAAACTACGCTCTGAATTGGTAGCCCGCAATCTGAGCCTGATGGCGGCCTTTGTGCCCGTCGCGCTCATTCATCCGGAAAAACATGCCAAAGGGGAAGAGATCGCCCTGCGCACCGCCGGATTATTAGCGGCAACAGCCGGAGAACAATGCTTCATTGTGCTGTCAGATGACAACGCCGCCGACCCCAATCGCACACTAAAAGCTGGGCGGATTCAGCCCGAAGATGGCCTTACCCCCGATCAATGGAAAACCGCCGCCGATGGAGCCAACCGCATTGCACAAGCGGTCAACCGAGAGACCGGATTACGCACCGTCTTTCATCATCATGCAGCAGGTTATGTTGAAACCCCAGCAGAAACCGCAACCTTTTTGGAACTGACAGACCCGCAGGTGGTAGGGCTGTGCTTCGATACAGGCCATTATGCGTTCGCGGGGGGCGATCCGCTGCAAGGGCTACGCGAACATCGCAGTCGGGTTTGGCATGTCCATTTTAAAGATTGCGAACCGAACGTTGCTGGCCGTTCGCGCCGTGAAGGATGGGAATACTTCAAGACCGTCGGGAATGGAGTATACTGCGAATTAGGCAAGGGCATGGTAGATTTTCCGGCGATTGTCGCAGAGTTACGCGCCACCGACTATGATGGATGGATTGTGGTCGAACAAGATGTCCTACCGGGGATGGGATCACCATTGGAAAGCGCCAAACGAAATCGGGAATACTTACAGAGCATTGGTCTTTAAATTTTAAGCTTAAGGAGAGAATGGGATGAGTCTTAGAGTTGGGGTCATCGGCGCAGGGCGGATTGGCAAGCTCCACGCCGAGAATTTAGTTTATCGTGTTCCCGAAGCCGAAGTGCTGGCGATTGCTGATGTTAACAAAGCAGCCGCAGAAGAATGTGCCCAGCGGCTGAAAGTTCCGACCGCGACGGGCAGGTATCAAGACATTTTAGAGAATCCGGCGATTGAAGCTGTGCTGATTTGTTCCTCCACCGATACCCACTCCCAAATTATTGAAGAATCGGCCGCAGTGGGCAAACATATTTTTTGCGAAAAACCGATTGATTCTGATCTTAAACGCATTGAACATGCCCTTAAAGCGGTTGAAAAAGCAGGCGTAAAATTACAGACTGGCTTTAACCGCCGCTTCGATCCCAATTTTCGCCATGTGCGTGAACAAGTGGCAGCGGGCAAAATCGGTGAACCTGCTATCTTGAGGATTACCAGCCGCGACCCTGCACCCCCACCCATTGAATATGTCAAGGTATCGGGTGGCATATTCCTCGACATGACCATTCATGACTTCGACATGGCCCGCTACCTCATTGGCAGCGAGGTGGTGGAAGTGTACGCAGTTGGCGGCGTAACGGTTGATCCGGCCATTGGTGCAGCCGGAGACGTAGACACAGTGGTGATTACACTGAAATTCGCTAATGGGGTCATCGGTACGATTGATAATTGCCGTCGGGCGGTCTATGGCTATGACCAACGTATAGAGGTCTTCGGGTCGGCGGGATGCTTGGTAGCCGCAAATAATACACCGCATAATGTCACCTTGAGTAATGGTGACGCAGTGATTAACGCCAAACCTCTCTATTTCTTCTTGGAACGCTATACCGAATCCTTTGTCGAAGAAATGCGCCAATTCATCGCCGCCGTCACCCAAAACAAGCCTCTGCCTGTTACAGGGCGTGATGGCCTTATCCCTGTCATCATGGGACTGGCTGCTAAAAAATCACTCAGTGAAGGGCGCCCCGTCAAACTAAGCGAGATAAGCTGATGCGATATACAGCGGAAACGATGTTAGTGCGGGCCAAACCAGACCCGCACTTTTTGAATAAGGTCACCGCCGATGAAGCGGGTTGGGAATACCTTAACATGGAGGTGCGGCGTTTTTCGCCGGGTCAAACGTGGCAGCACGATACCAGTTCCAATGAGGCGGCGCTGGTTATCTTGGGGGGTCAGTGTCGCATTGAATCGGTGCATGGTACATGGGAAAAAGTGGGACGGCGGCCCCATGTATTCAGCGGAATGCCGTATGCCGTCTATTTTTCGCGGCACACCCAATTTCAAGTGACGGCCCTCACCGACGGGCTGGAAATCGCGCATGGCTGGGTCAAGACGGATGAAGATCATCCGGCCCGCCTAATCTCACCGGATGATTCCCCTATTGAAATTCGCGGTGGGAACAATGCGACCCGTCAGATTAACGGCATCATTCCACCCGGTTTTGATTGTCATCGTCTAATTGTGGTCGAGGTCTATACGCCGGGGGGAAATTGGAGCAGCTATCCGCCGCACAAACATGATGTCCATCGAGTGGATGCACAGGGCAACATATTAGAAGCCGACCTTGAGGAAATCTACTATTACAAGCTAGACAAACCAGAAGGATTTGCTTTTCAGCGAGTCTATAACGACAGCCGTAGCATTGATGCCGTCATGACCGCCCAAAATAACGATATTGTGTTAGTTCCAGAGGGGTATCATCCCGTCAGCGCGGCCTATGGTTATAACTGCTACTATCTGAATATTCTGGCAGGCTCGGCGCAGTCCTTAGCGAATTCTGACGATCCGGCCCATGCGTGGGCTAAAACCACATGGACAATGCCAGACCCGCGTCTGCCACTGGTCACCCATGCAATGGAAAGGTAGATAGGCATGACGAATCAGCCAAACCGCACCTATGACCTCTTGACAATGGGGCGCAGTTCCATTGACCTCTACGCCAATGATGTCGGGGCGAAATTTGTGGATATTCAAAGTTTCGCAGCCTATGTCGGGGGCTGCCCCACCAATATCAGTGTCGGGACACGGCGCTTGGGAGTGCGTTCGGCCCTACTGACAGGTGTTGGCGAAGACCCGGTTGGCGACTTTATCCTTAATTTTCTGAAGAATGAAGGGGTAGAGACACGCTATATCGTGCGGAAACCGGGCAAACGCAGCAGTGCCGTTGTCTTGGGTATTGAACCACCCGATAAATTCCCACTGGTGTACTATCGGGACAACTGTGCCGACATCGAACTGACAATTGATGACGTCTTGGCCGCGCCTATAGCGGACAGCCGCGCTCTGTTAATTTCGGGCACGGGCCTCAGCAAAGAACCTAGCCGAAGTGCCACTATTTTCGCCGCCGAATTAGCGAAGGCCGCTGGCACAACCGTTTATCTGGATATTGATTTCCGCCCTGACCAGTGGCACGATCTTCGCGCTTTTGGTGTGACCATTCGCTCGGTATTGCGCCTTGTAGATGTGGCGATTGGCACGGAAGATGAAGTAAAGGCTGCCATCATCAGTGAGGCCAGCCAAGTTACCGTCAAGGATTTGCAGGTCTCTGGCGCGGAGGTCAAAGGTGATGTGCAGCAAGCCATCCAGACGTTATTGGCAGGTGGGCCACAGGCGTTGGCAGTCAAACGCGGGGCACACGGAGCCGTCATCCATCTCGCCAGTGGGGATGTAATTGATGCTCCCGGCTTTCCTGTCGAAATCTATAATGTGCTGGGAGCGGGGGATGCCTTTGCCAGCGGATTTATCTATGGTCGCTTGAAAGGCTGGGACTGGTATCAATCAGGACGAATGGGTAATGCTGCCGGGGCGATTGTCGTCACCCGACATGGTTGCGCGAATTTCATGCCCTATGAACAAGAGGCGCTCGACTTTGTGCAAGCGCGGGGCGGATTTTAGATAGGTTTATTCCTTGACAGCGACAACTATATCCTGCCAATCCACGACCCCCTGCCGCCCCGACCAAATACCATAACGGATGGGGTCTTCAATTCGCAGGCCATATTTTGCATACAATCCCCGGATGTAGGTTTCATCGAATGCAATGGCCTCTTCGGGGACGTGTTTGTTCCGTGCCCAAAACTCCGCCGTGCGATACTCCATCGGGATATTATTCTGGCCTGCTTCAATTAATTGACGCGATTCTTCATTTAACAAAAAGTAAGTAATCAGGCAGCGTCCACCTTTTTTCAACATTCGCGCAATCTCAGCTAGATAATTTTCCAGTTCGGCTGGCAGCATATGGGTAAAAACCGAGACCAGAAAGATTAAATCGAAGGTTTCGGCATCGAACGGAAATTTATAATCAGCCGCCTTACCGTGCCCTTTGGGGTTATACATCTTGTTATAAATATCTATGAGTTGAAATCGGAAATTGGAATGCGTCGTACCAATATGCTGCTGACACCATGCGATGCCCTCTGGCACAATATCCATCCCGACGTAGCGCCCCTCAGAATCTAACGTTTGGGTTAAGGCCAATGCCATGCGTCCTATGCCCGAACCGATTTCCAAAACCGCATGGTTCGGCTGTAAATGCCCCAACTCTTTGAAATAGACCACAAAGGTCTGCCCTGCTATATCAAAATGATTGCGCAGATCGTGTCCCGCAAAGCCATAAATAAAGGCTTGCGAACGAGAGGGCATAGAGGGGTCGGTCTTGCCACGCACCCGATCCATCCAATCCAGAGTACGATAATAGGCTCTTGCGGTATGCTGCCAAAGAAAATAGCGGGCCTGACCGGGGATTAAACTGCGAACAATACGCTTCATGAATTGGATTCGTCTCCCAATTGACCGAACCGGAAAACACTAATCATTCCGATCCCATTCGGTTCTGTCAATTGTGAAGTTCAAGTTAAGGTGTGGGCGTGCAAAAAGGGGAGGGGTGCGCGGTGGCGGTCTAATTGATAAGTTGTTATGAAAATGCCCCCATGCAGTGCAATGAGGGCCTTCCGTTTGTCCAGCAACGTTGCTAGACTCTTACGTTACGTTCCCATTCCTCAACTTGACGGCTTGCCGCCTCACGGGTGATGCCATAGGTCTCTTGGATTTTGCCAATCAACTTATCGCGGTTGCCAGCGATTTGTTGCCACTGATCGTCGGTCAGCTTGCCCCATTGAAGGCGTGCTTCCCCCATCAATTGTTTCCAGTTACCCGCAATCTTATCCCAGCTTGAA
Source organism: Chloroflexota bacterium (assembly GCA_013112715.1). Lineage (GTDB taxonomy): Bacteria > Chloroflexota > Anaerolineae > Aggregatilineales > J027 > CFX10. The sequence continues at coordinate 77,708 of JABFGB010000005.1, forward strand.
GGTTGAGACATTTTGTTCCGTCCTTTCCGTTCGTTTGAACGCTTTCAGAATAAATTCAAATGAGACCTAGAACATGGGACAGGTGGTCAAACCATACCCCACCAACTAGGTATCTTTCGAAGGTGCTAACGACCCAGACCAAATCCCGCTCGATCACCCATGCCAATCTTGCTGGTTGCTTCTAAAGTAAGATGGCCTGTTGAAATCGCCTATACCCAGTCGGGGTAACGGTAGGCAATCATATATGGATATGGTAAGGAGTCACATCATGTTAAGTTGGGCGTTGATTTTCTTGGTCATTGCGCTCATTGCGGGGTTAATGGGATTCGGGGTGATTGCGGGGACGGCTGCTGGTATTGCCAAAATCCTATTCTTCGTCTTCTTGGTGCTGTTTGTCCTATCCCTGCTGATGGGACGGCGACCCGTCATTGAATAGCCGTCACCAGTTCCCTTTATACTGAAAGCCGGGTCAGATGAGGCTCGGCTTTCTACATTTACCTAGCCTCGCCCATCGCTAGACTAGGTAGTTTGGGGGTGTCGTTAGGCACAGGCTGCCCATAGAATCCTCCATATCTCATCCCCCAAAATGACTTTCAAGCCAATGGATGGCAAAGACTGACAAATCGGCAGCATCCAATAAGTAGGAATCTGCTTGACCCACTTGGCCGCGCCGCCCCTTGCCTTCCGCTAGATAGGCCATCGCAATCTGCTCAAACGAATAGTCATCATGGACCTCGCCAGTAGCATAATCTTCAATGTCGAGCCATATTTTCTGACCATTTTGTAGGACGGGGCATTGGTAACGAATGATCTTTTTGTGACGCAGTTTTGCGCGATATTCGGCGTAATGCAGCAGCGTGATGGTATAGAGTGGCGCTCCAAGCATCAAAACCTGCCCGTTGAGTTGTGTCAATTTCTCCAATGGTGAACCCGTTCCATACCCATAATTTAGCGGATGGTCTTGAGTAAGCTGGACGGCATGAGGGCCTAACGCCACCATTGAGGCTTCAGGGTTGGCGCTGCGATGTGTGCCGGGCCAAGTCCGCAGGAACTCCACCAAAACACTGTTTTCACGTACCGAGCGGGCAATCGCAGGGTCAAACGCGGGGTGCTGCTCATAGTAGATCTGCCGAACCTGCGGCGATAGCTCACCCACGAAATCTGGGATGTCCTGCCAACCCGCATACATCATCACCGTCCCAGTGGGCGTCAAGGTTTCTAAAAGAGCCTGCAAAATAACGTTGGGGCCACCCATGACGTGGCCTACCGATTTCACCGAGGCGTGCAGCATTACGACCTGTCCGGGGCTTACCCCCAATGCCTTGAACCCCTCGACCAGTTGAGCCTGTGTATAGGGCATGGAATCGCTTATCATTTATCCTAACCCTTTCGTTGCAAACCCATTGAGTTTGGAGTTGTCCGAACGGTTTCTATTGAATAGGCATCTATACTCCGCAATTAACTGATGCGAAAATCATGGATATGAGCAGTTTTGAGTCCCTCTGGGAGAATATAATGCGCCCGTCCAACCCGCTCGGCTGGCCCGATTCCAACTGCATGAAAACCGCCAGCAATTGCTGCATCCACCCCTGCTTCCGCATCTTCAAACACAAAACAACGAGTAGGCCACAATCCCAAGCGCCCCGCAACCCAGATAAACAAATCCGGCGCAGGTTTATGATTAACAACGCAATAACCGTCGCCGATTGCGTCAAAAAGGGGTTCAATTCCCAAACGGCGAATGACAGTCATGGCATTTTTGCTGGCAGACCCCAATCCTAGTCGAATGCCAGTCACTTTGGCCTCTGTAAGAAAAGGCAGTACCCCCGGCAGTAAATCACCGGGAGTGATGTTTTCAAGCAACGCCTGATAGTAGTTGTTTTTGCGGGTTTCCATTTCAACCAGCTTATCTTCGGGAAAAACCCGCCCTTTGAGGAGTAACTCAAGGCTGCGACGGCGTGGCACCCCCCGCAGTGCTTCATTATCTTGGCGAGTAAAGGGGATATTTTCTTCATCCGCCAACTGCTTCCAAGCCTGATAGTGATACTCGGCAGTGTCCGTTATGACCCCATCCAAGTCGAAGATAAAACCGAGTTCCATATTATTCCACCGTGATTGTCATAGGTGTACCCCGATAGAAAATGCGGAAGGTCACGCGCTTCCAATGTTCAGGCAAATGTGGACGGGTGATCGGGCCGTTTTCCGTCAATTCCAATCCACACAACCCCTTTACAACGGCCTGCCATACCCCACCACAACAGGCCGCATGGATGCCATCACGCACATTACCTTTATGGTCATCCAAATCTAGGGTAGCCGCATAGATGAAATAGTCATAGGCTTCTTCATTTAGGCCTAGATGAGCCGCCACAATCGCGTGCATGGCCGGACTCAGTGATGACCCGTGATCCACCACTCCCGAATACTCATTCCAATTGCGGCGCAGGAAAGCATCATCACCTAACTGATTTCCAAGCAGGGCCATCAGCATCACCACATCAGCTTGTTTGATAACCCGCGACACTTGGGTTTTGGCATGGCCTAAAATCATGTCCATATTAGTGGTACGTGGAGTATAATCCTCCAAATTGATCGGCTTCAGCCGCTCAAAGAAATTCTCGAATTGCTCAAATACCCCATTCTCCATGGGAATCCACATTTTTTCGGCAACCGTTTGCCAGTGGTCAAAAACGGCATCGGATAGACCAAGCTGTTCAACTAATCGGGCGGCATCGGCAGGGTAGTGTTCTTGTAAGTACGCCCAAACACCAAGCGCCTCTTGCAAATGCCAAACTACCATCCGGTTGGTAAACACGCTGTTGTCAATATTTTCGTGATATTCGTCCGGGCCGATTTGCTGACGAAGTTCATAACGATCAAACGCTTGGTCATATTCGACGCGGCTGCCCCAAAATTTGGCCGTATCCAGCACGATTTCTGCTCCATACTGCCGGAGCCAATCATGGTCGTGCGTCCAGTGCCAATAGTGCAAAATGGCATAGGCAATGTCTGTCGAAATATGCTGCTCATGATCCCCTGTCCAAATGCGAATTGGGTTGCCGTCCAGCCCTGTCACCCAGCGCGGTGTGGTTTCTTCACCTGTATCAGCACTCTCCCACGGGAACATCGCGCCCTGATAGCCCAACTCAGCCGCTTTGTGGCGAGCGCCCGGCAGATTGTGATAGCGATACATCAATAAACGCCGTGCCAAATCCGGCTGGGCAAGGGTAAGCGGTGGCAGGATAAATAATTCGGTGTCCCAAAATACATGCCCCTTATATCCGTGCCCGCTCAGTGTCTTTGCGCCAATACTGACCCGTTCCTCATGTGTTGGGCTGGCGATTAGAAAATGATAGGTACAGAAACGCACGGCACGTTGGGCTATTTCGTCGCCTTCAATTTGAATGTCGAAATGCTGCCAATAGGCATCCCACGCTTTAACGTGGTCGGCGTATAGGGTCGCGTAACCAGATTGAACCGCCGAACGGAGTGTACTCACCGCATTGGTAACTGGGTCTTGCCCTTCGCGGCTGGTATGAAGTGATACCAGTTTGGTCAGCACCACTTTTTGGTTTTGGGAGACCTCAAACTTGCTCTGATAGCCTTCCGCATTCATTTGGATGGTTGCGGTTGCTCCCTCGAGTTGCAGATGGGCTGCCATGCTAATTTCATATCCGCTTGGCGCAGTTTTCCCATGTACAGTCACAAAGGGCTGGCCTTCAACGGATTCGAGAAAACCCCAATGATTCACGCCTTCGTCATGACCTGAAGTAGCTTCGAGAGGGGCATTCACCTCAATCGTATGTTCGCCTTCATTCAGTACCTGCACCAACACTTGCACTCCCATCATATGGGGATTGGCAAGGCTGGCAAATCTTTCAAAAGCAAAACGTACCGTGTCACCATTTGGGGAACGCCACAGTACCCCCCGCCGCAAAACTGCCTCTTTCAGATTCAAGGTACGATCATAACCGAGGATTTTGCCTTCCGTAAGCCGAAACCAAACGCCATTTACGGCAATACGGAGCGACAGCCAATTGGGGAGCGGCACTAATTCCGGTACTATCTGTTGCGAGGTCTGGTTAAAAATACCCGCCGCCAGCGTTAAGGCACTATCGTTGGGATACCCCTCCTCAAAACTACCGCGCACCCCTACCAAGCCATTGCCGATGGTATAGATTGTTTCTGAATGTAATAGTTGACCGGGTTTAAAGGGATATTCGGTCACTTCCCATTGTCTACGTTCAAAAGACCTCATTGACCAAAATCTCCAAGACTGCTTGCTCGAACGACAAGCGTGGGTAAAAGTAGATGCTGTTGTGGAACAAATGACTCGTCATCAATCTGTTGGACGAGCATCTCAACCATCAACGCGGCAACATCTTGAATCGGCTGACGCACCGAAGTTAATGGTGGAGTTAGAAATTCTCCCAGTGGGATATCGTCAAAACCTGTGATCGCAGCACGACAGCCCCTGTCACGTAGCGCCTGCATTGCCCCCAAAGCAATCGTATCGCTCATAGCAACGATTCCGGTCGGGAGCGTTGGTAAATCTAACAAGGCTTGAGCGGCTAGATAACCATCGGACACGCGATGTTCTGCAACTACTACTAACTCTGGGTTATAGAGTACGCCTGCTTCTGTAAGAGCCGTCACATAACCTCGGTAGCGGGCATCCCCAGAGACCGAACCCTCTGGCTCACGGATTAAAGCGATTTGGCGATGTCCCTGTTCAATAAGATGCTGGGTTGCCATACGAATCCCATTCATGCCATCCACGTCTACCCAACACGTTTCTTTATCCAGAGGCGAGGTGCTCTGCCCAAATGCTACGAACGGGAATTTGATCTTGTGCAGATGCCGTATACGCACGTCGTTATGTACGGTATGCGATAGAATAAATCCGTCTACCCGCTGGCTCTTGATAAGATCATCGTAAACGGCTAATCCGTTTTCGGCAGGAGCACGTACTAGGAGCAGATGACGACCACGTTGTTCGGTATAAAACATTGTGTAATGTAAAAACTCTTCTAAAATAGCATTAACATCCCCCGGGCTTGGGCCAAAGTTCCAAGGGTACCCGACGATACGAGCGCGGTTATCACGCAGGCTCTGAGCGCCGATGCGCGGCACGTAACCCAAACGCTCTACCACGTCCATCACCTTTTGACGAGTTTCCTCGCTAATATGGCCTTTACTGTTGAGCACATACGAGACTGTTGTGACCGACACACCAGCTTCACGTGCCACTTCCCGAATTGAAATCATGCGTGTTTTTCCTGAGATGATCGAAACTCTGCAAGGCGATTTAAGGCAGCCGCCGTGCCTATGGCAGCAACCGCGCTCCATGTCAACAAAATCCATAACATAGGGAGCGCCGTACTGATCGCGGATAGAAGCATAACTCCTATCACGACAGCGAATGTGAAAAGTGGGTTTTTGAGGGTCATCACCAAAGCGTTGCGGGTCGCCCCCCAAACAGATGGGTTGTCCATTTCATAGTACAATGTCCACGTATATAGCACGATCCCGCACCATACAAATATGCTGCACAACCATGCAAGTCGCAGACAGTAAACCGCAAAACCTGGCACATCATTATAGGCCAAAAAATTGGAAAATGTGACCCCCACAAACAATACATTCACCATACCCCAAGGCAAAGCCCGCCATAAATTCTTGCGGAATGTTTCCCAAAACAGGCCGAGATCAGCAGTGGTGGGTTCGGTCTGTGTTTCATAAGCCATCCTCACCAATGCACTGTAAGCAGCAGGGGCAGTGACAATTGGCAGCGAGAGCAACAAAAACGCAAGATTGCCCCATATATAGGCATAACCGTTTCGTCGCACGCTGTTCATGCCTTGCAATACCACACCACACCCCTGCAAAATTGCCATATCGGTTTATCCTTTTAGTCCTGTGTAACTGACCCCCTCTACAAAATATCGTTGAAACATAAAGAAAATCAAGGCTAAGGGCAAGGTGGTAATTACCGAACCTGCCAGAAAAGAGTGCCAACGAAGCTGCTCCCCAAATTCGCCGCGTAGGAATGACAACCCCAAAGGTAGCGTCCACAATTCGCTCTTGGATGAGACCAACAGCAGCACTTGGAGAAACTCATTCCACATACCCTGAAAGCTGAAAATCGCTAGGGCAGTCATCGCAGGCGTGGAAATAGGTAGGATGAGACGGAAGAAGATGGTAAAACGACCTGCACCATCTACCATTGCGGCTTCTTCTAGCTCTTTGGGGATAGATTCAAAAAACTGCTTCATCAAAAACACCCCAAATAGACTGGCAGAAAATGGAATAATCAGGGCGGGATAACTGTTGAGCAGACCAATCTCCTTTAGTAAGATAAAACGTGGCAGCAACAGCACTATCCCCGGAATCATCAACAGGCTTAACACAAAAAAGAAAATGATGCGATTGCCAGGAAATTTGAGGCGAGCCAGTGAATATCCGGCAAGCGAATCAAACAAAAGGCGTAGGAACATCACCCCCAATGACACAAAAGCAGTATTAAACAACCAGCGCGGTAACTTTTGATCGAAAATTTCTCGATAGCCGTCAAGGGTTGGATTAAAGGTAAGCTCTTTCGACGTTTCGTCCGCCGGAAGCACTGTTTTCCGCTCCCGCCCTGCGTCATCAATAATGGTGGGTTCACAGGTTACATCCACCGGGGGCACGGGCACCAGCGATTGCGGATAGGATTGGATAGCAGGCAAGCATTTGAACGAATTACTGATCGTAAAAAGAAATGGCAGGATTTGTATCAACGCGAAAATCACCAGAATGGTATAACCAATCGTCGGCATGGCGACATTAATCATTCGTCGGGTGCCGCTGCGAGCCTGTTGGGTTTGTGCGGAGGCAATGGTTGTCATCTAAAAGTCTCCTTACCAATTGGCTCGTTCGCCGCCAAAAAATCGGCGCTGCAAGACGGTGAAGATGAATATGATCACAAACAGAATCATCGCTGTAGCGGTTGCCAACCCCATGTTGGAGCCAGTACCAAACGCATTGCGATATACCAAGACAGCAACGGTTAACGTCGCATCACCTCCCCCGATGATATACACTTGGTCAAACACTTGAAAACAACCGATTAATCCCAGCGTAATGACAAAAAATGTCGTGGGTCTGAGAAGGGGAACAGTCACTTTACGGAAGATTTGCCATATATTCGCACCATCAATCGCGGCTGCCTCGTACACATAGGATGGGATGTTTTGTAAGGCAGCGAGAAAAATCACCATCAGCGTACCAATGGTTGTCCATGTATTTAAGATCATAATCATCAGCATCGTTACACTGGGGCCGCTGATCCAGTCCCATGTCCGTAATCCGTAATGTTTCTCACTGGCCCAATCACCGACATCGGCGCGGGTGACCCCGAATTGTTTCAGTACCCAATGAAACACACCTGTTGAATCATCCGTCCAATTGATGGCTTTATCGCCATAGGAAGGATACAACAATTCAATGAAGGCATTAACCAAGCCCCCGCGCGAAAAAAGCCAAAGGAACACAATCGAAATCACCACTGAAGAGGTGATCGAAGGTAGATAAGCAATCGTGCGAAATGTGCCACGTGCCTTCAGCCATTTCTGATTGACAATCACCGCCAGAATTAGCGCGATTAACGTCTGGGTCGGTACCACTCCAATGACATAATAGGTTGTGTTTTTAACGGCGGTAAAAAATCGAGTTTGGCGGCGACCCTCTTGGGTCAGCAATTGTTGATAATTATCATCGCCAATGGTTTCAAAGGCATCATCATCTCGCAGAGGCGTAATGCCATTCCAGTCGGTGAAGCTGATATACACGGCCATGACCAGTGGAATCACCAAAAACACAACGAATATGATCAGCGCTGGGGCCAAAAACAGATAACCCGCAACCGTTTCCTCAAATTTGGTGGTTCGCATGGTCGTAACCTTTTGGGGAGGTATGGTGGGAACAGACTCGCTGATAGGGCTTTTTTCGTCAATCATGGGAACCCTTTCTGTTAATAAATCTAGTTGGGGAAGGGCAGAAACAAAAGGGAGCATCCCCTCCACTTGTAGCAGATGGAACGCTCCCCAACAAAAAGTCTTTATTCCGCGAGAATTTCCTCGGCAATTGCCACTGAGTCTTCCAAAACCTCTTCAGGCAGCATATTGCCAGCCATCGCTTCTTTCAGGCCATTGTTGAAGGTATCAATGAAGTCGCCAAAACCAACAGGGAATTGCCAACGATGTGCATTGGCCGCACCCGTCACAAAGGCTTCAAATTCTATGCCACGAGTTTCCAGCCAGACTTCGGCAGCATCTTGACGGGCAGGCATGACACCAAAACCAGCTTCAGCAACCATCGTCGCACCTTCAGGGCCAGTCAGGAAGTTCGCCAAAGCCCATGATTCTTCAGGGTGATCGTTATCCGCAGCCACACCATAGCACACAGTAAAGGCCATCGTCGCTTCGCCAGCAGGGCCAGCAGGCAGTTCGACGACACCATACTCAATGTCAGGATAATTTTCTTCGAGGGCACCAATGACCCAGTTGCCTTCCATCGCCATGGCAGCGCGGCCAGTCCCAAAGGCTTCACCACCCCAGCCTGAGTCGAGTTCAGAGGGAGGAGCAGCAATGCCATCTTCGACCATACCCAAGTAGAGTTCAAGGGCGGTCATGGCCTCTTCACTGTCAAAGGTTACTTCTGTGCCATCTTCGCTCAACACCGAGCCACCGGCCTGATAGAGGAAGGGTAGCCAGCGCGGCAGTTCAGGCGGAACCACCAACCCTACAGTGTCACCGCTGGTGAGGGCTTCAGCGGCGGCAGTCAGGTCATCCCAAGTCCAGTCATTGGTCGGATATTCCAGACCAGCCGCATCAAACAGGGCTTTATTGTATTGCAAAGCCATTGTCGAAAAGTCTTTGGGTGGGCAATAGAATGTGTCATCAATTGTAAACACATCCACTAGAGAGGGGAAAAAGCCTTCTGGGTCAACGATCATGTCGCCCCCAGCGGCGATCACACCCGCGTCTACAAAGTCGGGAAGGCGGCTGCTGTCTACATAAAAGACATTCGGCGCGTCTCCGCTGGCAAATGCGGCTTGGAGTGTTGTGTCATATTCGGGGACAAGCTGTAAATCAACATCAATAGTTGGATTGGCCTCTTCAAAGGCTGCAATCATTTCTTCGAGCGCCGCATTTTCGGCTGGGGAGGATGACCAACCCATCAATTGGATCGTCACGGTATCTTGAGCGCGGCTAGAGGGAACACGGGCGAAAACTGCGAGAGCGAGGGTTAAGACAAGTACGAGCGCTAGTGAGCGTTTCATCAAAAAACCTCCTAAAAAATCTCACTTGTTCAAGATGCTCTAAGGTGAAACGATTTACTGAAACGTTTCACTAAAATCATATTCTGACGCATCTCCCAAGCCTTGTCAAGTAGGTCGCAAAAAGTCGCGTCCGGCTGCCCTTGCGCGGTTATCCATAAGAGATTGAGAGGTATTTTGTCGAATTGCGGGCAAAACCGCTGGGTGTGTGTATGTTAACTATCATTCATCGTCACTATCCCCACCACCCTCGTTGTCATTGCCATTGTTGTCGTTGCCGTCATCGTCGTTGTCATTTTCATTGCTATTATCGTTATTGCTTCCACTGTTATCGTCAAGCGTCGGTGGTGGATTTTGAGGTGGCAACGGCGTCGAGCTGGCAGGGAGCCGTGTCGGTATTAATGAGGTATTGGTAGGAGTAGTGGTACGGGTCAAGGTTGCGTGAGGTGTACTCGTGTGGCTGGAAGTTATACTGGGCGTGCGAGAAGCAGTTCTTGTACTTGTCACGGTCAATGTGCGGGTAATAGAGACCGTAGCAGTTGGAGTTGAAGAACGCGACGGGCCAGCAGTCGGGGAACTAGTGGAAGTGTGGGTCAGAGATGTCGTAGCAGTGGCGGAGGGGGTGACCGAGGCCGTTGGCAAAGAGGTCGCTGTCAATGTATCTGTCGGCGAATAGGTTAGGGTGGGTTGCGCTGATGGGGTGCCAACGTGTACATCATCATTGTCCAAATCAATAATCCCCGTTGCGACCAATCCTGCGCCGCCGCCAAACAAACATACACAGGCCAATAGCAGTGCAGCAGCCATACTCAAAATCGGAGGCGGAGTGTATCGGCGATTAGGGACAGCACGATATTCCTGCAACACACTAGATCGTATACGCGCTTGCGACTGAGCAATCTCGGCTGAGGGTACACGCACCCGCTGGATGCCGCGTGTAATCTCTAACATGGGTCGCAACGTATCAGCATAGCTGGGATATTGGCGCAAAATATCCTCAATCGGATGACCGGAGCCGAGGCGTTCCACACAATCGTTGAAAACTTCAATCATGGGCCGATCAGCCATAGGATTCCTCCTTGCGACCAGCATTTAATGAGCGGCGCATGGATTCAACGGCGCGAAATTGCATAGTTTTAATCGCCCCTATAGATTTCCCCATGATGTCAGCAGTTTCTTCTAGGCTCAATTGCTGCCCAAAACGTAGAACCAACACCTCCTGCTGTTCAGCGGTCAGACGTCGCATGGCCTCATGAATGGTATGAGTGCTTAGATTGCGCAGAAAAATGATCTCCGGGTCTTGGTCAGCGGGAGCGGCAAACCATTCCTCCAATTCAATTTCAGGTTGCTGTTTGATTTTGACATGATGTGTAGCAATGGCATTTCGAGCCACCTTAAACAACCATCCTCGTAGACTGTGCCGAGGAGCATTGGGGCCACGTAGGGCTTTAACAAACTTGAGAAATACCTCACTGGCAAGGTCTTCGGCTTCATGGCGGTCATTAACCCGAAGGCGGATATATTCATAGATCGGCGGAAAATAACTTTCATAAATCTGCATCACGGCGGCCTCTTGTCCTTGTCGTGCGGCGGTGAGAAGCGCATCTTCTTCTGGAATATCCGGCAGTACCAATACGATCATAGGCCCCAACTTTGAACGGTTGATGGTCAAACAGTCTGATTATAACGAGAAGTGCCACAATGGGTATTTATTGTTCGGGCGCAGGCAGCACCTCCCATACATAACAATTATCGTCCCGATACACCATCCTAAGGCGCGGGTCGTCATCGGTAACGCGAGCAAACTTACGGTGGCGGGTGTCGCTAATGATATAACGTGCCCCAAATTTAGTTTCAATAATCGCGGCGGGGTTTTCAATATCCCCCTGTGTGATCGTTACCCACTGATCCCACAGAGTCGGTTCAAATCGCTGCATATAGGTCGGGTCAAGTCCTACGAGATACCGATTATGTGTGTTGTGATAATACAAATATGGGAAATCGTCCCAATCTGTTTGAAAAACCATTGAACCAGCGGGTGTATTTTCTGCCAGCCATGCCGATCCTCCGGCTAGATAATCGGGGTGGGTCGCATGGCTAATATCATCCCGTGCATTGACTACAGTAGCACGAATAGTCAGGACAGCAAACAGCACAACCCCTGCTAACACAATGTGCCGTAGCGCTCGAATCTGGGGGAGTAGGTTGAAAAAATCAGCGGGTTCGCGTCCCCATGTTGCCGCCCCGCATAACAAGGCAAACGCGGGAAAATATTCAATGAAACGACGTGATCGAAACAGCATATAGAGGGTTAGGAGTGCAACCAAAAGCAGGGTGGTACTAATGTGGTCAGGCTGGCGGCGACTGAAACTTGACCACAATAGTCCCATTGTCAATAGAATAAGCGCCCCTTTAGAGTTATCGAGCAACTGCTCTGTCGTATAAGGATACCATTCATTGCCCACACGGATGCTGGTTTCAATATCGGTTTTTGCGCCAAGATGCTCACTGATAAAAGCAAGGTTATCGGGGAAATAGGGATTGATGACCAATCCCAACACCACTCCGCTGAGGCTTAATGCGGCGGGCTGCCAAACAATTTCGCGCCGTTCCAGCCAAACCGCCAACACGTAAAGAATCACGATGGCAGGCAGCAGTACAAATCCGTTGTATAACCATACGAACGCAAACCCGAGTGGCAGAATAGCCCGATAATGCCGCTGGAAAAGACAGTGCAACGTGATGATTAAAACCAGCAGAGCCGCGCCTTGAGTTCGGGTCATGAGCAGGCGATAGATAAAAGGACTGGATACCCCTAGTAATAACAATGCCCATCCCAGCGGATAACGCACCCCGATGCCGCGTAGCAATACCCACATCGCTACAAACACCCCCGCGCCGATCAGCGCCGTTGCCAATTTCGCCCCGTCCATCCCACCATAATGAATCCAAGGGGCGAGGTAGAGATGAAACAGTAAATGGTGATCCACAAAATCATCTTGATTGAGGATGGTATGAGGTAGGACTGTGAATTCCACTCGCAAACGCTGCTGTTCAATGATTTGGTCAGCAATCCGAGCATGATAATAATCATCATTGCTCACAAAACCGGGGGTAGCGCTTATCAGCCACCATAAAATCGTTAAGGCACCGGCAAACAATAGCACACCTTGACCGAGGCTTACCCATGAAACCAGTCGTAGGCCAATCTTCGGTTGAGTTGCAGTAAGAGTTGGGGCGTTTAGGTTCATAGGCTGTACTTTCTGATTGTAACTGGTCAAAAACGAAAATTTCCCCTCCCTGCGTCGAGCAAAGAAGGGGATTCTATTTGCGGGGGCTGCCTACGATTTAGTCATCCCCGCCGTTGTCATCATCACTACCACCATGATCGTCATTATTGTTGCTATCACCGGAGTTATCGTCGTTCTGATTTTGGTCATCATCCCCACCGTTGTTATTCTCGTTGGAATTCGCGGTGTTCTGATTGCTCCCGTCATCGTCATCATTCGAGTTATTGGCGTTGCTATTGCTTTCATTTTCGTTCCCGTCCTCATTTTCATTCGAGTTCGAGTTATTGGCATTGCTGTCGTCATCATCATTGGAGTTGTTGGTGTTGCTGTTGGTGTTGGAATTGCCATTGTCGTCGCTGTTGTCATCTTCCGACTCGTCGTCATCGCTGGGGCGACTGTCATGCAGTTCAACTTCACGCGCCACCAACACCCCGTCTACGAGACTGAGATGAACTTTGACTAATGCACCCTCGACCAACATCCCCTTGATTTCAGCGGAGACAATATCAATCGTCAAACCAGCCACCACAATCGTATCGCCATCAATGGACGTGAGTGTACCAACAATCTCAAATTCACCGGGATGGCTTTCATTACTGGTGTCATCGTTGCTATCATCAGAACCGTCATCTTGGCTATCGTCTGTGCCATCCTGTACTTCACGCGCTACCCACGATTCGACTCCGCTCGCGTCAGTTACCAATGACATATGCACTTTTACAACCGAGCCGACCTCCAAAACGAGGGCATCTTCCAATTCAGCAGCCGAGATGTCAATCACAAGGCCCCCAATGGTAAGGGAATCCGTATCAAAGGCCTCCACAGGGCCAATAATTTCGACCTCACCGGGAAGTAATTCGCCTTCTTCGACGGGATTCACCTCGAGGGCAACAATTGAGCCGTCAGCTTCTAGCGTCCCTTCAATCTTAATCACTTCACCCACTGCAAGCGTCGTGTTTAACTCGGCGGCACTGATGTCAACAACCTGCCCGTTGATGGTCAGCGTGGTGGTCGAGAGAGCTTCAATTTCACCGACCAATTCGATTTGTATAACATCATCCCCTGATTGAGCATAGATTTTGGGTAGGCCGATGAGCGTTGCAAGCAAGAGTGTTAAGGCCACTACCAATGCAGATCGGATAGATTTGGATACCATGTTGTTCCTCCACAAGTGGACTAGGGATTTTCGTTCATGCAGCTATACCGACCGAAAAATTGTAAAAAGGTTACGGGTGAAAATCAGAAATTTCAAAATTGAGGAGTTTTACCCCTATACGAGCTTGGGTTTTGCACTGCAATTCCCATCTTTCAAGAAATATTTGACAAAAATTTTGAAGTGCGTTACGCTTTTATTTGAGAGCGCTCTCAATTAGAAATGAGCGGTCATGAATTATGAAAAAATTGACTTTAGAAGAAGTTGGAAAATTAGCCGGGGTTTCGAGGGCCACCGTTTCACGAGTTGTGAATGGGTATCCGCATATACGCCCCGAAATTCGTGAACGGGTTCAGCGGGTGATTGATGAAACAGGCTATCGCCCAAACCTCCTAGCACGCTCACTGGCCTCGGATCGTTCTAACATCATCGGTCTTGTTATCCCAAGCGGCGCACAGGCCGTTTTCACCGACCCCTATTTCCCCTGTCTAACACAAGGTATCGCACGTGGCGTCAATACAAACAACCTGACGCTGGCTCTGTTTATGGTGCATTCCGAGCAGGAAGAAGAGCGTACCATCCTAAGTATTTTAGGTACGGGTTTGGTGGATGGTCTGATTGTAACCAGCGATAACAAGGGTGATGTTTTTATCCCCGAATTGCTAAAACATGATATGCCATTTGTCCAGATTGGCAGGTCCCTTTATAGCAACCAAGTCTATCGTGTAGATACAGACAATGTTACGGGTAGCTACCTTGCCACCAAACATCTCCTTTCATTGGGGTATCAACGAATTGCCACCATCGCCACCAACCGTAACTGCTCCGGTGATGATCGTTTTACAGGTTATGCCAATGCTTTTGCCGAATATGGAAGAACTATTGATCGCCGACTGGTGGCCTATGGAGATTATGGTCTTGAAAGCGGCTATCACGCGATGAGGCAGTTGATTCCGCAGCGTCCAGATGCTGTCTTTGTTACGTCCGACACGATGGCTTTAGGAGCGCTCCGGGCCTTGCAAGAAGCTCAACTGCGTGTACCAGATGACATAGCCATCGTCGGCTACGATGATTTGCCCCCGGCGGTGCAAGCCAACCCGCAACTTACGACCATCCGCCAACCAATCGAGCAAACTGGATTTTTGGCGGTAGCAACCTTAGTCAAAATTCTATCCGGCGAACCGCCCGAATCGCATGAAATTGTTTTGCCTGTCGAATTAGTGGTTCGTGCTAGTTGTGGTGCAGTGCGAATGAATGCTGTAGAGACTGCGGGACAAACAGTGAGCTATCCAGTCAATCCCTAGAGAGATTTTTTCTCTCTTATTGAGAGCGCTTTCAAAAACGCGCTTAGGTTCATGAGTTCAAAGCAAATCGAATAGGCGCAGGAGGTGTGAATGGTCTAAGGAGTAATAAAGTGGGATTTTTTTAGGGTGCTTTTGAGAGCGCTCTCAAGTTGATAGTGTATCAGAGTCTTTAGGAGAAAAAATACCATGCGTAAGTTTCGCTTCTTAGCGATAGTCCTTTTAGTCGCTCTAGTTGCTGTAGTTTTACCATCATCCGACAAGCCGGTGGTCAAAGCCCAAGATAAGGTTCAAATCCGTTGGTATGTCGGTTTAGGTGCTGGAACAGATGCCCCGCTCATTGAAGCACAAAATAAGCTCGTTGAAGAATACAATGCCTCTCAAGACAAAATTGAACTCGTAATTGAAATCGTCCCAAATGCCCAAGCCTATGACGTACTCAGCACACAAATCGCGGCGGGTAACGCACCAGATATTGTTGGCCCAATGGGTATTCGTGGCCGCGCTTCTTTCCCCGGCGTTTGGATGGACCTTACATCACTCATCGAGAAGAACAACTACGACCTCAGTGACTTTGACCCGGCACTGGTTGATTTCTATAAAGTCGAGGGTGAAGGCCAACTAGGGATTCCATTTGCTGTGTTCCCCTCGTTTTTGATTTATAACACAGCGCTGTTTGATGAAGCGGGCATTCCCTATCCACCCAAAGCCTATGGCGAACCCTATGTGGATGCGGATGGTGTGGAACATGAGTGGAACATTGACACTCTGCGCGACATCGCCATGTATCTGACCGTAGACGCAAATGGCAATGACGCCACGATGGAAGAATTCGATCCTGAAAATATCGTTCAGTTTGGTTATGGCAATCAATTCACCGATGTGCGTGGTCGTGATACCTTGTTTGGTTCGGGTAACTTTGTAGACGCCGATGGCAACGCGGTCATTCCAGAGAATTGGCGTGAAGCGGAACGTTGGTATCACAAAGCCATGTGGGAAGATTACTTCTACCCCAATGGTGTCTATGGCAACAGCGAATTGCTTGGTGGCTCCGGTGGTAACTGGTTTGGCACTGGCAATATTGCGATGATTACTATTCACACGTGGTTCTTGGGCTGGGGGACGGATGGTTTGGAAGGCAATTGGGATTTCGCACCTGTGCCATCCTATGAAGGCGTGACCACCGCCAAACTCCATGCGGACACCTTTGGCATGATGAACACCACCGCCCATCCCGACGAAGCGTTTGAAGTGCTTTCGTACCTCTTAGGTGACCGCGCCGAAGACCTGACCGCCCTTTACAATGGAATGCCGGCCCGTCTGAGCCTGCAAGGTACATACATTGAGCACTATATCGCCCAACTGACCGAAACCTATCCAGACACCGACTTTGCAAGCAAGAATTGGCCCGTCGTGCCTGCAGGGCTGGCCTATCCTGACAACCCCAACCACGAAGAAGGAATGCCCAGTTTCCTAGAAGCCAGTGACCGTTATACCTCCTATACACAAGAGGCGGATAACAACGCAGACTTCGATGTGGACGCTGGTTTGGATGCTTTACAAGCCGATCTACAGGCGATTTTTGACGCCCGCGCCGAATAGTTATCTCATCCCAAACCCCTCTCCAGACTGGGCAGGTTTGGACAGGGGTTCTCTCCTAACTCCATGTGGGCTAGGGGGGGAGATAAACCTCTCTTCAAAAGGTAAGGCAGATTCTGACGAATTTGGTCAGAGTCTGCCACAACCTTCATGCCAATTGCCAAATAGAAAGGATTTAGGACGATGGGCGTCTCTCTAAAATGGACACGTGTGGTACGGACACAACCCCGATCACGGTTTCAGATGGGATTAAGAAGCATGTCGCCAGCGCAGCGCCGTGAAGCACGCTGGGGGTTAATCTTCATTAGCCCATGGTTAATCGGGTTTACGCTTTTTTACTTAATGCCAATGATCGCCTCGCTTATTTTTTCGACATATGATTTTAAACTTTCGGCACCCGAAGATGCTCGTTTTGTTGGATTGGATAATTGGAATCGTATGTTGTTCCATGATTCCAATGTGTGGGAAGGTTTGCGCATCACATTTACTTTCGGGACGGTCTCTTTATTAATTGGCATGACTTCGGCGTTTCTGTTGGCAGTCTTGCTCAATTCCAAACATTTGCTGGCCCGTAATGTGTTTCGCACCCTGTTTTATGCGCCAACGATGGTGCCCTTGATCGCAGCGATTGTCATTTGGTCGCGGGTTCTGAATCCTCAAACGGGTTGGTTAAATAAAATCATCGAGTCGTTTGGCATCAATGCCGTAGGGGTTGATGGCCTGCGCTGGTTGGATGACCCTAATTTAGTCTATTTCGCCTATACCTTTATCGGTTTATGGGGTATTGGGAACGCGGTACTGATTAATCTTGCGGGGTTACAAGGTGTCCCAACTGAGCTTTATGAAGCCGCTGAGATTGATGGAGCGGGATGGGGTCGCCGACTATGGAAAATCACCATTCCAATGGTCAGCCCGATTATTTTCTACAACCTCATCCTGAACGTACTTGGCCTCTTGCAATATTTCATCGTGCCTTGGGTCTTAAATCAGGGTAACGGCTATCCTGAAGGCTCCACCCGTTTTTACATGGTCTATTTCTATAAACAAGCCTTCACCTTCCAAAACATGGGCTATGGTGCGGCGTTAGCATGGATGCTGTTTATTGTTGCCCTGATTATCACAATATTCCTGTTTACAACAGGGCGTTCGTGGGTCTATTACTCAAGTGAGGAGCGCTAAATCATGGCAAAACGTCCTGACATAGAAAAACCCCTATCGTCCTATCAAGCCGCTCGTAAACGCCGCAATCTTTTAATCCAAATGGGTATTACCCTGTTCGCTTTGGTTGTGTTGTCCATCTATACCATGCCTCTGGGCTATGGCGTCATGACCTCGCTCAAGACCAAAGAACAGGCCTCTGACCCCCAAGGCCCTGTTATCCCTTCCGAAGCCTTACAGTATGAATATGAAGGCGAAAAATATGATGTCGTTTATGTCCCAACCGATGATGGCCTGCAAAAATGGGCCTTAATCAAGCCGACGCGAAGGGTCAGCCAATTTATTGACATCAACAATCCTGAGGCGGGCATTATTGAATGGGAAGGCAATTGGCGGGCACTTGAACCCGTTTTTGAGACCTCGTTCCAATGGGGCAACTATAAAGAAGCGTGGGAGACCATTGAATTTCTCAAACTGCTGAAAAACACCTTCATCTATGCTTTTGTAACCATGATAGGCACATTAGTGGCCTCGGCGCTAGTGGCCTATGGTTTCGCGCGATTCAGATTCCCCTTCCGCAATACATTGTTTATGGTGATGATTTCTACTATCATCCTGCCCCCGGCGGTGACGCTTGTGCCGACCTATGCTTTTTTCATCAAAGTCTTAGGTTGGGGCGGAACGTGGCTACCGTTGATTGTGCCGCAGATGTTTGGCAATGCGTATAATGTGTTTTTGCTGCGCCAATATTTTATGACTATCCCGCGCGAATTGGACGACGCCGCGAAGATTGACGGCGCTGGCCCCATGCGGACATTTCTCTCCGTCATTTTGCCACAGGCTGTACCTGCCCTTACCGCTGTCGCCCTATTCCATTTCTTCTTTGCATGGAATGACTTCTTTGGCCCTCTCATCTATTTGGCGGGCAGCCGCGACCTGCGTCCCATCACTGTGGGCCTAACCGAATTTAACGGCTTGTATCGGACGGAACCCCAGCTTATCTTGGCCGCCGCGACGATTTCAATGATCCTGCCGTTGACCATCTTCTTCATCGCCCAACGGGTGTTTATTCAAGGGATTGTTATCACGGGTGTTGATAAATAATTCTTCCCAATCTTCTAAGGAGTTCGTATGTCTTCTCAGCCAACCGCGAGCTTGACCATTACAGCTAAGGAACGCGCTGCTGCTTTGCTTGCTCAGATGACGCTGCCCGAAAAAATTGGTCAGATGACCCAAGTCGAAAAAAACAGTCTGACACCTGCCGAGGTCGCCGAATTCTATATCGGGTCGGTACTCAGCGGTGGCGGGGGCAACCCAACTCCAAATGATGCGGTGCATTGGGCCAAAATGGTGCGTGGTTTTCAAGAGGCGGCTCTGCAAACTCGGTTGGCAATTCCACTTCTCTACGGAGCGGATGCGGTACATGGACATAACAATGTCAAAGGCGCAGTCATCTTTCCGCATAATGTCGGTTTAGGGGCGACCCGCGATCCTGATCTGCTCGAACGCATTGGGCAAATCACCGCGATAGAGACCCTAGCAACCAGCGTACATTGGACATTTGCCCCGGCGGTATCCGTCCCACAGGATATTCGATGGGGGCGTATCTATGAAGGTTTCAGCGAAGACACCGATGTGGTGATTGAACTGGCGACGGCCTTGATGCGTGGCCTACAAAGGCCAAATGCCGAAGGGTTATGGGTGCTGCCATCAGTCAAGCATTTTGTGGCAGATGGTGGCGCCAAATGGAATTCAACTAGGCCACTCGAATGGATGCCGGGGAGTAATTGGCAGGCCGCAACTCCTTTCTACAAAATTGATCAAGGGGACGCCCGCATAGATGAGGCGACCTTGAGACAGATTCACCTGCGTCCCTATGTAGCGGCGATTGCTGAAGGGGCGCTCAACATTATGGTATCACTTTCGTCGTGGCAGGGCCTGAAGATGCACGCCCAACGCTATCTGCTGACGGATGTGCTCAAAAATGAACTCGGCTTTGAAGGCTTTCTCGTTTCCGACTGGATGGCGATTCAGCAGTTGAATGCCGATTTTTATGCCTGTGTCGTCCAGTCCATCAACGCCGGATTGGATATGGTGATGGTGCCCTTTGAATACCAGCGCTTCATCGCCACCCTGACCGAAGCAGTCCAAAAAGGTGATGTTTCCGAAGCACGAATTGACGATGCTGTAACCCGAATTTTGCGGACCAAATTTGAATTGGGGCTATTTGAGAATCCCATCGTGGACGATATCTATCTGTCCAAAGTGGGATGCGCCGAACACCGCGCCGTCGCTCGTGAGGCAGTACGTAAATCAGCCGTGCTGCTGAAAAATGAGGGGAATGTCCTACCTCTACAAAAGAGTCTCGCAGAAGTCATTATTGCAGGCGCAGCAGCGACAGATTTGGGAATGCACTGCGGTGGCTGGACAATCGAGTGGCAGGGGGCGCATGGCGAACTCACATTAGGAACGACCATCTACAAGGCGATCCAAGAACAGATTGGTTCTACCTCTGAGATTATCTTCACCGACAGTGGGGATTTAGCCGCTGACCTCAACGTGGAAGTGGGTATCGTGGCGATTGGCGAATATCCCTATGCCGAAGGGTTTGGCGACCGACCCGATCTATCACTCACTCCTGAACAAATCGCCTTGATTGAAAAAGTACGTCCGCATTGCCAAAAATTAGTGCTCATCCTGCTTTCAGGGCGACCCCTAATTATCACACCCCAACTGCCGTTAGCGGATGCGGTGGTGGCGGCATGGTTGCCGGGTACAGAAGGGGCAGGCATTACAGACGTGATCTTTGGTGATTATCCCTTCACAGGGAAATTGGCCTATACGTGGCCGCGCACGATGGCCCAACTCGACCAAAAATCGGCAGGACAGCCCCTTACCGACCCGCTGTTTCCTTTTGGTTTTGGCCTAGCATAAGCAAAGGAAAACTTCATGAAAATAAAACGACTATGGTCCATAATTTTGATAACCAGCCTGCTTCTTGCAGTGCTCAATTTTGCCCACCTGCCAACAAATACTTACGGACAGGGGGGTGGAAATCTCGCTCCCGATGGCGTTTTTGGTGAAACCTATTACGCGCCATTTCCGGTGAATATCGAACTAGATGGCAAACTCGACGATTGGGATGGGGTACCGCTCGTTTATTTGGAACGCGGGGTGGGTGGGCCTGCTGTGAACTTTGGGGCTGCCGCCGATGATGAATTTTTATATCTGTATGGCGACATCATTGACAGCAACATTATCAGTGGCGAACACGGTGAAAATTATTGGAATGAAGATTCCATCGAATTTTATCTGAACGGCACGGGTGATTTGAGCCTACGCGGTTATACCGATGGGGTGGTACAGATCACCATTCCCGCCCTCAACCGCGATTTGCGCCCTGAAGAAGCCATTATCGCCGGGGTACGTGGGACATCCGCCGAAGCTGCAATTTTTGCTGCGACCACCGAAAAGGGTTGGGCCGTCGAAGTGGCTGTCCCGCTGAAGAGTAGCATTTGGGAAATTACCCCCAAACATGAAGCCGAAATTGGTTTTCAGGTACACCTGAATGCCGCGTCAGAATTCAACCGGGATAGCAAGCTGATTTGGTCGGTATTTGATACCAGCGACCAGTCCTACCAAAATCCGAGTCTATTTGGCAAGCTGATTTTCTATGAGGCCGCTGCGCAACCCGTCGCTTCGGGGGTCTATCAATTTATGTCCGCGCTAGACGATGAAGGCCTGTTGGATGATTTTGAAAATGGCATCTGGCTTGATTACGACGATGCTGACCAACCCATTGGCCTTGTACCCAGTGAGAATTCAGCATTAGCGATTCGGCAGGTGTTGCCAAACACTGCACTTGCCCTGCCCGACCAAGAAGAAGTAACGAATGTTCTCGCTGTGCAATACGAAGCAACTGGCGGAATGCAGCATCGCTTCACAGATGGCTCAGATGCTATTCCACTCGATTGGTCGGCCTATAATGCTATTGGCTTTTGGATGTCGGGTGGAACGAGTGGCACTGTCGAGCTAATGGCAGGCGACCCCACTGATATTTGGACTTACTCATTCGAAAACGTTGCTGAGGGTTGGCAGTACATCATTGTGCCGTTCAATCTGTTCCAAAATTCAGCGGGGATTTTATTACCACTATCCACAGTTGGTGGATATGGTTTTGAATTCACCTCTACTGACGAAACCAGCACAGCCTATGTGGATGATGTCAAGCTGTTTATGGTCGAGAACACCAGCGCCGCGAGTTACCTCACCCAACAACCAAGCGCTGCTTTCGTGATTGATGACAGCATTAATTGGGAATCGCGGGAATGGACGCTGGTCTGGTCAGATGAATTTGAAGGCGAAGCCAATACCCCCATTAATGCCGATAACTGGACATGTGAAATCGGCGGACACGGTTGGGGCAATGGCGAAATGGAGTATTACACTGACCGCGTAGAAAATGTCTCGCTGGATGGTTCCGGCAACCTTGCAATTGTGGCCCGCGCCGAAAACCCCGGCGATTATACCTGCCACTATGGACGCTGTGCTTTTACATCGGCTCGCTGCATTACCGCCGATAAGGTCGAGTTTACCTATGGTCGGGTTGAAGCCCGTCTGAAAATCCCTTATGGGCAGGGGATTTGGCCCGCTTTCTGGATGCTTGGCGCGAATTTTGACGAGGTTGGCTGGCCCAATTCGGGTGAAATTGACATCATGGAAAACGTCGGCTACGAACCCCGCACCGTTCATGGCACTGTACATGGGCCGGGTTATTCTGGGGCAAGTGGGATTGGCGGAGGGTATAGCTTGGAAGAGGATTTTTCTGCCGATTTCCACGTCTATGCCATTGAATGGGATGCCAATGTCATCCGCTGGTACGTAGACGGCAATCTCTATAATTCGGTTTCATTAAACGACCTGCGGAACCGCGAACGGGTATTTGACCACGACTTCTTCCTACTGCTCAATGTCGCGGTGGGTGGTGGATGGCCCGGCTACCCGGATACAACTACTGAATTCCCCCAGACGCTGTTGGTAGATTATGTCCGTGTCTATCAGCTTGCGTCTAATTGATCGAGAATGTCCTTTCTAAAAAATCTGCTCCAATTCAACCCCTGAATCGGGGCAGATTCCTCTTCCCAAAACTTAGCTTATCCCCCAAATGTGAAAAGTGTAAACACAATTTCGCACGCCCAATAGCAATTGACAAACCTATCTGATTTGCCATGAACCAAACAGGCTTGATTAACCTGATTCAGATAAATATAGATGCAGATCGTTTGACGGCCCAAATCGAAAGGGCACTGGGCAAGGATTATGCAGTCAACGCCGAATCAGAGGATGCTTTTGCTACGGCGAATTACGAGTAAACACTGCTAAGGTAATGTGAAACGAAATGGGTTGTGTCGGGCAAACATCAAGCACCCATACACAACCCATTTTTAAGAACCGTAGCTTACGGCGCAATCGTAAAGAGCATCCCAGCACTACGGCCATAGACCTCCGGGAAATAGAATTCCTGCCCGGTGGCCGGAATTACATTAAATTGACCCGGCAATCCCAACCGCAACCGATATACGTAGGTATAGGTTCCCGGTCCAAGATACGTCGCGTACAAAACCACTTTTTCGTCGCGTAATTCAGTGTGCGAGAAATACCACCATCCCCAGTCGGCGCGGTCAGGTATTTCGAGATGGGGACGCTGACCAACGATACTCGTGGTCAACAGATGCGGGTCAACGGCTTCTGCACCAGCCGGAATGGGGTCTTCAATCACCACGTAGTTGAGTGAGCGCAGGGCCGTAATCGTCAGCATCACGACCACCTCATCCCCCACTTTGGCGCTGGTAATGAGTTGGCGCGTGGGGTCATCAGCAAGATAATACTGGCGCTCGATGGAGATACCCCGCGACGCTGGCTCAATTCCCGGTACATCCAAAAATGTCGTCAGATGGAGGGTATAATACAGATTTCCCGGCCCTTCCCCATGTGTTATAACCACCTGATTGGCCTCATCCCACAACAATTCTTCGATCTCGACTCGCAGACGCTGCGATTCCCGCACGGTTTCCGGTGTAACTTGTGTATCTTCGGGCAGTAGTGCTTCGCCATTCAGATCAACGCCAAAAGCATAGTTGGCCTCAAGTTCGCGGGTCAGAAGCATCCAATCGGTGAGGGACATCACTGACCACGCGGTTTCTTGAGTGGTCTCCCATGCGTCGGCTTGGCGTGCCGTCATCAACCAGCGTACCGCCCCCGGCAGAAGGTCATTCGTAACATCATAATGCGCTAGTGCCATCAAGACCAAAGCTGTCGTGCGGGTGTCGGTTGTCCAGTTGTAATAATCAGGCCGATCTTCCCAATGAATCCCTGTCGCGCTGGCACTGCCCACAAACGTGGCGGCACTCATGAAATCGCTCTTCAGTGTTTCAAGGCGCGGGTCGTTGGGGTCATTTGACATCATGCTCATCATTAGAAACGCCTGTG
Organism: Chloroflexota bacterium; assembly: GCA_013112715.1. Taxonomy (GTDB): domain Bacteria; phylum Chloroflexota; class Anaerolineae; order Aggregatilineales; family J027; genus CFX10. Next base: position 102,017 of record JABFGB010000005.1, read on the forward strand.
CATCCAGATTCAGGCGGTGACGCTGCTCGTACATCAATGTCAGACGGGCAGCATAGGTCGCCGAATCTAGACCACTGGCGTAAGCACTACGATTTAGGGCATAGAGGATAAAAGCCCGTTGATTAAGCTGCCAATCTTGTAAATTGTCGAGTCCACCACTGCCTTCTTGCTGGGCAATATACCCATAGAGAAAATCGCCTGCGCGTTCAATGACACTGGTATCAACAGCAGCAAAACCACTGTTACGCGCCTCACTCAAACCAATGAGGGCATAGGCAGTTGTTAAGGGATTAGACGCATCGCCGGGGAACCAGCCCCACCCACCATCTGAATGTTGAAGCGCATAAAGCCGCTGCAATCCAAAAATCACTTGCTGATTGAGATTTTGCTTCAGTTCGGGGTTCGATTGATTGAGTTCCGCCAGTGCCCGCATGGTCATGATATTGGGCAGAAAACGACTGACCGTCTGCTCAATACATTGGTGCGGATAGTTCTGCAAATAGTTCAGGCCATCCAGCATCGGCCCGGCCAACGTATGGTCAAGCCGAATGCGCAGGCTGCCTCGTTCGGTGTCAGCTTGTTCGGGAAGTTCAATCGTTTCGGTGACGCGCCGCGCCTCTGGCCCATCCAGAACACCCGCCGTGCCAACTGTTTCATGGGCTACATAACGATAAACAGGCAGTAATCGCTCGTCACCTTGACCGAGCAGCGGTTTACTGCCATCGGTATAGGAGCCATCTTCATTCCGCACCGTGAAGGTCGCATCAATATTGGAAACATCCAGCACACGAATGGGCCAATCCACTCGCTGGCGTCCATTCGCTGGAATCGTCACCGTCTGGACGAGGGCGACGTCATTGAGCACATTAAACCCTGTCCCAATTAATTCCACCTGTACGATCTGCTCTTGCCTAGTATTGTTGTTGACAATCGCACCGACACTGAGTTCATCGCCAACGACAAAGAAGCGCGGGGTAACAGGCCGAATGAGCAGGGGTTTCGTACTGATAAAATCCGCCGTAGACTGCCCCACCAACATTGGCCCATCGGCACCTGTCGTAATGGCACGGGCATCAATATGCCATGTGGTCAAATTATCGGGCAGGGTAATGCTGACTTGGGCTTGCCCATTTTCATCCGTAATCACACTGGGTTCCCATAGCGGGGTATCCACAAAATCTTGGCGGATTTCGATAATCCCCGGATACCCGCCGCCACCGCCACCGCCACCTTTACGTCCATTGGTGACATATTGGACATAATCATCGGCGGAGATCGTTAAGGTAGAGGCGGTCATAATCCCCAAACCGCGCCGACTATAAAAATAGTCTAACAGGGGAGGGCTGTTGGGGGACATAAGCCCTAGAACCGACAAATCCGTGACGCCAATCCCCACTTCGGCACTGACCGGATTACCAGCCCAATCGCGGGTTGTTATATCAAGAGCAACGGTATCTCCCGGCCCAACTGTTTCGACCCCCTCTGGTATAATAGGCGTGACCTCCACATCCATCACCAATCGCTCGGTATCAATCGTCAAAGGAATCATGCCAAAGCGGAACTGGGCGTAAGTGGTATGTTCGTCAACACCCTTAATCAACATAACCGAGACATAGATATTGGGGGCATAGAGGTCTTGAATCGGCAGTTGATAAACATAGGAATTGGTGGTCATGTGAATTAATTCGGTATGCAAAAAACTGTCGCGTTCCACCGTGACCAATGCTAGGGTTTCGCCTTGAAATGGACTGGGGATCAAAATTTGAGCCGTATCACCGGGGCGATACGTATCGTCATCAGCAATGAGAGTGATGCGATTGTCGTTGCGTTGTCGCCATGAAACATATTCAGGGCTGGAAACCCACATGAATCCACTGCTTCGGATTTCGTTACCTGCATCATCGTGGGTGGTCGCGTAGAGTTTATAGGTACCCCCACGCGGCGGCACATATTCCACCTGACCCTTACCTTCAGCGTCCAATGTTACCGAGCCGCTTGCCACCTCAATTTCTTCCAAATCCCATGTCCATGCCATACGCCCATCGGTGTCTTTTTCCAAAACACTGGTCCAGCGGCGCTCGACAATGCGGTAATCTACAACCTGATTCGGTACGGCTTGGCTGTCCCAATCCACTGCGATCATGTTGAAGCGCGAGGTCTTGCCTGCCTGACTCAAATAGCTGTCCGGCGCAACGCCTACATAAACCTTGCCTTGATGCACCACCACCCGCACACGCCCCGCGACGGGCTGATTACTTTCATCCGTGACGGTGGCCTCAATGGTATAGACTTGACTGCCGGGATGATTGGCGGCTCCGGCAGGTATTTGGATGAGAAAACGTCCTTCTGCGTCGGTCACCCCTTCGCCTTCGGACACTTTTTCAGCCCATACCCCAGAGGTCGTCTCGATATAGTTCTCGGTATCGAGGCGGTCATAATCAAAATCTTGGAATGTCCAGCGTCCACGTCCCTGATAGTTAAAGTAATAGTCTTGCCCCAGCGCTACCCATTTAATCTGGGCATTGCTGACCGCCCCCCCAAAAAAGTATCGAGCATCAATGGTCACATCCACCATCTCGCCCATCAATACTTCATCGGCGGCTGGCGTTGCCCGGACTTCATATTCTGGTGCGTGGTACTCGGCGACATCAAAGGTTAAACCCGGCAGATTCCAATAGTACCCCGTGTAGCGATTGTAATATTCCTGATAGCTTGGCAACGCGACGGCAATACGATAGTTGCCAAGACTAGCCTCGGCATCCAATTTGAACTCGCCAGAAAATGTGCCCTGCGGATTGACCTCAATGCGCTCCTCGTAGATTTTCTGATTCGATGCATCATAAATTTCGATAGGCACGGTTCGGTGTCCCGGCATGAGCGTGTATAACACATCGTCTTGTTTACGCAAGATACCCCGGAAATAGACGGTCTGACCCGGACGGTAGACAGGGTGATCACTGTAGAGATACAGGCGTTGGTCACTCTGTTGATAATCCATTTGGATATTAAAATCGCCGGGTTGGATGCCGTAGATGAGACGGTTTGAGACGAAGCCGAAATGTTCGGGTGTCTGTACCACTGCGTAGAGTGTGCCGTAGGTATCCAGTTTGGGTAGATCAACAATCACAAGGCCGTTTTCATCGGTGCGCCCAAAAGCGACCACACTGAACTTGCTGTCATAAAATTTCACCAGCAAATTGGATTCGGGATTTCCCGTTTGCATGTTTGTAACCCATGCAAGGGCTTCATGTTGGCTGTACTTAAACGTGATATTGACGGTTGCCACAATCATCACATGTGCATTAGGGGGATAACCACGTTTATTGGATTGAGGCGAGTTGACGTAGAGCAGATACGCCCCCGGTTCAAGGGCTTTATATTCACCGTTTTCAATCAAAGGCACATCGGAAAGGGGTTCAACAAAATACGCGGATAGGCTGCCTTCTGGAATCCAGCCTTCGGTCTCATCTTCAAAGTTCTTGACCTTCCACCACAAATACCCCTCGGCACATAGCGGGCCATCTTGTACCCAGAAGGATGTACCCGCCGGGTATTGGGTCACGGTTTCGCTGCCAAAACTGGCTTCGGAATGAACCGGTAGCGGACGGGGGTCATCGTTGGTCACACGCGCCTCAATATCCACACTCAAGCGCCGGGCCGCCACTCCCTGACAGGCGAAGTCTTCCAGACCACGATCAACTTCTTCGGGTGAAATCAAAATCATCCGGTCACGCGATACATTCAGGGGTGAGGCCACCGGAACTTGCCATGAACGCAGCCGTTGGCTGGCACGATTATCCCGGTCAGGTTGGCTATTGCTACGTGCCACCCCAGCCAGCGAGGGTAAATCCAGCCGATAAAGCTGTAATTCAATGGTATCAATGTTGCGATGCGAGACAAACAAGCGTGTCGTGGGGTCATACGCATTGTAGACCGCCATCATACCGGGAACATTCAGTCTGAGCGACGGCTCATAGGCCCGCGTCGCAAAGTTGATTTCGGCGGATGTGGTGATTTCATTGCCATAAATATCCCGCATCCCCGGTTCTAGGGTAATGGCATAATTGACATTGGGCAGGCTTCGGAAAATCACAAAATAGGCATTACGCCATTCTTCATAATACCCACCGATTTCACCTTCCGGCGCAGGGTCTATCTTGATTTTATCGGCGATACTGTCGGCATCCATAGGGGCATTAAAGAAAACGTTGAAACTGCCACCCGGGTCAACATTGCGTTCACCATCGGCGGGATACGTCCGATAGTAATCAGGATAGGGCACGGTGCGTAAGGGCCGCAAATAGTCATTGTTCAGTTCCGCACCCGTCATAGATCGCAGAATTGCGTCATCCCCAACCAGCAAATAAATCGAGTCGAGTTCAAGCGTGTCAAGCGTGCGCAGTCGAACCGTCCGACGATCCATTGACCACGAATAGCCCATGCGTACTCTGTCCCCATCCCACGATTCAATATACAGGCCATTTTGCGTAACAGGATTCATGGGCTGGGTAAAGCTCAATTCGAGAATGGGTTTTAGGGGTATATCAAATGGGGCAAAGAGTTCTCGCTCGGCAATCAGCCGCTCAACCGCCTCATCTTGTTCTTCCGTATGACGCACACGTGGGGCATTCAACACACGGGCATTGGCAAACGTGGGTTTGACAGTGGAAAAGCTAAACTGATAATCCTCTTCCAATACCGCGTCGGTAGGGGTTTTAAGTCCGGCATCAATCGTAATGGTATAGGTCGTTCCGCCAATAAATCCCTGTTCAGGCTTAAACGTATAGATAGAAGTATTGAGCCATTCCCCCGTCCCAGCAGTTTCTGGTTCGATGTGTACCGGGTTAACCAGATCGGCTTGATAGCCAATGCTGGTCAGCGGCACCACCGGGCGGTTGAAAATAACCGTGACGACGGTATCGGTGGAGACATTTGCAGCCCCGTTTCCCGGTAGCACTTCCGATACTTGCAGGGAATTCGTGGTAAATACATGAAGCCGATAAGCAGACTCCATTGCGACATGTTGCGTATCCTCAGCAAATACGCTGAAGATCAGGTCGCTGTCGGTTGGATACCCTTCAAGTGGAGGGGAAAACCTGAGAATACGTCCCCCATCTACCCATTCCCATACGCCGCCTTCTATAGCGGGGTCAACACTAAAGATACCGCCACTTTCCATATTCATAGGACGGTCAAAGGTAAACTCGACTGAACGTTGCAGATCTAGTTCTTCGCCATTTTCCGGCGATGTTTCAATAATCTTTGGTGCTATATTTCCGGCTTGATTGGGTGGAGCGGCCTGTGGAGAATTCGGTCTAATGAGGGCAAAAATAGCTGTACAGATTATCAGCGCCAATGGCAGAGATACCAAAACACGCTTGCGCTTCAACATTTGAAATCTCCCCTCGTCAAAATTACTTTTCACGAGGTTATAACATGGGGCTGATGCTTCTGTTGAACGCGCAGGCCACGTCTATTCAATTGCTACCCCATGCACGTCTTCCAAAAGGCTGACAAATAGCTGACGCGGTTAATTTACGCTAGGTGGTCATTGAATAAATTGTTTCATGCGGAAAAACTGAAGAGGGTTCTTTTCTGCCGATCTTATTGGCCTAATATTGTTTTTGCCTCTTTTATCACCTCAATCAAATCAAGATTTTGGCCTTGCTCAATGATTTGCATGTACTCGTCGGTTTCTAATTCTCGGCAAATGGAATTAAATAAGCGACGATTGAGATGGATGACATACCGATGCAGAACGCCAGTCCATCGTGCCGCTTGTTCATATTCTTGACCGTGCCAGAAAAAATGAACCACGATAAGTAACGTTTTTGCTAAATAGGGTTCGATCCCAAGCTGAAGAGCAAGTTCAATAGCCTCTAGCGTGGCTTGGCGGGCTGGCTCATGCTGATTTTGCAAAAGGTATAAGTAGGCCCTATATCCTTGCGCCAAGCATACATAATATGGGGCTTTTTTGTCGCGGGCAAATTCAAGGGCCTCCTCATAACACTTTGCTGCTGCCTCAAAGTTGCCGAGGTGGGTATAAATATTGCCTAGGTCAATCATCCCACTCACCACCAAGTTTTTCATATTGATCGAGTCGGCAACTTGGATACCCTCTTGATAATGGCGAATGGCCGAATCTAGCTTATCCAGTTCGACTTCACACATCGCCAAACTAAGCAGGGCGGCAGGCAGCATTCGCATAAACCCAACATTACGGCATATTTGCACGGATCGTTCGGCGTATAGTTCGGCAGTGATAAAATCTCGTAGGGAGACAAGGCTGTTACTAAGGGTCAGTAGAGCGACACTCAACTCTCCTTCGCGGCCTGTTCCCTCCACGATTGCCAAATATTTGGCAAAATAGTCGTATGCCAATTGATAGTCACCGCGAAAATGGGCCACCCGGCCAATCCCCTGATAAACACGACCAATTTCGGCGGTTGCTTGGCATTTTTCAAATAGAACGAGCGCCCTATTTAGCAAATCTTCAGATTCATCGAACTTACCCTGTTGTTGGGCAACCGACGCCAGCGTGTAGTAGGCTCGCCCTATACTCAAGGTATCTTTGGCCTGCTGACTTAAAATCAATAACTCATTGGCAAGCTGTGTGGCTTGTTCGGCCCGCGACGAATAAAAATGGGCCTGTGCAAGATGGTGCAGAATCGTGCGCTGCGCTTCGGCATTGCCGACCAAAATCGCCGCATCAAGCGCCTGTTGCAGCCACGTTACTCGTTCGGACGGCGTTTGGCGTACTCTCAAAATGTCCATTCCCGCAATCGAAAACTCTACGCATAACTGAGCTTTGTCTAGCTCATCCGCCGCACTAGCCGACCATGCCTGCCATTGGCGGATTTGACTCCAGTCTTGTTCAATCTGGTTATACCAATAGGTGCGGTTGCCATGTCCACGCCGAAAGGCCGTATTCGCTTGTTGCAGCCGAGTAACATAATGTTGAGCCAGCCGATATTGAACCATGTCAACAGAAGATGCCATTAGCTCATCACCTCATCTAAAAGTGAGCGTGCATGTAAAACCAAGAGGGCGTGCATTTGGAAGCGTCCCCCACCAACGGGTTCTAAGAGGCCACGATTGACCAGTGACCTTGCAATCGGTTTCGGGTCGTCTACCTCCCATACAACGGCCATCGCGGGTAAGTCAAAAGTCGCAGGTTTGGCGACAAATAATCCCAAATAAGCGAAATACTGGCGGGTTAAGGCATCGAGCGAATCCGTACTACGTTTGAGAAGCGCGGTAATCGTGGGCGACGTATCGGACTTGTTTCCCAACATATCACTAGGAGCTTGGGCCGTCAGTAAACTGGCCCCCTCTCTTAAATCCGCCAATAACTCACTCACACCCCATCCCAATCGAGACTCGCTCTGTAACAGACGGCCTGCCACATGAATCGCCAATGGTAGACCTTCGAGGTCACGCACCAGTTGTGTGGCTTCATCAAGTTGGTTTGCAACAGTCTCAGGAGTAAATTTTGCCAAGAGTTCCAGTGCGGCATGTTCGGCCAAGACGGGTAGGCGATAAATATCGGTGGCAGTCGGGGCAAGAGCAGTCGCTACGCCATTTAAACGGCTCGTCATCACCAAAGTACAGTTTTTCCCCCCGACCCGAAACGGTTGGGCATGTTCCGCCTGCCAGACATCATCTACAATCAGCAGCATTCGTTTGTCACGCAGCAGCGCCGTCAATTGGGCACTAATTTCCTCGACGGTGCGGGCTTGGCCGGGTTCGTTTAATCGCAATGCCTCCGCCCAAGCCCCAATCTCACTAGCAATACTGGGGTTTTCACCCAATGAGGCCCATAAGACACCATCAGGATAATGATGGCTGAGTTCCAAGTCGTGGGCCAGTGTTGCCACAAGGGTGCTTTTGCCGACACCCGGCCAGCCTTGAATAACGGTGATTGGGCGTGCTTCTAGGCTGCCCACGCCAAGTCGCTGCTTAATCGCATGGAGCGCGGCATCCCGGCCCACAAAAAGCGACGGTAAGGGAGGCATCACACCAGAAATCGGCGCACTAATCAAGTCGGTGGATGACACCAGCGTGGGATTACCCTGTTGAATGGCCTCAAAAAGTCGGGTGGTCTCGCTTTCGGGAGGGGTAGCAAGCTCGCTGTCCAAGATTTCTACACACTGGCGATATTGGCGCAACGCTTCTGATCGCTGACCATTCGCAGCATATAAGCGCATCAAGTGGCGATGGGCAGGCTCATGCAGGGTATCAATCTCCAACCACTGCACAGCATGACGAATCGCTTGTTCATACTGATCCAAGTCAGCATAATAGTGGGACAAGCGACGTTGGACATCCGCATATTCACGACGCAGCCATTCACGTTGGGCTAACTGCCAGTTCTCAAATTCCAAATCGTCCGGCAGGTTAAATCCGATCAAAAAATCATCGCCATAGAGTGTTGCAGCTTGTTGATAAAAATCTACACAATCTTTACAAATGCTATCCGAACTGTGCGGATGGGCGCTGTTCGCGGTGAGCAGTTTTTGGAAAGCAATCACATCAACCCATACCACTTCTCTCTTGAGGCCGATGGTCATACGATCCGCTTGAATCCATTCTATATCAACCGCTTTGGTCAGTGCTCGTAGGGCACTTCGCAACGCTGACCGCGCATGATCCTCATCTTGATCCGGCCACAATAAACTGGCGATAACCTCGCGGCTCTGCATTTGTTCGGACAACGCAAGATAGGCGATAAGGGCCAAAGCCTTGCGGCGTTCAATTTTGACTGCCATGCCTTGAAATTCGATGCGTGGGGTTCCTAACAAATACACCCGCAAGTCACTCATTGGCCTCGTCCCCCTGTCACGATTCTGTCACCAAGCTGTCGCGCAGCTTCCCTATACTGACCGTCAATCAAGCAATGCTTGGGGTGTGTCGGTCAGCAATGTTTCCACCCATTGTAGTGGAATTTGCAGTACCACGTTTCCTATCAACGATATTGCACATGGCAATGACCCTGTAATCGTTGGACAGCCGTACTGGATAGGCTCCATTGCTGACAATGGCACATTTCGTTGGATCAAAGGGTTGGGAGAATATCATGCGAATATCAACAAACGAGTATCGTATAGTGCGGACATCTGTCATTTTACTGGCAGTGGTCGCCATCTTGTTTTTTCTGATTGGTTGGCCGGCTCATTCACAGGAGCGGGCGAGTCAACGAATTGAGTCGGACAATGCCTTGGTCACTCGTGAAGGCAACTGGTCGTCACAAACAGCCGCTGCCGCTAGTGATGGGAGTTATCTCTATTCAAGCGGGGCCGAAGGGGATGTGCTGGAATTGGAGTTTGTTGGCACCACACTGGAAGTCGTCTATATCGCTGGGCCAGCATTAGGCACATTGGCCCTTGAGGTGGATGGTACGGTGCTACGGACAGTCATCACGAGGGCCGGACAAACCGCCTATGGACAAAGCACTATCATCAACTATCTGAGCAATGAGTCACATCTACTCAGGGTCTATGCCCAAGAGGGCGGGATTGTAGCAGTAGACGCTTTTGTCATCTCTACTGAACAAACCACCGATACAACCATCAGTGGCGACGAGGAAGGCGGGATTTTTGCCAGCACCTGCACTCCGGTGAACGCCATTCATCGCGTCAGCCTCAACTATCGCAATGAGCAGGTGTCCGGCGCATTTACCAATAGTGACTCGGCTCTATCGGAAGATGGACGTTTTGTCGCCTTCGAATCTGCTTCATCGGAATTGGTAGCAGGCGATACCAATGGCCTTATAGATATTTTTGTGTATGATCGCCAGACCTGCCAAATAAGCCGAGTTTCCGTTGCAAGTGATGGCACACAGGCAACCTTGTCATCAGCCAACCCGGATATTTCAGCCGATGGACGTTATGTCGTATTCGAGACAAGTGCTGAGTTGGTAAGCGCGGATTCCAATGGTGTCAGCGACATTTATATGTATGATCGTGACACTTTTATGATCACCCGTATCTCGCGGGCTAACATTGCATTTCCTCAGGCGAATGGGGCTTCCCATAACCCTAGCATTTCTGGCGACGGAACACGCATTGCATTCGAATCTACGGCCACCAATCTGGTGACGGGTGATACCAACGGTGAGTCGGATATTTTCCTGCGTGATCTCACAGCAGGTACAACGACCCGTGTCTCGCTCACCAATGCGGGTAACGAAGCCACAGGCGGTGGTTCGTTTATGCCAGATATTGCCTCAGCAGGGAATCATGTCGCGTTTGAATCCGAGGCGACCAATCTGGTAGCGAATGATAACAACGGCGAGCGTGATGTTTTTGCACGGGCATTGACGGCAGGCACGACTATCCGTGTCTCCATACCATCGGGTGGGGGTCAAGCCAACGGTAATTCATGGGACCCGGCGATTTCATCTAATGGTATGATCATCGCCTTTGAATCCGATGCGACCAACATGGTAGCCGGTGATACCAATAATTTCCGGGATGTGTTTGTGCGTACCACCAGCGGCACTCCCACTACCTCACTGGTTTCAGTCTCGACAGCCGGGGTACTAGGCGCTCTCCCATCAGCCAACCCAGCCATTGCGAATGGCGGACGCCAAATTGTCTTTGAGTCCGATTCTCCCTTAGCCACCGAAGATACCAATGGTTGGACAGACATCTATGTGCGTGACCGCGTTGCCAATACTACGACCCTCGTTTCGATAGCACGGGATGGAACACAGGGGGATGACAATACCAGCTATCCAGCTATTTCGGGCAATGGCAATTATGTGAGCTTTGAATCGGAAGCCACCAACCTGATTGCGGAGGATACGAACGATGACCCGGACATCTATGTTGCGCCGCGTTTCCCCACACCTGCCGATAATATCGCGGTATTCAGTCCCAATTTCCAAATTGTCGGTCTTGTAGATGGCTTGGGCGACCCACCTGCTGCAGACGACTATACTTTCTATTCAGCCTATGCACCCGTCACAGGGGGACAATGGGTCATGGGTGACTGGGACAGTGATGGCCTAGAAACCCCCGGTGTCTATAGCAATGGTGCGTTCTTCTTCACCAATGAACCGGGCGAGACAGAGGATTGGGAGTTGCTGTGGATTGGTGTGACTGGGTCGCCTATCACTGGGCGACTGGATGCAGCCGTCACCAATGACTGTATTGGAGTCGTCGAAGGGGCTGACTTTCCACCCTACGGAATGGCCTTTGTTCTCTACTACACCTGCGACCTATCGGGTAACCTCCTGCCTACCATCGGGTATCAATGGCTAAGTGTCTTGTTACCAGATTCAGCAGGGTTTACAGGCACGCATCAGTTCTCCGTAGGGGATTTTGATGGGGATGGGGTGGCAACGATTGCGTGTCGGCGCGGAACTTCAATTACATGGACTAATGATGCGGCCACAACAGGTGCTGGGGGGTTCCCGTTTGGGCAATATATCGGCGCACCGGGTATTAGTGATGAAGGTACTTTGGTCGCGGGGGATTGGGATGGTGACACCATCGCTTCATTTGGTCTGTATTATCAAGATGGCGAGTTCTACTACCGCCACGATCTCGATTTCAATTCAGGGGTGTATTTCAATCAATCGCTTGGTGTGCCGTTGGCAGGTGCGACACAGGTTTCAGCATGGCGATAGGACACACCAAGTAATACCCCTAGATTCCCCTCATAAAAAGGTCGGGTTACGAAATCCGGCCTTTTTGTTTAGGCGTCATATGATTGTCACGTTTTTGTCGCGCAGTTTTTTTATACTGACCTCTGTCTCGATCATCTTGCACTTGTATTGTCTCAACCCTTCTCATCCGCTCCCATTTTTGCAGGGGTTGAGACATACCTTTTTTGAGAATTAGCCCAATTCCCTGTTCCGTGTTTGACTCATCAGATGGATATAACCATCTTCCAAACTTGGCTCGGTAGATATGGCGTTCGGAAAAGCCCCTGCGTCCCCGATCACCCGGTACTGCGTCCCTTGCGCCAACTGAAGTGTGGAAACCACTTTTAGACCGTGATTCGGGCGCTCCCCATCCGTCACAATGTTCCAGACCTGACCGCGTGTTTTTTGGATTAACTCATTGGGCGCACCCCGAAACAACACGGTTCCGCTATACATGACGGCTAGATCACGGCAACTTTGGCTGATGTCTTCAATGATATGGGTCGAAAGAATCACCGTTGCATTTTCGGCCAGTTCCGAAAACAGGTTTCGCAACCGTACTCGTTCTTCAGGGTCAAGCCCTGCGGTTGGCTCGTCCACAATGATAAGTCGGGGGTTGCCAATGAGTGCTTGAGCGATGCCAATACGCCGTTTCATGCCGCCGGAATAAGTTTTTAGTCTACGGTCTGCTACCTCGGTCAAATGTACCTTTTCTAAGGCTTCGTGTACTTGCTGTTTGCGCTGCTGACGATTGGTAACGCCCTTCAGAATGGCGACATAATCTAAAAACTCGACCCCTGTCAGATGAGGATAGAGACCAAGTTCTTGCGGCAGATACCCTAATATAGCTTTGGTGGCTTGTTTACCTTTTAGGGTGTGCATATCGTGTCCATTGATTTCGACCCGACCAGTCGTCCAATGCAGCAGTCCGGCGATAATTCTCATCAGGCTGGTTTTGCCCGCGCCATTTGGCCCTACCAATCCAAACATCCCAGTCCCGATTTCAAGCGAAATATCATTCAGCGCTGTAATATCACCTTTATAGATTTTGGTGAGGTGTTCAATCTTAATCATGGCTTCGCTCCTAATGTTGTTCTTTCCAACACAACCAGCCCCACATTACTACCCCTATCAAGACAAGCTCTCCTATGCCGACTACTGCTGCAATAACCGCATCCGTGAGCGCCCCTGCTTGATTAATCCGTATATAGTAGGCAAAAATCGGCCAACGTAGCGGACTGGTGAAATCCCAGAGGTCAGCGCTTTCCCTTATGTTGCTGTCCATCCCCAGAAAATTCGGCAGGATAAACATAAAACCAATGGTTAACAGGACAGCCCGTAGACGATTGGGTTGCGTCGCCGTGAGCAAGACCCCCATGCCCCCATTAAGCACCGTCAAGATGCCCAAACCCAGTATCCACATGCTGAGATAGGGTAGGGGCTTATAGCCTCCAAGAAAAAACCACCATAGCACACCCGTAATCACCATTAGGACAAAATTTCCCCATAACACCGCCGCCCATACACCCATGACTTTGCCCAATAAATAAGTGCTGCGGGACACAGGAAAACTGTGGAAAAGTTCTGAGACCCCACTTTGTCGGTCAAGAGGAATGGTATCGGCAACACCAATGGGCAACATGAATCCGAGCGTCGCTGCGCCAACAAACCATGTAGAAAAGATAGCAAACCATGTGTTCAACTCAGCATCCGATAGCCCTGTCTCACCTTTGACTGGCTCATAGACATTTTTCTCAAAGTCCTCGGTATGTTGGAGTAAACTGGTAATCACGATGAGCGCAAAAAGGGCAATCATCAAAATCTTCAAAGCACGCCGTCGCCAGTGCATTTTCAATTCGTACCAAATCATGCCTCGCAGTTGATGTATTGCGCTATTCATAGCCCCTCTACTGTTTCTGAAATCACCATGTGGATACGACGTTTGGAAGTAGCTCCCAGTAGGACAGCTTCTTCGTCTCGTAGATAAGCCCCTGCCCGACAGATCAAAAAACATCCAATTAAGGACACGAGGGCACGATTCACCCAATAGTCCTCCCAGCCCAAGTCCTGCGGCAGCAAATAGGGATTTATTGACCAGAGATAAGGCTGAATAGTATCCAATGGTGAAATGACAGGCATACCGGGTAGCAATAGAGGCGCAAAAAACAACCCAACAAACCACACCAGTGCTGCAATTGCCACCCCGAAGGCCAGAACCCGCGATTTGAGCGTTGTATATGCCCCCACACCCATCAGCAGAAGTGTGGGGGGTATCCAACGAATCAAGGCCAAGCCCAGCATCTGATCCTCAAAAAATAAAAAACTAATGAGAATGCCAGCGATGGCGGCAGCGGCTTGAAATACGAACGCTAGGCCCAAGCGTTCGGCCAATATCCAGCCAATGGGTCGGGGATACGTCAATAGGATTTCAAGCGCGTTTTCGTCTGCTGGGGATAACAATACGGCAGCTTGAATACCCATGACGAGTGGAATAATGATTTCAACCACTCGACTTTTATCCTGCCATAGTCCAAAATCGCCGTTTGCGGAGTACAGCATCAGGAAGAATCCCAAACTAACCAACAATCCCCATACCCCAACTGTGCGGAAGGTCGTCCGCAGGGTGAATTGACTCCGGTATTGAGCGAATGTTTGGAAAGCACGCCCTCCATTCCAAGCAACAATGGCTGCTAATCCAACCAGAATGAAGTAAATCATGCGGTTGTCCTTAATTCCCGGTCAGATTTCTCTAGGAACAAAAATGTTGTCAATACCGCCAATACCGCTGCTATCAAGAGAAAGGGGCGGGTACTTTCGTCACGCAGGCCGGGCAGCGACAGTGCATAAACAAGCGTATGGTCAGGGGTCGCTTGAGTGAGAAAAACATGCAGACTCCACATAAGTAAGGACACGGCGATACTGAACGTTGTACTGCGTAAGACGACACTCATCAAAAAAGCCACCGACGACAAGAAGGTCATAGGTAGGAGCCAAGCCAGAATCAGTGGGCCAAGTGAGATTTCAGCCCTTGCAAGGGTCAAGATAATACTGCAACCCAAAGTCATAATCAGATTGAAGCTGAAGATCAGCATCAGGCGGGCCAACAAAATTCGAAGGACACCTGTTGGGGTGGCATCCTCAATCTCAAGCTGGATTTCGTATTCCGCATCATAAAGCAGACCTACCCCCACCGCCGCCATAATCGGGGCAAGGATCACCAGAGGGGCAAAAGTATCGGTGTCGGGCCGATAGGATACTAAAGTGACAAATGTGCCGATTAAGATGACCAGAGCCGAGGCTGCCCATAACTCCTTGCGAATGATCCGTAGTTGACCCCGTAAAATAAGCCACATCCAGCGCAAATTGAGTCGTTGACCGCCACCAATGGTCTGCCCTTCAACTGAAAGCCGCCTGAGCAGTGCTTGAATTTCAGCATTGGATGTTGTGGGGTTAGGCCATTGTCTAAGGGCTTGGATAGGCCTGATAAGGGCATCTGCCGTATCATCTGAACCAGTATCCTCAACCAACATATCTCGCAGACGCTTAGGATCGTCGGTCATGCTGATTCCTCCATTAATTCACGCAGTCGCCGAAGGCCTATGCTTAACCTTGATTTGACCGTGCCCTCTGGAATTTTTAGGCTTTCCGCGATCTCGGCCAATGGCATTTCCTCGTAATAGCGCAAGAGAATGACCTCGCGCTGATGTAAGGGCAATTTGGCAAGGGCTTGGATGACCTGCTGGGTTTCCTCATGGGTAGTCAACTGCGTTTCTGGCAATGGTTCAATATCCCTTAGGTTATGCCAGTCCATTTCCGATGCCGTAATCGTATGGCGAGTGTCGGCTTGTTCAAAATGCTGCCGGACAAGATTGGTGGCTATCGCATAAAGCCATGCTTTAAAGGGGCGTGGGTATTGATATTGATGAATGTTCCCAAGTGCCCGCAGAAACGTTTCTTGCGCCATGTCCTCACTCAATAACAAATTCCCATTGGTCATACGATAGAGATAGCCTTTCAATGGGCTATAATGCCGCTCCACCAACAGTGCCAAATGGGGAATACACCCTTGTTGAATTCCTTGTGCCAGTGCTTCGTCGGTCTGCAATCCCGATTTACTCCTATGCAGCGGCCTATCAACACCCTAATATCGGATATGCCTCAAAAGGTTCACGTTTCAAACCAGCAATAGTTTAATCATACGAGTTTAACGTTCGATATTCGCAGGCAATGAGCGATTTGAAGCAGGATCACCTCAAGAAAAAACACGAGCATAACTGTGCCCGTGTTTTTAAGGATGTTTCTGCTTGTCGAATGGGGTCAGCGGTTTTTTAGTGACCTTGAACATTTCAGGTCATTATAAGCGCGGGTCTACGGGTTCGCTTTCGAGGGCGAGTACCCCAAAAACACATTCATGTACTCGGCGTAGGGGTTCTTTTTGGACAAACCGTTCCAGCGACTCAATGCTCAGGGCAAATTCACGCGCTGCCAAAGATCGCTTGCCTTTCAATCCTCGGCTTCGCAAACGGGCTATCTGTTCGGGGGCGGTATACTCTGGCCCATAGATAATCCGCAGATATTCACAGCCTCGTACTTTCATAGCAGGTTGAAGAATGCCATAACGACCCTTCACGATGAAATCCAGCGGTTTGACAACCATCCCCTCTCCGCCTTGTCCGGTCATCTCCTCCCACCAGCGTACCCCTTCGGCTTGACTATCGGGCTTCGTGACATCCACAATTTTATAGGCGGTTGGATACAACACCGATTCACCAACCTGATGCAGTTTGCCGATCATTTCCATATGCCAGACATGAGATTTGTCCGCATGGGTGGCGCGTTCACTGGCTAGTAGATGGAAAGGGGCGAGTCTTAGATCCTCAATCGAAGTCACCTCCCAACAATAGCGTCGGTAGGCATCAATGTATTGATTGACCATGACGGCGCGTGGTTGGAAATGACCCAATAACTGCGCCGCATCGGGCAAGCGGGCAGATGTCATTTCAAGGGCAGCAATAGTTTCGCGCATCGCGTTGCCTGCTGCTGACCCTACTGCCGCATATTGGCGCTGCAACAACTCCTGCGCTTTAGCCGACCAAGGCATCAATTCGCAGTCGAGTGCCAGCCAATCGGTGTTGAGTTCATCCCACAAACCCGCTTCCCCAATGGCATCGCGTACCCGGCCCAAAAATTCAGTCTCCAACGAACGGTCATCGAAGAAACGGCGTCCGGTGCGGGTATAACATACGCCGAAATCCTCTCCAATGACGCCAAAACGCCGACGCGCCGCATCTTCATCTCGACAAACGATGACCACTGCCCGTGATCCCATATGTTTTTCTTCGCAGATCACCTGTGGCACGCCGTTATCACGGTAATAGGCAAAGGCTTCCAGCGGATGCTCCAATAGATCAGGCACTTGGGTCGTTTCCGTTGGTGACATAGTGGGAGGCAAATAAATCAGCCATTTCGGATTGACTGCAAATCGGCTCATGACTTCCAATGCCGCAATCGCGTTTTCCTCCCGAATGGTGATATGTTTCATCAAACGAGTATTGATGAGGCGTTTGCCAATGACATCCTCAATATCCAGCACATCATCGTACTGCTGTTGAGAGGTCAGTGCGGGTGCGCTTTCAGCTAGGAAGGGTCGCACCGGTTCGGAATAGGTATGTCGTGCCGGAACCGACACTACTTCTTTTTCGGGATAGCGCAAGGCCGTTAGCGCGCCGCCAAATACACAACCAGTGTCAATATTGATCGTTCGGTTTAACCACTCGGCTTGGGGTACAGGTGTATGTCCATAGACGACAGTAGCAGAACCGCGATATTCCGCCGCCCAATTATGACGCACGGGTAAGCCAAACTCGTCGGTTTCACCAGTCGTCTCGCCATACAGGGCAAATTCGCGGACTGTCCCGGAAGCACGTCCAGCGTAATTTTCTTTCATACCCGCATGGGCCACCACCAAGCGCCCTCCGTCGAGTACGTAATGGCTAATGAGGCCCTCGACAAAATCCGCTACCTGCTTTTTGAATTCAGGCGTCTCGTTTTCCAATTGCGCCAATGATTCAGCAAGGCCATGTTTGATTTGCACATCGCGTCCGCGCAGTTTTCGCATAAGTTTGATGTCATGATTACCGGGGACACAGATAGCCGTACCCGCCTCAACCATGCCCATGACCAAGCGCAAAACATCGGGGATTTTTGGCCCACGATCTACCAAGTCACCCAAAAAGATGGCTTTGCGACCATCGGGTGGGGTCACTTGTGTACCATTGACGGCATAGCCCATGTTTTCCAGTAACGTCACGAGTTCATCAAAGCAACCATGCACATCGCCGATGATGTCAAATGGGCCATGTTCATGTTTCAGATTATTGTGTAAGGGCTGGCGGGTAATCTGCACATCGGCGATTTCTTCCTCCGATTTCAGTACATAGACCTGCCGAAAACCCTCCTTTTCCAATAGGCGGAGGGAGCGTTTTAGCTCTTGGCGCTGACGTTTGATAACCTGTGACCCAAAATTCCGATCCGCTCGTTTCTGGTTGCGTTCAATACAGATGCGCTCCGGTACGTCCAAAACAATCGCCGCCAGCAAAGCATGATGTTCACGAGCCAATTTAATCAGGGGCTTACGGGCATCAGGCTGCACGCTGGTGGCATCAATAACCGTCAATTTCATATTGGCGAGGCGTTTACCTGCGATGAAATGCACCACCTCAAACGCATCTTTGGTGGCGTCTTGGCTATTTTCATCATCTGAGACCAAACCCCGGCAAAAATCGGAGGAGATGATTTCGGTTGGCAAAAAGTGTGTCCGTGCAAAAGTAGATTTGCCGCTACCAGAGACGCCAATCAGTACAACCAGTGAGAATTCAGGAAGGGTGATATTTAGGGTCATGGTTAGACGTTCTCCGCTGCGGCAACTTCAAAAATCGCCAACTGACTGGGTGGGCCGACTTGCAAATCTTCCGGCCCAATCGGTAAAAACCGCACCTGATAGCCAAAACGTTCCGCCATACCAGTGGCCCATGTCTGAAATTCGGCACGTGTCCATTCAAAGCGATGGTCACGATGGCGCAATTTTCCGGCGGGTAGGTTTTCCCACATCACGTTATATTCCGCATTGGGTGTTGTGATAATAGCCATCGCAGGATGGGCAAATTCAAATAACACCCGCTCAAACGCCGCCAAACGGGGAGGGTCGAGATGCTCAATGACTTCAACCACCGCCGCCGCATCAAAACCTTTTAGCCGCGCATCTCGATACATCAATGATCCCTGTACGATTTGAATACGTTCGCGCTGTTTGGGCGGCAAACGATCTAACCGTAGTTTGTCGCTGGCGATTTCCAACGCATGAATAGAGACGTCTATCCCCAAAATGGAGGTGAATTGGGGTTCTTGCAGCAGCATGGATAACAACCGCCCTTCACCACAGCCCAAATCGAGAATACGCTGTGCCCCACTGTTTTTGAGAACCGATAACACTGCCCCCAATCGCTGTTGGTGTAGGCTCACCCGTTCCTCTATTTTCGCCTCTTCCGCGTCGTGTTCGTCGCTTTCTTCGTCAACGCGGGGTGTATCTTCGACCAGTCTAGCGAGGGCTTCCCGTTTAAGGCTATGTTGATGTTTCAAGTAACGGGTCGTGATCAATTCTTTGGCAGGATGTGAGGCTAACCACCCTTCGCCATGCCGCAGCAGTTTTTCTACTTCATCGCTGCCGACATAATAATGTTTTTCATCATCCAGCACTGGAATCAGCACATAAAGATGCGAAAGCAGGTCAGTCAAACGAATGGTATGGCACAGCGTCACCGTATAATAAGCACTCTCACCCCATGCCGGAAAAGTTTCGTCTAACAGATAGCGCTCAATGGTAACAGCATAGCCCAATGGCTCAAATAGTTTTCGCAGCATGGCCTCACCACCTCGGCAGGGAAGTGCCGTAATTTTTGCTTCCAATGGAATGGCGGTTTGCGCCAATTCAGGCCGTGTTTTGCAAATACCTGATAGCGCTGTTCCGTACACCTGCGAAATAGCGACACTCATAAATGAGGACGCGACATACGGGCGGTCATTGACATAGGGTTCAAGCGCAAAGGTACTCATTCCACGTCCACGCACCAGCCCTACCGGATTGATGTCTAATAGCAAGGCGGCGGTACATCGTTCCGGTGTCGCCTCTGGATAAAAGACATGGACCTGTCCAAAATTAAGTTCAAACGATTGAACACGATCCGGGTGTTTATACAGCAAATAGCCGAGATCAGTGGCGGGTGAGTGGGTTGTGGTAATGGTTAGCAGCATCGCCCTAATTTCTGGTTAGTCGTTTTCCACCTATCATAAAAGACTAAATTCAAAATGTTAAGGGTCAAGATTCATATTTACATATTTTAAAACATTTTAAGAGGTCACAATAGTCCAAGTAAAGTTTAGATAGATTAAAGAGAGGGCTTGGCTCAAATAGGTAAATAAAAACCAGCCACCTGTTGAAGGTGACTGGTTTAGAGAGTGGGCCTAGAGGGATTCGAACCCCCAACCAAGCGATTATGAGTCGCCTGCTCTAACCGTTGAGCTACAGGCCCATCACAACTAAAAGTATACTGGACTCTCTTTTAATTGCAAAGCCAGAATTTACGTTATTGTGTTGGGATGGGCGGGATACGCCATTCAACAAAACGCCCCAATTGACCATTGGCGTCTATGCCCGCCACTGCAACCGTTTCATACAGGGACATAGACTCCCACGTAAAACTGCTTTCGGAGGTTGTAAAAATCTGGTTATAGACGGACGATCCCGGAAACCGCAGAGCCACTGCATAAGCCGTCGCGCCGGGAACTGGCGTCCACTCTAGGTGCCATGTGCTGGTATCAAGGCGATAATCTTGGGGCGGATTGGGGCCATCGGCCAACACCAATAGGGTCGCTAAGGCTAGTTTGGTGATACGTCCCATATAAGCTGCATCTACATCATCAGCACGATCACGTGCATTGTGCTGGCGGCTTGGGTCATCCCGATATTCAATCATACGGATAGCCGAAATACCCTCCGCATTAAAGCTCATATGGTCGCCCCAACGCCCAGAACGGTCAGTTGTTTCCTCAACCGTCACATTCAGTTCGCCCTGCATATAGGCCCGCGATACTAATTCCATCAGTCGGGCAAGTTCGCGGGAGCCAGATTCGGCAGGCGGCTCAGAAAATACCCGCATCTGATTATCATATCGCTCACCATTTGGCCCGGTGGGGCTTCCCACCATATCCATCGTCAGCGCGGCTTTGATATCCAAATTATTGTCTTTAAGGTATTTTACGAAGCCTGTGCTGCCAAAACGTTGTTCAAATTCTTCAGCGGCGAATAATACAAAAATGATAGTGGCGCGGTGATAGCCTTGAGCCATGATGCGGGCCAATTCCAAAACCACCGACACGCCAGAGCCATTGTCATTGGCACCGGGTTGATATAAATCGGCACTTGTAACAGAACTACTGTTGATCGTGTCATAATGTGCCCCTACCACAATCACGCCGGCTGACGCATCCAAACCGGGAAGCACCATAAAAATATTGTCGTTAGTCGCACTTATACCCCCATAATTAATCGAAAGAGCTTGGGTATAAACCACAATTTGCTTATCAGGGTTCGCCGCTTTAATCTCTTCAAAACGACCTTTTAGATATAATGCGGCGGCATGTATGCCCTGATTAGGGGTGGGTAAGCCTAATGAGTGGCGATTTTGAAAGTTCTCCATTGCCAAAACCGTATTCATCATGCGGTTGTTATCTATATAAAGCATCCAATTGGTCACCGAATTATTGACTGGCACGTCCTCTTCTACTCCACCCGGTAATTCTGGCAAGACAGGGGGTGCTTGAATGGTGACAGGGCCGGGTGCGCCAAGTGTCGGCTGATTAGTGGTGGTAGACATAGGCTGACGCGGGGCTAATGTTGGTGGGTCTTCTTCCGTCAGCGAACAAGCCAACATACTGCTGATAAGCATCGCCAACACCAGCAATAATGCAAGTGATTTATACAGATGAGATGGGTTTTGTTTCATACCATTTGAGACCAAACTACTTTAGATGGCCGAGATTGTAGCATGGATTTGAGTGAAACAAGCGTCCGATTTTATGACGGTTGGGTGACTGTTGCCTCTTGGCAATTCTAGTATTCACACGACGCGGGCTTTCCGCTACAATGTGTACCAGAAAACGCATTTGGAGGCACACAAAGTCATGGCAAAGAAAAAGAAAGACCGTAGCTGGGTTCGCTTGGTCAGCACCGAAAGCAATCACGTTTACTACACTGAGAAAAATAAACGGAACGACACGGGCCGCATGGAAATCAAAAAATATGATCCCACCCTGCGCCGCCATGTGCTCTATCGTGAAAGCAAGTAGCCCCAGCGAGTGTAGAAGGGCGGCTTTGCAGCTAAGAATCTTACTGGGTCGCCCCCTCTAACACTTTCATCGCGGCATTATGCCCCGGAATCCCGCTCACCGCACCACCACGCTGCGCCCCTGATCCACAAATCAGAATATTTTCATAAGCCGTCTCTACTCCCCATTTCCCAACCCATTCGCTCCCGTTTTCTGCAAAAGGCCACGATAGTGCCGTGTGGAAAATGTTTCCAGTAGGAAGTTTTAATTCGTTTTCCAAATCAAGTGGGCTTTTCGCTTCGATACAGGGCTGGCCGTTTGCATCAATCGCTAAACATTCCTCCAAAGGCTCATCCAAATAACGATTAATGCCCTGTATATATCTCCGCATGATGATTTCGCGCAGTTGGGCGTTATTGGCTTCATTAAAGAGCCGATAAGGAATATCCAAGCCAAATAGGGTAAGGGTCTGATAGCCCTGTAATTCAGGCGACAAGATCGAGGGGTCGGTCAATGAGTGACAGTACATTTCACCGGACACCCGTTCAGGAATCTGCCCCATCACGGCCACCCGATGGTATTCCTTCATCTCCTCATAGCCCTCATCAATATGAAATGTCCCGGTGAAAGCATCCTTTAGGGAATATTGGGTTGCTTTCAACTGAGGCAGGCGTTTCAGCAGCATGTTGATTTTGAATACCGCCCCTTCATCAGCATCTCTAATTGGCAGCGGCGTCGGCAACAATTGATTGAGCACCTGCGGGGCAGCATTAACCAGCACATATCGCCCCCGCACCGATTGAGTTTTACCATCGTGGGTATAATGCACAACGGCATAAGGGGTATCTGGTTCGATCCCTTCAACTGGGGCAAAAGTCAGGATTGTGGCACCATTCGCTTGGGCTACCCGCGCTAATTCAGAGGTTAATGCTCCCATTCCCCCAACAGGCACCGTCCATTCACCTGTCTCATTACCGATAAGGTGATATAAGAACGTGCGGTTTTGCAACAGGGTCGGGTCATGCGGGTCAGTGGATACACCAATCTTGCCGTCAGTGAAAATCACCCCACGCACAAGGTCATGCTGCACATTTTTTTCAATGCCGATACCCAATGGTTGCTCAATGAATATTTCCCAAGCCGCCTTTAGTTCATCGGTTTGACATTGCGCTTTCATGCTGTCACGGCTGACCATTGGGGATAACAAAGTAGGCCAGATAATGCTTGCCAATTGCCCCATCAAACGATAAAAGCGGCTGTACCCGATAAAATCAGCAGGGCGGATACCGAAATTGGCGAAAGACTGCTCCGTAATTGCCGACGACTCATTGCTCACCAACAAGGCCTTATGTTGTCCATTTTCCACCGCCGGGGTAAACGACCCTACTGAGCGACGGCGGGTTGAAAAATTGAGTTTTAAATCCTGCACAATCTTATGGGGCAGCAGGCTCACCAAATAGGCATATTGGGATAATCGAGCATTCATACCAGCAAAAACTTGGGCCGAAATCGCCGCGCCGCCGACTATGGGTTTGCGTTCCAATACCAATACGGATTTACCAGCCCCAGCAAGGTACGCCGCCGCAACAAGGCCGTTATGCCCACCCCCCACAATCACGACATCGTAGTTTGTCTGCTTCATATGTTTGCCCCTTCTTGTGCAATGATGGGGGTATGATGGGGTAGTTGGTTAGCCCAATAGACCAAACCAATCATGACCATGCTAATCACCCCGATAATCCCATAAGCGGTACGAATGCTGCTAATGTCCGCCACTACCCCAAGTACCTGTGGTCCCAAGAAAATTGCCAAACCTGCGATAAATGAAATCCGCCCACTGGCCCTATCTGTTTCCTGTGGTGTGACCATCCCAAGTGCCGTTGAAAGCGAGAGAGGAAAGCCGTTCGCAACACCCAAGCCTGCGATAAATAGCCCCATCACACTGATGGCTGGCGTCGGAGCTAACCACAAGGGTATAAATCCGATCACGACTAGGCAGTAGGTCATTAGCAGTAAAGGTTTGACTTCGATAAAACGCGACAGGCGACTGCCAATGGCCCGACCAATCACCATTGCCAAGAAGAAGACGGTTATCATGGTAGAAGCGGTGGTAGCCTTCAAATCTGCATTTTTTTCAAGGAAGTCTGCCCCCCAAAAAATGAGTCCCCATTCGATGACGGCCCCGAAGAAAATCACGGCCAAATAGACCCAAAAAGTAGTAGATAGCGGCTGATGACGGCGTGTTGCCTGTTTAATCATCTGTTGTGTTGGGGGAATTTCCACATCCCTCCACCACCACACCGCGAATCCCCATGTAATCAAGCCAACGACCAACGCCATACGCCAGCCAAGTCCAATATCCTCAAAAGTACCCACCGCTAAAGGCGCTAACACAGCGGAGGCACTGGCCGCGATATTCGATTCGGTAATCGCAATGGCCCGTTTTTCGCCATGATGATCGCTCAAGGTTGCCTGAATCGTCACGAGCAACCAACCAGAAGTAACCCCGATGAACAAGGTGCTGCCAATCGTCAAAACCGGATGATGCACCAGTAGAAAAATGATCGTAAAGACGATACTTGCACCGCCACCACCCCAAAAAACCCAACGCCGTCCGTACCGACGTGACAAACGATCTGTTGTTAATCCCGATACGACAATACCAATCGCAAAAGCACTCAAGTGCATCCCAGCGACACTATAGCTGAGATGGAGTTCATCGCGTAGAAATGGGATAAATGGGCCGCGTGTAGATACCATGTAGGAGAAAAAGGCCAGCATAAAATAGGCCAACCACGTAAACCGATCGCGTACAAACGTGGTAGAAGATTCCGTTTGCATATTGTCTCGTTTCAGAAATACCGCTAAGAAAAACCCATGCGAAGTTTCATTATAGCTTGACAGTACAAGAGGCGGGAAGAATAATCTTCCTCAAATACTTAGACGATTTGGAGATAATTCTATGACATCCCCTTTACGTGTTGGTTTGATTGGTTGCGGCGCAATTGGTCAAATCATGCACATTCCCTATTTAGTAGACGATGATGAAAAATTTGAACTGGTGGCGCTCTCCGATGCCTACGCGCCTGTATTGGAGGCCGTCGCCGATCATTATCATGTTTCAGCCCGCTATACTGATTGGCGCGAAATGCTGGTACGGGAAGACATAGAAGCCGTCATCATTTGCCACAGTGGGTCGCACCGCGACACCGTATTTGCTGCGTTGGATGCAGGTAAACATATTTTTGTGGAAAAGCCCATCACATGGAATCTGCGCGAAGCCAAAGAGGTCGCGGCACGGGTGGCCCAATCAGATCGAGTGGTGCAGGTCGCCTACCACAAGCGTTATGACCCCGCTTTCCATTATGCCCGTGAGCAAGTTCAGCAAATGCGGGATATTGGTATGGTGCGGGTGACGGTTTTGCATCCCCCCAACGAAATGGGCCTCTCGCCGTTCCGCATCCGACGTGGCAATGGCTTGATTGATGAGGGGCATCAGCCTGTTATGAATTTTGCAGAACAGGCCACCGCCCAACTGGGATGGTTTGCGGGTGGGAGTTTGGCCCCACTGGTAGATGAAGCACTTGGCCCGCGCAAAGACGACCCCACGTTGCGCCTCGGTTATGGAATCATCGTCGTCAGCATGATTCATCAGGTCTATACCATGCACGGCTTTTTAGGAGCGCCAGTCCGTGTCCTCAGCACCGATATTTGGCGAAAAGGGCTATCTATACACTCGATTGTTGAATATCCCAACGATGTCCGCTGCACGTTTGATTGGCATTTCTTGGGGCATATCAAAGACTATCGTGAAGAATACGCCTTTTATGGCAACCATGACCGCGTAACCTTCCAATTGCCATCGCCCTATTTGAAAAATGCTCCCAGTCCGGTGATTGTACAGGGTGGGGATGAAGAATTGGCATGGGAAAAGCGCGTGATTGTGTCCTATGATGAGGCATTCCGGAATGAGCTTCTGGCATTTTATGAAAATGTTCGACACAACCGCCAACCCGCGACGGCTGTGCCAGAGGCAGTTCAACATATGGAATTAATTCAGCAGATGATTGATGCAGCACGGGTCTAGGGGAGATTCTCGGTAGATTCAGACTGGCGGTTTTTGCGGAGGACGGGAATAAGTTCATAGCCCAACCAGCCTACGGCAACCACCGCCATACCCACTCCCATAAATGGTAGGGCATCGGCCCGTTGCTCACGCAATTCATCACGCTCGACGGTGGCTTTAAACAACTCATAGCCCTCATTGAAGTTGTTGACTTCAACCTTTTGGCCGGAGTCAATCAATTTTTCGGCTTCATTGTCACGCAATTTCAGTTCGGCATCCACATACTGATAAACGCCGTAACCACCGATGGCAAAACCCAGCAGAATAATAATAACGAGAATACCACTCGCAATTCTTTTTGAAGGCATTATCTTTTCCCTTAAAGTGGCTTCCAAATGTTTTTCCGTAGAACATATTCTTCATAAAATTTGATGTATTGCGTCTCTAAATCCAAATTATCATCATCAGGGCAAAAAATGCTGGGATATAACATAATGCGTCTGCCCATACTGCCATGCTCATCGTCTCGAATAATCTCAGAGTTACAGTTGAAACACCTTCTTGCGACAACCTTTTTATAATGACCGCCGCAAACACAAGGTTTCAACTTATCTTCAATTCTCTCCATCAACAAATCGTAGTCCCATTTTCCCTCCTGTTGTAATTGATTACGAATCTGATTCACAATAGAATCGTAAAAACTTACATCAACACGATGAGGGCAACTATCACAGTAAAATATCCATTCGTCACTCATAGGTGAGATGTCTACACGGCAAAGTTGAAAACCGCAACCGGGGCATTCAACAACGTCAGGCATTTTTATGTCTCCTCCATCTCAACGTACATAATCAACTACCAATACACGAGTTTTCGTTGGCAGGCTTGCCTTGTCCAAAGCCACCTCATAATGGTAGGCAAAATCTATATCCGCGTCATCGAAATACTCCAAGAAACGCTCAATCCAATAAATGTTGCGGAGTTTATACGTGAGAGTGCGGAAGTGCATCGGCACAACCAAGCGCGGCTGAAGGTGGTCAATCACCCTTTTTAGTTCGTCCAGATCAATGGTTGGATGCCCACCAGTAAGAGCAAGGAACACATCTATCCCCTCGAAAAATTGAAGCTGCTTTTCGGAGAAGGCGTTGCCCACATCACCAATATGCCCGATTTCAATACCATCCACTTGAAACCGATACATACCGTTTTGGTCGGGGTCATGTTCCCGATGATCGAGAGCTTCCATCGCCTCAATCGCCTGAAATGCGAATCCTTTGATTGTCCGCGAACCGCCTTGCTGTGCGACATCCAACGCATTGACAATGGTGGGTTGACCGGGAATCAAATCACCCCGACAGTGAAAGCGATCATTGTCGGATGACATAATCACGATGTCAGCTTCATCCCGTACCGCAGGATAACCCGATGTTTCCGGTGTATAGGGGTCGGTGATGATTTTGGTTCCATCATTGGCAGTAACCAAAAAGCTGGCGTGGCCGTACCATTTCAATTTCATGGCTTAATGCCCCGCAGCGTGGATAGAACATCCAGCGTCATCCCAATTACGTCGGGGTTAGGCAAGCCAAGCACTTCTAGCATGAAATAATCCACACCGCCCTTAATAAATGCTCCCATTTGCTCTACCACCTGCATAGGAGTGCCAACAAAGGCATTATCTTTTGTCCATTTTCCGCCGCCAAGTGCCTGCGCCTCAGCCTCGGTTTTGCCGACTGCCAAGCGTCCAAACCATGTTAGGCGGATAGATTTCGGGTCGCGTCCAATTGCTTCACAGTGCCCATGTAACACCTTCACACGGTCAAAATAAGCAGTGTAGCCCGCATCTGGCAGATTCCACATCTCCGCATATTTCGCGGCGAGTAGGGTGGTTTTATTGCCCCCACCACCAACCAAAATGGGAATCATGGGATTTGGTTTGGGTTCGCAATAGGCATCTACTAGATGATAATGTTTGCCCTGATAATTGACCTTGCCCGGTTGCGTCCACAGGCGTTTAAAAATCTCAAGCGTATCCTCTAACTGTTCGACACGTACACCCGCTGAAGGAAACGGATAATCATAGGCACGGTATTCATCCTCTTTCCAACCGGCCCCAATCGCCATAATCAGTCGTCCTCCGGTCAGGACTTGCAGGGTAGAAGCCATCTTCGCCAATAACGCCGGATTTCGATAGCTTTGACCTAATACAATTGGCCCAATTTCAAATTGAGGCCAACGTGCTGCTGCAAAACTAAGCACCGTCCATGCTTCATATGTCGGGTCGTCATCCCAGAAAAAATGATCGGTCATCCATAGGCTTCGAAAAAAACCATCAAAATGGGGCAAACTGGCATCCAAATCGGGCAGCCAACGCGAAATTTGGCCTTTGGGCGGGCCAGCCAACATGCTGAGTCCAAAATCTATCATTTACCCCTACCTCTTGTTATTTCACATAATGCTTGAATAAGTTCAATCAAATTTCTATTTCAAACAGGGTTGACCTACCGTGAAAGCAGGCCACCGTAAAACATGAAATTGAGTTAATAGGCAGCCATCAAACTAGCCTTCGTGCGGCGTAATGACTTCCAAGGGCTTATGATTACCAAAAATCAGCTTGGGGCCATTGCCCGGTGCGGCCCATTTGACGCCATTGACAATTACCTGCAAGACTTCCCGCTGATAATAAGTTGGATAGGTTTCATGACCGGGGCGGAAATAGAAAATCTTGCCGCGTCCGCGCTGATAACAACACCCGCTGCGGAATATCTCACCCCCTTGGAACCAACTGACGAGTACCAACTCGTCCGGCTGCGGAATGTCAAAAAATTCCCCATACATTTCTTCGCGGGAGATTTCAAAATACTCACTGAGGCCCTCCGCGATAGGATGATGCGGCGCGACGACCCAAATCCGTTCTCGTTCATCCGCTTCCCGCCATTTTAGGTCACAGGTCGTACCCATCAATTTGCGGAAAATCTTGGAATGATGGCCGGAATGTAGAACGACTAGCCCCATCCCATCAAGTACCCGCTTCTGGACACGCTCGACAATCTCATCACTCACTTCTTTGTGAGCGATGTGTCCCCACCATGTCAGCACATCGGTTTCCGCTAAGGCCGCCTCAGTTAATCCGTGTTCGGCGTCATCAATCGTAGCGGTTTTGACCGAAAACCCCGCCTCACGCAGCGGCTTGGCAATCGCATCATGGAGGCCATTCGGATACATCGCCTGAACTTTCGGGTTTTTCTTTTCGTGACGGCCCTCGTTCCAAACCAAAACACGTATTGGATTTGACATCGTTTTTTTCCCTTATTTTGTTTTCACCGGAGCGCCACCCTGCGCTGCCGAGGCTTGAACCGCATCCCATAATTTTGACATCCGCAGGCCAATTTCTGGCGGAGCGGGGTTCGGAATTTTGCCACTTCGTACCGCCAAGAACTGCTCCCATACCCCCATTGAGGCTGGGACGGGGACTTCTTCAAATCTATCACTGCCCTGTTTTTGCAGCAGCAGGCGCTCGCCCCATTGACCCGTCCGTACTATGCCTTTGGTACAAAATACAAAAATTTCAGAAGCACAGGAGGGGATAGTTTCACCACAGGCCGCAATTGTCACCATTGCGCCAGATTTTAGTTTACCCATAACCGTAGCACGGGTATCCACCGGGCGGTTATTGTTATCCAGCCATGCCGCCACTTCGGTAAAATCTTCTCCGGCAATATCGGTGATGGTATTGAGCATGTGCGCCCCAGTGTCAAATAGAAAGCCACCACCAGAAAGAGGGGGATTCTGTCGCCAAGTGCCCACAGTATTCGGCCCCCAATTTTGCCAGACAGTGCCGCTAATAGTCAGAATTTCGCCTAGTTCACCTGATCGCAGCATTTTGTACAGCGTGCGAATCTGAGGGGATAGGCTGCCTTGAAAGGCCACCACCAATAGCCGTCCGGTGCGATCCCGAATTTCAATCAGGCTTTCGGCTTCTTGGGCATTCATGACCATTGGTTTTTCTAACAGCACATCAATCCCCGCTTCTAGACATAACCTCGTCTGGTCGTGGTGATAGGCGTGCGGGGTAATGATAAAGGCTGCGTCTAATTTGCCATGATATTCCGCAACCAACTCCGCTAAATTGGGAATATTTGGAGGGGCTTTGATACCAGCCGCTTTAAACAGTTTTGCCGTTGCTTCATAGGCCTCTTGGGAGGGATCAGACACCACTACAATTTCGGTGGTATCCTTCATCTTCATCATTTGTTTGATGTGACTGCGGGCCATACCACCGACCCCAATCATCACCGTTCGAACAATAGCGCTCATAGACTTAACGAATCTCCTCGACGGCCCAGTGGTCGCCCATTGCCCGTCGGCCTTTCGCCAAGCCTTCCCCTTCAGAAATCTGATAGATCAAGTCGGGTCGCTTTAACATTTCGGGACGCAGGTTTATCCCTAATCCCGGCCCTTCTGGAATAGCCAAATGTCCATCTACGACCTTCGGTGCAAATTCACTGATGATGGGGAAGTAGGTCTGATAAAAGGCTCGCACGGATTCTACAAAATAAAGATTGGAAATGTGTGCGCCGAGATGCATACAGGCCGCATGACAGATCGGGCCAGCGACATTATGCAGCACCAATGGCACACCAAACGCCTCCGCTATATTAGCAATTTTACGGGTCTCGGCAATGCCCCCATTCCAGACTGGATCGGTCATCACAATTTGGGAAACATGCTTTTCCAGCCACTCGCGCAACTGCCAGCGTGTCATCAATAACTCCGAACCAATCACGGGAATAGAGGTGCGGCGGGAAAATTCTCGAATCTCATCAGGATAGACCGCCGACATGACATCTTCTACAAAGAGGATGTTATAAGGCTCAAGCGCACGGGCAATCCGTTCCATACTGACCCGATTCCAGCGGAAATGACATTCAATGCCAATTTCCATGTCCGTTCCCACCGCGTCTCGAATTTGGCGGACGGGGGTTAAGCCCCTTTCGACATCGGCAAGACTGATATATTGCCCAAATGACCCTTCACTGAATTGATCGAAAGGCCAGATTTTCATGGCTTTGATACCATCCGCCAACAAACTTTTTGCCAGCGCTCCGGCGTCCTCATGCCATGCCGCGTAATCTTGCACCGAGCCAAAGCCGATACAGGTATTATAGGTCGGGACTTTTTGCCGAGTCTTGCCACCGAGCAGATGATAGAGAGGGGCGTTGTAATGTTTGCCCATGATGTCCCACAGCGCGACCTCAATGGCAGAAAGCGCCCGTGTTTCCGCCCCGGCATAACCGTGATACATGAGGTTGTCCATGACAAAACGCCACAGGCCCTCAATATCCAGCGCATCTTGACCCAACACTAGAGGAGCGACTGTACCATGTAGTGCCCCTTTTGCACCGGGGATTTTATCTACCGTTTCGCCAAGCCCGATGAGTCCGGAATCGGTATGGACACGCACGACCATCAGACGGGGATATTCAGTCCACTGTAAGGATTCAATTGCAATAATTTTCATAGTTTCCTGATTTCAAATACCAAATCCATGACTTTTCGATAATCAATGGCTTCGTTGTAATAACCACATAACGAATCCCATAATGCCTTATGCGGTTGGGTATCAAAATGCTTGGCGGCGACTTCGCGCAGGGCTTCCATCAACCCAAGATTTTCCTCCTCTTTGAGTGCTGCCAATGCAAAACTGCTTGAACGGCTAATCCCCGCCCCGCACGCGACTAACACAATTTTGCCAAGTGCCTTTTGAGAACGGATAAATTCGATGCCTTGAGTCAGTAGGTCTGTTGGAATTGGTTCGCCATCTTCGACAGGCAAATACAGCACCGTGATGTTTGGCTGCTCAACCGATTCCGCCAATTGCAGCATTGCCCCGATATTGCGGGATTGCAAATAGGTTAAATCACGGGTATCGCGGTATTTGCCGATATAGAGCCACGAGCGAATTTGGTTCATGTCAGACCACTTTCACGGTATTGATAAGCGTCCCTATGCCCTCAATCTCGATTTGCACTTCATCATCTGCCTGCAAGGTAAATTCGCCCGGGGGCACGACACCTGTACCTGTCAGCAGTACGACCCCCTCAGGATAGGTATTGCTGCGACCTAGATAATCCACCAATTCGGGGATGGTGCGTTTAATACGGGAAGTATGCACCGCGCCTTCAAATGCCACTTCACCTCCCCGTCGGATGTGAATGTGAATCGAGGTATCGGGCCAATTTGTGGTTGCCTTGACCAAGATTCCCGGCCCAATCGCACACGAGGCGGTATAAACTTTGGCTTGGGGCAGATACAGCGGGTTTTCGCCTTCAATATCGCGGCTGCTCATGTCATTGCCAATCGTAAACCCAACGACTTCCATCGCCGGATTGATGACTAGGCCCAGTTCCGGTTCTGGTACTGACCATGTGGCATCACTGCGAATCCCTACCCCAGCATGTACCCCAACTACCCATCGCCCCCGCGCCTTGAAAAATAGTTCGGGGCGTTCAGCGCGATAGACACGGGCATACACATCACCGCCGTCCTGTGATTCTTCTTGGCGGGCGACCTTGCTGCGTTCATATGTCACCCCAGCGGCCCAAACATCCTGCTCATCAATCGGGGCCAACCAATGTGGGATGTTTTCAGCGGGGGCATTCTCAAAAATGGCGGTTGGGAAAGTTAATAAACTGGCACGGGCCGCTTGTAGGATTTCTTCTATGGCAGCTTCGGCACGACCCATACTCGATTTGAGCCATGTAGTCAGGGTTGGATATTCGCTGTGGACATCCTGTATTTTTTCATCGAAGCGTACACCTAAGCGTGTGCCATAGTCGGGATGAAAATAGCGAACGAGTAATGGATCATTCATGTTGTTTTTCGCTTTCTTAAAATCGCTGGATTGAATCCAATTTGATTAAGGGCCTAATCTTGGGGTTGTTCGCCTTTGGAGGCTAATCCACCATCCACCTCATAATTCGAACCTGTCACAAAACTGGCTTCATCGGATGCTAAAAATACAAATACACTGGCAACTTCTTCAATCGTACCCACCCGCCCAATGGGGTGCATCTCATCAAACTGCTTACGCAAATAATCAGGTCGAGACTGTGCCGCCAAGAAATCGTGCAACATTGGAGAGTCTATCGTGCCGGGAGAAACCGAGTTAACGCGAATCCCTAAACGGGCATAATCGGTGGACATGGCACGGGTCAGGGCGATTAATGCCCCTTTGGTCGCGGAATAAGCCGCAATCCCCGGCAGTCCTCGAATCCCGGTTACGCTTGCCATATGGATAATACTGCCTTGCCCCATAGCCAACATATCGGGAATTACAGCACGGTTGCATAGGTAAGCCCCCCGTAGATTTACCGCGATACAGCGATCAAAATCGTCCGGGTGCAGTTCATGAATTCGACCCGAAGGCATGACGGCGGCATTGTTGACCAGCACATTAATCGGGCCAAAACGTTCCTTGAGCCGAAACACGGCCTGATTCACACTCTGTTCGTTGGTGACATCTGCACCGAGGGCAATGGCCTGACCACCTGCCGCCAAAATTTCGTCCACCACTGTTTGACAGGCGCTTTCATGTAAATCTAATACCCCAACTTTCGCCCCTTCTTTGGCAAAACGCACGGCGATACCATGCCCAATGCCGCGTGCCGCCCCCGTCACAAAGGCTACCTTACTTTGTAATCGCATAAAAATTTCCCTTTAAGTAGTAATTGAATTCACCTCAATCCAGCGACCTTCATGGTGGCTCATAATTGCTGCTGCCAGAATCCGCTGAATTTTCGCCCCGACCTGAAAATCGGGCATCGGCTGTTTATTTTCGACGATGGCCGTGATAAACCCGCGTGTCATATTGTCCTGCTGGCGAAAAATGTCCCGATAGGTATTATGTACGGTATCGCGTCGCGCCCCAGCCCAAATGCGTTCGGGAATTTCCAGTGGCTTGACTTGTCCTTCCCCGACTCGCGCCCCTGATACCATTTGTACGGTTGCCCAATCGGTATAGCTGTAGAGCGTACCACCAGAACCATGAAATTCCATGTGGTGGGTCTGTCCAAAGGGGGTATCCTCATAACAAACCGCACTGACCTGAATGACCCCACTGGCTCCATTCTCAAATTGCAGGGTGATAATCGCCCCGTCGTCGCCTACTTCATAGGGTTTGCCTTCCGAGTCAATGGATGCACGCTCCCTCAAATGGGTCAAATGGCAGCTTACGCTTTTAACATCACCATAGAGCATTTGGGCAATATAGAAAAAATGCGTGCCGAGATCGCCGACCACCCCTGCCCCCGCTTTGCCCAAATCAAAGCGCCATTGATACTCCCCATTACGAGCATAGCCTGTATAGTAGCGCATGTTGAGGTGATAAGGGCGCCCAATATAACCATCGTCAATCAGTTCTTTTAGAAAGCGACTGGTCGGCATAAATCCGTAGGTAAACGGCACGAGGGTTTTGATATTGTTCGCCGTCGCAAAATCTGCCATCTCTTTGGCTTGGGCATAGGTCATTGCCAACGGTTTTTCGCACAGCACATGCAACCCTGCTTGCATGGCTTCCATCGCAATTGGATAATGGGCATCGTTTGATGTAGAAATTACCACCGCATCCAAGCGGCGATCTTCAATCATGTCGTGATAATCGGCATACACATAGGGGATATGCCAACGTTCCGCCATGTGTTTGGCCTTATTCACATCACGTCCACAAATCGCATCAATCTTGGCATGGGGGTGATTCGCCAGTGCTGGCAGGTGCATGGAATCCGCCCACCAACTGGTTCCGACAATACCCACATCTACAGGGTCTATCATGGTTTTACTCCGTTTTACGTTCAACGAAATCAAGCGAGGGTGAGGGGCTAATTGCTGTCCAACCTCCGTCCACAATTAAGGTCTGTCCGGTAATTTGAGAAGCCGCAGGCGATAAGAAAAAAAGGGCTGCGTTGGCAATATCCAACGGGAAAGCCGGGCGCTGGGTCGGGATAACTCGTCCCCACACGATCTCATAATTAGGGTCATCCACTAGATTGCGCGGCGTAACGGTTGCCCCCGGCGCGACAGCGTTGACTGTGATGCGGTAGGGGGATAGCTCAACCACTAGGTTTTTTGCCAGCATTTCAAGGGCCGCTTTCGTCATGGCATAGGCGGCGATATAGGGAATAGCCTGATGTCCTGTGACCGACGACATAAACAATATCCGTCCACCATGACCTGCTTCCCGCATATGACGGGCCGCTGCTTGGGCAAGGAAAAATGAGCCGCGTAGATTTACCCCCAGCACACGATCCAAGTTCTCTGGGGGATAATCAAAAAAATCACCCCAAACGGTTAAGCCTGCATTTGCCACTGCTATATCCAAACGACCAAATTGACGGACAGCCTCGGTTACGAGACCGCGTGTTTGCTCTACGTCAGCAACATCTCCGCCGATGCCCACACATAGCCCACCTTCTGCCGCGATGGTTTGGGCCGCATCATGGGCTAGAATGGCATCCACATCATTTAATAATACTTTTGCACCGTGCAGCACCAGTTGGCGGGCGATTTCATAGCCGATGCCCACACCAGCACCTGTCACAATGGCGACCTGCCCCTCAAAAATTTTTTCACCCATAAACTTTTGCTCCTAAAAGCGATCACAGGTTATTATACAGAGGAGTTTAACGCTTCAAAAATTAGGGAAAATCTTATGCGATGGGTTCGTTTTGACACTGAAAAAGGGTCACATTTTGGTTTATTAGAAAATCAGAGCGTTCTTTCTACCTCGCTCACATGGTCGGAGATTTTGGCGGGTCATACGCCTAACCCCAAAGTTGAGTATGCGCTGGGTGCATTTCCCTTACTTGCACCCATTGAGCGCCCCGGCAAAATCATTGCCATCGGCCTCAATTACATGGATCACTGCCGCGAAACCAATACCGAACCCCCCAAACGACCTCTAATTTTCACTAAATTTACCACCGCCATCACTGGTCCCAACACCCCAATTCAGTGGGCCTCTGCTTTGACCGAACAGGTAGATTATGAAGCCGAACTAGCGGTGGTCATCGGCAAAAAAGCCCGTCACGTCTCTGAAGCTGAGGCGCTCGATTATGTTTTTGGCTACACCTGCGCCAATGATGTCAGCGCTCGTGATTTGCAATTTGGCGATGGACAGTGGATTCGTGGCAAAAGCCTCGATACGTTTTGTCCGATTGGGCCAGTGTTAGTCACTAAAGATGAAATCCCCAACCCACAGGCATTGGCGATTCGGTGCATTCTAAATGGTGAACATGTCCAAGAAAGCAATACCAGCGAGATGATTTTTGGGGTGGCCCATCTGATTTCATTTGCTTCGCAAGCCTTCACCCTCGAACCCGGCGACATCATCTTGACAGGCACACCACACGGCACAGGCGCTTTCCGCAATCCTAAGCTATTTATGAAACATGGGGATCGGGTCGCAGTAGAAGTTGATGGTATCGGCAGATTGGAAAATACGTGCGAAGTCCTATGACCGAACCCATCTTGCCCTCCCTAGACGATATTTTAGGCACATCGCAGTCTGTCCAAGACACACGCATTTACGGTCAAGGTGCAGAAGGTAAACTGCCCCTGACCGAAGAGATGCTACTGAATGAACCCAGTGGGAATCTGTTTGGTATGACCCTCAATGTCGGCATGGGTTGGAATCCGGCGGATGTGGGCCGTACCCCATACTTGATTTTGAGTACATTAGGTGGCTTACGCAGTGAAGATGGTCGGCCAATTGCGCTGGGGTATCACACCGGGCATTGGGAACTGGATGCGCTGGTCAGAGCCGCCGCCGAAACCCTGCGTGAAAATGGGGCACTGCCGTTCTCCGGTTATGTCAGCGACCCCTGCGACGGACGCTCTCAGGGGACTCCCGGCATGATGGACAGCCTACCCTATCGTAACGACGCGGCGATGGTCATGCGGCGCTTGATTCGTTCCTTGCCCACCCGCGCCGGAGTATTGGGTGTGGCGACCTGTGACAAGGGCCTACCTGCGATGATGATGGCATTAGCGGGATGTCATGACCTGCCGGGGGTCATTGTGCCGGGGGGCGTAACACTACCGACTGCCGAGGCCGAAGACGCAGGCACAATTCAAACCATCGGGGCACGCTTCGCACATGGCATGATTAGTGTAGATTACGCTGCGGAGATGGGCTGTCGTGTGTGCGGTTCACCGGGGGGTGGCTGTCAATTCTTGGGAACAGCGGCCACCTCGCAAGTCGTCGCAGAGGCGTTCGGCATGACTCTACCCCACAGTGCCCTTGTGCCGTCCGGTGAACCCGCATGGTTGGATATGGCCCGACGTTCGGCATTGGCCCTTTTACGATTGGCGACCTATCAAATTTCATTAGGGCATATTTTGACCGCCGCAGCGCTAGAAAATGCCATGCTGGTACATGCCGCGTTTGGTGGCTCGACCAATTTGTTGCTGCATATTCCCGCGGTTGCCCATGCCGCCGGATTAGCTCAACCCACCGTTGAAGATTGGACACATGTCAACCGTCGCACGCCGCGTTTGGTGGATGCCCTGCCGAATGGCCCGCGCAACCACCCGACGGTACAGGTATATATGGCGGGGGGTGTGCCGGAAGTCATGCTGCATCTACGCGAAATGGGCCTGCTTAATTTGGATGCCTTGACTGTTACCGGTGAAAAACTTTCGACGGTCTTAGATTGGTGGGAACACAGCGAACGCCGCCAAACCGTGCGGAAAATCCTGCGGGCAGGCAATCAAATCAACCCCGACCTCGTGATTATGAGTCCCGATGTAGCCCGCCGTGAGGGATTAAGCAGCACCGTTGTTTTCCCAACAGGCAACATCGCCCCACAGGGAGCAGTCATCAAAGCGACTTCAATTGACCGCTCGGTGATTGGGCCAGATAATACCTATCGGCATCGCGGCCCTGCCCGTGTTTTTACTTCCGAACGCGCCGCCGTCCGTGCGATTAAAGGCCAAACAGAAAATCCTGTCCAAGCGGGGGATATTGTGGTGATGATTGGGGTCGGGCCATCCGGGACGGGCATGGAAGAAACCTATCAAGTCACCTCCGCCCTTAAATTTATTCCTTGGGGTAAGACCGTTTCGGTGTTGACCGATGCGCGATTTTCTGGCGTTTCCACCGGGGCGTGTATTGGGCACATTGGGCCGGAAGCCTTATCCGGTGGGCCAATTGGGAAATTGCGCGACGGGGACATCCTCGAAATTGTGATTGACCGCGAAAATCTCATCGGCCAGATTAATTTGGTTGGCACAGCGGAACAAGATTTGTCTCCCCAACAAGCCGCTGAATTATTCGCCAAACGTGACTCCCATCCCGAACTACGCCCCCATGCGCTTTTGCCTGACGATACCCGACTGTGGGCCGCTTTGCAGGAAGCGAGTGGGGGGACGTGGCGCGGTTGCATTTATGATACGGATCGCATTATTGAAGTTTTGAAAGCCGGGATGCACGCCCTAAGCCAAAATCCCGCCCAATCCGAAGGAGTCATCTATGCCGATTAGTGGGCATCATTTTATCGCTGGCACACCCAGCACCGAAGGACATCAGACGTTTACAAGTGTCAATCCGCGCACCAAGACCCCCGGCGATGTCCAATTTTTTAATGCCACCCCTTCTGAGATTGACCGTGCGGTAAGTGCCGCAGTCGAAGCGTTTAAAATCACACGCAACTATTCCGCCAGTCGCCTTGCCGAATTTTTGGAACGGGTCGCCGCCGAAATTGAGGCGCTCGGCGATGAGTGGTTGAATACGGCGGACATGGAAACCGGACTTGGCTTGACCCGCCTAACCGGGGAACGTGCCCGCACTACTGGACAGCTACGTGCCTTTGCCAATTTGCTACGCGAGGGATCGTATGTTGAAGCGATAATTGACACCGCGACGGCGGATCGGCCCGACATCCGGCGGATGCTATTCCCGATTGGGCCTGTAGCCGTGTTTGCCGCTAGCAATTTCCCTTTTGCCTTCTCGGTAGCGGGTGGAGACACGGCATCGGCGTTTGCGGCAGGCTGTCCAGTGATCGTCAAAGCCCACCCCGGACATCCCGCCACTTCTGAATTGGCTGCCCTTGCGATAAATCGAGCGATTGTTGCCTGCGGGTTTCCGGCTGGCTTTTTCTCGTTGTTACAGGGGGACACCATTGAAGTCGGGCAAACTTTGATTCAGCACCCCTTACTCGAAGCGGTAGGGTTTACGGGGTCGCTACGGGCCGGACGGGCCATTTTTGATACAGCGGCGGCTCGCCCCAAGCCGATTCCAGTTTACGCGGAGATGGGTAGCATTAACCCGGTGGTGCTTTTGCCCGGAGCAATTTTGGCACGTATGGAAGCGATAGCAGAGGGTTTGGTTACATCTGTTACATTGGGGACAGGCCAATTTTGCACCAACCCCGGTCTAGTTCTAGTCATAGATAATCCTGAAACGCAGCTGTTCATCGAATTAGTCGAATCCAAAATGGAATCACGCGCCCCCGGTGTTCTGTTGAATGCCAGCATTGAGCGGGGATTGGTTAAAGCTGTTGCAGAGACCACCCGTCATGCGGCTGTGCAAACGTTGACTGGCGCCACCGCTACCCAAGCAGAAGGTTATTGTTATCCTAACACCGTGCTTATAACCCATGCACAAGATTTTCGCGCTGACCCTACCTTACAAAATGAACATTTTGGCCCTGTCACGATGTTTGTCATTTGCGAAAATGAGACGGATTTATTGGAAACCATTCCCACCCTACATGGCAATCTGACCGCGACCATCCATGCCGAGGAAAGCGAGATGGGGGCAGCACGGGATGTTTTTGATTTACTACGCGAAAAGGCCGGACGCCTCATCTTAAACGGATTTCCGACAGGGGTGGCAGTCGTTCATAGTATGCAGCATGGTGGGCCATATCCTGCCACAACCGCTCCGGCAACCACATCCGTCGGCATGACTGCCATTAAACGATTTTTGCGTCCGGTGGCTTTCCAAAATTTGCCAGATACCTTGTTGCCAGAGGCGTTGAAAAATGACAATCCGCTGAATATCTGGCGGGTGGTGGACAATCAGCAGAGTAACGCGCCAATTGTCAAATCCTGACGATTGGAAGATGGCATTTGTACTTCGATGATCTGGCGCAAAAAACGGGTCTGCAATGAGGGTGACACTGATGCAGCCGAAAGGAGCATTTGTATGAAACCCTTGATGCGTTTACGTCTGATTGTGGCGGCAATGCTGATAGTAACCGCTATGCTCAATGGGAGTCAACCGAGCCACGCCCAAACTCCCTCTAGCACTGCACAGGCCATGCTCTACCGTTACTACAACGCGATCAACTTGCGAGATTTTGCGACGGCCTACAGTCTGTGGGTCAATCCCACTCAGAGTTATGAATCCTTTTCGTCAGGGTTTGCGGATACCGCGCTGGTACAACCCTATTTCGGCACGTATCAGATCAACAGCTTTGGATTAAGCGCTACGTTACGCATCCCCACCGTATTGCTGGGGTATCAAATTCACGGCGTAGTGGTTTCCTATTTCGGCTGTTTCACGGTAGCAGTGGATAGCTTTTCGCGGTGGCGCATCATGGATGCCGATTTCCGCTGGCTCTCCAATACTCAAGTTCCCGATGTTGCCACCATACGCAATTTGTTAGAGATTGATTGCTTTCACATCCCAACCACCGTTACCGCGACCTATCGTCCTCAGTTGTTTACATCGGCGGGGCAAGGCGCTTTGTTGGCCTACTATAAGGCCATCAACTATCGGGATTATGCGACGGCCTATGCCATGTGGCTGCATCCATTACCGGGGCCAAAACCGAATGGCGCACCCGCCCAAGATTATCGGCCCAATTACACGGATTATGTGGCGGGCTACGGCGACACCGTATATGTCAATCTCTATATGGGGGATTACGTGGAAACCGGGGCATCCGCCGGACACAGTTATCTCAACGGCCTGCTCCCAGCGGTCTTGGTCGGACAGCACACTGATGGCAGCTTTGTGGCCTATTATGGGTGTTATGTCATGGGATTTTTGACCGATCCGCCCGGCGCTTATGGCATTGTCAGTGGTAGATTTTTGCCATTAGTCAAGGATGCACCGTTGGGTCAGTTGATTTTGCAATACCTTAACTTCGATTGTACTACTTTAAATCTGCAATACTAAAAAGGATATACACACCATGAATTATCGTGAATTAGGGCGCACCGGATGGAAGGTATCGGAAGTTAGCTTTGGGGCATGGGCCATTGGTAGTGCATGGGGGTCGGTCAACGATGCGGATTCAATGGCTGCCCTGAATCACAGCATTGATCTCGGTGTCAATTTTGTGGACACTGCCGACGTGTATGGCGATGGTCACAGCGAACGCTTAATCGCCAAGTTACGCAAAGAACGCTCTGAAACCATCTATGTTGCTACCAAAGCGGGGCGACGGTTGCCTGCTCAAACGGTTGAAGGCTACAACCGTGAAAATTTGAATGCGTGGGTTGACCGCAGCCTGAAAAATTTGGAGACCGATTGCATTGACTTGCTACAACTGCACTGTCCGCCGATGGAGGCCTATTATCACCCCGAAATTTTCGGTATTTTGGACGATATGGTACAGGCAGGCAAGATTCGCTATTACGGGGTCAGTGTGGAAAAAGTCGAAGAAGCTCTCAAAGCGATTGAGTACCCCGGCGTCCAATCCGTCCAGATTATTTTTAATATGTTCCGTTTCCGTCCCAGTGAACTCTTTTTTGAGCAAGCCAAACGCCGCAAAGTTG
The DNA here is from genome assembly GCA_013112715.1 of Chloroflexota bacterium. GTDB lineage: Bacteria > Chloroflexota > Anaerolineae > Aggregatilineales > J027 > CFX10. The sequence continues at coordinate 143,899 of JABFGB010000005.1, forward strand.
GCATTTTGGCGCGTGTGCCCCTAGCAAGTGGGATGCTCACGGGCAAGATGACCCGCAACAGCCAATTTTCGTCGGATGACCACCGCAGTTTTAATCGCAAAGGGGAAGCCTTTGATATGGGTGAGACCTTCTCCGGTGTGGATTATGAAACGGGCTTGCAGGCGGTGGAGGAATTACGCAGTATTATCCCTAGCGGCGCGACGATGGCCCAGTTCGCCCTGCGCTGGATATTGATGTTTGATGCCGTGACATGTGTGATCCCCGGTGCGAAATATCCTGCCCAAGCCGAAGATAACATCAAAGCGTCGGCCCTCACCCCATTGACCGACGATCAGATGGCAAAAGTGCGCGAGGTTTATGACCAATACATCCGCGAACAAGTCCACCAGCGCTGGTAAATACAGCTACTAAACCCTTGTCTAGTCATGGCAAACCACTCCTTTGCCATGACTGATTCACAAATTATGCCGTCGTCGAGGCCGTTCGTTGTACCCACATGGTCAGGGCGGTTTGATGACGCAATCGTTGCGAGAGTACACGCATCATTTCCAAAGCGACTTGCGGTTTGGCAAATAAGAGCGTAATCAAATCGTCGCGGGTCAATACATAAAGGGTAACATCTTCCAAACACGTCACTGTGACCGTTGAAGGCTCACTATCCAATATCTCCATATCACCAAACGCATCCCCTAGCCCAAAAGCAGTAATGATGGTTTGCTGGTGTTGATCGTCCAAGACACTGACGACCAACTTACCCACCGCTGTAATAAATAGCTGATCACTTTTCTCGCCTTGATGAATCACTTCATCCCCGACATGAAACTCCCGAACCGTCAGTAGCAAGGCTAAATCAACCAAGTCCTCATCGGCGAGACCATTAAATAAGGCACCTTGACGCAAAATGCGTTTGCGTTGTTCTAATTCAGCATGGGGGACAAGGACTTGATGCTCATTCAATTGAATCAAACGGGCCAGTTGCGGTTGCTCAGTATTTAATCGATTGTCTAATTGTAACCACAGGCTACTTTCTTCTGAAGGCAGCACACTTCGCAACCAAATCCACGTATAAAGTCCCATACTCCCACGCAGAACATCTAACTGCTGCTCGGTACTCTGAAGCTGCCGATTAAGCGTCTCAACCAATTTGGCGTTTCGGCTCAGGGCGATATTTTTACGCAGGATACCCCGTTGAGCCTGCAATGTGACATATCGCTGGATGAGATGGGTACGATCTTCACCGATTGCCCCTCGGTGTTGGGCCAACAGTTGCGCCACCATTTCCGGGTTACGGGTTGCCACCAATTCACCTGCACTCAATACCCCTGCCAATTCCAGATAAATTGCTTTACTTTCTCGTTCGAGTGTCCAGCGCATGATGATGATAATCAGAACCACGCTGCCTAGCCCCATGCCAAGTGCCGTCAGCAGCAGTTCCGCCCCCGATAGATTTTTCACCACGAAGTTAAAGCTGGCATGGATCACTATGACAATTAGGAGGCTAAACAAGAATCGGTTAACGCGGGTACGGTTGGGAAAAGGTAGACTTGCCCCAGCGATAGTCCCCACAATCGCGGTTGTAAAACCATGTACAAGGCTAGTAGACAGGGAGCGCGTCATAGCTAATTGCATTCCAGTATCAGGATTATTGACAACATAGACAAGGTTCTCGACCATCGCAAAGCCAATCCCGATTGCAAAACCATAGGCCATCCCGTCAGCGGCATAGCGCAAAATTAAGCGACGCATCAAAACAATCAACAAAGCACTTTTGAGGCTTTCTTCCAAAATAGGGGCCACAACGAGACTTAGCCCCTCAACCGTTGTGAGATTCTGGTTAAGGATGAAGCGATTGAAGGCGTAGGCGATACTAAAAACCAAAATGCCCCAGCCAATAGACAACCCTAACACTTCATGGCGACTGGCAGCGTAAATTTCGAGGAGATGCACCAGATATAGAAAAAACAGGGGAATCAAAATCCCAAGCAGATAGGCCATGTACATAGGAACACCCGCAATAACCTATTTAGTAATGGATGTCACTATACCATTAAATGGTGAGAACGACTAAATATGCTTGATACCACCCCCGATATAAGCTAAAGTTTGTCCAATAGTATCCCATAATCAGAATACGCTGTCATGAAACGTACAACCTCTGAAATCACTGCCGGAAACTTTAGCCCACTCAGTACCGATATACGTTTTTTAGGCAATCTCTTGGGCAGCATCATCCGGGAACAACATGGCAAGGATGCCTTTGAGTTAGTTGAGACCGTCCGCCAGACTGCGAAAGCGCGTCGTAATGATGAAACAGGCGCGGCTGAAGAATTGGCAAGCATCATAAATAAACTCAATTTGGACCAGCGCCGCGTTCTCATCAAAGCCTTCAGCAATTATTTCCAACTCATCAATATCGCTGAAGACCACCAGCGCATCCGCATTTTGCGCCAACGGGAACATGAGGAAAATCTAACCGAATCCATCGGCGAATCCATTCAAGCCCTCCACGCACACGGCTTGACGGCAGATGAGGTACGAGCCGTATTGGAGCAAATCTCGGTGCGGTTGGTCTTGACCGCGCACCCCTCTGAGGCAAAGCGTAAAGAAGTCCTCGTTAAGCTACGCCATATCGCTCAGTTGTTAGCCTCCAAAGAGCAGCATACGGTCTTGCCACGTGAACAGCAGGCGCTAGAAAAAGCCCTTGCCGAAGAAATTGAGGAATTATGGCAGACCCAACCGACCCGCGCTTCCAAAGCAACGGTCTCCGATGAAGTGGATTTTGGCCTCTATTTCATCACCTCGGTCATTATGGACGTGACGGCCTCCATCTATGAGGAATTGGAAGCGGCCCTTGTCCAATATTATCCCAATACCGATTGGTCGAATCTGCCTGTCCTGCTGCGTTTCGCGTCATGGATCGGGGGGGATCGGGATGGCAACCCCAATGTGACGCCTGAAGTGACATTGGACACCCTCAAAACCCTGCGTGAAGCCGCCGTGCAAGTCTATCTGCACGAAATCGAGTTTTTCCGCGAACACCTTACCCAGTCAGTTGAGGAGATCGGCGTATCGGAGGCACTGGTGGAATCGGTCAATGGCGGTGGCAGTACCAAATATACCGGTGAGTTCTATCGCCAGAAGATGGATTCCATCGCTTGGCAGTTAAAATCGGGCATTTACAAAACGGGCGATGAGCTTTTAGAGGATTTGCGGCTGGTGCAAAGTAGTCTGATGGAAAACAAGGGCCATCGGGTGGCGCGGGGTGTTCTACAGCGGTTGATTACCGTTGTGCGCGTATTTGGCCTCCATCTCATGCCTTTAGAGGTGCGCGAAGACGCCCGCCTTCATGCCGCCGCCCTCCACGAAATTTTCCATCACTATGGGTTGGAACGTAATTACTTGGAACTGCCCGAAGAGGATAAGCAGTTTTTGCTCTCGCGGGAAATCGCCAATCCACGCCCCCTGTTCCCAGTCGAAGCTCCTTTTTCGCCTGCAACGAACCGCATTATTGAGACGTGGCGCATGATCGCCAAAGCGCATCGGTTGTATGGCAAAACGGTGATTGATACTGTCATCGCCAGCCGCAGCGAATCCCCCAGCGACATCCTAGCCATGATGCTCTTTGCGCGTGAGGTGGGGATTGATACCGATGTGGACTTAGTTCTCTTGTTTGAAACGATTGACGATCTGCATAACGCACCAATGGTGATGGCGACCCTGTTCCAAAACAGCGCCTATCGTCAGCATGTCGAAGCACGCGGAATGCGTCAGCAGATTATGTTGGGCTATTCAGATAGCTGCAAAGACGGCGGTTATCTGGCCTCCAATTGGTCACTGTATGTCGCCCAACGCGAATTAGCTGACTTGTGCAAAACACAAAATATCAATCTCGAATTGTTTCACGGACGTGGTGGCAGCATTGGACGTGGGGGTGGGCCAACCAATCGGGCCATTTTGTCTCAACCCCCCGGCTCACTGCATGGTCGAATCAAAATTACCGAACAAGGCGAAGTGATTGCCTATCGTTATGGCAATGCTGAAATCGCCCGCCGCCATTTGCATCAGGTCATGAACGCCGTGCTGCTGGCTTTTGCTATGCCCTCCCAAACTCCTATTGAGCCGAAATGGCTCAACACTATGAATACTCTCGCTGAGATGGGACGTAGCGCCTATCGTAAGTTTGTATTCGAGACACCCCAATTTCTGGATTATTGGCAGCAGGCTACCCCCATCCGTGAATTATCCCTCATGCAGATTGGCTCACGCCCTGCCAAACGTCAACAAGGGGGGTTTAGCGAGGTTCGAGCCATCCCTTGGGTGTTTTCATGGATGCAGAGCCGAGCCATTATTCCAAGTTGGTATGGTTTGGGGCACGCGCTTGAAAAGTACATTCAACAAACGCCGGATGGTCTTGCCCAACTGCGGCATATGTTCCAAACATGGCCTTTTTTCCGTGCCCTGATTGAGAATGCCCAACTTGACCTCGCCAAAGCCGATATGGGCATCGCAGAATTATATGCCTCACTCGTGGATGATAAGTCACTGCGTGAGACGGTGTTCCAAGAAATTAGAGCCGAACATGCCCGTGCCTGTGACCAGATTTGTCGAATTTTGGGCCTACAAGGAATTCTGGAAAATCTGCCTGTTATGCAGCGCTCGATTGAGCGGCGCAACCCCTATGTTGATCCGTTAAACTTTATTCAGGTGAGCTTGCTGCGTGACCTACGTCATCTTGCCCCTGACCATCCGCAATTTGAAGCAACCCTGAAAGCGGTGCTATCCACTGTAAATGGTATTGCTGCCGGGATGAAAACCACTGGATAATAGTGATTATGAAAGAACCTCGTATCGAGTTTGAAATCACCGGTATGGCGCATGGCGGCAGTGCGATAGGGCGGCACGAAGGCAAAGCCATTTTTGTCCCTTATGCCATTGTTGGCGAAACCATTGCGGCGCGGATTGTTGAGGATAAGGGTAATTTTGCGCGGGGGGAGTTGATTGAAGTCCTCACCCCGTCTGAAAATCGGGTTGAACCGCCGTGTCCCCATTTTGGCACCTGTGGTGGATGTCACTGGCAGCATATCCGCTACGAGGCCCAATTGGAATTTAAACGCCGAATCGTATCAGACCAACTCGCCCGTATTGGTGGCATTAAGGATGCGGTGGTACATCCGACCATCAGTAGCCCTGATGAATGGCGATATCGTTCTCATGTTAATTTCCATCGCACCCGTGATGGTAAGCTTGGTTTTGTGATGATTGATGACCGAACGATAATGACCATCAATGAATGTCACATTATCCGCCCCGAACTTGTTAGTTTATTTGAGCAATTTAAAGATAAACACCTCAAGCCAGAGCAAAAACGGGTACGTCTACAAGTCGGTTCACAATCCACCGAAACATTAGCGGCGACGAATGTTGGGGATGAGACAGGCGGTGACGAAACCCGCACGATTTTGGGCACAGATAAAGTCCACTATACGATTAAAGATCACACCTTTGAAGTTTCGGCGGGCAGTTTCTTTCAGGTCAATCTCCCCCAAGCCGAGACATTAGTCAATTTAGTGTTAGAACGCCTAGCCCTGCAAGGGTCAGAGCATGTATTGGACTTGTACAGTGGTGTCGGTCTGTTTTCGGCTTTCTTAGCCCCCGAAGCCCGCAAAGTAACCGCGATTGAGTCGTATCCACCTGCCGTTGCTGATGCTAGGCTTAATCTGGGCAAATTCTCGAATATCAAGGTCATGCAGGGCACAGCCGAACAGCTTTTAACACGCTTTTTGCAGGGCCATTTTGATGCCGCTGTGATTGATCCGCCACGTGCTGGCATGAAACCCGCCGCGCTGGATGAGTTGATTAAGTGCAAGCCGCGTAAAATGGTTTATGTCTCATGCGACCCAGCGACTCTTGCGCGGGATGCCAAAAAACTCGTTGGGGCGGGCTATCGTTTGGTGGATGTGCAGCCGGTGGATATGTTTCCACAGACCTATCACATCGAGTCGGTTGCGACCTTTACCCGCTAGGGCCTATGACCTTTTCACCCGAAAAAGCCTTTCATCTAACCACCGGGTCTCTGCCCATTTTATTGACCCTGCCTCATTCCACCCCACTTGAACAGTCGTATGCCGCTGAATTAAAAGAGCGAGTACGTGGCTTAAAAAAGGCAGAAGGGGGGTTGCTCGATATCACCGAACAATTCAAACAAGTCTGCCATTCCCAAAAAGGCACGCCCTATGTCCTGATTGCGCGGGTACATCGCTCCCGTATTGATTTTAGCCGCAGCAAACAAATCATCGCAGGTGAACACGCCTATGACGATGCACGTGCCGAGCCGCTCTATGATGCCTTTGAACAGACCCTCGCTGGCCTTGTTCGGCAAATTACCCATGCCGCCGCCCCTACTGCTCTGTTGCTCGATTTACATGGCTGCCGCAGCCGTGACACGGATGTTTTTCTGGGTACATTGAATGGCAAAACCATAACATCAAATGGACACTTACATTCTCTGCGAGATCGCTTACATGAGTCATTAAGCAAGAAGGGCTGGAAGGTTGAACCAAAACCGGGCACAGATGAAATCAAATTTACTGGACGTTCCGATAGCATTATTGCACGACACAATCTAGCAAAGCTGGCGGCACAACCCGGCAATTATGGCAGCCTGCAAATCGAGATTTCCCAACATATTCGATTACGGGCAGCAAACAATCAGCAGTTTGCCTACGACCTGGCTGAAGCCATTTTATCTCTATTGGATTAACTCATGTTAGAGGCCGAAAATCTGATCTTTGAATCCTATAGCCGCGTGACTCCCACCCTGCACGGCTATGATTCCGAAACGCGCAATTTAGCAGGTATTCAACAATTATTTACCGAGGTCAACCTGCCCTTCGATTTTGCCCCAACGATCACGGTCACAGGCAGCAAGGGTAAAGGCTCGACCTCGATTTTTTGCGCGGCCCTGTTACAAGCTATGGGGCACACCGTCGGCCTATTGACCAGTCCCAGTTTTTTGAGTGTGAGGGAACGGATTCGGGTCAATGGGCAGGCGATTTCCGAAGCGGCCTTTGTTGAAATTATAGACGATCTTGCCCCGACCATCCGCCGAATTGATGCCGCGCTACCCCCCGATCAATATCTCAGCCCGACGGGATTATTTTTGGCCTGTGCCGTGCGCTATTTTATGCAAAGTGGGGTTACGGCAATGGTGTTGGAGGTCGGACGCGGCGGGCGTTTTGATGATGTGCGTCTGATTGAAAATCGTGTCAGTTGCTTTACCCCGATTATGGCGGAGCATCTGGATAAACTTGGCCCAACCGTTCCCGATGTTGTGTGGCACAAAACAGGGATTATCAAACCCAATAGCACTGCCGTGAGTGCTCCCCAATTCCCTCAAGTAAGCCAACAAATCGAGCAGGTGTGTCATGAACTTGGGGCATCCTTTCAGCAGGTCGGGCGAGATATTTTATTTGAGCAGCGGCGCGAATCTGACTTCCAGCATGTGACAATCAATAGTGACACTTTTGAACTCCACACCCCGGCGATTTATCAGGCAACCAATCTAGCAACCGCCTACGCCGCCGTGTCTGCCCTGCACGTGGGGGATATTCATCAACCCGCCGTATCCAAAATCATTCGTGCGGTTCGACTGCCGGGGCGCTGTGATAAGGTTAGTGATAGCCCGTTGGTGTTCGTGGACGGGGCGATAAATCGGGAATCCGCCGAACAGTTCCGAGACAGCGTTCTAACACTCAGTCACGACCCAATCATTTTGGTAACGGCCCTGCCGCACGACAAAGACCATGTAGGGCTGCTCGAAACCCTAATGCCGCATGTCGTCCACACCCTCATCACACAGGTCAGCGCCCATCATCTGCATTTTACCGACGCAGTAATGCAGACCGCCCAACAATTATCCGCCAATGTCACCCATCAACCCGCTGTGTTTGAAGCCTTTGCCCAAGCGGTTGAGTGGTCAGGTCAAGCGGGTACCATTTGGGTGGTCGGTACACAATCACTGGTGCGCGATGCCCTCCAATTTTGGCGACAAGACCTCGAAAATCTGCTTCCCTCGAACCCGCCATCGGATTGACGGGTAAATACTCTAGCCGAGTCCCCAAACCTAAGAAACCTCTTTTTAGCAAGGAAAAACCATCATGCTAAGATGCCTTTGTTGGGTATGCTTGGTCGTATTATGCCTCTCGATTGGGTTGCCCCAAGCGGGTCATGCCCAAGACAACTCGGTTCAAAAATTGACCTATGACAACCTCGAACGCACCGTCTACGTGCATGTGCCGCCCTCCTATTCCGAAGGTGAACCCGTTCCACTGGTATTGATGCTGCACCCGTTTGCATCATCCGGGAAAGCTATCGCCGCGCTGACGGGATTGGATGCGGCTGCCGATGAACAAGGATTTATCGTGGCATATCCTGACAGCTATGATTTACGGTGGGATGATGGTCGCAGTGCCTATTCGCCCCTTCCCGAAACCGAGCCAGTAGACGATCTCGGCTTTATCAACTATCTCCTAGACGAACTGAGCGCGACTTATTCTATTGACGACCAGCAGATTTATTTGGTGGGGTCAGGCAATGGAGGGCTAATGGCCTATCGGTTGGCCTGCGAATCACCCGAACGATTTGCGAAAGTCGTGATTGGCAGCGCCCTCATTTGGAACTATCACGAAGACCTTTGCCCCAGTTCGGTAACTACCCCAATTTCGATGCTGATCATGGTTGGCAGCAATGATTTTTACTATCCATTAGAGGGACGCAATGTCAATACAGGGGATTCTGCGCCGCCCCTGCGTGTACAAAGTATAGGTGGCACGCTGCGATTTTGGAGCGAACGGAATAGTTGTGATCTGAATGATTTTGAAATTTTTACTGAGCCGGACATCCGTCTGTATCAAGATTGCGGGAACGGAACATCGTTAGCCTTTCTTTCCATTGAAAATGCGGGCAACAATTGGCTACGTGGCACAGGCGACCATCAACTCAATCAGTTCGGCGTAGATTATACGCAAATTGCCATACGTTATCTGTTTGGCCCACAAGATGATGAGGATTGGCAGACACTAGCAACAAAAATGACCCGTGAAGCTGTGTCCCCCGAAACATTGGCCCGCAACTACACCGTCTATGTACCGCCTACCTATGACCCAACCCAACCGACAGCAGTGGTGATAGCCCTACATGGTCGGCCAGATACCGGGGCTGGTTTTGCCTATTTATTGGATTTGAATCGTGTAGCCCGTACCGAAAATTTCATTGCGGTTTATCCTGATGGCATCAATCAAGGCTGGAATTACACACTGGATTACCCCGGTTATGGGGATAACGAAATTGATGATGTAGGGTTTTTACGTGCGCTCGTTAACGATTTAGCATTAGATTTGAATGTAGATACCCAACGAGTTTATTTAATGGGCTTCTCAAATGGCGGATTTATGACCCAAGCAATGGCCTGTAAAGCCTATGACCAATTTGCGGCTTTTGCAATTATTGGCGCGACAGCTTTCCCCGGTTTTGAAGTCTTCTGCGCCGAAACCCCCGCGATTCCGCTGCTATTCATACATGGCACTTTGGACGCGAGCATTCTGTGGGACGGTCTGCGCCAACGAGGGCAGTGGGTCACATATCCTGTGTCAGAGTCATTAGGTTTTTGGGCAGTTCATAATGCCTGTGACCCGAATCAGGTTGATTTTACCGACCTACCCCCAGCCGGAAATTCTCCCGGTACGTCGGTAAGAATCTATGAATTTAAAGGCTGTGCCGACGAGGATAATATCGTTTTTTATGAAATTGATGGCGGCGGACACAATATCCCCGGTGTACCGGGACGGCTTGATGCCGAACGATTTGGGGCGGTCAACATGGATATTGATGCTCCAAGTGTTATTTGGGAGTTCTTATCGCAATATACCCTCGATCCATCAGATCAATAGGGAGTAAGGGCATCACGCGGAATTGGATCATAAGTTTCGCCATTGTCCAAAGACCACACTAGATGAATGCGTGAGTAGTAGGCGGCATCTAATAATCGTATTTCGATGGGATGTCGTCCTGCTTTTAACTCAAGCATCGTGGTAACGGGGTTGTCTCCATCGCTGCCACTTACAAGAAGCACACCGTCCAGCGAAACCTCGCCAACGGTGAGCACCCGCAGACCAATACCATAAACCCCATCGGTTGGGATATTCAAAAAGCCCCTCCAAATCACGGTATAGGGGCGCGGCATCGGTAATCTATGGAAATAGACGTCCAAAAAGGGATCAATACGTTCCAATGCTGGCGGCCCACTCCATTCTGTATTAGCATAAAAATAACCATGCAAGCCATTATTCGTCACTGGGCCATGATACAACATCCAATTCGGCACTCCACTCTTCACTGTATAATCCCGCACCTCCCACTCAAGCCCTTGACCGGGGGTCATTTGAATAGCATGGTTGCCCTTTGCCAATAAACGACCTTCGCCTGACGGCCACACCTCGCCATCAATCATCAAGTGCCCTGTCGTGAAAAACCGATATTCGCTGTATTGGGGTGCGTATAAAACCCCGGTGCCATCCTCGTTCAGACCCTGTATAGCGGTAATATCCTCCGGGGTCAGATCAATTACGTACATCACTGGATCATGGGCAAAATCGCCCCGTACCCCATAATCAGCCGAGGTGACCGTCGTAAATTTGGCGTTGGGATACAACACTTGGGCATATTCATAAGCGAGACGCTCAGAGAAATGCAGAATAAGTGTAACCGGCTCGGTGGGTGGGGGAATACGCAATGGTAGTGTGTCAGGGAAATCCACTAGCTCCGAATGCTGCTGATAATCCGGGACTAGAAACTGCATATTCGCTTCGCCATACATCCTTGGGCTAATATAAAATCTGTGGTCGGGTCGCGCTCGCATGAGTTGGCCTGCAATAGTTGGGGTTGTCGAATGGCTTAACCAAACATCTTGATCACGTGCCTGCCGCTCGAAATATTTGTCATGATTGAGATATAGAGTCGTCCCTAAAAGAATACTCAAAAAACCTATTGCTAAGGACCGCAATTTGGCCCTAATGAGAATTTGTCCGATATCTTCCAGTGTTAGGGCTGAAAAATAGGCGATGGCGGGCAAAACCCCAATCGTGCGTAATCCCTGCGGTGCTTCATAATGGAGGGTTACGAGTCCTGATGCCAAACTGGTAACAAACAATCCAATAAAAAACCATTCCTCGGCGTGGTTAAGTTGCCGCAGCGACAACCCAATGCCGAGTACAAAAACAACCCCAGTGACGACATCCACCATTGGGTCAAAGGGCAAATTATGGCGACCATTGCGGTCACCCAGCACATGAAACATGCGCAAATGTCTATCTAGGCTGATATCGAGAGCGTCTTCCAAAGATACTCCCAACCGATTTTCCTCTCGAAAAACAGAAACTTCCTTGCTGCGATTGGTGTATAGATCAGGGTCTAGTTTGTAAAAAACAAGGATCGGCATAAAGACCAAGAGCGCTGTTATTGCTCCAAAACCACTGATGAGCAGGGCTTGTGGTTTCCACCAACGCCACGCCAGCAACCCATAGAGAGCAAGCGGGATGAGTGCAAAACGAAAGGCGGCGTAAAAATAGAGTCCGACTCCTACCGTCAACCCGGCCCATAAACCATCACGCATCTGCCCATAGCGCACCATACGCATCAAGAAATAGAGGGCCAAGAGAGTAAAAAAACACGTTTCGACGCCCGTCATGGCTATCCGGCTAAAGGTGATGCTCCACGAAAACACCGCCATAAAGAACCCCATAAGCAGACCAAACCACCGTCCACGCAGCAGATCTCCCACTAAAAAGGCACTGACGACGGCTGCCACACCAAAAAACACATGCACAAGGCGTGGGCCAGCCACATTGGTGTCGCCAAACACTCGCAGGGCCTGAGCATAGAGCATCAAATGGGGATATGTAATGTTCGGGACAAAAAAGGGGCGAAAGCCCGCATCATTCAGCATTCTGCGCGCATCGAGGAGAGCCAATGCCTCGTCATACCAAATACCGCTCGGAATGTCTTTGAGTTTATAGATACGCAAAAATATCGCTACAAACAGGAGTAGTTGCAAAAATGCGGCTGTCGCCTGAGTAATGACGATTTTCTTGGGGATAGCACGAGTCAATACGACTCCTCCGGCTATCCAAAAAACCACCCCTAAAAGGAAATCATTCCACGTGTCTTGACTAGGAAATTCCTCCGGTTTTGTCTTCAAAAATTCCTGTCCCGATGAAAAAATCAAGCCGAGACCAATCGCTAAACCGATGATACCTGCGACCCGTCGCCAACCGCCCGCAATCCCTAATTGACGTTTCTCAGGATACGGCTTAGATGGCAAAATAGGCGTAAAAACCATCAGCAGCAAGCTCCCCAATCCCAACCAGCGCAGCCCTCCCCAAAGATTCAAATCCTCAAAAGACCGATGAGCTAGATAACTGAAAGATAGAACAATTGGCAGAACGCCAAGCCCCACCCATTGATTCTGCTGTATTTTTTTCAGTTTTTCGCCAAGATTCGATAACAAGGTTTGACTCATGCGAACCTTTTCCTGTTAAGGGATGTCAAGATTTCTAGCGCAGTGTGTAGATGCTTTATACTATAGGCGATGTTAGCTGCTATGGCTGTAAGAAAATCTATTCGATTTTGCACTGCGGAACTGATGGATGAAACAAAACAAATACTATTGGCTTGTTTTGGTGGGGATTCTCATTCTGGCGGGATGTTTACGCTACATTGGAATCAATTGGGATTATTATAGCCATAGCCACCCCGACGAATTATTCCTGACTGCCATCGCCACACGGGTTGGAGATCGCAGTGAGCTACTCGATAATGTCAAAAAACGCTGTGCAGATGACCCCCGCCGCCATGCCTATTTCAATACGCGCTGTAGCCCTCTCAATCCCAATAACGTCAATGAAGGCAGCTACGCCTATGGCACCCTGCCAACCTTTATGGTGTATACAGCGGGCGAAGTAGCAGTCGAAATCACGGGCAATAAGCTCTGGCGCGAATTCGATGGCCTCCACCTTGTTGGGCGTTTTGTCAATGTAATTGCCGATGTGCTGGCGACCCTGATGGTGTTTATCATTGGACGACGGCTTTTTGGCATTCAAAGCGGGCTATTTGCGTCTATGCTCTATGCCGCTGCTGCTTTGCCCATTCAGCTTGCCCACTATTGGACGGTGGACACGCTCGCCAATCTATTTTTCCTTATCGCGCTCTATGCCGCTGTCGCCATTAGTCAACGGGGTCGGACATGGGCCTTTATCTTATTCGGTTTGGCAGTAGGGGCTGGTGTCGCCTCACGTATCAACATCGCAATGGCGGCAGGCCTAGCTCCATTGGCGACCTTTATCTATCTCCGCACGCTCTACCTACAAAAACCCGATGCTTCACGTAAATTCCATTTTTTGCGATGGGTACGGGTCGCGCTGTTACTGGTCATTACAGCCGGGATTGGATTTTTGACTTTTCGGGTCGCCCAACCCTATGCCTTTAAAGGGCCGGATATTTGGGATCTGCAAGGCAATGAAAAATGGTTCGATGATATTGAGTACGTGTCGAAATTATCGTCCAAGCAGGATGACGGGTGGCCGCCGTCGCATCAATTCGTCGGACGTCTCTCCTATTTTTATCCTTGGGCCAATATCGTGTTGTGGGGCATGGGTCTGCCACTGGGAATTTTGGCAACCATCGCCTTAATTCAAGCCATCAATAAACAAATCCAGCAGTGGGAATTATCGCCTCAAGTGGCTTTGTTAACCGCATGGTTTATCGCCTATTTTGGGTGGCATGGTCGGCTGCATTACATGACAATGCGCTACTATCTGCCGCTGTATGGTGTATTGTGTCTGCTATTGGCATGGTGGTTGCTGCAAATCCGACCCCGTTGGTCGGTGCGCCTACGGCAAGTCGTTGTCTTGGGTACATTTCTGTGGGCATTTGTGTTCACAGGCATCTATCGTGCGCCACAAACCCGTGTCGAGGCAGCCCGTTGGATTGACCAAAACATGCCAGCGGCGGTCACAGGGGTTGGCGAGGATGGCACATGGTACCATTTAACGCCGGGGCGTGGAATGCGGTATCGCATGGTTACGTATTACAAACCCGAACCCACATATGAACAACTTTCCTATGAAAGCCGCCCCATCCACATCACGGGCGAGGATACGATTATTTTCAAGCGTTTGTGGCTGCGCTGGCTTGAACCCACCCCCGTTCGCGTGAACGTGCAGTTCGTTGCCTTAGACGACAATGACATTGAAACCGAATTACTACTTGTGTTTGATGCCACCAGCGAAAACCCCCATGAAATGAGGATAGATTTGCCACCCGACAAACAAATCGAAGTGAAGCCGGGGGCCTATCGCTGGAAAATGACGGTTGAATGGGACACGGATGTTCCCATGATTCATGTCGTTCCCGCCATTGAGTACCTGAACGTTTCCAGCGACCTCTGGAGCATTGGGGCAATTCAGTTGCAACCAACAGGTCGGGCCAACATCATCCGCTATGCCATGACCGATCAAAATTATGCCTTTGGTTTCGTCCTCAAAGATCATGATCAGACCTTAAAGGGTCTCTACATTGCTCACGCCATTGGTCTCCCCAGCAACCTCACACTCGAAATTGAAGACCAAAAATATACGGCTCAATTGGTGTCGCAGGATTCCAATACCAGCCTTTTAGGTGAGGGTCGGTATTTTGAATTTGATAAGCCAATTCGTGTTCCCCATGATACAGCCATCAATATCACCTCGACCTATCCGCTGTGGTTTACGGGTACGACTATTGCCAGTGAGGGTGAATGGGACTTTTCCACCCCAACCCGTATCTGTTTTGAGGCGGGCAAGGTCACTTTAGGTTATTTCCCACCAAAGAGATGCCTAAATCGAAGCGGGTTTGATGAGGAATGGTACACCGAACTCCCCCTCCAAGTCGTCGAGCATGATCGGCCCGAAAAACAGCGATGGATGAGCGACGTGCTGCTGTTGGCTGATTATATGACAATTAGCACCAACCGCATGTATGATGCCTTGACACGCAACGAAAAACTCTATTGGTTCACGATTGACTATTATGAGGATTTGTTTGGGGAAAAACTGGGTTATCGTCAGATTGCCCGCTTTGATTCTCTCCCCCGTTTTGGCCCACTGGTCATCCCCGATCAGGCATTACCCGATTGGCATCTGCCTAAATGGTTAAACGAATTAGAGGCCGAAGAAGCCTTTACGGTGTATGACCATCCGACGATCTATGTGTTCAAAAATAGAGGTTTTGAAACCAGCCAAATGACGGCCTTTGCTCCCTATGTGGATGAGCGCAACCGCATTGATTTGGAGGAGGTCGCCGAACCCACCTATGTTGCATCGGAGAAGGCAGCCCGGAACCGTGAAATCCAATTACAGGTGGTCGTATTTGCCATAGGCTTCATCGCTATCAGTTGGCTGGCCTTCCCCTTGATGTTTGCTTTGTTCCCATCGCTACCTTTGCGCGGCTATGGATTGGGACGTGGTATCTCATGGTTGGTGTTGGCGCTTCTTCCGTGGTGGTTGACCGCCGCCTTCCATGTACGCCTGTGGACACGCCTAGCCCTCATCGGTTTCGTCGCGGGTTATCTGGTCGTAATGGTCATTTTGTACATTCGTCAGCGTCAGCAAATTTGGCCCTTCGTCAAAACCCATTGGCGCGGTATGGTCGCCCTCGATTTAGTCTGGTTAGCCGCCTTCGGGTTAGGCATCGTGATGCGCGGTGTTAATCCCGACTTTTGGCATCCTTGGCTGGGGGGCGAAAAACATATGGACTTGGCCTATCTGAATGCTGTTTGGCGCACCGGTCAATTTCCACCGCCTAGTCCGTGGTTGAGCGGGTTTGAAATCAACTACTACTACTTAGGGTTTGTCGTTGCCGCCATGCCGCTCAAGCTATTCGGCTCGGCCCCCGAATATGGCCCAAATCTGATTCTGGCGGTGTTCTACGCGACCATTTTGACCCTTGTCTGCAATCTGCTGCTGTCGGTGTTGAGCCAAGTCGGACACCTCCGTTGGAGGATGGCGCTGGCAGGTATGGGCACGATATTGGTAATGATTGCGGGGAACTATGGGGCGTTTGATTTGGTGCTGCAATCTATCGCCAACATGCCCGCCCATCGCTGGTATTGGTATCCCACTCGCATGATTGCCGAATCAAAAAATGGCGGTGGCGGGATAATTACCGAGGTACCGTTCTTTTCCTTCCTATGGGGTGATTTCCATGCCCACCTGTTTGGATTGCTGCCCGTCACCATTCTTCTCACGCTGTTATGGGTGACATACAAACAGCGGGCATGGTGGCAGGTGATGGCACTGGGCAGCCTTATCAGCATTATCTATATGACCAACACATGGGATATTTTGGTCTATGTGCCGTTGACCCTGCTGGTCATTTTGTTGATTAGCCGTTTCACACAGCGCCTACCGCTACTGCTGGCGCTATTTGCTGTTGGGGCGTTAATCACAGTTTGGCCGTATTTACAGCACACGACACTTGGGGAATATGGCAGCATTAGCCGCTGGGAAGGGCCACGCTCGATTCTGAAGCCCTTCTTGCTGACATGGGGGGCGCCGCTGGCGGTCATGCTGATTTGGCTCGTTCATCGGATCAAAGCTATTGCTTTGCCAGATGCCGATGCGCCTGTTGAAATTGGGTTATTCATCTTGGCAGTATTTCCGGCTTTGCAGGTCGGTGGGCAAGATGGTACGTCGGTTTTATTGGTCACCATTTTGCTGCTGGCCCTATTGTTAGTGGCTTTGGATCGAAAGAACATCGCGCCGCACGGTGGGGTTGTATTTTTCGCCGCTGGTCTCCTCGCCATTGAGCATGTGGTGATCGTTGGTGACATTGACCGCATGAACACGGGTTTCAAGGTGGCTTTCCAGCTTTGGTTGTGGGCGGGTTTGTTGATTCCTGTGCTGTTGTATCATATGGTACAGCAGCGCCGCGCCTACTTGCTGACAAGCATTTCAATATTGATCTTACTACCCGGCCTCGTCTTCCCTATTAAAGCCTTACCTGCCCGCGACAAGGAATCCTATACCAAAGATTTTACGCTGGACGGCTACGACTTTATGGATGTGATGCCCTATCCATTGGAGTCCGAAACTATCAGCATTGCCGATGATGAGCCTCTGATTCGTTATATGCGTTCCCACGTCAAAGGCTATCCGGTAATTGCCGAACTGTATACAGGTGAATATCGCTGGAACACACGCATCGCAAGCTACACGGGCCTGCCGACTGTTATGGGTTGGGGCAACCACATGCGCCAACAGTTCCCGCATCAGGCCGAGGAGTTAGAGCAGCGTATCGGCGACATTCGGCTGTTCTACACCACCACCAGCAAAGACCTCCTATTAAACTTGATACGCAAATATCAGATCCAATACATCGTATCCGGTGAATTGGAACATACAATGGATCGTAATGGTCAGTTTTCGGTCTTGCTCAATTTGGTGACATCGGGGCATTTGTCAGTCGAATATCAAAGTAACAACACATGGTTGTTTAAAGTGGAAAAGACAGAATGATACAACGGGTCGGTTGGCTCACCGACATTCATCTCAATTTTTTGCCATTGCCACTCGTGAATGAATTTGTCGAAAAACTCAGCCGTCATAAGGTGGATGCTTGGCTCATTAGTGGCGACATTGGCGAGTCCGATAATCTCACTACCTACCTCAAAATCATGGCGGCCAAATTGCCTCAGCCCATCCATTTTGTCTTGGGCAACCATGATTTTTACTGGGGTTCAATCTATGGAGTTCGGAACGAGGTCAAAGAATTGTGTCGCCAAAATCCCCATTTGCATTATCTGAATAACCTTGAATGTGTTGAACTCACCCCAACGGTTGGCCTCATCGGGCATGATGGTTGGGCCGATTTACAATATGGTAATTTTGCCACTTCAGATGTCTGGATGAATGATTATGTCCTCATTCGAGAGTTGGCGGGTCAGAAGAAAGTTGGGCTGTTACCAAGAGTGGTATCGCTGGCAGATGAGGCGGCCCAGCATTTTCGACGGGTTTTGCCGAGTACACTAGAACGCTTTGCACACGTAGTGGTCGTCACCCATGTACCCCCGTTTCAAGAGGCCTGTTGGCATGAGGGTCGCATCTCCGATGACAATTGGCTGCCGCATTTTACTTGCAAAGCAGTGGGTGACGTACTACGCGAAATGATGCTGCTCCATCCGCATCGGCACATGACAGTTCTGTGTGGGCATACACATGGCAAAGGGGAGGCGCAAATTCTCCCCAATCTGAAGGTCTTAACGGGTGGGGCTGAATATGGCAACCCCACCGTGCAAAAAATCTTCGACTTTACTCCTCGGTAACGGCAAATTCACATGTGCCTGCGCTGATACTGCACGTTGCCAGTGTTTCTTCATCACGCCGGACATAAAAAACACTATTGCCATTCGCCGCTGTCCAGAAATGGGCGCTTGCCGCACTCTGCCGAATCCATCCCAGTGAATTGCGGCATGGCGAAGGCATTACCGCCTCATCACGGGTCACTAATTGGAGACAGGCATCCGGCAACATCCGTCGTAAATCATCTAATGCGATATTGGCGGGTAGCCACTGCGCTGTCGAAAATGTCCCAAAGGAATCCCCCTCAAATACCAAGTCGCTCACATTTTGCTGGAACGGTGAAATATTAAACAACAAAATGGAATCTGCGGTGTATACCAAACGAATTTGCGGCTGAGTGGGCAGGGTCGGCGATGGTGTTGGCGTCAATGTTTGGGCGAGTTCGACAGGTGTGCAGAAAGGTTCAACGATATAGATTTCACGTTCACTACACGACAAATCGCGCACCAAGCGATTTTCGCGCACCCATGTCTTGAGTTCCTCAAGCGTATCAATGCGCCATTGGATGATACTGCCATCATCCGAAGCCGAAAACGCTGCCCGCCCATCGTGACTAAACGCGACATGATTCACCCCACCACGATGACCTTCAAAGCGGCGGATTTCTTCACCCGACTCCAAATCCCATAGAATGACGGTGGCATCGGTTGAGCCGGACAGGGCAGTATTTCCATCGGGGCTGAAGGCCACGCTATTCACCGAGGCGATATGGCGGCGGAATCGGCGAACTTCTGTGCCCGTCGCTACATTCCACAAAATCAGGCTTTCGTCGGATGACCCCGACAATATCTGCCGTCCATTCGGGCTAAAGGCGACGCTGTTAACCGCACCAAGATGCCCAGTAAAACGCTGAATTTCCTCTCCATCCAACGACCATAAAATGATTGCCCCATCCGCCCCACCGGACAATAGTTGTTGTTCATCAGCACTAAGAGCGAGGCTGAGGACGGCGCTTTCCTGATCGGTGACTTGCTGGATTTGTGTGCCTGTTTCGACATCCCACACGAGAATCCGACCATCTTCGCCACTTGAAATCACATACGACGTGGTATTTTGCCACACGAGGCTGTAGACTGCGCCTACATGACCCGCCAATTGGCGAACCTGCTGGCCTGTTGCCACATCCCACAAGATAATTTCGCCGTTATCTGACCCTGATACGAGCAGTTGGTTATCGGCATTAAATGCAGCAGTCAGCACCCGACCCGCATGTCCTTCAAAACGCCGAAGCTCCACACCTGTCGCCACATCCCACAAAATCAGTGTGTGATCGTCGGCTGCCGATAGCATCCATAGGTTATCCGTCGAGATGGTTATATCCCTTACCGCCCCACCATGCCCCAGATTGGCAAATCGTCGCAGCGGGGTCTCGTTTTGGGGATCCCATACAACCAGTACACGGTTCAGCCCACCTGCTAAAATATCGAATCCCACTGGTGTAACGGCTATATCTACCCCAAAAATCGGGCCGGTGGCGGGGTCGTTATAGCGGTGGAGCATCTCGCCAGTTTCCCGATCCCATAAAACCAATGTGCCATTTTCACCCGCCGATAGGATTTGCGTGCCATCCGGGGTGAATTGAGCACGAGTAATCGGAGAATCTTGACCCGTGAGAGTTCTAACACGAGTAGCAGTCTGAATATCCCACAGCACCAATGTCCCGTCCTTTGAACCAGACAGAATACTGCCACCACGCGGGCTAAATTCTGCACTGGTTACTGGGCCGCCATGCCCCTCGAACCGAATGACTTCCTCGCCTGTCGAAACATCCCATAAAATCAGGCTGCTATCCTCAAATCCGCCCAGCGCCTGCTGACCATCAAGGTTGAATGCGACGGTATAGACTTGACCCTCATAACCCTCAAAGCGTCGAATTTCTTCACCCGTCAGTAAGTTCCACAGAATCAACAACCCGTCTTGTGATCCGGTCAGCACTGTCTCCCCATTGGGGCTAATCGCCACACTGGTCACCGGGCTGGTATGGCCTTCCAAGCGCAGCACGACCTGACCCGACAACACATTCCACCAAATCGCGGTCGTATCGTTCGAGCCAGTCAAAGCATATTGACCATCAAAATTAAATTCGATGCTCGTCACCGGGGCCGTGTGCCCGACGAAACGATTAATCACCTGCCCTGTCTCAACCGCCCATAATATGACTGAGCCATCCAGTGAGCCTGTTAAAAGGGTACGACCATCGGGGCTAACCGCTATGTCCCCATTGGGCGCACCCCGTCCACTGAATTTTTCCGTCACCGCGCCGGGGTGTAAATCCCATTGCAGCAGGGCCATATCATCCGCACCAGAAAATACGGTCAGACCATCGGGACGAACCGCCACCGTATTGATGTTCGCCACATGCCCTCTAAGCGTATATAGCAGATCACCGGATTCAACTTCCCAGATTTTGAGCGTGTCATCCGCCGATGCTGAAACAAAGCGCAGGCCATCGGGGGTAAAAGCGATGGCTCGCACCCAGTTGGTATGCCCCTCGAAACGGCGGATTTCCCGCCCTGCAACAATGTCCCACAAAATGAGTCGAGCATCATCCGCCCCAGTCAAAATGGAGCGACCATCGGGGCTAAACGCGACGGCCCGTACCCAATCGGTATGCCCCTCAAAGCGGCGGATTTCCCGCCCTGCAACAATGTCCCACAGTACCACTATCCCCCGCCGACTGTCTGTACCATTTTCCACTGAACCTGACAGCGCTGTTAATCCATTCGGGCTAAAGGCGACACTGGCAACCGGGCCGAGATTGCCGGAGAGCTTTTGAAGCTGTGTACCACTCTCAATATCCCATAAAATGAGGGTCGTATCACCCGAACCGGACAGGGCGTGTTTTCCATCGGGGCTAAAAGCTACCGAGAAAACCGTATTGGTATGGCCTCGGAATTGACGGATTTGTTCACCAGTCTCAATATCCCATAAAATCAGGGTGTTATCTTCCGAACCCGATAGAATTGTGCGACCATCCGGGCTAAAGGCGACAGTCCGTACCCAATTGGTATGTCCCATAAAACGACGCACAATGTCCCCACTGGCAATGTCCCACAAAATCAGGGTATTGTCATCACCGCCGGATAAAAGATAATGTCCATCCGGGCTGACCGCCGCGGCCAATACTCGTCCAGAATGTCCAACAAACTGCTGACGGACACCGGGAGCGTACCCTACTTGAGCCAATACACTTTGGGCCAACGCCGAGGGCTGTTCCGATTGATTGGCTTGCAAGGCTAGGGCGATAGAAAGTTGATTGTCACCATTTTGCAGGGCGACCTGTTGAGCATTCGCCGCTTGCAAAACACTTTGGGCCAATTGCCGCTGAATCTCTGCTACGTCTTCCGCTGCCAACCGCCCTGCTGATTCTGTTTGGACAATAGCGGCTTGTGTCGAAACATTATTAGCATTGATCTCAGCTTCACCCTGTGCGACAGTTGCGGTTGCGGCATTATTTCGGGCATTAGCGGCCTCGGTTGCAGCATTTTGTGCCTGTACCAATGCCTCTCCTTGGGCATAGGTCGCTGTCGCCGCGTTATCTTGGGCTATCGCCGCTTGGGTGGCTGCGATATTTGCTTGGGCAACGGCTTCCCCTTGCGCATAGGTCGCTGTCGCGGCATTATTTTGAGCAATTTCGGCCTGCACAACCGCCTCGCCTTGGGCATAAGTCGCGGTGGCGGCACTATTTTGGGCATCCTTCGCTGAGGTCGCGGCAATAAAGGCTTGGTTAATCGCATCCCCGCGTGCCGTCTCCGCAACTTGGGCCTGAACTTCAGCCGCTCCTTGCGCATAGGTAGCGGTAACGGCAGCTAATTCGGCAGTCGAGGCGCTGTTGACTGCGATAGTTGCAGCGCTATTCGCAGTAGCAGCCTGTTGGTCAGACACACCCTGCAAATACTGAGCAGTTCTGGCACTGTCTACGGCGTCGGCCCGGGCATTTTCGGCCCGGCGGCTCTGGCTAAAGGCAAAAATGGTTAGGCCAATCCCCATGACTGCGACCAGCACCGCCGCGATGAGGGCCAAACCGCGATTGCGATTGCGCCGACGAAGCTCCGCTTCCCGCGCTTTGCGTTCCTGTTCGGCAGCCAACTCCAATTCGCGTTTTTGGGCGCTGGCACGAATAAAATCCACTTCGCGCTGGTTCAGGGCAATATCGCCCCCCGCCAACAGTGCCTCATATTGCTGTAGGCGTACCCCAGCAACCAGATAATTGGCGTCTTGCTGATGATCCCACCATTCCTGTGTTTCACTCGTCAAGCGCCGCTGCAACCGCAAATCTTCACGACTGTCGTTGAGCCATTCACGCAGGCGTACCCATTGGCGAATTAAGGCCTCATGAGCCACTTCAACTGTAGGTTCGCGCGTTTGGGGGTCATTATCAAACGTCAGCAGGCGTGATTTACCAAAGATGTCAATAACGGCTTCCATAACCTCTTGCTGCTGACCCGCCACCGAAATGAGTTCGGCCCAGTGAGCGCGACGGCGCGTATCTTCATTGCCTTCGCCAACGGCCACCAAGCGCAGGAACATCTGACGGGTCGCCGCTTGTTTTTCGGGGTCTAGCTCGACAAATATTTCTTCGGCCCGTCGTGCCAATGCCCCCAACGCACCGCCAATCCCATGATAGGCCTTCATCGTTAGGGTCATGCCTTCGCGTCGTTCAAAAACCTCGGTCAAGGCATATTGCAGCAGGGGAAGCGCCCCCGGCTCATTGCTGACATCACTCACAATCGCGGCGACCAATTGTGGCTCGACAATTAATCCAACCCGTTTCGCTGGCCCAACAATAGTTCGTTCCAATTCATCAGCCGAAAGGGGCAACACTACTTCAGTACGTTCGCGGATGAGCGCCCCAAACTCAGGATAAAGCAAGGGACGGTCATAAAAATCAGCCCGCAGGGTAATAATAATTCTGACGCGGCTGGCGGGGTCACGTACAGCAGCCAATAGACTGGCAAGGAAATGGGTGCGTTCGGCTTCGTTTTCGACCAGCGTAAACACTTCCTCAAACTGGTCAATCACCAGCACCAACTCACTGTTGCCCCCCGGCAGCACTGACTTCACCATTTCGGTCAGGCCTTTGGGGTCTTCGCGCAGTCGCCTGAGCATATCTTCATCGGCGTTGACCGCAAATGAGAGGAGTTCAGTTTCAATTTGGGTCACGGGATGTGGGCCGGGCACCATTTCGGCATAAAAACTTGAGCCATAGCCAGTAATTGCGCCATCGCGCAGCTTTGGAATCAAACCCGCCTTCACGACACTCGATTTACCACTGCCGCTTGGCCCAATGACCGCCAAAAAACGGGAATCGGGGTGATTATCCCGTAGGCGACTGAGCAGTTGATCAACAAGGTTGTCGCGCCCAAAAAAATCGGCAGCATCCGCCACTTGGAAAGCCCGTAGACCCTTATAAGGATTAACAGGTTCAGCCAACATCAACAAATTGGTGTCAATGGTAATTGGCCCGGTTGTGGCCGAGTCGCGGGTAATGATGATAAGCTCATCCCCAGTATCTTCCACTTGGGCAGGTTTCGCTGATGAGGACGCACCCAACGCACGCCTAAAATCGGCGGCGAAGGTCAACGTATCAGGATAACGATCTTGCGGGTCTTTGGCAGTCGCTTTTTGAATGACCCGATTCAATGAGGCAGGTAACTCATTTCGTAGGTCACGCAGGGGCGGCAGGGGATCATTTAAATGACGCAAAATCAATTCAGACGATTGGGCATCCGCAAAGGGCTGTTGACCTGTTAATACCTCATACATCACGATGCCGAGGCCATAAACATCGGTTTGAGGCGTAATGGGGTGACTCCGAATCTGCTCCGGCGACATATAGGCAGGCGAGCCGATCACTGTACCGGGGGTATCCAGATCATCCACCGCTCCGACGACCTTGCCATCGCCTAAGTTTTTCGCAATCCCAAAATCTGACAAATAGGCATTGCGCTCTTCATCGAGCAAAATATTGGCGGGCTTGAGGTCGCGGTGAATGACGCCATTGCGATGTGCGACTGCCAATGCCGCCCCAATTTGGTCAAGCAAACGGCCTGCTTCTTCAGGCGTCCAAAAACCACGTTTAAGCGCGTCCTGCATACTACCACCGCGCAACCACCGCATGACCAAAAACGCACCTGTAGGGTCACGCCAATAGTCGTAAAGGGGAACGATATGGAGATGTTCTAATCGGGCAACCAATTGGGCTTCAGCCTCAAACCGCCGGATAAAATCGGGATGATTGGCGTATTGGGGGAGGATAATTTTGATGGCAACCTCACGCTTAACGAGTGTCTGATAGGCGCGATAAACAGCCCCAAAACCGCCCTGTCCGATGCGTTCCTGTAGTTCATAACCTTTAATCGTATGCCCGCTAAGGTTATCCAT
This sequence comes from Chloroflexota bacterium, assembly GCA_013112715.1. Classification (GTDB taxonomy): domain Bacteria; phylum Chloroflexota; class Anaerolineae; order Aggregatilineales; family J027; genus CFX10. Next base: position 168,732 of record JABFGB010000005.1, read on the forward strand.
ATTTCCATCCAAGTTGGCCTGCAAAAGTTGTATATATTGCGTTTAGATTAGCATCATTTATGGTTTTTGTGCAAAAGTACCGCAAAAATAATAAAGGCGACTTCCGCCTAGAAATCGCCTCTGTCGAAGGTTACGCTTAGATCGGCTATGTGTTACGTTCCGCTACCAAACGCAACCCTTCAAGCGTCAAGTAGGGGTCAACTACATCAAACCGATTGGTCAGGGGAGCAATAAGGCTCACTAAGCCTCCGGTGGCGACTACTTTTGCATCCCCTAATTCAGCTTTTACGCGGTCAATCAAACCTTCAGTCATGGCGACATAACCCACCACCAACCCCGCTTGCATGGAGTGAATGGTATTGCGTCCGATCACGGAGGGCGGCGGCACTAAATCCACATAGGGGAGCTTGGCGGCCTTGCTGACCAACGAATCAACTGTCGCGTGCAATCCGGCGGAAATCGCCACACCCAAAAAATCACCTTGCGCATTGATGGCGATAAACTTGGTCGCTGTGCCAAAATCCACCACAATACAGTCGGTTTTGAAGTGGTCATAGGCCGCCACCGCGTCGGCAATCAAATCCGCCCCCACTTGATGCGGAAAATCTGTGCGGATGTTGATGCCTAAATTCACGCCATATTGCAGTACCACAGGTTTACGCGGTACATAGCGTTCGGCAAGTTGAATCATGCCGGGAGTCAGCTTTGGAACTACGCTGCTAACGACTGAACTCTTGAGTTGGGCTATATCAAGGCCGGAATCTTCAAAAAATTGGCGGAAATAGGCGGCATATTCATCTGCCATACGGTCAGCAACGGTTTGCACGCGCCAAACGTGTGTCCATTGCTGACCATCGTGTATGCCAAACTTTACGTTGGTGTTGCCAACGTCAATGGCAAACAGCATTCGTTTTTATCCTTCGTAGTAAGTGTCCACTTCATCAAGTGCCGCATCCAAAATCTGAAGCCCTTCCTGAAGCTGCGCTTCGGTAATAATCAGCGGTGGGGTACAGAACACATAATCCCAGCGAATCATCGTGCTAAGACCAGCCTTACGCAGCGCCGCCCCCAATTTCTTGGTTGGTTCACTCTGCGGCAGATTAAACCCACTCATTGGTTCACGGGTTTCACGATTTTTGACCAGTTCAATCACATGATGCAAACCCGCGCCGCGCACCTCACCAATCGAGGGGTGTTTCTCCGCGAGGTCATTCAAACCACGTCGCAGCACCTTACCCATTTCGCGCGAACGTTCGATAAGATTCTCTTGGTGATAGACTTCCATTGTCGCCACGCCCGCCGCACACGCCAAGGCATGGGCGCTATAGGTCAAGCCTCCCCATAGAATATGATCGTCGAAATATTTAGCGACTTCCTCGGAGACGGTGACACCTCCCAGCGGCACATAGCCACAAGTCACGCCTTTAGCAAACGTAACCATATCAGGCACCACATCATAATGATTGATACCAAACCACTCGCCCGTGCGTCCAAAACCACTCATGACTTCATCAGCGATTAACAGGATGCCATATTTGTCGCAGATTTCGCGGATACGCTTCCAGAAAACTGGCCCGCCTTGCATGATACCGCTTGAACCGCTGTAGCCTTCCAGCATAATCGCGGCAACGTACTGTGGCCCTTCCAAAATAATCGTGTCCTCAATCAAATCCGCCAACAGTGCATCCCCCTCATCAGGAGTGCGGTCACGATAAATGGGGCTGCGATAGGAGTAGGGATCAGGCACATGGACGACCCAAGGCACACCCGGCTCATTCGCCAAACGACGTGGATCACCACCAGCCGACGCTGAAGCAAATGTCCCGCCGTGATAAGCACGATACCGCGCCACGATTTTTTGGCGTCCGGTATACATACGGGCCATCTTCATGGCATTTTCGACACCTTCCGCCCCGCTGCATGTAAACAGGGTTTTCTTGAGATTCCCCGGCATCACTTCAGCCAGCATTTGTCCCAAACGACCACGCGGCTCAGTAGCAAGCGTCGGCTGCACATAACACAGTTTTTCGACTTGTTCTTGAATGGCACGGATCACGTGTTTATTGCTGTGCCCGATGTTGACATTGACCAGTTGTGACGACCAATCGAGATAGCGTTTGCCATCGGCGTCCCACACATAGACCCCTTCGGCACGGACGGCACTCACTGGATTGGCCCATGTATTTTGGGCTGACCAACTGGTGAGGGTATATTCGCGGTTGAGTTCAACCAGTTCTGCATGACTGGCGATATGAGAAGCCATATAAAACCTTCCTTGAACACTGATTTTTAAACAAAAGAACAAGGGGTCTATAGGATAAACCCATTGTCCAGCACTGGCTTACAACACAGGTGCATGTGGGCTGCGTGGAATAAATTGGCCTTTGCCTTTTTCACCTACCCACTTGTCACCATCCACAATTTTCTTGCCGCGCAGATAGACCTGCACCGGAACACCGCGTACCCGCATCCCCTCATACACGTTGTAATCCACGCGCATGTGGTGGGTCTTGGCACTAATGGTATGCTCCTTGTTCGGGTCCCATACTACAATATCGGCGTCCGCGCCAACAGCAATCGTGCCCTTACGTGGGTACATGCCAAAAACACGGGCGGGATTGGTGCAGTTGAGCTCAACAAAACGGCTGGGGCTGAAACGGCCCCCATTGACACCATGATGCCACATAACCATCATGCGATCTTCCAAACCGGGCATCCCGTTCGGAATCTTGGCGAAATTGCCTTTGCCCAATTCTTTGCCGGGACGACGATAGGACGGGTCTTGGGCTTCAAAGCCAACCCAATTGCCGCCATGTTTCTGATGCCATTCTTGCCATGGCCCTTTGCCACCTTCGTACCAAAAATCGCAGTGGTCGGTGCTGACGATTTGCAAGGTGCTGTCGCGCAACGCCTTCCACAATACTTCTTGGTCGTGTTTGGTGCGGATGGGTGGCGAGCAGACAAATTTCGCGCCTTCAAAGCCGGGGGCGGCCAGATGTTCTTCAACCGTTAGGAATAGATATTGGGTACAGGTTTCGCCCATGACCGGATAGCCTAATGCCCGTCCACGCTGTAGGGCTTGAATGGCGGGTTCACAGGTCATATGCACCACGTACAACGCACATCCGGTCAATCCTGCCATCATAACAGCCCGATTGGTCGCTTCGCCTTCGATTTCCGGCGGACGCGAACTGGCGTGATATTTAGGATCGGTCTTGCCAGCGGCAACCAATTGTGGGGTCAACTGGGCTTCGACATCGCCGTTTTCGGCATGTACCATGACAATCATGCCGTGTTTGGCTGCGACCTGCATGGCTTTGAACAGGGTCGTGTCGTCCACCATAAACACATTCTTATAGGCCATAAACAGCTTAAGGCTGGTCACGCCTTCATGAATCAACGATGGAATTTCTTCCAGTACATCTTGGCGCAAATCGGTGATCGCAAGATGGAAACCATAGTCCACACAGGCTATTTCGGCTTTTTTACGCCATATCTTAAGTCCATCCGCCAAGCTGCCGCCTTTGGGTTGAATCACAAAGTCAATATGACCCGTCGTGCCACCAAAGGCTGCCGCGATGTGTCCACTTTCAAAATCATCATTGCTGTCCGTGCCGCCAAATGGCAAATCCAAATGGGTGTGGACATCAATCCCACCCGGCATCAAATATTTACCCGTGCAATCCACCACCGTATGACTGGCGGCAGGAATATCGCGCCCAATCAGGCTGACGACTTCGCCTTCCACCAGCACATCGGCTTTCACCATGTCGCTGGCGGTGATAACTGTGCCATTCTTAAATAAAGTCCCCATACAAATCGCTCCTTTGAGTGAGGATGTCCGTTTTTAACAAGGCATATCACTTGCTGATTTCAAAATTTATCGAACGGCTGATTTCTGGAAGGCGGGAAGGACATGTTTACTATACTGCTCAACAATGTATTCTTCCTCACCGCACATTAGATAGATATTGAACTGGGTTACGCCTGTGGATTCCAGTTCACGAATTTTCTTAATATGTTTTTCGATGGGGCCAAGCACGCCAAAACTGTCAATCACATCGTTCGTGATGAAATCCAAGTGATCAGCGTCCTTATCGGCATGATGGCGATAATCATAGCCCTTGCGTCCGGCAATATAGTCCGTTAGGGCCTGCGGAATCCCGCCCCCCGTATGATATTTCTCCACCAAGTCGGCGACGTGATTACCGACCATCGCCGGGAACCAGCGGGTTTGAGCACGGCACTTTGCCATATCGTCGGAAACAAAGACTGGGGCGGCGGCACAGACCCGGAGTTTGGAAGCATCGCGTCCGGCCTCAGTTGCAGCATCGCGGAACTGGGTAATAAACCAATTACAGAGGAAAGGGTCAGCTAATTGGATAATCAAGCCGTCACCGTGCTGTCCAGCCGTCTTGAGGGCCAGTGGGCCATACGCCGCGATCCAAATCGGCATCTCATAGTGCGACCACGTGAGGGTCGTAGGATACCCTTCGACAGGGGCTTCCTGACCACGTGTCAATTTTCGCACCGTCTCTACAAATTCACCCATCTCAGCATAGGTCACGGGCTTGCGTCCCAACATGCGCTGTGAGCTATCTCCACGCCCCACACCCATGTCAATGCGTCCCCCGCTGAGAATCGCCAGCGTCGCATGCATACTCGCCGTCACTGACCAGTCACGAATGGCAGGGTTGGTTACGAATGGCCCAAAACGAACGTGTTTGGTATGCTGGCTGGCGGCTGCCATATACGCATAGCAGTCTTGCCAAAGAACATGTGAATCAAAAAACCAAACATAATCAAATCCAGCGGCTTCGGCCTGCTTAATCAAATTGAGGGTGCGCTCTGGGCCGATGTCACCTTTAAATGTAATTCCAAATTCCATAACTAAACTCCTGCATATTTTTGGTGTGGTGTTAAATAGTGGGTACGAAGGGGTGATCTTGCTAGACCACCCCTGATTTAATCTCTACAAATTCGCAGCCGAATATTACAGCCAGCGTTCAATCACCACTTTGTGGTCGGTGTAGAAATGAATGGAATCCGGCCCTTGACCGTGTGTATCCCCCATGAACGAGTCCTTTTGGCCGCCGAACGGGAAGGAAGCCGTTGGAGCCGCCACGCCGATATTAACGCCGATGTTGCCTGCATTTACACGATATTTGAAATCACGGGCATAGCCTCCATTGGTCGTAAAGATGCTGGCGGCATTCCCATAGCGGCTGGCGTTGATGGTTTTCACAGCAGTGTCAAAGTCCGGTACGTGCATGATGCTCATGACTGGCCCGAAGATTTCTTCACGGGCAAGGGTCATGTCGGGCTGAACCCCGTCAAAGATGGTGGGGCCAATAAAATTGCCATCCTCAAAGCCTTCAACCTTGATGCCCCGTCCATCCAATATTAGCTTCGCGCCCTCTTGCACACCCTTTTCAATCATGCCCTTAATGCGTTCACGCGATTGGGCGGAGATGACCGTGCCCATTTGTGAAGATTCGTTGAGGCCATAGCCGACCTGCATCCGGGAAGCGCGATCCATCAAAGTCTTTTTGAGCGGTTCATAAACATCCCCAACTGCAACAATCACCGAACCCGCCAAACAACGTTGACCCGCACAGCCATAGACCGACCCCATGATGTTGGCGACGGCTTTCTCCAAATCAGCATCAGGCATGACAGCGATATAGTTCTTCGCTCCGCCCTGTACTTGTACCCGCTTGCCATATTTCGCCGAGGTCTCATAGATAATCTTGCCGACATGGGTCGAGCCGACAAAGGAAATACCACGCACATCGGGATGAGCCATCAACGCATGGGCACTGTCCGCACCGCCATGCACCATATTGACCACCCCTTCTGGCAAGCCCACTTCGTCCAGAATTTCAAACAGCAGTTCGGCACTAAGGGGGGTTTGGGGAGAAGGTTTCAGAACAAAAGTGTTGCCACACGCAATCGCCACCGGCAAAAACCACAGCGGCACCATCATGGGGAAGTTAAAAGGGGTGATCGCTGCAAACACACCCAATGGTTGACGCTCGGCGGTTTCATCAATGCCAGATGAAATATCTTCCACTTTAAAGCCCGTCATCAGGGCAGGCACAGAAAACGCAAATTCTACGCTTTCGATCCCACGCCGCACTTCACCTCGCGCCTCATCAATCGTTTTGCCATTTTCTTTGACGACCATTTCTGCAAGGTCATTAAAGCGTTCTTCCAGCAGATTTTTGAAGGCGTACATATAACGGGTACGGCTGAGGATGGGGGTTTGTCGCCATTCCAAATAGGCTTCGGCGGCAGCCCGTACCACATCATCCACATCGGCAACCGCCGAATCCGGAGTTTCTGCCATCAATTCACAGGTTGCGGGATTCACCACCGGAGTATATTTATCGGTGGAGGCCTCTACCCATTCACCATTAAAATAATTTTTTAGTTTCCTTGCCATTTGCCATGCTCCTGCAATTCACTACTGAGAGGTATTTTTAGCTACACAAGTTGCGCCGAAAGTCTTGTAATGATACCCCTATGTGGCGCATTTGAACAAACATCATCTTTCGATTGTTTGCGCTGATGTTGTAGAATTTGCTGCAATGATTTATATTGATTGCAGTCTACTATTTAAAATATCCTTAAACTTCTGTTTGGTAAAGTGTCGTTGAAGTTATGTCTACCGTACCCGATAGTCAACTCAGTACGCCTGCACCATCCAAATTCCGTCTTGCCTTCCAAGAATTTCTCGATGGGTCGGGGGGAACGGTACTGTATTTTGTGGTGATCGTCCTCTGCCTCATGGGTGGTTGGGAAGGGGCAAAATGGCTGGGTCAAGAAACGGACTATCGGCTTGAACTTGGCTCGGTAAAAATTAGCCTGAACATCACCCGCGACCTCAATATGCCACACCTCAAGGACATCGCGGAAGCCCTTTCCAAACCTTCACAAAGGCAGGGGCCACCCCTTATTGAGATTTTAGTTGAAAAAGCCAGCTATACCCTCCGACTAGCCATTATCGGGTTTACGATTGGCACGATCATTGGCCTTGCATTGGCAATTTTGTTTGCCCATTCACGTTTATTGGAGCGCGGCCTCATGCCGTATGTGGTCGCATCCCAAACTGTGCCAATTTTGGCATTGGCCCCAATGGTGATTATCTGGTCAGAAAATCTATTTGGTTCACGCGAAATCGGGATGCCGATGATTACCGCCTATCTTGCCTTTTTCCCGGTGACGATTTATACCCTGCGCGGCCTAAGTGATGTTCCACCAACGGCGCTTGAACTCATGAAATCCTATGCTGCGACCCGACGTGAAATTTTGTGGAAATTACGCTTTCCCAATGCAGTCCCATATATTTTTACCGCATTAAAAATTACTGCTCCCGCCAGTGTGGTCGGAACGATCATTGCCGAACTGCCAACGGGAATTCAGGATGGACTGGGGGGAGCGATCATCAACTTCGCGCAATATTATGTCAGTGGGCCGTCGCGTTTGTGGGCCACCAATTTTGTGACCGCGATGGCAGGCATCTTATTTTTTGTGACCGTAGCAGTTACGGAGTGGTTGGTCGTTCGCTGGAAACGTCCCAGTAACCGTCTTGATCGCTGGATAGACACATTTTTGAAAAATCTTGGTCGCGTAGTGCCGCTATTGAGAGATTAAGTGGTTAGGTCTTTAAATAAAATAGTTCTGGAAGGTGTTTGTGACAGCAGTGCAAGATACGAAAGTCATTATTTCCATCAAAAATTTAAATAAAGAATATGTGAGCAGCGATGGCAAGGTCGTCCGTGCCCTCCAAAATATCAATCTCGACATTCATGAAGGCGAATTTGTATCCCTCATTGGGCCGTCCGGTTGTGGTAAAAGCACGCTGCTGCGTCTCATCGCCGATCTAATTCCCCCGACTAATGGGCAACTGACGATTAACGGGCATTCCGCGCATGAGGCTCGTGAAAATCGTGAATATGGCTTCGTATTCCAAAGCGCCACCCTTTATGATTGGCGCACTGTCCTAAAAAATGTCCAACTTCCCCTCGAAGTGATGCGCTACTCTCGCAAGGAACGGGATAAACGCGCTCATGAGATGCTCAAATTGGTCGAGTTATCGGATTTTGCCGACCACTACCCTTGGCAGCTTTCGGGTGGAATGCAGCAGCGTGTCAGTATTGCACGGGCACTGGCTTTTGAACCCAATTTACTGCTGATGGATGAACCGTTTGGGGCACTGGACGAAATGACTCGGGAGCGCCTCAATAACGAACTCTTGGAAATTTGGGGCAAGATTCCCTCCATGACGGTCATTTTTGTAACCCACAACATCTCCGAGGCAGTATATCTGTCCTCACGAGTCGTGGTGATGTCGCCGCGCCCCGGACGTATCAGCCAAGTTGTGAATATTGATCTTCCCCGTCCACGCGGGCCTGAAACATTGGACAGCGACCAATATTTCCATCTGATCAGCCAAGTGCGCCATTTGCTCCGTGAGGTTCATGACTAGGAATTTATCATGAGCGAACCAGCACTGAATATTGCAACGCCAACGACCACACTAGAAATGGTACATGCTGAAGTCGAAGCGTCGGAGATTCCAACGCCCCGGCCCGATTTACGCCGGGAAGCCGCTGGCTTAATGACCTTGTTGTTTTTAATCATCACTTATCACATCCAACACCCCTTCATGTTGTTCCGTGTCCAGTTTGGTGAAGGTTTCCGCGATGTGCGTGAAGAGGGTCTTCAAGAAGCGATGCTGATTGCGTTGCTCACATCTGGCCTCTTGCTGATCGGGTCAACTCGCAAATTATGGGAGCAGCACCACGAAGTATTTGGGCGCCTCCGCCTTGCGATTGTCCTCATTGGCATGGTTCTGTACATGCTGCATATCTTCTTGGTGATCTATCGAGACACCAACGTTTTTGTCAAACTCTATGATCTTGATCCGGTCGTATTTGCCGATGAATTACAGATGGGTAAAAAAGAAGCGGGCGAGCTTGCTGACCCAATGAAAGCCCTACACGGCATGGGATTACTGGGAGGTATTGGGTTGGCCTCGGCGATTTATTTATGGTCGCCGTGGGAAAGCATCCGGCGTTACACAAAATCCAACGCTGAAAGTAAAACAATGCCGCTTTTAGCAGTCGTGATTAAAGATGCAGCGGCAGTTGCAGTGATTATTCTATGGCTCATTAGCTATCAACTCTTTAATCCGCTGTGGTTCCAAGAATCCGGTCTTGCCGAGCAGTTCCGTGATCAGGAAAGCCTCATCGCACTGCTATTATTATTCGCGGTAGGATTGTTGTTCTTCGTCCAACGGGATATTAGCTATACCAGTGCGACAGGCCGCTTGCGTATTGCCATTGGGGTGGGGTTAGCAATTTATGTCGGGGCAGTTCTAGGCGCTACATGGGGCAACTCCAACATCATTGCCAAATATTATCATGTTGACGCTTCTGTTTATGGGAATCAAGTATTCACGCCAGATCGGATTGAACCCCTCAAAGCCGCTGATTGGGGTGCGGTGTTAGCAGGCGTAGCGCTGGCAAGTGTTATCTACTTTTGGGCACCCTGGGAACGTCTACATCTATATGCTCAAATACTGCGTCAAAACATTGCTGCCATTCTCACCGCTTTGCTAGTGATGCTCGCTTGGGAATATGTGGTGAAATTGTTTGAAATTGAGCAGTTTTTATTACCCAAACCCAGTGTTATTTGGGATACTTTTAAAGAAATCTATCCTAATTTGATTGCGGGTGGGTGGTTCACCTTTCAAAATGCCCTGCGTGGCTTTGCCATTGGCTGCGGGGTTGGCATTTTGACCGGGATCATTTCGGCCCGATTCTTACGATTCAGTAAAGCGATTTTGCCAGTGGCAATTGCCGCCAATGCCGTGCCGATTATCGCCTTTGCACCGATTGCTAATGCGTGGTTTGGCTTGACCAGTTCGGATTCCAAAGTGGCAATTGTCGCCGTCTTGTGTTATTTTCCAGCGATGATTAGCACGGTACGTGGCCTTACCAGTGTCGAACCCATTCAAATTGAACTCATGCGCTCCTATGCCGCCAGTGAATTAGAAATTTTTCGGCATGTTCGCCTGCCAAATGCTCTGCCGTTCATTTTTAGTGCCCTAAAACTGGCAACAACCTTGTCTATGATTGGGGCAATCGTTTCCGAATATTTTGGCGGGACACCCAACACCTCGCTCGGTTTTAAAATTAAAAATGATGCTGCCTTACTCAAAATGACCGAATCTTGGTCGGCCATCATCATCGCATCACTCTTAGGCATCGGATTTTATGTCTTTGTTTCCGTAATGGAACGCACCGCGATGCCGTGGTATCGGTCTTTCCGCAGTGATTCTCGCTAAAGGGGGATACACCGCGTTGGACAATGCTTCAAATAAAATTTAGAAGGAGATCTCAAAGGAGCTTGTTATGAAGCACACACGTAAGGGTTTGGTTTTGTTGATAATGTTGTGTTTGGTCGTAGTGGGTGCTTTCCGTCCAAGCGCGGAACACAAGACCGCCCAAGCACAAGATTTGACTCCGGTTCGGCTGCAACTGAAGTGGGTGACTCAGGCGCAGTTCGCGGGATATTATGCCGCGTTGAATCAGGGCTACTATGAAGAAGCGGGTTTGGATGTGGAAATCATCCCCGGTGGCCCCGACATCAGCCCTCAACAGGTGTTGGCAGCGGGTGGTGCTGAATTCGCTATTGACTGGGCAGGCAGCGCATTGGCGTCTCGTGAACAAATCGTCAATGGCGGTGGCAGCGGCCCTGTTAACGTAGCCCAAATCTTCCAACGCAGCGGTATGCGTGAAATTGCATTCAAAGACAGTGGGATTGAGACCATTGAAGACCTTGAAGGCAAGAACGTCGGCGTGTGGTTCGCAGGCAATGAACTGCCCTTGTTCGCCGCGCTGGTCGCCAATGACCTCGACCCCGAAGACCCCAACGATGTCAACGTCGTCGCGCAGGCATTCGATATGGTTGCTTTCATTAATGGTGAATTGGATGCTGCCGCTGCCATGACTTACAATGAATTGGCGCAGGTGTTGGAATTTGTCGGTGAAGATGGAACCTTCCCGGTCTACACACTGGACGATTTGAACATCATTGACTTGAACGAAGTCGGCACAGCAATGTTGGAAGACGGCATCTACGCTAATGAAGACTGGCTGGCCGATGAAGCCAACCAAGCCACTACCATCCAATTCCTTGTTGCCAGCTTCCGGGGTTGGATTTACTGCCGTGATAACCCCAGCGACTGCGTAGATTACGTATTGGCGGAAGGCTCGGCGCTTGGTGTCGGTCACCAGACATGGCAGATGAGCGAAATTAATAAGCTGATTTGGCCTTCAGAACTGGGTGTTGGTCAACTCGACCCCGAGCTGTGGACACGCACGGCAGACATCGCCCTGACCTATGCCGTCATTGAAGAAGCAGCCGATGAAGCAGCGGCCCGCACCGATCTGGCTGCCGCCGCACTTGCCAGCTTACAGGAATCCTTCCCTGATCTCGACGTAAATGGCACAGATTGGGTTGCGCCGGAAGTTGAAATCACCCCCAACGGTGAATAAGAAATAGGCTTTTTTGCAAAGGAGCAGGCCTAAAAACCTGCTCCTTTTGATTCTAGAGTCTTTGGGGTTTTGTCGCCTTTTTGCGGGGTTTCTTGGGTGGCATCTCACGGATATATTCAAGGGCAGCCCGCGCATATTTTTCCCAATCATCCGCGTGGTAGGATGGAATCGTCAACCATCCTGTCATCGGTTTACCTGTCTCCATTGGATCAAAGGCTTTAGCACCTTCCAAAGTCATCGCCTCAGCATAATCCTCCGGTTTTAGCTTCACCAACAAATCATCATGATACAATGCCGCAAACGCATACCCGTTTGCCATTAAATTAGGCGAACCAAACATTTGGCGTGGCGTCACCCGTTCGGTAATCACCAGCATATCACGTAGTTCTTCGTAGGCCTTTTTTCCGTCCGACATCCTATTTTTGCTCCGTTTCTGAGTGGTGCAGCTTATTTTATATTTTACCCCAAAACAGAAACGGATGTTCTAAGATATTTTGACTGTCAAAATTTTGCTCACTCGTTCAACAATCACCTGTCCAACCTCGGCCTTGCTCAAGAGATCATAATGGGTACGTCCACCTGTCGCATCCAAAATCGTTATGCGATTGGTCTCGACCTCAAAACCAGCATCAGGGGCGGTAATATCATTGGCGACAATAAAATCCAGCCCTTTCCGCTCCAATTTCGACGCGGCATTCGTCAATAAATCGTGGCTCTCAGCGGCAAATCCCACTACACAACGCGGATAGCCCAGTTGCTGACGCAGTGTCTTAACTGCCAGCAAAATATCTTCGGTGCGGGCCAATTCTAAGTTGATGCCCAACTGGTTATCGTCTGATTTTTTGATCTTCTGCGTGGCGACTACAGCAGGTCGAAAATCGGCCACCGCTGCCGCCATAATCAAGGCATCCGCGCCATTCACCGCCTGCAAGACCGCTTCTAGCATTTCCGCCGCCGAACTGACCTTGACCCTTGTCGCACCCGTTGGAATGGGCAAGTGTTCAACCGTGCTAATCAATGTGACCTCTGCACCAGCATCCAGTAGCGCCTGCGCAACAGCATAACCCTGTCTCCCGCTAGAACGATTGGTGATGTACCGTACTGGGTCAATGGGTTCTTTGGTGCCACCTGCCGTCACCACCACCCGCCGACCCACCAACGTTCCGTTCTGTGCCAACGCCCGCCGAATGAATCCCATAAGTGCCGGGGTTTCTGGCAAACGTCCTTGCCCCGCCAATCCTGATGCAAAACGCCCGACCTCCGGCTCAATGATTTGTACGCCCCGTCCCCGTAAAACAGCAAGGTTAGCTCGTGTCGCAGCGTGTTGATACATCCCGCCGTCCATTGCTGGAGCGATCATCATAGGGCAGCGCACTGCCAATGCTGTTACTGACAGCAAATCGTCGGCGAGGCCGTGTGTCAATTTGGCAATGGTGTTCGCTGTTGCTGGGGCAATCACTAACAAATCGGCCTCCTCGCCAAGCCCCACATGCGCGATATGGGTGGGTAATCCGCCGCTGCTGTCCGCTCGCCATAGATCAGTATAGACGGGTCGCCCTGTCACCGATTGGAAAGCCAATGGGGTGACAAATCGTTGCGCCGCCTCGGTCATGATGACATCCACCAACGCCCCGGCTTGGGTCAATTTACTGGCAAGATCAACCGCTTTATAGGCCGCGATACTCCCCGTCACACCCAGCACAATCCGCTTATTCTCAAATAGGGTGATTTTTTCTTGGGCCATTCGTATCTCCCTGCAAGTGCTAATTGGCACATTATTCAACTGACTGGCAAAAAATGCCAACTACAAGGCATCTTGTGACTTTTCGCACAATTATCGCACGTGAATGGTAAGCTATGATAGAAGGCGTTTATGTTTAAGCATAGGGAGTTATAAAATTCATGGCTGCCTCCACACAAAAACCGCCCTTAAATCGGGAAGAATTACGGGACATCATTGATTTGTCATTATGGGCAGGTCAAATCTTATTACAGCACGGCGCGGAAACCCAACGAGTCGAAAACACGGTGCATCGCTTGGGAACAAACCTCGGCTGCGAATGGATGGATATTTTAGTTTCCCCCAACGCGATTGTTGCCACAACCATCAGCGGTGAGGAGTTTCGCACCAAAATTCGGCGCGTAGTCGGTTTACAAGTAGACATGACCAAAGTCTCCGCTATTAACCGCCTAAGTCGCCGTATCGAAAGTGGGGAGCTAGATCGTTTTGGCGTGCGTTCGGAATTGCAGCGTATCAGTCAAATTCGGTCCCATTATAAACGTTGGCAGGTCGTGTTGATGGTCGGGCTTGCTTGCGCTGCCTTTAGCCGATTATTTGGGGGGGATGCCGTCGTTTTTGGGATGACATTTGTCGCCTCAGCCATCGCCACTTTTGTCCGCCAAGAGTTGTCCCGACGGCACTTTAACATGTTCTTGGTAGTCATCGCTACTGCCTTTGTCGCTGGATTGATTGCCAGTCTGCCGAGTGCTTTTGACTGGGGGGACGACCCACAAATCGCATTAGCATCCTCAGTTTTGCTGCTTGTACCGGGGGTCGCACTCATCAATTCCGCCGACGACATTATCAAAGGGCATCTCGTGACAGGCATCACAAGGGGTATTTCAGGCGGACTGGTTTCATTGGGAATTGCATTAGGGCTGTCTTTGGCAATGGAAATCATGGGGGTTAGCGGGCTATGAACGATATAACCAATATTTTGTGGGAAGTTACCCAAGATATGTTCTGGTCAAGCATCGCCGCGTTGGGTTTTTCGATGTTGTTTAATGTGCCAACCCGTACCCTCATTGGGTGTGTGGCCTGTGGCGCGATAGGGCATGGCAGCCGCACCCTAGCTGTTGAACTTGGTGCAACCATCGTCAGTGGTAGTCTGATTGGGGCAGTGATTATTGGTTTGATGGGGTATTTATTTGCCAAACGCTGGCACGCCCCGGCCACCGTCTTTACCATCAGTGGCAGCATCCCATTGGTTCCCGGGCGGATTGCCTACAGCGCCATGTTAAGCCTTATCCAATTGAGTACCACCGACCCGAAGACAGGCGAAACACTTTTGGTACGGGCCAGCATCAATGGTATTCAAACGATGATGATTTTGGGTGTAATCGCAATTGGAATTTCGGCTCCTACCCTGTTTTTTGAACGCACCCGACCCATTGTTTAAGGTAAAAGTAATCGGGGGTGTACTTTCATCATCCCCGCCCCTTTATCTCACAATAATTTCCAAGAAGGTTGAGTTCCCCTGTATATTCCCCTGAAATGGAATAAACTCCAAAATATGTCGCCCCGGTTGTCGGGGGATATAGCTAAATTGGGTTGTAAAAGTTCTTTCGCCGCCGGGGTTCGTATTTTCTTTTGATTCCAGCATAAATCCAAAGCGGCGCATCTCAACATTAGAGACACCAATTGGATCAGTCGCCGTGATTTCAATAATAACGGGCGACCCCACTGTGTATTGGCTCCCATTCGGCGGGGAAATGATGCTGACTTGCCCTTTTTGGCCGGGGACAGGCGTTAAAGAAGGTTGAGGCGTAATAACTTGCTGACCGGATTTGGATGTCCCTTCACTGGGCAGCCAGCGATCCGGGTCACGGCTCAAGGCGTACCCAGCCACGCCAATGACAGCCATCAAAATCACGACCCACAAACACGAACGGATCCGGCCAGTTCGCTTCTTCTTATCTTGTTGAATCTTTTGCACAACTGCCTGTGGATAATAGGGTTCCGAATTACCTGATGGACGATAGCCATAGGCTGGTTGATTATTATAAGTAGGTGGCGCAGATTGTTGATAGATTTGCGGCGGGCCATAGACAGGCGGCGGCATCATAGGTGGTGCCGATAGTTGCGCACGCCCCGGATTCGTCTCGCGCATCGAAGATTGGGGTTCTGCTCTGACAAAGCGCGGCGGATTTTGTTGGGCTTGGGTTGGCTGATTTTTTAAGGCACGTTGAAAATCCTGCGAAAACTCGCCTGCCGACTTATAGCGATCCGCCGGATACTTGGCAAGGGCCTTCATCACCACCTGATCCAACGCATCGGTAATCGCGGGTGAGTAACGGCGCATCGGTGGCGGTGGGTCGTTGAGATGTTTATACATCAACGAATGGGGTGTATCGGCTTCAAAGGGTGGTTTGGCAGTCATCATCAAATACATCAAAATGCCAAGCCCATAAACATCCGTCAAAGGGGTTGGGTCTTCGCCGCGCCACTGTTCGGGAGCCATATAAGTGGGTGTCCCGATAACATTGCCAGTTGTGGTCAGCCCTTCAGTATTTGGAACGGATAACTTGGCAATCCCAAAGTCGGTCAAAAAAGCATCATTTTTATCATCTAATAGAATGTTGGTAGGTTTTAAATCGCGGTGAATGACACTTTGCGCATGAGCATAATCTAGTGCTGAGGCTACTTGGGCTAGCCAACGTCCAGCCTGTTCTGGCGAAACTGGCCCATGACGTTTCAGAATCGAAGCCAGCGTTCCCCCTGTAACCAAACGTGTCACCATATAGGGGTAATGACGATCCAAGCCAAAATCAAGCGTCTGCAAAATATGCGGATGCTTCATCCCCGACGCGATACGAGCTTCCTGTTCAAAACGTTTTAGGAATACATCGTTGGTATCCGCGCTGACATGCATCACTTTGACAGCAACTTCGGGGCCGCCAGTGACATCACGTGCGCGGTACACATCCGACATGCCCCCCCGCCCGATTCGGTCAATCAAATGATATTTGCTGAGTTGTGAACCGCTAAGATCTTCCATAACTTGAACTATAGCATAGTGTTAAAAATCGGCCATCCCCCTATTCGTCGGGGGTTTCAGCAGTGGCAGGGTCTACTGCAATAAATTCACCCGTAAGACGATAGTCAGTCTGTATCTGTTCCAATATTGGATTCAACAGCACGGGAAAAGGCCATTCCGCTGCGGCAGCCTTGCTAAATTTGGCGATTTTATTGACATCCCGAATCGCACCTGCCAGCACCGCCGCCTGCATAAACGCGACCGCTTTGGGTAATGCCGAAAACGCCAGCGCTATGGCGTCATGGGCTTCATTTTGAACTACAACGGTCTCCCATACGATTTTATCTTCCAGTGTTATAGCCCAGCCCGGTTTATTGGGGGTTTGGCGAATCAGTAAATGAATAAACCGCCCCGGCACATCCAACAACTGTGTTCCTTTCAGCAAGCCTGACTGCTGTTCATTCTCCGCAACCACCTGTACCTGTTCCAAAGTATTTAATTCCCCAGCATAAGGTCGTTCGCCGCGATTAAGGGCAATTTCACCGTTCAGCAGTGGCTCCGCAAGAATCCGCGCAAAACCGGCCTGTTCAAGGTTGCGCGGGATGATATAGGGAAATAGCAAAATAAACCGTCCGCCGGGGCGCAGTACCCGCTGAATTTCTCCCAAGAAAAACGGTAGGGTAACCAAATGATCGTGGGTCAAAAACGCCATCGCCGCATCTAGATTTGCATCAGCATAATGTCCGATTTCAGCCAGTGGAGTCTCAATGAGCAGCAAATCTGGCCGTTGCATCTGGAGGGAAGACAGTTCTGGAAACCCAGTCAGGCATGAGTCCACGTCCAATAAACGCAATTCCGAACCACTCGGCGGGAGATGGCGCAGAACTTCCGATAGTAAAGTCTGTCGTGCCGATGCTTGAAAAAAGGCCGCTAAATTCACTGTCATAACTCAAGAGGTTGTCTTTTTCATTTAAATACACGATTATAGCTTGGGATTCTTTTTCACGTTACCAACACCCCATGAAAAAACTACGCACTTTCTATGTATTGGTCGTCACACAAATGCTCTCCCTGATCGGTAGTCGCATGACGGGCATCGGAATAGGCTTATGGGTTTTTGATCGCACTGGCAATGCCTCGCCACTGTTGATTGCAGCCTTTTTTGCTGAACTCCCCGGCATGGCCCTCGGCAGTTTTACCGGACTGCTGGCCGACCGATGGGAACGCCGCCACGTCATCATCTTGGGCGATGTTGGACAAGCCTTCGCCTCGTGTATTCTGTTGACCAGCTTCCTAACCGACTCCTTTAAACTCTGGCATCTCTATCTCGCCATGCTGATTCAAGGCACGTTTGGCGTCATTCAATCACCTGCCAGCCAAGCTGCCATTACCATGCTTGTCTCCGAAACACAACGAGATCGGGCCAATGGCATTAAACAAATCGGCTTTCCGTTGGCGGGCGTTGTCGCACCCGTTCTGGCAGGTTTAGTGTATCGTGGGCTGGGACTAGCCGGGGTCATCGCCATTGACCTAACCACCTTCCTCGTTGCGATTGTGGTCGTCTCGCAAATAGTCATCCCACGTCCCCAAACCTCCGAGGAAAGTCAAGCCCTATCAACCAGCCTTTGGCGTGAAATGGCAGGTGGGTGGCTATTCCTGAAGAGGCGCAAAATGCTCTTGCTGATGGTGGCGTATCTTGCCTTTATCTTCTTTTTGATCAATGGGCCGCTGGAACTTGCTATTCCTTATTTTAGTACCCTTGTTGAAAATGATGCCACTGTGGGAATCCTGCTTGGGGTCATGAGTTTGGGTGCATTTGCTGGGGCATTGACCATTGCCATCGCAGGCAAAACACCCCATCGACTGCACGCCATTCTACTCGGCTATTTTTTACACGGCCTATTTTTAATCGCGTTTGGAATCGTCCGACATCCCCTGTTGCTTGGGTTGAGCATTTTCGGGGTAATGTTCCCGCTGCCGCTCACCGGTGCATTATTTCACACCCTGCTGCAAACCAAAACACCTCCTGATTTACAGGGGCGGATCTTTGCCGTCACTGACCAATTGTTTATGCTGACCACCCCCTTGTCGTTTTTGATTACCGGGGTGTTGGTGGATCAAGTGCTAGAGCCAGCGGTCAAGGGGTCAGATTGGAAAATATTCGACCCGTTGTTGGGGAATCAGTCGGGGGCAGGGATGGAGCTTCTATTTGTCGTCATCGGCCTCTTAATTATGATCACCACTT
This sequence comes from Chloroflexota bacterium, assembly GCA_013112715.1. Lineage (GTDB taxonomy): Bacteria > Chloroflexota > Anaerolineae > Aggregatilineales > J027 > CFX10. Next base: position 187,301 of record JABFGB010000005.1, read on the forward strand.
TGGGCATGGCAATGCTTCGGGGGATTCGACGTCTTGAATCCGGCCTGCCCAGTTATGAGGCGGCGGTTGAAAATGGATAGACTCAAAAAGCCGCTAGGCAATTGAGATATTTTGTTATATGATTAGAATGAACCATCATGAACCTTAGATATTTTTAGATACACAAGGCGTCGTTGTCATGGACAAATTGCGAGACAAGCCAGTCCCCTATCAAATTTGGGGCAAGGAAGACATTGAACCGAGTGCGCGGGAGCAGATGGAACGGGCGGCCCAACTTTCGGTATCACAGTTAGGGGCGTTGATGCCAGACGCACATACCGGTTATGGTCTACCCATTGGCGGTGTGCTGGCGACCAAAGATGCCGTCATTCCCTATGGCGTCGGGGTAGATATTGCCTGCCGGATGCGTATGACGATTTTTAACGTCCAGCCCTATATCCTTGACCAGAAAAGGGAACGTTTCCGTCGGGCATTGGAAGAAAACACCGTATTTGGCACAGGCGGTGAACTTTTCTCCCGTGCCGAACACCTCGTAATGGATGACCCGGCGTGGGATGAACTCATTCTCGCCAAGAAATTGAAAGCGGAAGCAGCACGACAGCTTGGTACGAGTGGATCGGGCAATCATTTTGTCGAATTCGGCGTACTCAAGGTAAAAGAGGAAATCAACGGTACGGGCGATTTGCAGGGTGAGGGGTCACGCACCTTTGGCAAAATCCCCCCCGGCACTTATTTAGCTCTCCTGAGTCACAGCGGCAGTCGCCATCTGGGATTTGAACTCGCCAATTATTACACTGAAATCGCTATGAATATCCATGCTGACTTGCCAAAAGAATATCGGCACTTGGCATGGCTGGATATGTATGGGGCTGGTGCCGAATATTGGATTGCCATGAACCTCGCCGGACGTTATGCCAGCGCCAATCATGCCGTCATTCATCAGCGGGTCGCCAACGCAATTGGATTTGACATTTTGGGTGGCATCGAAAATCACCACAATTTTGCATGGAAGGAGACCCATCAAGGCGAAGAACTCATTGTCCACCGCAAAGGCGCAACCCCGGCGGGTTTGGGTGTCTATGGGGTCATTCCCGGCACGATGATGACTCCCGGTTTTGTAGTACGTGGCAAAGGCAAACCAGAATCACTCAACAGTGCGTCACACGGAGCAGGTCGGCGTATGTCCCGTCAAGCCGCCTATAAACGCTTTGAATGGCCGGATGTGCAGCAGCGATTGAAAGATGCGGGGGTCGAACTCCTGTCCGGTGGGTTGGATGAAGCTCCCGGTGCGTATAAGGACATCCGCAAGGTCATGGAAGAACAAGCCGACTTGGTGGAAATCGTGGCAGAGTTTGCCCCGCGTGTCGTCAAAATGGACCCAGATAAAACATGGCGTCGGCGTTCCGAGGCCGTAGTCCGCGATAAAAGCGGCAGCAAAGATCGGCGCGACAAAAAAGACAAACGCCGGGGCTAAATTTTGGTCGCCAGCAATAACCCTGTTGACCACATCAGCGGCGTAATCATGACATCCTGACGTTCAATCATATGCTGCAAAAAAATGGCGACCTTGCTCGAATGGTCGTCGGGCCAATTGGGTTGGGGCAGTAAATCATCTACGATATACAACCCTCCCGGCTTCAATAGGGCAAGGGCCTCATCCAAATAATAAAATTTGCCGGGCCAAGTATCGGCGAAGATAAAGTCAAAGGTCTGTCCTTCGTGACACAATTGGTCAATAAAGGCAGACCCCTCGGAATGAAAAAACTGCACCCGGGTATCACTACTAAGGGCGCGGCGGGCCACGTTTTGAACTCGCATATCATTGTCTACGGTCAGCAAAGTGGAGTTTTCATCCATCCCGTCGAGCATCCAGCAGGTTGAAACCCCCGTCCCCGTGCCAAGTTCGAGGAATCTCCCCCCCGGCTTGGAATGTACCAACGTCCGCAGCAGTGAACCCGTCAATGGTTCACTTGCCATGTTGAAATTCAGGCCGAGTGACATAGCCTCAATTACGGCCAGTTGTCGGGGCGGATTCATGATGGTGGATGAGGTATTCATTGATTCAGACCTTTGCAGCTTCTGGCGTACCGCGTTCAATCGGCAGACCCGCTTTTTGCCATGCTTCAATCCCGCCCACGAGATTGGTCACATATTCGAAGCCATATTTTTGCAAAATACTGGCGGCAATCACCGAGCGCACGCCCGCCTGACAATGCACAATCAATTGTCGGTCGCGTGGCAAAGAATCCAAATTGCGCAGGACGTACCCCAGCGGGATATGAATCGCATTCCGCAAATGGGCTTCTTCATACTCACTCCACCACCGCACGTCAATTACCGTAGTATCACGTTGGCGCTGGGCAAGTTCTTGTGCCGTGATCTGTGGAATGACCTGTGGGCCGTTTGCTAAATCGGTTGAGGCAATCCCCACGATATTATCCACCCCGACGGCTCGTAACTGGCGTACTAAACGATCTGCTTCCCAATCCGCCGCGATCAAGACAACGGACTTGCTAAAATCCACTAACCATCCAACGTAGGTGTTGAAGTTATTGCTGGCCGCGGGGATATTAATCGCATTGGGAAGATGACCTTCCGCAAAAACCTCACTGGGGCGGCTGTCAATGACCAGCGCGTCCGATTGCAGCCATTCGTCCAATTCAGTCCGATTTAATTGTACAGGCACAGGTAAATCTTTGAGCAGGGTAGGGCCAACTTTGTTGACATATTTCATCCGGGCAAAATAAAAGGGCGGTTCGGGTTGCTCATCCAACAGCCAATTCACAAAATCATCTTCATCGGGAATATGAAAAGAGGGGTTAAAGCGTTTTTCATAACCAAGCGTGCTGGAGGGAATCGCCCCTAGCCCTTTACCGCAAGCGCTCCCCGCCCCATGCCCCGGCCAAATTTGCAGATAATCGGGCATGGCTTTGAGCCGCTGAATATTGTAGAACTGCTGACGTGCGCCGGGGATTTTTGTCCCTTTAACCCCTGCCGCCTCTTCCAACAAATCGGGCCGACCCAGTGACCCCACAAACAGCAAATCACCTGTAAAAATCCCCATCGGCTCATTGGCAGCGGCGGTATCCGTGATTTGAAAGACGATATGTTCAGGCGTGTGACCGGGGGTATGAATCGCCGTGATTTTGATATTGCCCAACTGCCATGTATCACCATCATGCAGCAAAACAGTGCCGTCATCTACAAACTGATACTTCCAATCCGCCGTTCCCATGTCACTGAGATAAAGCGTCGCCCCAGTCTGAAAGGCCAATTCACGGCTACCACTGACAAAATCGGCATGGATGTGTGTTTCGGTTACTTGGGTAATGCGGAGGCCCTCTTCGTCGGCAGCTTTCAGATAGGGGGTCACGTCACGGGCGGGGTCAATCACAATGGCTTCCCCAGTAGCCTGACAGCCAATCATATAAGCGGCTTGTGCCAGTGGTTTATCATAAAAATATTTGAGAAGCATGGAATCCCTTTTTGGCTACAGTGCTCTAGGCTTTTTCGTAGGTTTCGACAATTTTCAAGGCCGCCTCGTATTCAGGGCTGCCCTCGGCTGCTGTATCTAACACCTTTGTCGCAGCAAGGTATTGCTCCATTGTGATTTCCGTGCGGGGTTGCTTTTTAATTTGGGCGGCGGAAAGGTCTATCATCTCTTGAGGTGTCATCTCGCCAAGTTCTTTCGTCACAGCTTCAATATCCGTATTGGCGAGGCTGCCTTTTTCCTCAAGCATCTTCATCAATTTGTCAAAAGTGGCGCTCATGGTTGTTATCTCCCTGATGGCAGCAAGGTTGTGATTTCCGTGCGGCAGCAAGATATTGTTTTTCCATTATAACGAATGTCGCCCCCGTGACACTCTCCTAAATTTTCAAAATCGCCTATAATTCAACTACTGCGTATCTGTGAGGAGAATTGTAGTTGTCATGAGTGAGCCATTCCGTTCCCGTCCGCGAGTCACCCGTCCAACATCTAAGCCACCCGAAGCCCAACCCCCTCGACCAACCGAAGAGGAAATCATCGAAGGGGTGATCGAGGAAGAGCGCAGCGTTGTCCCATTTGATCCAGTCGTATCGCAGCAGGAACAACAGCGGGCACAATATTATGAATATCTGGCACGTGAAGAAGAACGTGAAGATACGCGCACTGGCTTATTAAGCAAAGTCGCTGCACCGGGGCTTTTTCTAGTCGCGTTGGCACTGGTCGTCGGGGGAATATTCTTCACCCTGCTTAATGTAGCGGAACTACCCAGTATCATCACCCATTGGTGGCCTACCGTTGTCCTGTTTATTTCGCTCTTTTGGTCGCTATCGGCCCTCAATCGTCGCAATGCCGCCGCGTTTCTGGGTGGGGCGGGCGCAGCCGGGTTAAGTATCAGCTTACTGCTGGATGCCCAAGAAATAGCCAGCTTTGGCGAAACCTTCGTCGGCCTCATCCTCATTGCGATTGGCACGGGCGTCATTATGCGCGGTCTGCTGCTGCGACAGGTGACGGCCTAACCCGTATCGTCCCAAATTGAAATGTTTTGAATTGTAGACGGTTCACAAAGGTCTATTTTCACCTTTCTTTTCACGACCTCCTGTGATATAATCGCTTGGATGTTCTAGTAATCCCCATCGTCATCCTCAACCACTCAATTCACATGCTTGCAGGAGCGTCTTGTGCAATCCAAAAGCGAGTTCACCGTTCAGAATGCTTATCCCTATAATCAAGCCAGCCCCCTTCGCTGGATCATCTCTCATATTTGGCGTTACAAGGCCTTGTTCCTCTCCACTCCATTTTTCTATATTTTCAGCCATCTGATGTATGCTGGTGCGCCTGTTCTGGTTGGTCGTGCTGCCGACATTTTGATAGATGGTGGAACCCAAAAAGCACTTTTATGGGCATCGCTCGGTATTTTGGCGATGCTGGTTGCCGATGGCATTTCCAATCTCACTGGCGCACTCTGTATGGAGAATCTTGCCCAAAAAGTTGAACGGGATGCACGTGAAGAGCTTTACACCAGCCTACTTGGTAAAAGCCAAGTATTTCATGACCGCCAGCGTGTCGGCGACATTATGGCCCGCACCACCGATGATGTGCGCCAATTGAATGTGATGATTAGCCCCGGCATCTTTTTTATCTACGAAACGGTGATGGGATTTGTGATTCCGATCACGTTTATGGTTGGCATCAAATGGCAGTTGCTGCTTGTGCCCGCCATATTTGTCGTCACCTATGTGTTATCGGTACGTGAATATGTAGGACGGCTCAATCCGGTCATTTCACGCCAGCATGATGAATTCGGCACGATGAATGCCGGGCTGGAAGAAAGTATTTCCGGTATTGTTACGGTCAAAGCCAGCACGCAAGAAGCCTTTGAGCGCGGTAAGTTTCGGGCTAATGCGCACAAATTTCGCAATTCGTATGTACAGCAAGGGCGTATTGAAGCGGGGTATCTCCCCATGTTGCTCTATGGCGTTGCGATGGGGTTGACCTTCCTCCATGCGCTGATTTTGTATCGGCAGGGCAGTCTTGAAATTGGCAGCATTATCGCGGTGATGGGCCTAATGAATGTCCTACGCTGGCCCACCTTTGTCTCGCTCTTCTCGCTCTCGCTGCTGCAAAATGGTCTGGCAAGTGGACGGCGTATTCTTGAAATCATCAAAGCCGAGACCGACCTTGATGAAAACGCAGGCGGACATACGAGCGAAGTGCAAGGCACAATTGTGTTTGAAGATGTCAACTTCGCCTTTGGGGATAACACTGTCCTCCAAAATATCTCGTTCAGTATTCAACCGGGTGAGACGGTGGCGATTGTGGGCCAGACCGGGGGTGGTAAAACAACCCTGACCCAATTGGTTAACCGCACCTATGATGTCACGAACGGACGTATTCTGATTGACGGGGTGGATGTGCGCGATTGGAATTTGACGGCCTTGCGCTCCCAAATCTCCAAAATTGAGCAGGATGTGTTCCTGTTTTCACGCACCATTGCGGAGAACATCGCGTTTGGCAATCCTGAAGCCACGCAGGAACAGATTGAGCAGGCGGCCCGTGAAGCCCAAGCTCATGATTTCATCATGTCGTTCACCGAAGGGTATCAAACCAAAGTGGGTGAACGTGGGGTCACTTTATCAGGTGGTCAGCGTCAGCGCATCGCTTTAGCACGGGCTTTTCTGAGCAACCCACGTATTTTGATCTTGGACGATTCGACCAGCGCGATTGACAGCGCCACCGAAGACGAAATCCAAAAAGCTATCCGCCGTGCCCAAGAAGGCCGCACCACCCTCCTGATTACACACCGCCTATCACAGATTCGTTGGGCCAACCACATTTTGGTGCTGGATAAAGGTCAATTAGTTGCCAGCGGATCCCATGAGGAACTGCTGCGTACCTCCATCCATTATCGTCGTATTTTTGCGCGTTACGACATGGCATTGCCACCGCTGGAAAATCTGGCACAGGCTGTTTAAGGGAGAGAGTGAAATATGGGCTTTATTCTGGATGGGCTGGAAGCCGAAGAATATGACCGCAGTTATAATGACCGCCAGTTGGTCAAACGTATTGCGGCCTATTTTCGTCCCGAACGCTGGCGCATGGTGGGTGTTTCGGTAGTCATTCTGCTGTCATCTGTTTTTTCGACGCTACTGCCGATTTACATTTCGCGGGTCATTGATGATTTAAACCGCGACATCAGCGATGCTAATTTGACCACGATCACCATCATTGTGACAGCATTGGGTATCCTTGCGTGGGCATTTAACGCCATCCGCCAATGGTATTCATCCGAGGCGGTAGGGAATGTCGTGCTGCGGCTGCGCGAAGATGCTTTTGATGCAATATTGGCCCGTGACCTCTCGTTTTACGATACCTACCCCTCCGGCAAAATCGTCAGCCGTGTCACTTCGGATTCGCAAGCCTTCGCTGATGTGGTGATGCTGGTGATGAACCTACTCAGCCAGCTTTTGTTAATTGTGCTGCTGATTGGGTATCTGTTTCTTGTCAGTGTCGAGATGACCCTCATTACCCTCGCGCTAGCCCCGCTGATTATCGGCACGGCGCTGGCCTTTCGTAAGGTGGCCCGAGATACCGTCACCCAATCACGGCGTATTTTGGCCGAGGTTAGCACCCACGTTCAAGAAACGGTCAGCGGCATCGGGGTCGCCAAAACCTTCCGCCAAGAGAATGCCATCTATGACGAATTTCAGGATGTCAACAAGCAGTCCTATCGCATCAATTTGCGGCGCGGGTACGTCTTTAATGGAATCTTCCCGATTTTGAACATCTTGGCAGGCATTGGCACGGCGGCACTGGTCTATTTTGGTGGCTTGAATGTGCGCGACGGCTCATTAAGTGCCGGGGACTGGTATCTGTTCATTCAAGGGCTGGCGCTGTTCTGGTTCCCCCTGACCGGGATTGCGTCATTTTGGAGTCAATTCCAGTTGGGCCTCGCAGCAGGTGAGCGCGTCTTTGCGCTGTTGGACGCAGAATCTAAAGTTGTGCAGACGGGCACTACCAAGCTCGATACCATGCGCGGCGAAATCCGCTTTGAAGGTCTCTATTTTGGCTACAAGGAATCTGAAGAACAGGTCTTGGAAGATTTTTGGTTGACCATCCGCCCCGGTGAGACGTTGGCACTGGTGGGGCATACAGGGTCGGGCAAGACCAGCATCACTAAATTGATTGCCCGTTTCTATGAATTTCAGCAGGGCAAAATTTTAATAGACGGGCACGACATCCGTAGCCTCGATTTGGATACGTTCCGCGCTCATCTAGGTATCGTCACCCAAACGCCGTTTTTGTTCGACGGCACCGTGATGGAAAATATCCGGTATGGAAAATCAGATGCCAGCGATGCCGAGGTAGAAACAGTGGCGCGACAGGTCGGCGGGGGGGACTGGATTGATAGCCTGCCCGAAGGATTGCAAAGTCCGGCGGGTGAACGGGGTAACAATCTTTCGATGGGTCAGCGACAGTTGGTTGTTTTGGCCCGAGTGCTGCTGCAAAACCCCTCTATCTTGATTTTGGATGAAGCCACCGCCAGCATTGACCCCCTAACCGAGACCTTGATTCAAGAGGGCTTGGAGGAGGTATTGAAAGATCGCACTTCGATTGTGGTGGCCCATCGGCTTTCGACCATCAAGAACGCAGATCGTATTATTGTGCTGCGCGAGGGGGAGATTATCGAAGAGGGCAATCATGAGGCGCTGTTGAAAAAAGGTGGGCATTATGCCGAGTTGTATAACACCTATTTCCGCCACCAGAGCCTTGAATATATGAACATCCACCCCGAAGACTGGTTCAAGTCGGCGCGGGCAACAGCGTAGAAGCGTTCCATTGAGGAGGTGGCTTTTGTCGAGTTTCACCTCCTCGTGCAAATAATTATTGGAAAGAATACGGATCATGGTCGATAGAATTATTCAAAATGACGCTCAATTTATGGAATTTGTTCTTGAGTTGTCACACAACACCGATTACAACAAATCTCTTGAGTTATACTTATCTGCCTTGTGGAAACTGCTGGATGAAAAGCGAAATTCACCCCCTACATGGGAATTATTTGCGACCTTGATAGAAAAGGCATACATTGAAGAAGCGCCGCCTTTTGATCCAGCGTGGCTTGATTTCAGTGTATCGCCTGATAGTGACCGAATATTTAAAGAGACTGATTTCGCAATAGTCCAAGACTTAATTCTATTTCAAATTGCTGATTTACATCGGATGTCCGAGGCTGGAACTCTTTCAATTCCCGTAATGTTTCTATATACAGGCGTTGAATCACCTAGTAAAAGTTACTGGTACAACTTCCACCCTCGAAGTTTTTGGTCGTGTGCCTTTGGTGAACGAAGGTCAACAGGTCAAACGACTTGCAATTGGGGAAATTTCGCCGTACTTCTCAAATTTGGGCAAGAATACGAATAGTTCTGATTGAGGCACGTTAAGTATATATATGGATCAGCAATACATTTCTGGTTGTCTCATCGGCATGGCGCTCGGGGATGCTCTCGGCGCAGAAACCGAATTTTTGAATATCAAAGGTATCCTCGAAAAATTCCCACCGTATGGCCCACAAGCCCCCGAGGGCAATCCGGCCCTTGTTACTGATGATACCCAAATGGCAATCGCGGTTGGAGAGGCAATAATAGCCGCACCCAAGCCGCTTGAACTCAACAGCCTCGCCCTAGAATTTCGCCGCACTTTTTTGGCATGGTATAACGACCCTGAAAATAATCGCGCCCCAGGCAACACCTGTCTAACTGCCTGCGAGGAAATGTTTAGGGGCAAATCGTGGCTAGAGGCATCACAAATTAGCTCAAAGGGCTGTGGTGCAAATATGCGGGTCATGCCGGTTGGGGTATTGGATGTGGATACCATCACCCGTGCAGGCATTGCCCAATTACAGGCCGCCATGACACACGGACACCCCACCGGACTGGCTGCCGCTGATTTGACCGCCTTCGTAATTGCGGATTTGGGCAATGGCGGCACACCAAATGATTTACCCAAACGGGTGCGTGACTATGCCCTCTCCCAACGCGAAGTCTATCATACCGATTGGCTGGGCGAATTGTGGTACAAAGCGTTTATGCTGCCAACACCGCAGGCCTATATTGCACATGGGTGGGATGAATGTCTGGGTGTCTTAGATCGGCTAGATATGGCCCTCGAAAAAATGGATCGGGAAACTGATCCCTGCCTAGCAACCGGGGCGGGTTGGGTGGCAGAACAAGCCTTTGCAACGGCCTTATTCTGTTTTTTGATGTATCCCGACGACCCGATTGCCGTAATTCGCCGAGCCGTCGTCACGAGTGGTGATTCGGATTCCATCGCTTGTATCGCTGGGGCGTTCGCTGGAGCTTATCAAGGTATTGATTCGTGGCCCACCGATTGGGTAGAGCGGATTGAGTATCGGGATCGGATTTTGAATATAGCTAAGGCGCTTTTGAATTCAAGGGAGGAATCAAATGGATGACATACAACTTGAAACGAGCAAACAGTTTCTCGAATATATAAATGCGTTAAACGAGGAAATAGAAGCAAAAGGCTCTAGTCCACGTTTAGACGCTTATTTGTCATCGCTATATGCCTTAATTCAACCCTATAGAGAGTCTAAGCCAGTGTGGAATCTTTTTGCCCAATTACTTTCTAGGGCTTTTTCACATGAATCCCTTCCTTTCAACCCAGATTGGCTCCAATATACGACGTATCCTGAACCTACTCTGCCTGAATTTGAGCAGGTAGAAAAAATGATTCTTTTCCAAATCGCTGATTTCCACAGAATGGGCGAATCTGGCCTTTTGGATCTGTCTCCGGGCAGGTTATGGATGGGCGTGAATTCTCCTACAGGTCACCGATGGTACAACTTTCACCCCACAAGCTATTTAGAATGTGCAGCTAGAGGCTCTTCGCAGATGGAGACAACTTGTACTTGGGGCTTCTTTCAGCACTTTCTTCTCATGGGGCAAGTTTACGAGTAGGACAGTAACTCAAAGCCTTGCCTCGAAAAGTCAATAAGACGTGCTATCATATCCATCCATTGAAAATGTAGAGGAACTTGAGCAGAGGCTTATGATTCGCGTACTTTTCGTTTGTTTAGGAAATATCTGCCGCTCACCGATGGCGGAGGGCGTCTTTCAGCACATGGTCAATGAGGCCGGGTTGGGTGAAAAAATCCTGATAGATTCCGCCGGAACCGCCAGTTATCACGAAGGTGAACAGGCGCATAGTGGCACACGGCGCGTTTTACAGGAACACGGCATTGACTATCGGGGGCGGGCGCGTACACTTACCCGCAATGATTTTTACAATTTTGATTACATTCTGGCGATGGACGCCGATAACCTCGCGGATATACACAGCCGACAGCCTGCCGACAGCAAAGCACACATTCGGCTGTTTTTGGACTACGCACCCGATCAACCCGTCCGCGAAGTCCCTGACCCCTACTATAATGGGCGGTTTCAGGAAGTGTATGATTTAGTATCGGCGGCCTCTAAAGGATTATTGGCGGAAATACGCAAGACGCACGAGCTATAAGGAACTGCCCCAATGCGCCTGCCTGTGGGAATTGAAAACGCCTTGCGCGATAAATTCAAAATCGTGCCTAAAGACGTGCAGCCTTGTGTTGGTGGCGACATTAACCAAGCTGCACAAATTGCCACAGGTGATGGCCTGCTATTCATCAAATGGAATGAAAATGCGCTGTCGGGGATGTTTACCGCCGAATCAAAGGGATTAAAAATCCTGCGGGATTCCAAAACCCTGCGTGTACCAGAAGTCATCGCGGTGCAGGAGGCCGAGGGCGACACCCCCGCTTTTTTGGTTTTAGAATGGCTGGAGTCGGGTCAAGCGAATTTGCAGACGCCCGAGCAATTAGGTCAAGGACTCGCCGCGCTGCATCGCCAAACCGCCCCCAAGCATGGCCTTGACCATGATAATTTTATTGGGTCGCTACTCCAATCGAATACGCAGCATGATTCGTGGGTAACATTTTATGCCGAACAGCGCATCCGCCCCCAAATGGAAATCGCTCGTCAAAAAGGGACACTGCGTCCGGGGCGTGAACGCATGTTGGAAGTTTTTTTGGCCCATCTGCCAAAATTGATTCAAGACGCCCCTGCCAGTTTGCTGCACGGCGATTTGTGGGGCGGCAATGTCATGATTCTCGCCAATCAGCAGCCCGCTGTAATTGACCCCGCCGTGTATTATGGCAACCGCGAAGTTGAGCTTGCCTTTACTGAATTATTCGGCGGGTTTGCCAAACGCTTCTATGACGCCTATCACGCTGCCTATCCACTTGAACCGGGCTACCCCAGCCGCCGCGCCCTCTATCAACTGTATCCGTTGATGGTGCATATGAATCTGTTCGGTGGGGGTTATGCCAGTCGTGTTGATTCTATCCTCAGCCAGTATGTAGGGTAATATGCCAGATCAGCCCACCTGTTCCGTTGTCGTTCCCGTTTATAACAGCGAAGCCACCCTTACCCCATTAATCGAACGTCTCGCCGCTATCCTGCCCACCATCGCCCGTCAATTCGAGGTGATTTTGGTCAATGATGGCAGCCGCGATAAAAGCTGGGAAGTAGTAACTCAACTGACCGAAGCCTATTCATGGGTGCATGGCATCAATTTTATGCGGAATTATGGACAGCATAATGCGTTGTTAGCAGGCATTCGTGCCGCCAGCCATGCCATTATCATCACGATAGATGATGATTTGCAGCACCCTCCCGAAGAAATTCCGAAATTATTGGCGAAATTGGCCGAGGGCTATGATGTGGTGTATGGCACTCCCGTCCAGCGGCGCGACAAACTATGGCGTGATCTGGCCTCGCGGATAACACGGCTGGCCCTTGCTACCTCAATGGGCTTTGAGACGGCTCGCCACGCCAGCGCGTTTCGGGCATTCAGGACAGAACTGCGCATGGCTTTTGCCGATTATCGCAGCCCGGATATGATTCTAGATGTGCTGCTGACATGGGGTACCACCCGCTTTGGGTCGGTCATCGTAGAACATCAGCCCCGACAGGTGGGAAAATCGAATTACACCCTGCTCAAGCTGCTCAACCACACCCTCAATATGATGACAGGCTTTAGCACATTGCCCCTCCGCATTGCCAGTTTGACTGGATTTGTGTTCACGATCTTCGGGTTTCTTTTGCTGTTGATTGTGATTAGCGCCTATGCCATTGAAGGCAGTAGCGTACCCGGCTTTCCCTTTCTAGCCTCCGTCATCACCATCTTCGCCGGGGTGCAGTTGTTTGGCATTGGCATTATTGGCGAATATTTGGGGCGGATTCATTTTCGCAGTATGCACCGCCCATCCAGTGTTATCCGCAATACAATTGGATTTGATTCAGGTGATGGAAAAAAATGAAACAGACAGACGGCGTTGCGCTCTCAGCCATTGATGAGGAGCGTTTTGGAATTCGTGTTGCACGGGCCAATCTTGTCACTGCCGAAACATGGCCCGTCATTATGGATTTTTGTCGGGCCAATCAAGTTAAAATGTTGATTGCCCGCTGCTATACCTCGGATATTGCTGTTACCCAAGCGATGGAACGAGCGGGTGGTCTATTGATGGATACACTGGTCGTTTTCTCGCGTGATCTCGTGCGCCATAAAATTCCCGACAATCCCAATCAGGACATCATACGGCTGATGCGTCCCGGCGATGAGGAACAAATCCGCGAGGTAGCCGCACGGGCATTTGATGGCTATTCAGGTCATTATCATGCCGACAGCCGCCTTGATAAGGCCAAATGTGATGAGGCGTATATCTCATGGGCCATGCGTTCGTGTGTCTCTAAAGAGATCGCCGACGATGTGTATGTGGCGGCGCACGGGGATAAAATTATCGGCTTCATCACCATGCAGTTAAATACTCCCGAAGAAGGACAGGCGACCATTGGCGGAGTTTTGCCGGAAGCGCAGGGCAAAGGCTTATACCGCTCATTTTTGATTACCGGAATGGAGTGGTTATTGGCAAAACAAGCCGCGACAATGGTGGTCTCAACACAAATTACCAATATCGCCGTCCAAAAAGTCTGGGTTCGGTTGGGTTTTGAACCACGTTATGCGTTCTACACCTTCCACAAATGGTTTGATGACTAGCCCATGACGACCAGCTACGATGCCCAATTTTTCCCATTGTTATTTAAAGTCGAAGACCGCCATTTTTGGTTTCGCGTCCGGAATCATGTCATCCGCACGCTCGTCCAGCAGATTGTGGGGCCGCTACCTCATGGCTATCGTGTCTTGGAGATTGGGTGTGGAACGGGCAACGTCCTGCGTCACCTAGAGCAAATCTGTACCAATGGATTGGTCATCGGCATGGATTTGTTTGGGGAGGGCTTGCATTATGCCCGTCAGCGTGTCTCCTGTCCGCTGATTCAGGGCGATATGCACAATCCGCCTTTCAGCGCCCAATTTGACCTCATCGGCCTGTTTGACGTATTAGAACACCTGCCAGACGATGTGCAGGTATTGAATGATCTATTTTCTATGTTGACGACAGGTGGAAAATTGTTATTGACTGTGCCTGCCCATCCGTCGCTGTGGAGCTATTTTGACGAAGCCGCCCACCACTGTCGGCGCTATCAAAAAAATGACCTCACCGAAAAATTAACCCAAACGGGGTATAAGATTGAATACATCTCCTACTACATGGCAAGCATTTTCCCTTTGGTTTGGGCAGGTCGAAAAATCGCCGCCTTGACGAAGCGTGATAAAACCCCTAATGCCCACCAAATGACAGCAAATGAATTGGCGGCCCGTGAACTCAAAATTACACCCGGCCTGAATGGCATTTTGAATACCATTTTGATGCAGGAAACCCGTCTGATTGCCCAACGCAAGACCTTGCCCATCGGAACTTCTTTACTGGCAATTGCCTATAAACCCTAAGCGACTATGGTACAAAAACTGCTCCATCATATTGTCTCTAATCCCTACGTCTACGACCGCGTGCAGCAATTAGTCGGGGCACAATTGGTACGACAGAAATTAAGCGCCTATCTTCAGCCCATTGTGCCAGATGCGGTCATTGTTGATTTAGGGGGTGGCACGGGCAACAATAGAGACCTGTTTTCACCCGATCAGCACTACATTTGCCTTGACAATGACCAGTTAAAATTGAAGGGATTTAGGGAAAAATTCCCTAAAGATAGTGGCCTTCGCGCAGATGCCACCCGGCTTCCCCTGCAAAGTAACAGTGTAGGCCTTGTATTATGTACAGCGGTTTCTCATCATATCCCTGATGATTCACTAGACTCATTTTTTAGTGAGGCAATCCGCATCATTAAAAGTGAGGGGCGTTTTGTTTTTCTGGATGCCGTGTGGTCGCCACGCCGTCTACCCAGTCGTCTATTATGGCGCTATGATCGGGGTAGCTATCCGCGTACCCTCGAAAAACTTCAAACGACGCTGGCACGGCACGGCCAAATCTTAGATTGGCACACATTCGCCGTTTATCATCGCTATGTTATCGCAGTTGTCGCCTCCACGAGGGTCATTTGAGCAAAAAAGCCGAACGTTACGTCCTCATCTTTATCATTGTAGGGTATTTTGTTCTTGCATGGAGTTATGCCCAAGGGCCGTTGTTTGAACCACACGACGAAGACCTGCATTATGATTACATCCGGGTGCTGGCCCATCAACATCGTTTCCCCAACCCCTACACCAAAGAATGGTCGCAATATGCCCAGCCACCCGGCTATTACCTATTAAACGCCCCAATTCTGGCACTGCTGCCAGATCATGATTTTAAAGACCGCTATGAAGAGATGCGCAAAAATCCTTTCGCAGGTGAACTCATTGACATTCCCCACCAGCAGAATCGCAACCAGTATCTGCATGACCGCAGCGAATCCTTCCCTTACGAAGGCAACGACACAGCACGCAATTCCCAAGTGTTGCGCTGGTTTTCGATATTGCTAGGACTGTTCACTTTATATTTCAGCTACCGGATTTATCAACTACTGTGGCCTGACCGACCCTATCGAAGGCTGTTGGCGCTTGGCATCGTCGCGTTTTGGCCGCTTTTCGTTCGTATGTCTGGGGCGATCAATAACGATAACTTGGTCTATCTGTTGGCGACCCTCAGCCTCTATTTGGTGCTGCGCCAAATGAAGGACGGGCCGTCGCTAAAACAAAACATCATCTTAGGGATTGTGTTGGGAACTAGCCTGATGACTAAATCCTACACCGGATTTCTCGCAATCCCAGTTGGGCTTTGGGTCATCACTGATCGGCGGACTTGGCGGTACGTGCCGTTGATACTCGCGCTTACGCTGGGGATTGGGGGTTGGTGGTATGTGCGGAACATCATCGTGTATGGAAACGCTACCTTTTACGATCACCCGCAGTTGCAAGGTTGGTGGGTGAAGTCCGGCGGCGGCTTTTCATTAAGTTATGCGTTTGAGACCTTTCCGTTGATCTTTCACCATTTCTGGGCACATTACCGCTTAATTGTCGTCCACCAACCTTTATACACCGGGTTCTATACCGTTAGCATCATTAGCATAATCGGCATGTTATTCCAAGCGTTTCGGTTCTCGCGCGTTCTCTATCGTGAAAAGTGGTCGGTAGAACGTCGGTATGCCTTCAAACAAGGGCTGGTGGTCGTCGGATTTGTGGTGGGATCGTTTTTGATGATCTTTTATATTTGCGGCACAATCTACAGTGGTTATCAGGGCCGCTATGCGCTGGGAGCTATCGCAGGGATGGGGGCGTGCATGGCGATGGGCTTGGAGGGGTGGCTTCCGGAAAAAGTGAAACGACCTTTTGTATTGACCAGCATCTCCTTTATGGCCGCACTCTCGATGGTCATATTCGCAGGCTACTACCGCTTTGTGTTCACCGTTTTTCCCCCACCCAACGGAATTGAACATCCTATCGTGTATCGCTATGACAATACAGTGGAACTCATCGGCGTCAAAGAGATTTCAGTGGGTGGGCAACCGGGTGACATCGTTGAGATCGAAGCCTATTGGCGGGCGTTGGGGACTGCTACCAACCCCAACTATGTGGTATCAGTCACGGCGTTTGGCAGCACCGAGCTTCGTAAACACAGCTATCCGGGCGGTGGCAACATGATAGCGACGGATTGGCGGGCAGGGGATGAATGGACGGAGCGCTACTATATGAAAATCCCCCGCGATGCCGAAACACAGAAGGTCTATCCACTGACCATCGGTCTATTTGATGTGGTGACGGGTTATATCCCACCGATCACAGATGCCAATGGACAAGAGGCGTTTCCGGTGGTCGGGCGATTCATCGTACACGGGACGCCCGTCGCCAATCCCACTTATAATTACACGCTTGGCAATATCATCGGCTTGACACCCACGGGCTTGCAACGCAACGGCGATGATATTAGCCTGTGTGTGGATTGGGTATCACTCAAGGCCACCGCCACCGATTTCCATTATTTTGTGCATGTCTATCAGGGTGAGGAGTATTTTACGCAAGCCGATGGACAACCGCGTAACAGCGATTATCCAACAGGGGCTTGGCTTCCCGGCGAAATTATCAAGGATTGCATAGTCGTTAATGCGGCTGGACTCCCCGACGATGATTGGTCGGTCAAAATCGGTCTCTATGACCCAACCAGTTTGCAGCGCCTCCCTGTGCGGGATAAGGCAGGCAATGTTCTAGCAAGTGATTGGCTTAGTTTGGCTATTGGGGAAAATGGAGTAGTTATTTCACAACCGTAGGGGTATTAAAATTCGTTGGAGATGCGTTTTAAAAAGGCCACACTTTGCAGACGTTGTTCCAAAAGATACATGATGGTCGAGTGCAATACCTGCTCCAATTTGAAATGATTTTCGGGGCGGAGTTTTAGTTTTTTGACCTCCGCCCATTGATAGCGTGTGAAATGTCGTAAAATTTTAAAGTCATTTAGGGGCAGGCTGATCATATACGAATGACCAGCCGCATGAGATGCCGACACGACCCCACCATCTTCGGCACTGTAGAATTGATCTTCGGCCTGCAATTCCTCCCCGCTGACTGCACATTCAAACAACGACGGTGCATAGCCCATCACTTCCAGCAAACGCAGTTCGAAATAGCGGGCGGCCAAGCGCAAATCTATCTCCGGTTCGCACAGCCACCCTAACCCCGCCACCAACAACTCATACGCCCCCGCATTCTCCTCATTATCCGCCGAAAATCGGTCAATGAGTTCGGCAAACAGATTAGCATAGGCGATACGATTGAGGTCTTCATGCAAAGGGAGGAATGGCTCAATGAGATCAATCTGGGTCACAATATTAAGGTTGCGCCCCTCCCCAACAACCATCTCAACCACTGTGTATAACTCAACGTGTCCAGCAGAACGTGAGGTGGGGCGACGGGCGCCTTTGGCAATCGCCCGAATTTTGCCGAAGTGGGGAGTAAGCAGGGTTAACAGGCGGTCAGCCTCGCCAAAATCACTGCGCCGCAAAATAACCGCCGGGGTTTTAAACGTTCGGCTACGATCCGTCACGTTTGCCTTTCCGATTACCTACTCGCTCTTTATTGAGATTGGCGGGGCCAAAGCCTTCCGGTAGAAGCTCACGCAGGGGCTTTTGCATCAGCAGTGTGCCATCAGCATCCGCAATCAGTACCAGCATGTCGGGGTTAAACTCATTTAGCACTTGGCGGCATTCCCCACAGGGCGTGCCGCCATTTTCGGTGACGACAGCAACGGCTTGAAACGACACACAACCCTCGCTAATTGCCTTGACCACTGCGCTACGTTCGGCACAAATCCCCACTGGGTAAGCAGCGTTTTCTACATTGCAACCTGTATAAATGTCACCATTCTCCCCCAACAAGGCTGCACCAACATAATAATGACTATACGGGGCATAAGCGCGTTGACGGACGGATTTTGCTTGTTCGATCAACTGCCGAATCGTCTCAGAGGGCAGGTTGGGTGTAGGCATTTAGGACTCACTTGGTTTGTTAGTTAATGAAGGGGAAGATAAGGCTTCAACAGTTGGATTAGTGCTGGTCGTCCGGCTATCTTTAGCATGGTCGGTTGTTTCTTCGGGTTGCGGCATGACTTTCTTGACGTTCACCCGCCGTATACGTCTGCCCGTTACCGACAGTACCCGAATCACGACTTGATTGGCCGTAATCTCATCACCCGGTACTGGAACCCGCCCCAATTTTTCAAAGATGTAACCACCAAGTGTATCACTTTCCTCGGTTGGAAGCGACACGCCCAATAGATGGTTGACGTTATCGAGGTCTATACGAGCATTAAAGACATATTCTGTGTCGCTAACTTCTTCATAAAGGGCCTCTTCCTTAAAGTCATATTCGTCCTGAATTTCCCCAACAATTTCCTCGATCAAGTCTTCAATCGTGAGGATACCCGCCGTTCCGCCGAATTCATCCACAACATAGACCAGATGCGTTTTACGTTCTTGGAGTTCGATCAGCAGGTCACTCGCTTTTTTGGACTCTGGAATAAAATAGGCTTCACGCAGGAGGGATTGAAGGGATTCAGGCTTCTGACCGTCGCGCCAGACCTTCAATAAATCTTTGGCATACAGGCTGCCCACTATATTATCAATGGTGTCACGGTAGACCGGGATACGTGAGTGGCCTTCTGTAATGATCAAATCCAACGCTTCCTCAATGGTGGAGTCAATATCCAACGCGACAATATCAATGCGCGGAACCATGACTTCTCGGGCGAGGGTATCATCGAAGAAGCGGATGATTGAGTAAATCATCTCCTTTTCTTCGTCCTCCAAGACCCCTTCCTCTTGGCCTGCATCCACTAGGGTCTTGATTTCTTCTTCTGTGACGAGTTGACTAGCCCCGCTTCCGCCGAGGAGGGTAGCGATTTGCCCCGATATGCGCAAGATGAGCAGAATGAGAGGCGCAAAAAACCGCACCACATTGAACATGGCCCATCCTGCAACAATCGCGTAGCGTTCGGGACGACTTGCCCCAATAACCGTAGGAATTCGATCTCCCACGACCAGCAACAGGACGCTCGTCAAGGAAACTAGCCCAATGTATAACACACCGAGGCTAAGAGTATTATTCGTCGCTTTTTCAATTGGGTCCGTAAAAGTCGCAATTACCAGTAGCACGATGATGCTGTCGAGTACAATGGACAAAAATTGGTATGTCGCCATTAAGCGCGTAGCATCTTCACCAAGCTTCAGGGCGCGGCTAACATGCTTCTGCCCGCTTTCGAGGCGCTCCCGTAGGAGGCTCTTGCGAGAATTGACCAATCCGCTGTAGCCCAGTGTAAGCAGCAGCTTAACGGATAGCAATACGAGCGCGGCGATTAGGCCGGTTGTAAAACTAATCTCCACAATAGTCCCTCTGAGATTGAACAACAATGGTACGGCAGCAAGACCAAAAGCCAATAACTGACTTTCGGCGCTGAAAAAACAAGTAGGCCGTTAAGCAATGTAAGGGGGGTTCAGTTAAAGAAGGTTCGTTCACGCTCGTCGCGTCTTGCCTTATTAAACGCAAGTTTGCCTTTCTATTTGGCATTATATCAAGCCCCCCTGTCAGATGCAACAGAAAATGCCCTACTGTCGAATGCAAAACGACTACATCTCTGCTAGAATAAACATCATGACGCAACCTGACGCATTTTCTGCAAATTGGCCTGTGATCGGCCACAATTGGGCGATAGATCAACTCCGACGCGCCTTACAATTTGAACGTATCCGCCATGCGTATCTCATTACCGGGACTGCCAGCATCGGTAAAACCACATTGGCTTGGGCGCTTGCTACTGCACTCAACTGTCAGGGCGAGACGCCGCCATGTGGTCAATGTCGAAGCTGCAAGCTGATGGCCGCTGGCAGTCACTCGGATGTGGTGATGGTCGAAGCCGAGCAGGTTGGTGGCACACTTAAAATTGAGCAAGTGCGGGATTTGCAGTACGGGTTGGCACTTCGACCCTATGAAGGACGGTTTAAAGTTGCTATTTTGCGCCGTTTTCATGAGGCCAACCATGCCGCCCAAAACGCCTTGCTGAAAACGCTCGAAGAACCTTCCTCACAAGTCGTATTGATTCTTACGGCAGAACACGGGGATCTGCTTTTGCCTACCATCGTCTCGCGCTGCCAAGTCTTAAACCTGCGCCCACTCGGCCTAGAAGAAACCGAAACGGCCTTGCGAAATTATTGGACTGTCGAACCAGAGCAAGCGACCTTATTGGCAAGGCTATCCGGCGGGCGGATCGGTTGGGCGATTCGGAGCATCACCGACACGACGGAACTCGATCTCCGTCATGAATCTGTAAATGCGCTAGAACAGGCGATTACAGGGACACGCTATGAGCGATTTCAGTTGGCCGAAGATTTAGCCAAAGACAAGCCGACACTCTTAACCGTGCTGGATATTTGGCAGACCTATTGGCGCGATGTCTTGTTGGCGACCACTGGCAGTCAAGCCGCTCTTGTCAATATTGATCACGAATCGGCAATCCTTCAAATCGCGTCTGTCATTGTCCCGGAAGATGCTCAACGCGCCCTTGAAGCGACCCGGCGGGCCGTGACCCAGCTTGGGCAAAATGCCAATACCCGCCTCTGTATTGAAGTCCTTCTATTAGATTACCCCTTTGTTAAGCCATTTCAATGATGACCTAAGCCACCTCTCCTATTAGGATTATCAAAATTACCCATTTTGCTTCTGATATATTGATTAGCCGAGTTATTCGTGCTATATTGTTTTGCTAATAAAGCTACTCATGCCCGTTCCATCTTGCGGACACACGGGGGCTATTGGGTAGTTTTTTGGTTTCTATTGCACGGGGAGGTGGACTGGCAAAGTACATTGCTACTAATACGCATGTTTTAAACTGCCCAGTAGCATTTGCCTCTTGATAAACCAATAGACAAATGTGTGCTCGCGGTGGCTCATTAAGATTTACCAAACCTTAGGGTTCTCCAACCCTGAAAAACTCAATATCCTCAAAAGGTTTAACAATGGCCGAGCACAATAATCTGTATCAACGTGCAATCTATTATGATGTGATTTTTGACCGTGACGTAAGCCGCGAAGTCGAATTCTTGAAAGAAGTCTACCACCAGATCGTAGGCCGTGATCTGCAATCTGTCTTAGATTTGGCCTGTGGGCCGGGGTATCACGCCCGTGCTTTCGCCAAACAAGGCTATCGCGCCGTAGGGCTTGATTTGCGCCCGGAGATGATCGAATTTGCCCAAGACAAAGCCCGTGAAGTAGGGGCGGTTGTGGAATGGGTAGCGGCGGACATGACTAATTTCCGTTTAGATCAACCCGTAGATTTCGCATTTTGTATGTTCGACAGCATGGACTGTCTGACTACCAATGAGCAAATCTTGAATCATTTTCGGGCGATGGGCGATAACCTCACCCATAATGGCTTGTATTTGGTAGATTTAAACCATCCCACAAGTTGCTCCATCGGCGTCTATGAGCCGTTTTGTTATGCTGGTCAGCGCGATGGCATCTCTGCCGAAATTCGTTGGGCCGAAACCCCGCCGCAAATTGATATGATCGCAGGCGTGGCACACACCACCCTTGAGATGAGAGTAAAGGATAACGGAAAGGAAATGGTCATTACCGACCATGCCCAAGAGCGACTGCTCACCCCGCAGGAATTGCAGTTGTTCGCCGAACTTTCTGGTACATTGAAGGTTGTCGGTTGGTATGGTGATTTTGATCTCAACCAGCCTTTTTCAAGTTCACCCCCATCACGACGTATGATCGTCATATTTCAGAAAAGGAGTTAATAAATGAACGAACTCGACGACCACCCTAGCTCATACCTCTCACCCAAACTAGAGGGGCGTGTGTTCCCTGAAAAGGGCGGTCATGGTGCTTTTGCCCGCGAATTGATTCAGGCCGGAGAAGTTATTTCGGTCTGGGGTGGAAAAGCTATGACAAGGGCGGAAGTTGCCCGGCTCAATAATCCAGCGATAACGACACTTGCCGTCCAGATTGATGAGGACATCTTTCTGGTAACGACGAAGGAGGGTCCCGGCGATTGGGTCAACCATTCGTGCGAGCCAAATGCTGGTTTGCAAGGGCAAGTGACTTTAGTCGCCATGCGCGACATTCAACCCGGCGAAGAGGTTTGTTTTGACTATGCCATGACCGATGGGTCAGTATATGATGAATTTACCTGCGCCTGTGGATCGCCTAAATGCCGGGGATACGTCAGCGGCAATGATTGGCAAATTCCAGAACTATGGGAACGCTACAACGGGTATTTTTCACCCTATCTGCAAAAAAGAATTGAGCGTCTCCGCGAAGAAGCAACCGTTTCGGCTGTTTAATGCCTCAAGAAAGGGCTGGCATAGGTTTGTCAGCCCTTCATCTTTGGCAAATGGCCGATGAGAATGGTTGTGCAAAATACCGAATGTCGCTCAAGAATGGGCTTTTAATCTTACAATAACTTTTTTGACCATTTTGCACCCAAATTGTATCTATATTGACATTTTGCACTATACGTTGATGGCATTTGTCAATATTGACTAGATTCGTTGAGTTTCTCCCCCTACCTGCCCTATCATCTTTAACAATAACCGTAAACCAGCCTCGACTGAGGGTGGGTTTTTTGCCCCCCAATTCCGGTTGGTTGTTCGTACCTCTTTTCACAATTCACAAAATTATCATGTGCAAAGAGCAGCGAAAATCCGGCCAGTTAAGCCAAAGGAAACGGAACTAATTTGAAGACTTAGGGTTCTTTATTATCTTGCGAGGGCAGCACCATGACCATTCCCAACATTCGTACCGACACCCCCCCTGACTCCCCGGATGGCCCAGAACATGACGCCTGTGCGCTTATTATGAGCGTGCGTAAAGGCGGCGAAAGTACCTATGGAACACTTAAACGCGCTATTCATGCCCTAAGCCACATGGGTCATCGTACTGGCTTTGTCGAAGGGGAAGGTGACGGTGCAGGCATCCAGACGGACATCCCCCGCCAGTTATGGGGCAAAAAATTAAGCGAAGCTGGTCTCCGTTCCTCCATCGCCACTGATCCACGTTTCTGGGTGGGACACTGCTTTATCCCGGCCAATGAAGACTGGCGCGAAATCAGCGAAAGCTTAAATGCCCATTTTAATGATGCGGGTTTAAATCTCCTGATTGCCGAACCGGGGCCAGTTGTAATGAATGCTTTGGGTCGCCAAGCCCGCCAAAATGCTCCACTATTCATCCAATTAGCGGGTTATGGGGAAACTGCGGATGTGGACAATGTCTTGTTCCGCGTGCAGTCCGAAGTGGAAAAAATACTGCCGATTCATTTTGCTTCACTAAGTTCGCATGTGGTCGTTTATAAAGTACGCGGCTCAGTCGAAGTGCTGCCTCGTTTTTATCCTGATTTGCAAGATCGCACTTATTACACCGCAATGGCCTTATGTCATGCGCGTTATTCAACCAATACCGCCTCAAGTTTCGAGCGTGTGCAGCCCTTCCCACTGATGGGACATAATGGCGAAATCAATACCATTAGCCGTTTTCGCCAAGAAGCCGTGCAGATTGGGGCAGAACTTGACCCCAACAACTCCGACTCGCAAGATATTGACCGCACCCTCCAAACCCTCTGTGCGAAATATGGTTTAAGCGTTATTGAAGGCCTCGAAATCCTCTTCCCCCCCGTCCCCTTTGAAGTTGAAAATATGCCCAAACCCCTCCAAGCAGTCTATAACCGTCTGCGTCAGTCCTTTGGGCCATACGCGCAAGGGCCAGCCGCGATCATCGCCCGCTATGCGAATATGGCGGTGGTCAGTGTGGATGCCCTCGGTTTGCGGCCTTTATGGTTTGTAGAGACTGAAAAAGAATTTATCTTCAGTTCTGAACGAGGGGTAGTGCCTCTCGAAAACATGATGTGCGACCCGCGCCCCTTAGCCCCCGGCGAAAAAATGGCGGTGCGGCTCAATCGTGGTAAAAGCGTCGAAGTTTTTGACCATGCCGAAATCCGCCAATATGTTATGAAGCAGGCCTTCCAGCGCGAAGTACCCCAATTTGCCGAACGCTACTGGTCGGATTGGAGCAGCTATAGCGTTCCCGGCGAGGTGCGCACACGGGGGGGAGATGGCGGAGGTGTCGCTCAGTCATTGGCTCAAGCCGAGGTTGCTGTAGACACTGCCCTTATGGAAGTTGCCACCCTTGCTGCAACTGTCGAGATGCCATGGCAATACGCCCAAACCCGTGCAGTAGATGCGATAGTCATGGCTGCAACAGGCTGGAACCGCGAACAAATCCAAGAAATCGAATCGGTGGTAGACACGAGTGGTAAGGATTTGGTTGGCTCATTGGGGCATGACGGGCCATTGGCCGTCTTGAGCAAAAACCGGGTCAACGTAGCGGATTTCTTTAAAGAAACCGTCGCCGTTGTTACCAACCCCGCCATTGACCGCGAACGTGAAGCTGAGGCCTTTTCGACTCGCATGATTGTTGGGGCACGTCCTGCCATCGGTGCTGCCCCTCACCCTGATGATATTTTGGTTGTTTTGGAAACCCCCATCTTATCAGGTGGGCATCCCACATTAGGCGACGCCGAATTGGTACGCGCGGTAGCTGAACCCTATGGCACGATGAGCATCGAAGATTTGCTGGAGCGGTTTGGCAGCCGTGTGGCATGGCTCACGTTGGGTCTCTACCCCGGCGAAACCACCAATGCCGCCATCAACCGTCTGGCGCACGAAGCCGTCAACGCGGTGCGCTCGGATGTACAATGTCTTGTGTTGGACGATACCCAAACCCTTGAAGAAAATCTTGGGTGGCTTGATCCCCACTTGGCAGCAGGCGTTATTGACCGCACGCTGCGCGAAGCCGATGATGAACTGAATTTACGACGCCGTGCTGGGATTGTGGTTCGCAGCGCCAGTATTCGTACCCTACATGATGTCATTCTATTATGTGGCTTGGGGGCCGATGCCGTTAATCCCTATGCGATGTTCGTTGTGGCGATTGGGGCCGACAAAAAATCCAAGACCCTGACAGGTCAAGATTCCATCAAAGCCCAGCGCACCGTCTTGAAAAATCTAACAGCGGGTTTGGAAAAAGTGACTTCGACCATTGGCTGTCATGAACTGCGTGGTTATGGCCGCACCTTCAGCAGCATCGGCTTGGCCCCCAGTGTGGCAGGCATGTTGAACACCCCCAATTATTTCGGCAGCGAAAAGGTCGGCCTGACATGGGAACGCCTTGACCGCGAAGCCGATGAACGTGCCGCCGAATTACGGGGTGAGGCCAAAGCCCAAATTGCGCGTGTAGACCGCTTCTACCCCAAATTCTGGAAAAAAGCCGAAGCGGTGGCACATGGCGAAATGTCGCTGGATGAATTTATCGAGATGTACCGCAATCTCAAAGAAGAAGTGCCGATTGCGCTGCGCCATATCATTGAAATCAAGCATCTGACCGACAGCATCTCCCCTGAGCATGTCGAAATCGGCGTAGATATTCATGATATGCCCCTGTTGATTAGCGCCATGTCGTTCGGGTCGCAGGGGGAATTGGCCTATCGTGCTTATGCCGAAGCCGCCAAGCGCCTGAACATTGTCTGTGTCAACGGCGAGGGCGGTGAATTGCCCGATTTGATGAATCGCTATCATAACAATCGTGGTCAGCAGGTCGCGTCCGGACGCTTCGGTGTCAACGCGGAATTTTTGAACTCCGCCTATGTGATTGAAATTAAGATTGGGCAAGGTGCAAAGCCCGGTGAAGGTGGAATGCTGCCCGCGTCAAAGGTCAGCCCACAGGTTGCCGAAGCCCGCCACACTACCCCCTACGTCGCCTTGATTTCGCCGTCCAACAATCACGACCTATATTCGATTGAAGACCTTGCCCAACTGATTGAAGAACTCAAGACCGTCAATCCCGAAGCCAAAGTGTCGGTCAAAGTACCTGTCGTGCCGGGAATCGGGGTCATCGCGGTTGGGGTCGCCAAAGCCGGGGCCGATATTATCAATCTGACCGGGTACGATGGCGCAACCGGGGCCGCCCGTCGTCATTCGCTGCAATATGTCGGCCTCCCGACAGAAATCGGTATCATTCAGGCTCACCGCGCTCTGATTGAATCTGGCCTGCGTCATCGTGTCGAGTTGTGGTGTGATGGTGGTATGAAGACGGGCAGTGACGCCGTCAAGATGATTTTGCTCGGCGCGAATCGGATTGGATTTGCGACAATGGCGATGGTAGCGATTGGCTGTACCATCTGTCGTAAATGTCATGAAGGAACGTGTCATGTCGGTATCACCACCCATATCAAGACGGTGGAAGAAGCTACCGAAAAAGGCCTCAAGAGTTTTGTCCCCCGCGATTATGACCTCGCTGTTGACGGAATTGTCCGTGTATTTAATGTCATAGCCGATGAGATGCGGCGTTTGACCGCACAGCTTGGTTCAACCTGCCTGCAAGACTTGGTGGGACGTGCCGATTTGTTGGAACAAGTAGCGGGTCTGGATATGGTAGACCTCTCGGCCATGCTCTACCACATGCCTATGAAACCCCGCTTGCTTTCCGAACCCGGCATTGGTCGCCGTCTGACCCGTCCACGCAACAGCTTGACTCACACGATTAGTAACCTCATTCTGAATGCAGTGCAAGATGGGGAACAAGAAGCCACCTATGAAGATGAGGTTATGGCCTATGACCGCGCACTGGGCGGTTATCTGGCAGGTGAACTTGTCCGTAATCCACGTATTGCCCAACGGCTCAATTGTGCTCACCTCAATTTCGGCCCATCCTCGATTGCCGGCAATGGTTTTGCAGCGTGGACAACCGACCAACTCGATATTTTTATCGAAGGCGGGGCACAGGACGGTGTAGCCAAAAGCGCCAATGGCGGACGAGTAGTGGTCATGAAAGGCCTAAACCATAAAGGTACGCGCTTGGATGGCAGTGTGGGTAAGAGTTTTGCCTATGGCGCACAACGCGGCCTATTGATTGTGCAAGGCAATGCCGATTCCCGTGCTTGTATCCGCCTATCCGGTGCAGATGTCATCTTTGGGGGCGAAATCACCGAACCGCTGGATGATTCCAGTGTCAATGTCGGCACCCGCGCCAATCTCAAAGGCTTCGCGTGTGAATACATGACCTCCGGACGGGTCATCATCATGGGTGATCCCGGCCCCTATGCTTTCGCGGGGATGACAGGTGGCACGGTCTATCAGCAGCTCACCCCCGAAATGGGCTTTGATGAAAATACGCTGCGCCGTCGTTTTGCCAAAGGTGCAACCGTCACCATTCAGCCATTGGACGAGAGTGACATCACCCAACTGCGCGATTTGTTCGGCTACTATGTTGAGGCCCTTGAACAAACGGCCCAAATCGAAGAGGCTGACCGGATTGTTGCACTCATGGAACCAGCTACATTGGCCCGCCGCTTTGTGAAGGTCGTTCCCGTGAGGAATTAGGAAATTTCCTGAATCCACAAAATTCTAATACTCAGGACTTGCCCATTGTATATCTTAGATGTGATGGGCATTTTTGTATTCTGGAAGGAAAACTATCTCAAATAAAAGTTACTTTCACCTTTATTCGATTTGTTTTCACAATTTTTTTGAATTATGATAAATGTCCTAAAATCCATACGGACATGATAGAAATTTGTGAAGAAAATCGGTAAGCAGGAATGAAACACCATATATTTTTGAGCTATAGTCGAGAAGATATATTAATCGTGAACTTGATCAGGGATGATTTCGAGAAAGAAGGCTTCACTGTCTGGACTGATCAGCACATAAAACCCGGAGATTCTTCTTGGATCAAGCAAATACAAAAAGCCATTGAAGATAGTGGATGCGTTGTTGTCATAATGACCCCTGAAGCTAAAAATTCGGAATGGGTAGAAAAAGAAATTGAATATGCTCAGGCCCTCGATCGGCCTATCATACCGTTACTTGCAAGAGGGAATAAGGCAACAGCAGTACCGGTAGCTATTATAACCTCTCAGCATATTGATATTAAGGAGAATCGCATTGGTGCCATACGTAGAGCATCAAATACTATTAGAGAACTTCTCAATCTTCCACCCAAACCTGAAGATTTAGCTGGATTTTGGGCAAGCAATACAGATGATTATTTCTCTTTACAGGAAGGAAAAACACTTAGAGAACTATGGGAAAATATTACGAAAGATTCTGGAATTATAATAATCCTTGATGAAAAGCATAAATTAGTTGGCATGATAAGTATAGGAGATTTGCTCAAACGTCTGTTAGAAGAAGATTTGAGTGAAAACACCCCAATAAAGCGCCTTATGGTACCTAAGTCAAAAATAAAGCATGTAAAAGAAACCAGTACGATGAGCGAAGTTCATAGGCTAATTGCGAACTTCGAAATCGATCAAGTACCTGTGTTAAATGAAAATGATGAGTTAACGGGTGTTGTAACAAAAAGTGAGGTGGCTGCATGGTTTAGAAAAAACCGCTGAAATAATAACTTTGATATCCTCGACCCTGATAAGCACATCCCTCAAATTTGTGTACAATATTCACCGACGCCGTAGCTCAAAAACCTTTGCGGCTTTGTGTGGAGAATCTTGCATGAAAAAATGCACTTTAATGATGGGAGTCTTGCTCCTGCTGCTGACCGTTTCGGGCGTAACCTTTGCTATGCCCCGTCACCAAGCCCCGCCAGAGCCAATTGCCTATGGGGATACCGCAACAGGCAGCATTAGTGAAATTCAAACCGAAGCGCGTTATGTGATCGAGGCCACACAGGGAGATCGTTTGGTTGCCATCGCTTCGACCACCAACGGCGATCTTGACCCCTATTTAAATCTGACTTCAGTTGAAGGTACGCTGCTGGCGAGTGACGATAACAGCGGTGGTGGGACAGTGGCTCAAATCACCTTTGTTGTTCCAGCGAGCGCGGCTTATTTAATTGTGGTGACGCGCTCACCCGAAGGTGCAGGCAATACGACAGGCGACTTTGAATTAACGGTGACCAATGCCGCCGCACCCGTTGCTACCGAAGTGACCCCTGAAGTAGAAATTCCGACCTCGACTCCTGCCACTACCTCCAACACCGCCCGTTTACAGCCACTCCAATCCGGCACGCCAACGCGGGGTAGTGTGGATACAAGCAGCACCTTTAATCTGTACTGGTTTGAAGGCACAGCCGGGCAGGAAATTAGTCTTTCGCCAGATACCACCAGCCCCTTGCAGCCCTTATTGGTACTCTATCGGGCCGACTTCAGCGAAATTCTACGCGCCCAACCGGGCCAAGTTCTAAGTGCCACCTTAGAGGACAACAGCATCTATTTTGTTGCGGCAGCACAGGTCGAACCCGGCAGCAGCGGCGAGTATGCCTTTACCTTTGACAATGGCACGGGTGACACTGGCTCGGCCATTGACCGCGATTTCCTGTTGTATGGTCAAAATATCAGCGGCAGTGTTTCCAATACCACACCCACCACTCGTTTCCGTTTTCGGGCCGAGGCGGGGGATGCCGTCACCATCAATATGAATGCCATCAGCGGCGATTTGGACAGCTATCTTTTATTAGTAGATTCCAGCGGCAGCACCATCGCGGAAGACGATAACAGCGGTGGCAATGGCGATGCCCAAATTAGCACGACCATGCCGACCAGCGGAGAATTTTTCATTATTGCCACTCGCTTAGGTCAAGCCCAAGGGGTGACGACAGGTGAATTTTTGTTGGCCCTGATTTCCGATGCCCCACCGCGTTTGCCCCAAGCGACCCCGCCAACCCTGCCCACTGAATATGCTGAATTCCCACGCCTGACCTATGGCGAAAGTGCTGAGGGCGAAATTAGCAATGCCGTATTCCTAACCGTCTATGTTTTTGAGGGGCGAGCCGGGGATAACGTGAATATTGTGATGCAGGCCACCGGGGGCAATCTGGACAGCTATATGGTGCTGCTGGATGATGCACGCATCCCGCTACAGGACGCTGATGACATCAGTGAAACCAACAAAAATGCTCAATTGCAATTTACCCTGCCACGTGACGCTTTTTATGCCATTGTCGCCACCCGCTTCGATCAAGGAGAGGGAACAACGGAAGGCACTTTTGAACTCAGCCTTGACCTTGCCTCCAACGATCAAGCCCCCGGCAATCCTGTTATAGATAGGCTAGTGACCGAACGCTTGGCGGCGGGCGACACTCCCTCCGGCACCTTTGAACCACTGCGTTTCGCCAGTCTCTATTCCTTCACCGCCGTTGAAAATTCACTCATAGATTTTGCCGTGACCGCCGACGGGGGCGAAACTGGCACGTTGATTTTGACGGATGCCTTCTTGAATCCCATCAGCGTCTCCAACAACGGTGTTCTATTGGCGATTCCAGCCCCAGTGAGTGGCGACTATCTGGTCATTGTAGCCCCCCAAGCTGGCCCTGCCGCAAATATTTCCGGCGGCTTTTTTGTGGCGTTGAATGCAGGCGTAGGGGAAACCGATACCCCGCCTGAAGACGGTAATACTACAACAGGCGGCACGGCTGCCCCTGTTGCCATCGCCTATGGCACAACCGTGCGTGGACGTATTACCGAAGATGTCACCGCCGAACAGTATGTCTTTCAGGGGCGGGGCGGCGATATTGTAGATATTTCCATGACCTCCGATGGCCCAGATATTCTGGATTGCTTCCTGCAACTGCTGGATGCAAACGGGGATGTCATCGAAGAAAACGACGACATTGACCCCGGCGTTATTCGTGATTCGCTCATTACCGCCACCTTGCCGAGTGATGGTCAATATACGATTGTCGCTACCCATTTTGAAGACCCGACGGGGCAAGTTGAGCAGACCTTTGGCAACTATACGCTCACATTAGCCTATCGTGACCCCACCACCGCAGGCGTTGACCGAGAAGCACGGGCTATCAGTTTTGACCAAAGCCTTAGCGACACGATTGATGCCGATACCTATCTGTATTTCTACTATTTCACGGGCACGCAGGGGGATACTATCACCATTACAGTGGATACCACCGAGGGGAATCTAGACCCGATTCTCTATCTTTACACCTATGATTCGGCTAATCAACCGCGCCTGCTGACGGCGAATGACGATAGTCCCTTAGGTAGTACATATGACCCGTACATTGAATACCGCCTGCCACGTACCGGAACCTATCTGATTGCCGTCACGCGCTATGCCGAAACCGCCGCCGAGCCAACCAGCGGGTCGTATACCATTACCCTACAAAATCTGGGGGCAGGCTCCACTAGCCAGTAGAACGGGTCGTATGCGAAAGGCACTGTTTTTTATTACCCTGCTGTTGATAATCTCAGGCTATACACCTGCCTATAGCGATTCGTATCGGCAGCAGGGAGATCAACTCCCCTTTGGAGAGACCGTGACAGGTGAGATTACGAGCGAGGAATTTCGCCAGTTATATACATTCTCCGGCAATGAGGGGCAGGTGATCGCCATTCGCATGACCCGCGTGGAGGGTGATCTTGATCCGGTGGTGCTTCTCATGAATACCAACGGCGTCGTTTTGGGCTATAGTGACGATGAGGACGAAGGCCGCAATGCCCTGATTAGCTCCCAGCGCCTCCCCGCCAATGGCACTTATGTGGTGATTGCCACACGCTTTGGGCACGAGCATGGCAACACGACAGGCACATACGAAATCCGCATGGACAGTCTTGGCGCAACGGCTTCCAGCGGCTCTAGCCTGAATCTAGGTACGTCTATTGTGGGGGAAATCACCAACGAACGGCATGAGGTCATCTACACGTTTCAGGCCGAACGTGGGCAGGTCATCAATATTTATATGAAACGCACCAGTGGCAATCTTGACCCCCTCTTGGATTTGTTCGATGCCAGCGGCGGCTATCTCATCAGTGGCGATGACGACCCGAATTCCTACGGCAGTCTTAACGCCGCGATTCTGAACTTTATGATTCCCAACAACGGGAGTTATATCATTCGGGCGACGCGCTGGGGCTATGATGCGGGTACAAGTTCGGGGAGTTTCTTGATTGAACTGACGGAAATCCCGCCTGAAACATTGGGGACACGCCCCACCAATGCTCGCTTCATGGCCTATGATGACACCGTAGCCTCGCAAATTGATAATGAAATCTCCATCCGCTTCTTTCAATTTGATGCCACACGCGGGGATGTGATTTCCGCCGTCGCCAGCCGTGAAACAGGCAACATCTCCCCTCAACTGAGCCTACTCTATATGGATTTACGCCCGATCAGCGTGGGCACAACCGGTTCGGGCCAAGAGGAATCGCGTATTAGTGCGACCATTCCCGAAAATGGACGCTATTTGTTGGCGGTCTCCCGTTTTCGCGGCGCAGAGGGTACATCCGAAGGAGAGTTTTCGTTAACCCTAATTGGCCGACAGGGTATCGGCGGCGGAGATGCCCTCGAAATTGTCTACGAGGCGCAGGTGACAGGCATCATTGACAGTGCCCACGCCTCCGAAACCTACATTTTTCTAGGCGAGGAGGGTGATTTAGTCACCATCACCATGCAGCGCTTGGATGGTAATCTCGATTGCCTACTGACGCTGCAAGATGAAACAGGCAAGCAGTTGATTTTTAATGACGATATTGAACAGGGAGTGGTGCAAGATTCAAGAATTTCCCGCTTTCGTCTGCCTGCCGATGGCCTCTATCGTATCGAAGCCTCCCGTTTTGACCGCATCGCAGGCACAACCAGCGGGGCCTATTCCCTGACCCTTGTGAAAGAGAATTAGTCTTTGTCAGACCGCTGCCGTTCCCGAAAATGCGCCACATTGTAGCGATTGGCACAGCGTTCTCCACAAAATCGGCGCGATTTATTTTTGGATACGTCTATAAACACCTCTTGGCAAGGCGCCGCGGCACAAACCTTCAATCGTTCCGTGCCATACTGCTGCAAGGCCAACGTCAGTCCTAGCCCTGTCTGAACCGCTAGTCGTTCCACCAAAGCCACAGTCGTCGGTATCTCGTATTTTACTTCTATCAGTTCACCCTTGCTTATGCTGGCCTGCAAATTTACCGGGGTTGCCCCCAATAGACTATTAATCTCCCTTTGAACTTCAACAGGTTCACTGATCTCCAACCGCAGAAAAATATCACGCAATCGGTTACGCAACTGGCGAACCCTCATAAACTCTATTTCGGTGAATGACCCACTCATTTCGATATGGCGCTGCTGCAAAAATTCCTGCAAATCGGCGGGTGTGCGCAAAGATTCCGGTTCATCCAAAAACGGATCAAAGGTGTTGGCAAAATCTACCACAAATTGAATAAGATGTACTTCGTAATGACTCAACTCGATTTGACTCCTTACAAACTCCGTGATATTATACCGTAAGCACCGTAAACTATTTTGCCACTTACATCATACAGGAGTCAAGGGATGGAAAACATTGCCCGTTCATTAAGTTCGCCCCGGAACAATTTTTGGATACTGTGGGGTTCCACCACCGCCTCCAATTTGGCCGATGGCCTGTTTAAAATCTCCCTGCCGATTCTAGCCGCCGCCCTGACCCAATCCCCCGGATTGGTAGCAGGTGTCACGTTCGCAATAACACTTCCGTGGCCTGTATTGGCATTGCACGCCGGAGTTTTGGCAGACCGTTATGATCGTCGTTTTATGATGGTCACGGCCAATCTATTACGGGTCGTCATACTTTCCACCATTGTATTATTTGCCGCTACCGACCTCGTTTCGATTTGGATGTTATATGGCTGTGCCCTGCTGCTTGGAGTTGCCGAAACCTTTGCCGACACTGCGGCGATGGCCCTTATTCCAGCGGTAGTACAGTCCAGTTCGCTCGAAAAAGCTAATGCACGGTTGGTCGCCACCCAAACGCTCACCAATGAATTTATTGGCCCTGCGCTGGGTGGGCTGCTCACCACCATCGGCGTCGCATTAACGCTCGGTCTCAGCAGCGGCCTATATGCCCTCGCTATGTTCTTTTTACTCAATTTGGTCGGCATTTTTCGGTCAGAGCGCGTACACTCTAACTCGATCTCAGTCGATCTCAAGGAAGGACTACGCTATTTAGCCAAACAACGCCTCCTCCGAACCCTGACACTCATCGTGGGGGTAATGGCAGGCTGCTGGAGCGCGTGGCTGGCGATTCTGGTTGTCTATGTAGTGGAGCCGGGGCCAGTCGGATTAGACAAATGGGGCTATGGTTTATTATTAGCAGGTATCGGCACAGGTGGATTCATCGGCACATTGATTGTCAACCCGATTACCAACTGGCTGGGTAGGCGATGGGCGATTGGCATGGACATTCTCGGCACCTTCACCATGATGGCAATTCCCGCAATCACCACCAACCCCATCCTCATCGGCATTGCAGCCATTATCGGTGGCATGGGTGGAACGATGTGGTCAGTCGTCGTGGCAACCCTGCGGCAAAAAATCGTACCCGATCATTTATTGGGGCGGGTCAGTGGTGCCATGCGTTTAGTTGGTTGGGGAACGTTGCCTATCGGAGCAGCATTTGCGGGTATCATTGCCCAAACCGCAGGCGTTCGCATGGTGTTTGCCTTATGTGCTGCGATAACCTGCCTGTTGTTTATTCCGTTTTTCCGCATTATAACAGATGAGGTAATCTCAACTTCGCTCCGTGAATAAGCGTAATTTCAACAGTGCAACACAGAACAGATTGGAGTCCAATGTGTCCAAGTGGGCTTTATGTTGGCAGGGGTATCGGGCAACCATGCCATTGATGGTCGGGGTCGCGCCGTTTGGATTAGTATTTGGCGCAATAGCCATTGGAAACGACATGAGCATCGTTGAAGCAGTGGGGATGTCCATCATCGTACTGGCCGGATCATCGCAGTTCATCGGCGCACAACTCATTGGCGACGATACTCCGGCTCTCATTATTATATTGACGACTTTTGTGGTCAACCTGCGCCATTTTTTGTACAGTGCCTCCCTCACCTCATTTATCCGCCCTCTGAGCAAAGGTTGGAAAGGCTTGCTGGCCTACATGATGGTGGATGAAGTGTACGCCATCGTCATCACCCGCCATCTCAAACGCGATCTCACCCCATTGGAGCTTGCTTGGTTTTTCACAGGCAGCGGCATTTGTCTGATCAGCCTATGGTGGGTCAGTACATTGGCAGGGGCCTTAATCGGCGATGTTTTGCCTGATGACGCCGTAGATGCGCTAAGTTTTACGCTTCCTCTAATTTTCACGGCGATTGTCGTCCCCGCCCTCAAAACCCGGCCCATGCTGCTTTCGGCTGTCAGTGCCGCCGTTACCGGGATTATTTGCGCCCCCATGCCCAACAAATTAGGTTTGTTAATTGCTGCCGCTGTGGGGATTGCCGCTGGGCTGTGGAGTGAATCCCAAGCCACCTCTAGCCAATCGCAGGAGGTCGCATGATCTGGTTAACGATTTTGGGCATGGGCCTTGTCACCTATGGGGTGCGCGTGCTGCCCTTCACCTTTTTACGTGAAGAGATGCTGCCCAATTGGGTGCGACGCGGGTTAAATTATGTACCCGTCGCGGTGCTTTCCGCGATTATCGCCCCGGAATATTTGCCGTCCAACGAATGGGGGCATATCACGCTAGATGCCCATTTAGTGGCGGGGATCGCGGCAATTCTGGTAGCATGGTTCAGCAAAAATACGATCCTCACCATTGTGGTTGGCATGGCTAGCCTGTTGATCTTAGGCTAATCGTGGGTCAAGCGTTGACTGAGGGTACAAGGACTCGTCGTTTATCAGCCTCCTTACCTCTGCTATAATGGCGCGGCGGCCTGATACCATAGAAAGTGGAAAGCACAGCATGAATATTGTTCAATCGGTTGCTGAACGCCTTATTGATAATGTCGCACGAGTCATCATCGGTAAACGTAACGAAATCCGCATGACGGTCTTGGGCTTGTTGTGTCAGGGCCATGTCTTGCTGGAAGACGTACCCGGTGTCGGCAAAACCATGATGGCAAAAGCATTGGCAAGATCCATCGGCGCAACCTTCAGTCGTATCCAATTCACTCCTGACATGCTGCCATCCGACGTGACCGGGGTCTCGATTTTTAATCAAGGCACTCGTGAGTTTGAATTCCGCCCCGGCCCAATCATGGCTCAAATTGTGCTGACCGATGAAATCAACCGTGCCACTCCCAAGACCCAAGCCGCCCTATTGGAAACAATGGAAGAAAAACAAGTCACAGTGGATGGCACAACCTATCCGCTTGAAGAACCGTTTTTGGTGCTGGCAACACAAAACCCTATCGAATATGAAGGCACATTCCCACTGCCCGAAGCCCAATTGGATCGTTTTATGATTCGTATCCGCTTGGGCTATCCCACTCCTCAAGAGGAAATCGCCATGTTAGATTCGCAGCAATATCAGCATCCATTGGCGGAACTACGGCAGGTGGTTTCGGTTGATGAATTGTTACGAGCACAACGGGCTGTGCGGGACACCTATCTGAACTACGATGTCAAAGCCTATATTGTGGAACTCGTCACCGCTACCCGCCGCCACCCCGATGTCTATCTGGGGTCGAGTCCACGTGGGGCACTGGCTCTCTATCGTCTGGCCCAAGCCAACGCCGCCCTACAGGGACGTGAATTTGTGCTGCCGGATGATGTGAAATTGTTAGCCGAGGCGGTTTTGGCCCATCGCATTATTCTTGGCCCAACCGCACGTATCAAGGATATTTCGTCGGGGAGCATCGTCCAATACATCGTAAACACGACCCCCATTCCCGGCGTGACCGTTGGACAGCGGTATTCACAGTAAAGTGTTATGGCACAACGACGCCTTGCCATCTATGTCATTCTAATATTGGCGCTGGTCGGCGGATTCCTCAGCGGGCGAGCGTTTTTTTATAACATCACCTGCGTTTTTGGGGGCATCCTCATCGCCTCATTGGTCTTTTCGTGGGCTTCGATCAATTGGCTCAATATTGGTCGGCATACCCTTGTCCGTCGCGCACAGGTCGGGCAATATTTTGAGGAAAATTTCGCCGTCCGCAACAAAAGCATCATCCCCAAGCTCTGGCTAGAAATCCGCGACCACTCCGATTTACCCGGCCATAACAGCAGCCAAGTCGTCCCATTTATGACCCCCAGCAGCACCTATCGTTGGAAGGTCGGGACATTATGCGTGCGACGGGGTCAATTTACACTTGGCCCGATGACCGTCACCAGTGGCGACCCCTTTGGCTTTTACATCTTTCCACGTCACATCGGCGCGACCTCTAGCATCATCGTCTATCCCATCACCGTACCGATTTATGATTTCGCCACACCTACTGGGGCACTATCTGGTGGTCAGGCCATTCGCCGCCGCACCTTTGAAATCACCCCTAACGCCGCTGGTATCCGTGAATACGCCCCCGGCGACAGCCTGAATCGGATTCATTGGAAAAGCACCGCCCGTCGTGGCAAACTGCTGGTTAAGGAATTTGAAGAAGACCCCCTCGGCGATGTGTGGATTATTTTGGACCTCTCGAAAGCCTCGCTGGTCGAACGCCCGTCCGTAGCGACATGGGGGGCATCCGATTTAGCCTACAGCCGCGGCATTCCACTGCCTCCCTCCACCGAAGAATATGCCATCGCCGCCGCTGGTTCGATTGCCCAGTTTTTTGTGGAGAAGGGACGCTCGGTGGGCTTCCTAAGTTACACCCCCCATCGAGATTATGTCGCGCCGGATCGGGGAGATCGCCAACTCACCGATATTTTAGAGGTTCTGGCGGTTGCCAAGAGCGAAACCCAATTGACCCTCCTGCAACTGCTTTCGATGGAAGCCCAACATCTCACACGCGGCACAACCCTTGTCCTGATAACCGCTTCATTGGATACCTCGTGGGCAGCATTGGCTCATGTACAGGTGCGGCGTGGGCTGTCGGTTATTGCGGTGATGATAGACCCAACCAGTTTTGGGGTCTATGGTCCAAATTTTGAAGGGGCACGCCAGCAGGTCGAGGCCGCCGGGGTGACGGTTTACCCGCTCCGCCAAGAGGATGACCTGACCGCGACCCTAAGTTATCGCCCCGGCACGAATGGAAAATCATATGCAAATACAAAATTTCATTCGTGATACTCATGCTTATCAAGATGTAATTCCAAAATGGCATCCCCATTATCTTTATTTCACCGTCTTTGCCAGCGGCATGACGACTCTTGCTATCGAACTATCCGCCTCCCGTTTGTTGGGGAATATCTATGGGACAAGCAATCTGGTTTGGGCCAATATCATCGGTTTAATGCTGGTCTACCTGACCGTCGGCTATTTTCTCGGTGGACGTTGGGCAGACCGTTCCCCTAAGTATTCGACCTTCTACCGCATTATCATCTGGGGGGCTTTTCTCAGCGGCATTGTACCTTTAGTGGCTCGGCCAGTCCTACGCGGGGCCGCCGAAGCGGTTAATGATTTGGATGCAGGTTTGGCGATTGGCTCATTCGTGGGTGTGTTGATTTTGTTTTCCATCCCGGTCACGCTGCTGGGTTGTGTCTCCCCGTTTGCCATCCGCCTCGCTATCAAAGAAGCGCATGACGCGGGCAAAACCAGTGGCACCTTGTACGCGGTCAGCACGCTAGGCAGCATTTTGGGAACGTTCGCCCCCGTTTTATTGCTCATTCCGCATCTGGGCACTGCCAAAACCTTTCTGACATTCTCAGGTGTTTTGCTGGCAATAGGGTTTTTGGGGTTATTTCTGACGGAGGGCAAAAAGGTACTGCGTCTTTTTTGGATGCCTCCCGGTCTAATTCTGCTCGCAACGTTCGTTCTTAGTGGCCCCACTCGACCCGCCCCTGATGGGATGAAACTGTTGTATGAACGCGACTCCGCCTATAACCTCATCCAAATTGTCGAAGACGGTGATGGCACACGCTATCTGTTGTTGAATGAAGGGCAAGGCTATCATTCCCAATGGAATCCGAATGTACAATTTTATCGCCGCACATGGGATTATTTCTTAGCTGCGCCCTATTTCAATAATGCGCCATTCACTACCGCCGATGTACAAAATATCTGCATCATCGGTTTAGCAGGCGGCACAATTGCCCATCAATATACCGATGCCTATGGCTCTATTCCGATTGACGGCATCGAAATTGACCCAACCATTATTGAAGCCAGCCGCCAATATCTTGACCTCACCATGCCAAACTTGCATGTGATTATTGGGGATGGACGCTATGAACTCAATCGCCTCGATAAAAAATATATGGTGGTCGGGATAGATGCCTACCGCGTCCCCTATGTTCCGTGGCACCTGACCACACAGGAATTTTTTGAGGAAGTCCGTGACCATCTTACTGAAAACGGCGTGGTGGTCATTAATGTTGGGCGGACGGACACGGATCGGCGTTTGGTCGAGGCTATGACCCAAACCATGCTGCAAGTGTTCCCTACCGTGCATACGATGGATGTGCCGGATTCCTTCAATACCATTTTGGTTGCCACCCGCCAGCCCACTGTCGCGGAAAATTTGGCGCGGAATATGGCACTGCTTGACCAAAGCCAATATCCTCTCGTCTTCCAAACCCTAACCCTCGCATTTCAGACCCTTGTTCCAACCCAAGCATCCAATCTCGTTTTTACCGATGACCACGCGCCTGTCGAGACCATTATTGACGACATGGTGATTGACTATCTATTAGAAGGAAACACGCCCTAATGTCTGATTCACAGGCAGTCTCGGTGGATGAAATCATCCCATCATCTAAACCGAATATTTGGCACAAGCTGGCAATTATCCCCCAACTCGTCATCAGCGTGACCCTGCCGTTTATTTTGGTCTTAGGCAGTGTGCGGTTGGTCATGACCCCGGCATTTTTGCAACTGGAATATCGCCGCCCCGGTTTCCCCGAAGATTCCTTTGGTTTTTCTACCGAAGATCGTTTGAAATATGGCCCATATGGGGTACGCTACCTTACAAACGACGCCGACATCAGCTATCTAGGCAATTTAGAAATTGAAGGCAAATCAGCCTTTAAAGCCGATGAATTGCAGCATATGGAGGATGTCAAAGTCGTGACCCGTGCCGCCTTCCAAGTGCTGTTACTGGCTGCCGCGATATTTACGATGAGTGCCATTTTATTGATACGCCAACCTGCTACGCGATTTCACATTCTGCGCGGAATTCAACAGGGGGGCGGCTTAACCATCGTGCTCATTTTGATTTTGACGGCGCTTGTGTTCATTAATTGGGATTTTTTCTTTGATACGTTCCACGAAGTCCTTTTTGAAGCCGGGACATGGCAGTTCTATCGCAGCGACACTCTCATCCGCCTCTACCCTGAGCAATTCTGGTTTGACGTCTCGCTGGTCATTGGTGGGTTAACGATAGGAGCATCACTCTTGTGTATAGTGATTCCTCGCTGGTGGAAAAGTCGCGCCGAGCAATAATTTTTTACTAAGGGAGTCTGCCCCATGCGCGGCCTTCAAAAATGGATGCGGCCCGGTCTCTATATCAAGCGTTGGTTGCTGCTGATGCTGGTAGCATTGACGGTTTTTAGCCTCGCCTTCGCCCAACTCCTTCTCATTATATATAGGAACGAAGGCCGACCCGATTGGTTTACCAGTGCCACCCTCGGTTTTTTGACGCCGGGTCTGCGGGGGGCAATTTTGCTTGCTGTAGGGTGCTTCTTTTTTGCGGTCGCTTTGCGTGGGCTGAATCGCTCTCTTTTTGGCCCCGTTCTCTCACCCTACAGCCTAAGCCAATGGGCGGATATTGTGCAATCGCGTCAGCAGTTACGGCAGGGACTGCGGGTGGTCGCGCTTGGCGGAGGTACTGGCTTACCAAGCGCCCTACGTGCTATGAAAACCGAAACCAGCAATATCACAGCCGTTGTCACTATGTCCGACGATGGCGGCAGTTCGGGCCGATTGCGCCGCGATTTAGGTGTCCAACCCCCCGGCGATTTACGGAATAATTTAACCGCATTGGCCCGCGACGAGGCCTTAATGACCCAGCTTTTTAATTATCGTTTTGAAATGGGCGAATTGGCGGGTCACAGCTTTGGCAACCTGTTCCTTGCTGCGTTGGTTGGCATTAAGGGCAGCATGGATGAGGCGGTGTTGGCAGCAGGTCGGGTCTTGGATATTCAGGGCCGTGTTCTCCCTTGCACCTTAACCCATGTCACGCTTGTCGCCAAAACCCGCCATCGGGAAACGGGCGAATTGGAACAAATCAAAGGTGAGTCTCTCATACCCCGTCGGGAGGCGGTTATCGAACGGGTGTCACTTGAACCCCAATGGGCCAGAGCCATGCCAGAAGTCATGCGTGCCTTACTAGCCGCTGATCTCATCATCATTGGGCCGGGCAGCCTCTACACCAGCATCCTGCCGAACCTGCTGGTCAACGGCGTCACCGAAGCCATCCGCGCCAGCAATGCTCTCAAAGTCTATGTGTGCAATATCGCTACCCAGCCGGGAGAAACCGAGCATTATTCAGTCACCGATCATGTGGTGGCCCTTGAACAACACATTGGCGAACACCTCTTTGATGTGATCATTGCCAATAATCATTTCCCAACTGAAAATGCTGGCCCCAATACCGTCTATGTTCGACCTGCCCCGTCCAATCATCCCATCAATCAGAGGTATTATCTGGCCTATGCCGATTTGACTGATGACGAGCGCCCTTGGCGGCACAGTCCCGAAAAATTACGCGCTGTCCTTTTAAGTTTGCCCCCCACGTCTCAGCGAATTGCACAATCTGAAGGGGAGGGCAAAGTTGCGAGTCTAGGATAAAATCATTGGGCCGATGCAAAAATGATCGGCACGCCTAGCACCATAACAAGGAGACTCACATGGCGATCCGAGTTGGTATCAATGGGTTTGGTCGCATTGGTCGTCAGGTTACAAAAGTCCTCAAAGAAAACTACCCCGGCAAAATTGACATTGTAGCTTTCAACGACCTCGGCGACTTACAAACGATGGCCCATTTGTTCCGTTACGACTCAAACTATGGCCCATTTCAGGGCAAGGTCGAAGTGACCGATAGCTCCCTGATTATCAACGGTGATGAACTCAAAGCCTTTGCCCAAAAAGACCCCTCCCAAATCCCTTGGGGTGATCTTGGAGTAGATATTGTCATCGAAAGCACTGGCATTTTCACCAGCAAAGAAAAAGCTGAACTGCATATCAAAGGCGGGGCGAAAAAAGTGATTATTTCCGCACCAGCCAAAGGCGAAGACGCCACATTTGTATTGGGCGTCAACGACAAAGCCTATGACCCGGCCAAACATCACATTGTATCCAATGCCTCATGCACCACCAACTGTCTTGCCCCCGCCGCCAAAGTGCTACAAGATGCTTTCGGAATCGTCAAAGCCTACGTCACAACCATTCACAGCTATACCAATGATCAAGTGGTGCTGGATGCCCCACACCGCGATTTACGCCGTGCCCGTAACGCCGCCACCAACATCATCCCCACTTCGACAGGCGCAGCTAAAGCCGTGTCGTTGGTCATTCCAGAATTAAAAGGTAAATTTGATGGTGTTGCCGTGCGTGTCCCCACTCCCACGGGTTCACTGGTGGATTTTGTGGGGATTATGGAACGCGACGTGACCACCGAAGAAGTCCATGCCGCCTATGAAGCCGCTGCCAATGGCTCAATGAAAGGCATTTTGGGGTTTGAACATACGCCATTGGTTTCCAGTGACATCGTACATGACCCCCGTTCCAGCATTGTAGATGCCGAATTTACCAAAGCCTTTGCTGGCAATATGGTCAAGATGTTTGCGTGGTATGACAATGAGTGGGGCTATTCCTGCCGCACGGCTGACCTTGCCTATCTAATGGGCAGCAAACTGTAATTGCGTATTCGGATGGGTCAAAAGCCCATCCCTGCGAGAATTTCTAAACTTTCTACGTAGGGGCGGGTCAACCCGCCTTTTTTGTTGACTGCAATGGAGTGCAGACCATGAACAAAAAAACGATTCGTGATATTGATCTCAAAGGCAAACGGGTATTGGTACGGGTAGACTTTAACGTCCCCCTCGAAGGCAGCACCGTCACCGACGATACTCGTGTCCGGGAATCTGTTCCCACCCTCAAATACATCCTTGACCAGAAACCCAAAGCCGTCATCTTGATGTCGCATTTGGGCCGTCCAAAGGGTGGGCCAGACCCGAAATATTCACTGAAGCCAGTAGTGCCCGTCTTGCAAAAATACATCACCGCCCCGATTGCTTTTGCGGAAGATTGCATTGGCCCGGTTGCTGAAAAAGCCGTTGCCGGATTGCCTGCGGGGGGTGTGCTGCTGCTAGAAAACACTCGTTTTTACCCCGGTGAGGAGAAAAACGACATGGACATCGCCAAGCAACTTGCGGCGCTTGGGGACGTATATG
The DNA here is from genome assembly GCA_013112715.1 of Chloroflexota bacterium. Taxonomy (GTDB): domain Bacteria; phylum Chloroflexota; class Anaerolineae; order Aggregatilineales; family J027; genus CFX10. Next base: position 231,005 of record JABFGB010000005.1, read on the forward strand.
TAAATGATGCGTTTGGTTCGGCCCATCGTGCCCACTCTAGCACCGAAGGCGTGGCCCAATTGCTGCCAGCTGTCGCGGGTTTCTTGATGGAAAAGGAACTCGACTTCTTGGTAAACGCAATCGAAAAACCCGAACGTCCTTTTGTGGCGATTTTGGGTGGTGCAAAGGTCTCTGGCAAGATTCAGGTGATCGAAGCGCTGTTGAGCAAGGTGGACAAGTTGCTGATTGGTGGCGGGATGGCAAATACCTTCTTCAAAGCCAAAGGTTGGAATGTCGGGGATTCGCTGGTTGAAGATGACGCCCTCGATCTGGCCCGCAGTTTGATGGAAAAGGCAGGCGACAAGTTGGTACTGCCACGTGAAGTGGTCATCGCTGATGCTTTCAGCAATGACGCCAAATCGGTTTCGATTCCAGCGGGTGAAGATGTACCAGCGGGTTGGCGTATTATGGACATCGGCCCCGGCGCGATTAAGGCGTATGAGGCCGAACTCGCCAAAGCAAAGACTGTTGTCTGGAATGGGCCAATGGGCGTTTTTGAAATGTCGAATTTTGCCAAAGGCACGGTTGAACTCGCCAAGATTTTGGCAACGCTGACAGCCAAAGGCACGAAGACGATCATTGGCGGGGGGGACTCCGCCGCCGCCGTAAACGATGCTGGCGTTGCCGACAAGATGACCCATATCAGTACGGGTGGTGGTGCCAGCCTTGAACTATTGGAAGGTAAAGCCCTACCGGGTGTCGTGGCATTGAATGATCGTTAATTTTACAAACCGATAACCCCATATGGTTGTTCGGTTAACAAGTTCCGGTCTATAATGCCCAACAGGAGTAGTCCAAAATACTACCCCTCATTGGGCATTTAACTTGATTTATGGATATTGAGAGGGAGGAGGGACAGCGGCCCCCATGAGTTTTACAATCGGACAAACCGTTGGCCCATATACAGTTATTGAGCAATTGGGGCAAGGCGGTATGGCAACCGTCTATAAGGCCTTTCATGCCAACTTGAGCCGCTACGTCGCCATCAAAGTTCTGCATGTCGCCTTTAGCAGCGACGAGGGTTTTCAAGAACGCTTTCGGCGTGAGGCGCAAATCGTCGGACGTTTGGATCACCCCCATATCGTGCCGATTTTTGACTATGCCATGCAGGAAAACCAGCCCTACTTGATCATGAAATTTATCGAGGGGCAGACACTTAAGCAAGACTTGCGTGCTGAACGCCTTACGTTGCAGGAAGTCACCCGTATTATGACGGCGGTGGCCGACGCCCTAGATTATGCCCACCGCAATGACGTGCTGCACCGTGACGTCAAGCCTTCGAATATCATCATTGATCGAGACGGCGTCCCCTACCTGACTGATTTTGGATTGGCCCGTATCGCCAGTTCAGGCGAATCTACCCTAAGCCAAGATATGATGTTGGGTACACCCCAATATATTTCACCAGAACAGGCGCAAGGGCGACGCGATCTTGGCCCCAGCACCGACATCTATTCACTTGGGGTGGTTCTATACGAACTGGTTGTCGGGCGTGTCCCCTTTACCGCCGACACTCCCTATGCCATCATTCACGATCACATCTATAAATCTCTCCCGCTGCCGAGCAAGGTTAATCCTGCCGTACCAGAAGCAGTAGAGCGTGTATTGTTGAAGGCATTGGCGAAAAACCCTGAAGATCGTTTCCGCTCCGCTGGTGAGATGATTCAAGCGTTTAAGGCAGCCGTTGCCGAAGGCCGCATGAATGAACTCAGCCGCCAAATGGTGCGACCCGAAGCGTTTGCTGAATCCAACTATGTAACAGCCCCACCCTACGCTCCCCCCGGCTATACGGGCCAACCTATCCCGCAGATGATGTCAACTCCTGTGCCGATTTCAACCGGGCAGATGCAAATGACCCCGGCAGGCATGGTGGTGACGGGCAGTTCCGCCACGCGCAAAAACAAACGTAGCAGGAACGGAGCGGCATGGGCATTGGGTGGATGTTTTGTGTTTATCTGCGCCTGTGTGCTCTCTTCTGGGTTGATATTTTCAGCGTTTGGTGATCCACGCTTTGAGCACAACGGTGTCAGTGAGGCTAGTGGTGAAACAGATCTGCTCGACCTCTCTGATTTTGCGGTGGGTGTACAAGATGCGGTTCGGCTGGAAGATGCCGAAGCCCTCGTTGAGACCCACCCCAACGATCCGGCAGCCTATTTTGTTCTTGCGCTGGCCTATTTGGATGCAGGTGATCCTGATAAAGCAGCCGAAGCCGTGCAATCGGCTGTCGCTCTGAATCCGACAGTAGATACCATATTAGAAGCAGCCGAGGTCGCAGCAGCACGCGGTTATGACGACGAAGCAACCACCCTACTGGCATCTACCTTAGCCGAAAATCAAAATGACCCGGTGGTGCGGAATGAGGCAGGCGGGTATCTTTATACACAGGCGTTTAATGCCAAGCCGGACGATGTGGCGGTGTTTTGTGAGATTCTAGGGCAATACCCTGATTATGCTGTGTTTCAAGCGATGATGGGCCAAGCGCTGATCTCTGCTAGCACCCTTCCGCGTCGGGCTGCCGTTCCGCAACGCTGCCCAGTTGAAAGTGGTACCAGTGCCGAGGAACTCATCTTGAAGGCAACCGCCCAGATACCTGAATACGCTGAAGCCTTCTTTGTGCTCGGGAACTACTATGAGGCCATTGACGAGATGGACACCGCCAAAGAACAGTGGAATCTCGCCCTAGCTATGCCAAATGCACCAACATGGGTACGCGAACGAGCACAAATCAAATTATCGAATAGCGAATAAGTTTATCCGTTTTGCATTTTGAGGAGTCTTTCATGAGAGTGCCGATTATCGCCGGCAATTGGAAAATGAATAAAACCCCGGCTGAAGCATTGGAATTTGTGAACAGCCTAAAAGATGAACTTAGCCGTCTGACACAGATTGAACGAGTCGTGTGTCCGCCCTACCTTGCGATCCCCTTTGTCAGCAAGGCCCTCAAGGGCACGGGGATCGGTGTTGGGGCGCAAGATGTCCATTGGAAAGACAGTGGGGCATTTACCAGCAGCATCGCCCCCAATATGCTGGTAGGCCTCGCCGAATATACGATTATCGGTCACTCTGAAACCCGCCAGTACCTCGGTGTGACGGATGTGCAGGTCAACAAAAAAACCAAAGCCGCCCTCGCCAATGGTCTCAAACCAATTGTCGCCATCGGTGAAACCCTTGAACAAAACGAACGAGGCGAAACCGAAGCGGTATGCAGCAGCCAACTACGGGCTGCTTTGGAAGGCGTTACTGCCGAGGAAACCCACAATATTATCATCGCCTATGAACCTGTTTGGGCGATTGGCACGGGCAAAAATGCCACTCCAGAACAGGCCCAAGATATTATCGGCAACGTCGTCCGCCAAACCCTGATTGAGCTTTACGGACGCGATGTAGCACAAACGATCCGCATCCAGTATGGCGGTAGTATGAACCCTGCCAACTGTGGTGACTTGATGAAGCAACCTGATATTGATGGCGGGTTGATTGGCGGGGCATCCCTTAAGAAAGACGATTTCCTTGCCCTGATGCGAATTTCCATTGAAGCCAAAGGTCTAGCGTAATCACCGAGGAAGCCAATGGACGTCACCAGTTTGATTGCCCCTTGGCTAACCTTGCTGGGAATCCTCATTCCGTTGATTTACGCGGAACGGTGGATTCACCAGCATATGTATGGGGTGGGCTACTTGCTCACCCTTGATAAGGCGCAGGCCACTGGTTTTTACTACATGGTCTTTTTCCCCGGCGTTTTAGTCCACGAAGTAATTCAATGGCTCGTCGCTGGAGCGCTCAATGTCAAAGTCAAAAAAATCAACTCCTACCCGAAAACACAAGAAAACGGCACCATCCGCTACGATTTTGTGGTAATCGAGCAGACTTCGCGTTTCAAGGCCATGCTCATCGGCGGCCTGCCGTTTGTCATCGCCGGGGTAATCGTCTATTACCTAAGCACTTCCATTTTGGAACTTGATGCCCTCCTTGCCGCGATTGGCACAGGCGATTTAAATGAAATCGGGCGGGGTATCAAGGAGTTTTTAAAAACGGGGGATGTCTGGCTGTGGCTGTATTTGATGTTTTCGCTCAGTAACGGCATGATCCCGACCAAAGAAGATCGGCAGGGTTGGTTTTTGATTCTTGGGGCAGCGGCAGGTATCACCATTGCCATGTTGTTTCTCGGGTTCGATGTTTTTGTCACCAAAACTTTATCTGGCCCGATAGCCCATGCCCTAGAACTCGTTAGCACGGCCCTGATTGCCATTCTGTTTATAGATGTCGTGTTTGGCTTTGCGTTGGCCCTGTTTGAAAGCGGGTTGGAGCGATGGCGCGGCCAAAAAATGAATTACAATACCGAGCAGCGCGTCAAATCCAAAGCCGAACAGCAGCGTGAACCCGGCAGCAATATCCCTTTGCCCAAAGGCACGCCAATCCCTTCTATCTATCGGCTTGACCTGCCCGTTCCACCTATCCCAACCAAACGACCCGCCAAGCCTACGCCTTCTGCCAGTCCCGCTTTCGCTAGTTCCCCTGCTCGGCCAGCATCTGCCCCGATGTTTAACCGACCAGCATCCGGCTCAACGGCAGACGAAAACAAGCCAGACGTAGGTCCGCCGCGACCCACACCATCCTTCACCCGACCAGAATCCAAAACCGACGAGCAGCCCCAAGTACGGCCCGCTTTTCAACCACCTGCTCGACCCAGTTTTGCCGAAAAATCGGTGGAAATTCCGGCGGCCACCCCTGAAAAGTCGGAAACATCGGAACAACCTGCCATGCCCGCACGCCCGGCCACCCCATCCTTTACCCCCCGGGCTGCTCCCAGTGGAGATACAGGTCGTCCACCCGCCGTAGCTCCATTTCGACGATCAGGCGCGGATGAAAATGAGGAACCCCCTTCGGTTACACGTGATCAGCTACGTGGTGGCCGCACCTTCAGTCGGCCCACACCTTCAAGCGGTGATCCAACCCTACCCCGCAGCCCCCTATCCCCCAATAATCCTCCCACTGACAAGGACGATGATGAAAATACCTCGCAGGTCATGGGGCACAAGCCACCCGATAATGACACGAATGAGGTACAATATGTGGACATTGATGATGTATGATTGGGTTGGGGCCTGAATTCTTACCTTTCGTTGACTTCACACAACCCAGTACGTTTTCGGCTGTCGGCCAACGTGTTATAGTTGACTTACAGCATCAAAAATGAACGTTTTAAAAGGGATTATGCAGGAGAGATAAATAAAGCTATGCGTAAGAGATACTCACTTGCTTTAATTGTTGTATTGTTGATTGCATTGGTGATGGGTGCAGGCTTTGCCAATCAATCCAAAGCCACAGCACAAGACGAATTTGTGTTTGGCATGATCTTGGTCGGCCCCCACGATGACAATGGGTGGAGTGAAGCGCACTACAATGGTGGATTGTATGTCGAAGAACATGTAGAAGGCGCGAAGATGATCTGGATTGACAAAGTGAATCCAGCTGACTCCCCTGAACTCACAATGGATTTGGTCGTTGAAGACCTTGTTTCGCAGGGCGCGAAATTGATTATCGCTACCTCTGATGACTTCAAGGCTGACTTTACGGCGGTGGCGCCTAATTACCCCGATATTGTTTTTATCCATGTTTCTGGCGACGGTGTGTGGACCGGTGAAGCCTCCGAAAATATGGGCAATCTCTTTGGGCAAATGCAATATGGCAAAGCGATTGCGGGTTGCGCGGCTGCCCTCAAGACCGAAACAGGTAAAATCGCCTATTTAGGGCCACTAATCAACAATGAAACGCGGCTTTTTGCCAATGCCGTCTATTTGGGTGCGAAATACTGCTATGAACATTATCGTGGTATGGACCCTGCTACCCTACAATTTACCGTGAATTGGATTGGGTTCTGGTTCAATATCCCCGGTGTCACCCTCGACCCCACTGAAGTTGCCAACGCCTTCTTTAATGATGGCAATGATGTGGTTCTCTCCGGGATTGATACCACCGAAGCAACAGTCGTTGCTGGTCAACGTTCCGCCGAAGGGGAGCGCGTTTTCTCGGTTGGATACGACTATATTGACACATGTGCTGAAGCCCCATCGGTCTGCCTCGGTGTGCCCTACTACAACTGGGGGCCAGCCTATGTGACGACAGTCAACGCCGTCAAGGATGGCACTTGGACCCAGAGCTTTGATTGGCTTGAACCCGATTGGTCGGACATAAACAATCCCGACACCAGCATCGTGGGCTTTGCTAAAGGCACCGCCCTGACTGAAGAAGAAGCCGCTATCCTCGACGAATACACTGCGGCGCTCGGTGCTGGAGCAAAGGGTGAAGAAGGTGGCGTTGTGCTCTTCCAAGGCCCACTAAACTATCAAGATGGCAGCACCTATCTTGAGGATGGTGAAGTGGCGACACCCGAAAAAGTCTGGTACATGCCTCAATTGTTGGAAGGTATGATCGGCGAAAGTAGCGCCGAAAGCGAGTAACTGAAGAAGCAATCACTCACAGGGGTGGGCCACATCGCTCACCCCTCCTTTTAACCGCATACTTATTTCTTTTCAGATCAAAACAATGCGCTTAGAAATCCACAATATATCCAAGAGTTTTGGCCCATTAAAAGCCAACGATCACATTTCCTTCACGTTTGAAGGGGGTCGCATCTACGCGATTCTTGGTGAGAATGGGGCTGGCAAAAGTACCCTGATGAAAATCCTCAGTGGGTATCAATCAGCCAGTAGTGGTCAAATCATCATTGATGGCAAATCCGCCCAAATCAATTCGCCCCACCATGCCATTGCACACGGCATTGGGATGCTCTATCAAGACCCACTCGACTTCGCCCCGCTGACGGTACTAGAGAATTATATTGAGGGTAAGCCCTTCAACTTTTTAATGCGCCGCCGCGAAGCCGAGGCCGATCTCTTGGCCCGCTGCAAGATTTTGGGTTTCAACCTCAATCCTCACGCGATGGTCGAATCCCTTACCGTTGGCGAACGTCAGCAACTCGAAATTGTGCGCCTGCTCTCATTAGGGGTCAGCATTTTGATCCTTGATGAGCCAACCACCGGTATCTCTGCCGAACAAAAATCCCAGTTGTTCCAAACCCTCAAAAATTTGGCCCGTGAACAAAACATGATCGTGATTTTGGTCTCGCACAAACTGGCTGATGTTGAGGAATTATGCGACGAGGTGCTGGTACTGCGACGGGGCAAGTTGGTTGGACACCGTTTTTTGCCCTGTGAGACTGAGATATTAGTCGAAATGATGTTTGGAAAACGTCTCAGCCAAACATCCCCCCAACCTCTATATACGAATAAGCCTATACTCAAAATCCACAAACTCAGTATTCCCGCCCGCCTATTCACGATTCAAAATATTAACCTTGAGGTGCGAGAGGGCGAAGTCATTGGCCTAGCAGGTCTGGATGGCAGTGGACAAGTCGAATTTATGCGGGTCATCGCTGGAATAGGGCGTCCCACATGGGCCGATCAACTGACAGCGATGATTGCGCTAGCAGGCATGTGGTGGGTCTTTGGCAAAATCCTTGATGAGTCCTCAGCCGTACTTAATCTAGCCCGTATTGCTATCCTAATTTTAATCCTCGGCCCCATGCTCAAAACCCTCTATTTGTACATTCGCCAACGGGCCAACAACGCCCAAAACGCCCAAATCATGTTGAATGGCAAGAATATTGGTTGGCGTGGTTATCGGGATTTATTAGAACGGGGGATCGCCTACCTTGCGGCAGGCCGATTGGAAGAGGGCCTTGTGGCTGGGTTAACACTGGTAGATCATTCCGCATTGGCAGAGCGCAGTAGCCTACCGCATGTCAATTGGGTACGGGCATGGCATCGCACCAAACAAGCCATTACCGATTTTTCCATCAAGGGACGACCTTTCAGCCAGATTCAAACGCTCTCCGGGGGCAATCAGCAGCGCGTTTCATTGTCGCTTTTGCCCGCCAATCTGCGACTGATTTTGTTGGAAAATCCAACGCGCGGGCTAGATGTCGAAAGCGCCGGGCACATCTGGTCACTGCTGCTCAATCGCCGCAAAAAGGGGACGGCCATTATTTTTAGTTCACCCGACCTTGATGAAATTATTGATTACAGCGACCGCATCCTCGTATTTTCTTCGGGACAAACGACCCTCGTGGAAAATCCAGAGCAAATGACTACCGCCCGATTGGGTGAGTTGATCGGGGGTAAATCTTGACGGCTTTTCGCAAAATACTCATTCAAATTTCCAGCAGTACCGTCTTGGGGATTCTGCCATTATTGGTCGGAATACAGGTGGCGCTGGTGGCGATTCTGCTCATCCTGAACAACGAAAACGTCGAGCCGCGTGCCGTCTACGACCTCATTTACGAACGCACCCTCTCTTTACCCGAAAACCGTGCCAACGTGGTAGATTTCTGGCTACCAATCTTGCTTTGCTGCTGTGGTCTGCTGCTGACGTTCACCGCCGGATTGTGGAATATCGGCATTGAAGGCCAAATCACAATGGGGGCGGTTGGTGCAACCAGCATCGCCCTGTTTGTTGAACTCCCGCGCAACGAGCAGATTTTCACCGAATTATTCATGGCTGGGGCAGCAGGCGGTGCTTGGGCCTTATTTACGGGGGTCATGCGAACACGCGGCGGCGTCAATGAGATTTTTGGCGGGGTTGCTATGAATTTTCTCGCCAGCAGTTTCTCGTCCTATTTGCTGGTTGCGCCGTGGTCACCCCCCAACGCGACAGGCAGCGCTACCGTGCGCTTCCCTGAAAATGCCATCTTACCCAGCATGGACGACTATCGCCTTAGCCCGATAACCATGTATATCACTCTGACGGCCTTTATTTTCGTTCTGTTGACCCTCTCCGGTTCACGCTGGGGCTTGCAGCTTCGGGCAATGGGCAAAAACGAAAAGTCAGCCCAAATGTTAGGTGTTCCCACCGAACGCAATATCTGGTTAGCCATGCTGATCTGCGGGATTATGGCGGGCTTGGCAGGCGGGCATTTGGTGTTGTTCCGCCGCGCTAACCTACCTGCGAACGTCTCTGGCGGCATTGGCTTTTTATCACTGCTCGTGGTGCTGCTGGCTTCGATACGTGTCCGCTGGGTTCCCTTTGTGTCCTTCGCCTTTGCCCTGCTTTATTCGGCGGGCCTGCCCCTGCGAACACGCCTACAATTGGACGCCTCACTCATCGGTATCTTTTTAGGAATTTTGGTGTTCTGTGTACTCATTTTTGATGGCGTGCGGCAGCGTTTGAAGGAGCGCGTGGAGCAGCGCAAACTTCTAGCAGCATCTGGGGGTGAAAAATCACCCCCTCCACCTACGGTTGAAATCCAAATCGGTCAGGAGGCCTCCAGTGGACCCGGTTCTAACTAGCACCCTCGCCGACATCGTGCGGAACGCGGCGCCGCTGCTCATTGCCAGTCAGGGCGAACTCATTACGGAACGGGCTGGTGTGGTCAATCTTTCACTGGACGGCACGATCCTGTTGGCAGCAATGGCGGCCTTTGCGGTTACGTACAATACGGGTAGTCTCGGCATGGGCATTGCGGTCGCCATGTTGATTGGCATGTTGGTGGCTTTGATCGTTATTTCCGCCAGCGTTTTCCTCAAACTCAACCAAATCGCCGTTGGCTTTGTACTGACCCTGCTCTGTGCCGACCTCAGCACCTTTTTTGGTCGGAAATATTCGGGACAGCAGGGCACTGAAATCCCCTACACCCCTATCCCCATCTTAGAAAATATTCCGGTGATGGGTGAAGTTTTTTTCCAGCACAATATTTTGATTTACTTCAGTCTGCTCTTGGTCATTTTTGTTTGGCTATGGACATATCACACCCGTCTCGGATTGTCCCTACGCGGTCTGGGGGAGCATCCCGCAGCGGCCTATGTGCGTGGCACACGAGTCCAATTGTGGCGCTTTGTATATGTCGCAGCAGGTGGTGCATTGGTCGGCTTGGCCGGGGCATCCTATTCGCTGAGTGTAAAGTTGGGCTGGCGGGAAGGCTCAACGCTTGGCAACGGCTGGATTGCGCTGGCGATTGTAATTTTTGGCGGTTGGCGACCCTTCCGTATCGCGTTTGGGGCATATTTTATTGTTGGCCTGCGTGCCCTAGCCCTCTATTTCCAACAAGAGGATGTGCTGAATCTGCCTATTCAGATCATCAATATGACCCCTTGGGTATTGATGCTGGTCACGCTTATCTTTGTAACCAGCGGCCTTGCCGAAAGCCTCTTGGTGCTTGTGCCCCCCCGTTGGCGACCCGCTGCCCAAAATTTGCTGCGGGCCAAGCCTCCAGCAGCCCTCGGGTCAAATTTCGAGCGCAGCTAAATGGACGGTTGGTTGGCATCCTAAGCAATAATCAGCCGCCTTGTATTTCTCATGCAAAAAATCACTGGTTACAGGGCTGTAACCAGCCTGTAACCGCCGTGTAACGCCCGTTCGTTATCTTTCTCTCTCAGATTTGGAAACGTTTTTTGAGAGGAGAAAGACTGCGTGAAATCGCCCCACTTTAGCTTAACCGGTAGTGTACTGCTGGTGGTCATGTTGTTGGTAAGTGTACTGCCAACGGCCCATGCCCAAAACAATACGCCTATCTCTTTGGCCCTGCCGAGTTTTTGGCAGAACATCATGGGAGAGGAGTTTTTAGCTGATTTTGAGACCCAATATGGTGTGGATGTCTATGTCAACTACGTAGATACAGGGTTTTCTTCGGCCAACGACATCGCCACCTTTTTGGACGATGGTCAAGACTATGTGAGCCAAGCCGACGTGCTGTATGTGGATGATTCCACATTAACACCCGAACGCACCCGCGCCGGATTCTTCCTTGATCTGGCCCCATTGATTGCCAGTGACGGGTCATTGGATACCAACGATTTTTATGTTGCCGCCCTGCAATCCTTCCAATGGGATGCGGGGGTGTGGGGGCTACCCACTGCAATGGATGTCATCCTCATCACGTATGATGCCGCCGCCTTTGACGAAGCGGGTTTGGCCTATCCCACCTCCGCATGGACAATGGATGATTTTGCCAATGCCGCCCGTGTTTTGGCCCAAGTGGATGCCAGTGGCGCGGTGACTGTACCCGGAATGTCCGTCCAAACCTTTGGAGATAATCTGGGGCTGTTTTTGCGGACGCTGCTGTCACACGGCTTGTATGACGACAGCACCCTGCCGAATAACCCCTCATTTTCGGACCCTGCCCTTGAGACCCTTTTGACCACATGGAAAGAACTCGTAGATGAGGGAGTTGTCGGTACGAGCTTTGGGGAAACATCCGACCAAATTCCGCTGCGTATTGAGCAGAGCATCGGTCTATCTGGTTTCGGCCCTGATTCAGTCCAACGCAGTGCAGCATTACTTCCCGGTGACACCGTTGGCTTGACCGTTGAGGGCTTCGCGGTGAGCAGTGGTACACAAAACCCTGAATTAGCCTACGAATTGGTCAAATATCTGACGACCCGCCCCGAAATTGCCAATTCTTTCCAAAGCGTCAGTCCTGCCCGTCGTAGCATGGTGGGCGTAGAGGCAAATCCTAACGATGGGTCGGGTGGTCCCGTCATCCAGATTGGGCGCGGTGGCAATCTCTCCGAAGAAGCACAGGCCCTTTTTGATCAAGCTGTGGAAAAAGCCCTGCCTATATCGGAAACCCGTTTCGCCGATTACCTCAGCTTCGCCCTACAAAAAATGCAGAGCGATGGACTAGATGCCCACAGCGCCCTCCAAGAAGTCGAACTCGAAGCCATGACCGCCATGCAAGCTGCCGATGAGCGCCGCAATACGGTCACCATTTCGATTATTCCACCGCCCGAACCTGTCGTCCTTGCCCCCGGCGAAGTCGCCCTGAATTTTGGTATGGCGTCCTCATTTATCATGATTGGCCCCGGTGGTGGGTTGCCCAATCAGGAACAATGGGATCAGATTTCGCAGGATTTTGCTGCCAGTGACCCCGATGTGGGAGCGGTGAATGTCGAGCAAGCAATGGGGCGGTCATTGGAAGAGTTGGCGCAACAATATGATTGCTTCACCCTCGGTTACAATGCAGTTTCGGGTGATTCTAACCTCAGCAGCATTTTGAGTCTCGACCCCTTCCTTGACACCGATCTCAATTTTGACCGAAACGACGTCATTGGGAATACCCTATCCCAATTGCAGGTAGACAACAAGACATGGGCCTTGCCGATTGGGATTCAAGCCGATGTGCTGCGCTACGATACCGAGCTATTTAGTAATGCGGGTGTGCCACTGCCCGACGGTGGCTGGACAGTGGATGAATTTGCCGACGCGCTGGAATCCTTGCAATATGGGCTGGGTGATTCTGCCGCCTTCCAACCACTCGATCCCGGCGGTACCTATCTGTTGATGCTCATCGCGGCCTATGGTGGATTGCCGATTGATTATCGGACTGAACCCCCGACCATCAATTTCATCGACCCCGCGACAGTAGATGCCATCCGTCAAGTCTTGGATTTAGCCAAAAATGGTTATATCGAATATCAGGAACTCGGTGGCAACACTTTCGCCGTCTCCATTGGTGGCAGCGATGGTATAAACACCATTGCCATCACCACCGACAGCCTCAGTCCTTTCAGTTTCCGTCGTGGTGGCCCTCCCGGTAGCCAACAAGCCGAAGACACAACCGCAATTGTCAGTTATCCACGTGGCACAACCTATAATGTAGCCTCCTATAACATCGTGACGGGTTATGTCAGCGCCACCGCCGAAAATCCCGAAGCATGTTATCGCTGGTTGAGTGAAGTCGCGCAGCACCCCGAACTCTATTCGGCCATGCCTGCCCGTACTTCGCAACTTAGCGACCCATCCATCACCACTTCTCAAGGGGAAGATTTAACGGCTCTGTACAACGAACTTGCTGCCACCATCAGCGACCCCAACACCATAACCTTTCCACAATCGTTCCGTGAAAGTGGTTCGCCTGCCAATTTCGCCAGAGAGTATTGGCTGAAACAGGCGTTTGACCGCTACGTGTTGGAGGACGCAGACTTGGAGACGGAATTGGCGCAGGCCCAGCAGTACACCCAAGACTACATTAGCTGTATCAGCGACCTGCCGCCGTTTGATCCTAGCAGTACCGACCAGAATTACATGCAGGATTATTTCGGGCAAATCACGACTTGTGCAGCAACCGCCGACCCGAATTTCCCGCTACCCGGTCAGGAATAAATCGGTGATGCTGGGGTGGAGTGTGCCAAAATTTCGTGGGAGCGTTCCGGCACACTTCCTCCTTCATCCGTAGGAGATAACGACTATGTTCCGCCTGTTTGACATCTTGACGCTGGTATTCGAGCGCCTTTGGCAGCACCGGATTTTGGTATTCTGGACACTGCTTGGTCTTTCAACCGCGACGACTCTTGCCCTAAGCCTAACGCTCTATGTAGATGCGGTCTATAGCAATCTGCTCGACGACCAATTAGGCGACCCACCCTATGCCTTCCGTTTTCGTTATCTGGGGGCTTGGGAGGGCAACATCTCGCCGCAGGATGTCAGCAGTGCCAGTGCCAGTATCCATCAGGAGTTTGCCCAATCATTCGGTCTGCCTGTCCTGCGTGAAGCCCAATATATCGGCATCGGTTTTTGGGGGGTTCGCAGCGCCGAAAACAATCTCAATATCGGCAATTACAGCATTGGGACACTCGAAGGGGCGGATGCGCAAATTCAAATTATCTCCGGGGAATGGCCTGTGGACTCCACCTCGGCGGATGAAATTCCGGCACTCATTTCGGAAGAACTGTTTTATACAACGGGGTTGGAGGTTGGGGATACCCTCACCGCTACCCGCTCTGGTGGCAAAACCGTCACTCTCAAAATCGCAGCGATGTGGCGGGCGGTCAACGTCAATGATACGTCGTGGATGCTGCCACCCAAATTTTTTAATGAAGTGCTGCTTGTCCAACCCACCGACCTAAACGCGATGGTCGAGGGCAACGACTCACCGATTGAGGAAGTGGACTGGTACGTCCTATTTGATGGCACGGGCCTACGTACCTCGGATGTACAAGCCCTGCTGTCAAATATCATCAATGGTGAACGGCACGTCAATGCGACCTTGCCCGGTATCCGCCTCGATATTTCACCCAAAAGCGGCCTAGAATCCTTTAACCAAGAGGTTAACGAACTGCGCCAACAACTCGTCATCGTAGTGTTACCCGTTGGCGGACTGATCTTCTATTTCGTGACTATGCTGTCAGGCATGTTGGTGGGTCGACAGCAGCACGAAGATGTGATCTTGAGCAGTCGTGGGATGAGCCGCCGTGCCTTGTTACGTCTACATGCACTCATGTGGCTGATTCTGGCAGGGATAGCCCTCGGCATTGGCATCTTCGCCGCGCCCTCGGTGGTGGAATTGGTAGGCCGCACCACCTCATTTTTGCGTTTTGATAACGCCACTCCTGATTTAAGCATCCAATTTACCCAACAGGCAGTGTTGTTGGGGACAGCTACGGGCCTTATCGCGGCGAGCAGTGGCCTCTTGATTGCATGGCGCACGACCCGCCAAAGCATCACCAGTTTTAAACAGAGCCAAGCACGGGCAGGCAAGGCGTGGTGGCAGCGCATGTATCTGGATATGCTGCTGCTGATTCCAGCGGCCTATGTCTTTTATAACCTAAATGCCGAAGGGGGATTGCAGGCCGATGCTGAAAATCCGTTTAGCAATCCACTGGTGTTCCTTGCCCCGACCCTGTTCTCGCTCGGTCTAACACTGCTATTCCTACGCCTCTATCCCATGCTGTTGAATTTTGGCGCTCGTATCATCGGTGTCACCAGCAGCATCGCTTTGTTGATGGCCCTGCGCGAACTGACCCGTTCAATTAGCAGGTATCGTGGGGCGCTCTTGATGATGTGTTTCACCTTGAGCCTAACCGGATTCACCGCATCTATGGCGAGCACGCTTGACCGCAGTTTGGAGGACACCATCAATTATGAAATTGGGGCACCATCGGTGCTGGTGGTCGCGTCGGAGGCCCAAACCGAAACCACCACCAATGACAGCGGCGAAGCGGAAGAGGAATTGGTCGGTTATAACACTCTACCTGCCAGCAACCTCTTGGCAGTGGAGGGCATTGATAATGTATCACGGGTAGGCCGCTTCAGCACCCAAATTATGCTGAATAATCAGCGCATCAGTGGCACAACACTGGGCATTGATCGGGGCGCACTGGCCGCAATCGCCTATTTCCGTGACGACTATGCCGACGAAAGCCTGCCCGCCTTGCTGAACAAACTTGCCGGAAATCGCACGGGCATTCTGTTAAACCGCGAAACCGCCGAAACCTATCATCTGCTGGTGGGTCAAGAAATCACCATGCAGTATTCGGCGTTGGGTGAGACCTATCAGGCCACCGTACCCATTGTTGGTCTGCTGGATTATTTCCCGACGCTTGACCCGGCGGACGGCTTTTTTGCCATCACCAATCTTGACCCAATTTTTGAACTGGTTGGGACGGAACTGCCCCATGATGTGTGGATTAGTCTTGCCCCAGATGCGGATCGGGACGCGGTACAAGCGGGTGTTCAAGCAATCGGCTTCCCGGTGCTGCGCTGGCTCGACCCCCAAGAATCGCTACGTGAAGCCCAACTTGCGCCGGGGCGACGTGGGGTGCTTGGTTTTCTATCGGTTGGTTTTGTATCGTCCATCGTGTTGACCCTCGTGGGCAGCATTATTCAAAGCACCGCTTCATTTCGTGCTCAGGCCCTGCAACTCGGCTCGCTGCGAGCGATGGGGCTGGGCGGAGGGGCGGTTGGCGAATATCTGATTTTTGCACAGGGCATCGCCTCTAGTGGCGGTGTCATCGGCGGGACACTTATCGGGACTGCCACCACTCTGCTGTTTTTGCCACTGTTGGATTTTAGCGGAGGTCTGCCTCCCTATCTCATCCGCGTGGCATGGGATGAAATCACGTTAGTCTATGGGGTATTTGCGGGAATCCTCATCATTGTAACTTTAATGACCACCGTCCTCCTCAGCCGTGAGCATCTATCGGCTCTGGTGAAACTGGGGGATGCGTGATGCAGGAGAAATTCGACGATATGAAAAAACATGTTTTCGCTCTGATGGCTTTATTGATGCTGGTATCGGCCTGCACAAATGGCGATCCGAATACAAACGACCCTTCTGCAACAATTACCTCCATTCCCACCGCGCCCGCTGCGGCACGTCCTAAATACACCGTGCAGCGCGGTAATGTGGAGGAAATCTTCGAGTTTAGTGGCCGCTGGCAGCCGCGTGACCAGATGGAGTTGTCATTTGAAATTAACGGCACAATCCGCCAAGTCAATGTACGGCAGGGTGATGCGGTCAGCACAGGTCAGTTGCTCGCTGATTATCAAATCGAAGACCTTGAAGAACAATTGGTAAGCGCCGAACTATCGCTGGAAACGGCCCAAACCAATTTAGAGACGGGCGCGGGCACCGATGTCCAGTCAGTAGAAGATGCCGAAATCCGCTTGGCGAATGCTAAATTAAGCCTTGAGCAGACCAAAGCCAGCCGTGATTGGACAGGGGTTGCCAATGCACGGATTTCACTCGATGCTGCCCAACGTGATCTGGAAAACGCCGAACAAGCCTATCAAGAAGCCCTCAGCCATCCTGAGCAGGGAGCCAGCGCCGTAGATAACGCCTATACCCAACTGCTCAATGCTCAAGATAATCTGCGCCGTGCCGAAAATTCTTATTTCTCAGCCGCCCAAAGCTACAACAATGCCGAGTTCAACATTAAGCAGCAGGAGAATTCGGTGATTGAGGCGGAACTGGCATTGGAACGGGCGCGAAGTGGACAAGGCGATCCCAGTGGCCTCGAAAATCTGCGACAGGCCCAATTGAAAGTAGATCAACTCAAAGCCGATATTGCCCGTTCGTCGCTGTATGCCCCGATTGACGGCGTGATTTTGGAGGTCAGCATCAGCCCCGGCGACCAAGTAACCGCCTACAATGCGGTAATGACCATCGGCCTGCCTGAACCCAAAGAGGTTATTGCCAGTCTTGCGATTGGGGACGCCCAAAATTTGAGTGCTGGGATGGTCGGAGTGTGTCAAGTCGCCAATAAACCAGAAACCGCTGTGCAATGTGCCGTGCGTCGTATCCCCAGCAGTAATCGAGACGCTGACCAAACTACCCGTATCGCGGCAGGTTTTGAAAATTTGACCGACGGTCAATTGATCCAAGTGTATATGCCGCTGCAAATCCGCGAAAACGTGCTGTGGCTGCCTCCCGCCGCGATACGCACCTTCCAAAATCGCACTTTTGTGGTGTTGGATACCCCCGATGGACAGCGTTCAGTAGATGTCGAACTCGGCCTGCAAACCGATGATCGGGTCGAAATTGTTAGCGGGGTCAACGAGGGCGATGTCGTCGTCGGGCCATGATCGAGGTGCAAGCGTGACGAGTTATATCTACTGCAAAAATCTGGTGCGGGCCTATCAAGTCGGCGGTCACGAGGTTTTGGCGCTCAAAGGGGTAGATTTTTCGATGGAGCAGGGCGAGATGGTAGCTATTGTCGGGCCAAGCGGCGCGGGCAAAAGTTCCCTGCTCAATCTGTTAGGCGGATTAGACAAACCCACTGCCGGACAATTGACCGTTGATGGTCTCAATCTGCTTGAACTTAAAGGCAAGCGGCTGGCGGAGTATCGGTTGAAAAGGGTCGGGTTCGTCTGGCAAAACGTCACTCGCAATCTGCTGCCGCATCGTTCCGCCTTTCATAATGTGACCCTGCCCATGACTCTTGCCGGGATGTCGCATTGGCAGCGCGGCAAACAGGCCCGTGAATTATTGGGCGCGGTTGGCCTGAATGACCAAACACACAAACGACCTGCTACTTTATCGGGGGGTCAGCAACAGCGTGTTGCCATCGCCGTCGCCCTTGCCAATCGGCCTTCGCTGTTATTGGCGGACGAACCCACTGGCGCGTTAGATCGTAAAAACGCGATTCAGGTGATGCAGTTGATTAACGATCTGCGCGGGCGTTATGGCCTGACGGTGTTGATGGTAACGCATGACCTTGATATTGCGGCCTATGCGGATCGCACCTTGACGTTACGTGACGGGGCATTAGGCCAAGACGTTTCCCACGCCTCTGAAGAAATACCCGTGTTGGATACCGAAGGCCGGATTCAGCTACCCGATACCGCCAAATCACAGCTATCCGAAGCAACCCGTATCGCGGTTGAGGTGCGACCAGAAGGAATTTTGCTGCGGCCTGAACACGACACTCCCGACGATACCCATCTGCTGCTCAATGAGATGTTCCCACAAGATGCCCCGCCCTCACGACGGCGTTTCCTGCGACGGGGTAAGAAGCGAGGGGTGGCATGAGAAACAATAATCACAAAGGCCCTCCCACAACCCTCTGTGTGACGGTGGCCCGTGTGGAACGTCGTTTTGGCGATGTTCAGGTGCTGCGTGGGGTAGACTTAAATGTTGAGCGCGGCGAGTTGGCGGCTTTGTATGGCCCATCCGGCAGCGGTAAAACGACACTATTGAATTTGATTGGCGCATTAGATCGCCCCACCGCCGGACAAATCGCGTTTTATGGGCAGGATATTTTGCGGATGAATGATCGCGCCCGCACCAAACTGCGCCGCAAATCCATCGGCTTTATTTTTCAGAGTTCGACGCTGCTACCAACCTACACGGCCATTGAAAACATTGACCTTGCCCTGCGTTTGCTGAATCTGAATATCTTTGAGCGCAACCGCCGTGCCAAATCTGCTTTACAAGCGGTCGGCCTCAGCGCATGGGCCAATCACGTCCCCGATGAATTAAGCGGGGGTCAGCGTCAACGGGTCGCCATTGCCCGTGCCCTCGCCATGCACCCCAAACTTATTCTTGCCGACGAGCCAACCAGCGGATTGGATACACGCAATGCCCGCCGGATGTTAGCGCTGTTTCGCAGTATCGCCGCAACGCAGGGTACGACGTTTCTCATCGTCTCCCACGACCCAATGGTCATCGAATATGTAGACCATGCTTACGATCTTTTTGACGGGCAGTTAACACCCCGCCTGATTGTCCGAGAAGAAACACCGCAAGAGGAAATCCCATGCTAAAAATGATTATGAAACAGGGTATGTCGGCCCTAATGATGATTGTGGCGATGATTGCAGGCGGCATCATCACTCGGCTTGCCATTCCCAGCGATAATGTCACAGATAGTGATTCTACCCCGTATGCTAATGTCCAGCAGCAGGAAGCCACTCCGTCGCCTACCGCTTCAGAGACCATTCCGCCGTATACGCCCCTGCCGTCCCTGACGCCCTCGCAGACCCTCAAGCCACCCCCTACCTTTGAGCCACCAACACTGACCCCACAGCCATCCTTGACCCCGACCCTGACGCTGACCCCAACCATCCAACTAGATGTATCGGTTCCCGGTCTCAATGGGGCAGAGACACCAACACCCTCTACCACTCCGGGCTGCGTCCCACGTGAGGATTGGACATTGACCTATACCGTCAAACGGGATGATGCACTGGCCTTAATCGCCGAGCAGTACAACACGTATGTGGATGAACTGGTCAAAGCCAACTGCCTTAAAGATAAGAATCTCATCGTCATCGGGCAGGTTTTAAGAGTACCGGGAACCGCCCAACCCGTCCAAGCCTACGATTGCAAGGTGTGGGAAGTCCTAACCCCGTTTAATGGCACGGTAACGGTAGCAGGGGATGGCCCGATCACCTTTAATTGGCGTGGGCCGGATGCGCCCAAATACCTCATTCGCATCTATCGGCCCGACGGCACGGTTTTTGAGCGCTTGGTGGAACTGCGTGAGAATGAGCAGATTCAGGCCAGCGAAGACCTGCGGCCCGGTGGAACCTACACATGGTATGTTTATCCACTCGACAATAACTTTGTGCAAATCCCCTGTCACGAAGGCGGCCCATGGCAGTTTACCAAAGAAGCAGCGGGAGGGGCTTGACAGGAAGTCAGCTTGCGCTACGCTGAAAAGAAGTGAGATGTAGTGGAGAGAAATGAATGAGTACCTTGCAATCCATCCGGTGGCGATTACCCCTCAGTTATGCAGGCATTGCGTTGTTGGCGACCCTAGCATTGGGGACGGTTTTGCTGACCACGCTCAATGGCTATTATACGCAGCGGGAACGCGAATATCTCCACCGCATTTCTGGGCCGTTCTCGCGTAATATCGAGCAGCTTGCCTCGGATGGGGTTGCTTTGAAGGATATGCAATACGTCATAGACAATCACAGTTTTATTGCGCGTTCACGGGTACGCCTACTCGATCCAAATTCACAAGTCGTCTTAGATACGGGCACTTTCACAGGTGGCGACTTTATCACCATCAGCGTCGAGGGTGCGCCTCCCGATGCCATCTTGAGCACAGGCAGCGTGGCGATGGCAGGAGGAGGTGGAGATTCGGGGATGCCTCCGGATTTGCAAGTGACGCAAGGCTCAGTGACCACACCAGCGATTATCTCGTTTTTCAGTGTTAATGGCCGAATACCTCTTGAATATAATATTTCTCAAGCTGAAGATTCCCTAATGTACGGTCCGGCGGAGATCAGGGGGCAGTCCCGGATGTTTTCTGTACCTGTTGGGGGTAGCTCATTTGGATATGATTCGGATAACCCCGATATTTCGATAGATGGACAGCACTCCAGTGAAAAAATCATCCGACCTTTGTATACCGATAACGGGACATTCATTGGTTATCTGGAAGTATCGGAAGGGCCAGCCTTTGGGCGTGAAATATTGGACAGTGTGGCACAAGGCTTGGTGAGTGCCGGAGCAGTAGCGATTATTTTAGCTGCGCTGGTTGGTTGGTTAGTGAGTCGGAATATCAGCCAGCCCTTGCTTGCCCTGACCGAAGCGACCAGCCACATGGCCGATGGTCGGCTCTCCGCCCGGGTAGATTTGAAGCGGGGAGACGAACTGGGTATCTTGGCCCGCTCGTTTAATGACATGGCGCATCGCGTCGAGAATACCGTTGTCACACTGCGCCGATTTGTTGCTGATGCCGCCCATGAACTGCATACTCCCCTGACCGCCCTACGCACCAATCTCGAGTTAGCGGTTGTCGAAACCGACCCGCAGACCCGTGAAAACTTTATCCATCGAGCCGAAGCCCAAGCCAACCGCCTTGAACACCTGACCAACAGCCTGCTCGATTTGGCACGCATTGAATCCGGCTCGTATCAACATCAGACCCAATCGGTGGATTTGACAGGATTGGTCAAACAAATCAATGAGGTTTATGCCTCACGGGCTGAACAGGCGGGGTTATCATTGAATCTTGAGACTCCCGCTCAGGAAGTCATCATTGAAGCCAATGAGCCACAAATCACGCGGGTGATTGATAATCTACTGGATAACGCACTCAAATTTACCCCCGAAGAGGGCACGATTACATTGGGGCTGATTCCACAAGAAAGTGATGTTGAAGTGTGGGTCAAAGATACGGGTATCGGCATCCCCCCCGAAGATTTGCCGAATCTATTTAACCGTTTTTATCGAGGGCATAACGTAGCGGCTTATCCGGGCAATGGCCTCGGCCTTGTGATTATCAAAGCTATTGTAGAGGAACACCGGGGTACAGTGGCGGTTCACAGCGACCATTCCGGCACACGTTTTTCGGTCAAGCTACCAAAGGGGGCAGTATCATGAGACCTACCCATCATATTCTGGTGATTGAAGACGACCCCGGCATAGCCTATAGTCTGCAAGATGGCCTCAAACGTGAAGGTTACACGGTGACATGGAAAGCCAATGGGCATGAAGGAATGGATTTTGCCCGCGACATCAAGCCCCATCTGATTATTTTGGATGTCCGCCTACCCGATGGTTCCGGCTTCGATTTTTGTCGCCAAATGCGCTATATGGGCCTGCGTCAGCCGATTATTATGCTGACCGTCAACCGTGAGGAGATGGATAAGGTGCTGGGGCTGGAAATGGGAGCGGATGATTATGTCACCAAACCCTACAGCCTACGCGAATTGGCCTCACGAGTGCGGGCACAGTTGCGGCGGGCCTATGGCGAACTTGCCAGCACCGACAGCAATACCCTCTATGTCGGCGACCTTTTGATTGATCGGGCGCGAGGGCAGGTAACGCGCGGTGAGGATGTGGTGAACCTGACCCCCACCGAGTTTCGGCTGCTGACATTTATGGCCCAACACCCCAATCAAATCCTCAATCGTAACCAGATTTTGGATGCTGTGTGGGGTTATGAAAGCGACCCCGACAGTGAACAGATCGTGAAGGTCAACATTCGGCGGTTGCGTGAAAAAATTGAAATTGACCCCAGCCGCCCCACGGTGCTACTGACGGTGCCGGGGATTGGTTATAAGCTGGTGTGTTGAGACGATGTGTCAGATCGTCAGGCCCATCCGCGCATACGCATAGCGACGTTTAAAGCCGAGTTGCTCGACGGCTTCAATCAGGTTGGTCTGCCACACTGGAATTTGAATCTCAATCTTATGGCCCGGACTGAGTTCAAGGATTTCGCGCACCAACTTGACCAAGAGAGGATAAGCCAGTTCAGGCTGAGTGGGGTCTATCTCTAGGATGATATTATTTAGACCGCCCTTTTTTCTCAACGCCCCAAAACGACCAACAGCGACTACCTGCCCATTTTTATCCTGCACCTGATAGCGGCGGCGAGTCGTCTTAGTAATATAGCTGATAATGGACATCATGATTCGGGCGGCGGCGGGTACGCGGTAGACCGATTCCGCGACTGGCTCATATTCCTGCACAATTGCCGGGGTAATGCGCTGCGCCAGCTGATAACGCGGCTGCCATTCGGATGACTTTAGGGGAGCCATGGTATAAGTGGAAGTCCATGGGGCCTCAGTGGGTGGGGTAGGGGCTTCATAATCGTAGGTGATGCTGGTCGTATAGTTCACAAACCCCAGTTTTTCATAAAGTTGTTGGGCGGGCAAATTGCCATCAATTACGTCTAATATAATCTTTTTCGCGCCGCGCTCTCGGCCCAATTTCAAACAGGCTTCAACCAATTTTCGGGCGAGACCCTTACGCCGATGATCCGGCAGTACCGCCACATTCGACACCATCCATGTATCACTTTTGCCACGCCGCCCGATATTGGCTGTCCCAATGCGTTTGCCGCCTTCCTCCCAGACGTAACCGTGCATCATATCCTTCATGGAAGGTGAAATAAGGAACAGCACCCGAAAAATGGGCCATAGTTTTTTGACTGTTCGCAGCATAACGAGGGTGGATTCTTGTTCTTCATCGTCCATATCCCATTCGGGGTGGTCGGGATACTTGGCGGCAACACTCCACACTTCCAACATGCTATCAATATCTTTGGGCATCGTAAAGGGGCGGAGAGACATTTTGGATACTCCTCATTCAATTTTGGCGGTATCTATTTATACGCAAAAAGCAGTCAATTCGATGCACATGGAGGGTAGAAAATTTTGCATACAGAATATACATTCTATTATTGTGGGTTATATGCGCCGAATTTGAATCCGTAACCACGGTTACGCATGAGTTTGTATTATGACGATAGAGTTAGTGTAGCGAATCGGCTTGAAAAGGGGAAATCAGGGGTAAGGAAGGGTAAGAAATTAACCGTTTTCAAATGGGAGTGAAATTTTTGGAGATAGCAATTCGCTCACGGGGTTAAAGCCGACGTGCTGAATCTAGATTAAACTCAGGCTGGTCAACATGAGACTATAGTTTTTGTGGTGGTCGCAGTTCTGAAATATACTATTGATAAGCAATATTTCATGGGGAAAATATAGTGGGTCATCTTTTTATCAGTTATAGCAAAAAAGATATAGATTTCGCTCGTAACCTGAAAAAATCTTTGAACGATGCAGGTTTCGATGTTTGGATGGACGAGTCGGAAATTCATCCGGGTCAAGTCTGGGATGATGTTCTTCAACAAAATGTCTTGAGTAGTTCTGCTTTATTGGTAGTGATGTCCTCAAATTCTCGCAAATCAGATTGGGTGAAAAATGAAGTTGAATTAGCACGGGAAAAGAAAATTCCGATCTTCCCGATTTTGTTAGAGGGTGAGGTCTGGTTTGGGCTTCGACATCTTCAATATGAGGATATGCGCGATCAAGAAAAAACAGTCAAACTCTCTATAGAATTTACTGTCAGTTTACGCCAAACGACCTCTGACAAAGGCCATATTCCTTCAACGCCAAAGACAAATCGCCGTATTCGACTTAATGAACCCTGGGCTATTATTATTGCAGCCCTCATAAGCGGAATATGCCTCATTATTGCCGCATTAATTGCGCTTGGCGATAACAATGACAACGAGAAATCTGAATCTACTCCACCGCAAATTGTAGAAGCGACCACTACCGTTGCTCAAACTGTATCGCCATCCAGTACACCCACCAGCACGCCGACTGCCTCTGCCACAACATCCAATATTCCTACCCAAACAAACGCCGCGACGACGATTTTTACTTCCATACCTACCGAAAGTTCGATTTTAACCACAACTGCCCCCACGACCATCGCCTATCCATGCGAGGGTCAGATTGTAGATGCTGGTTCGTATGTGACTTCACTCAATGTGGTACGCATTAGTCCATCTCCTGATGCACGATTACGTCCACCTGTCAAAGTTGGTGATGTAGTGACGATAGAGGCAAAAGAGGGAGAAACAATAGCAAATACCTGGTATCAAATAACCTATGAAGGCCCGAATGGGAGTATTTCGGGCTGGATACCCGATGAATATCTAGCTCTATCTGAAAACTGCCCTAAATAAATTCTAGCTGGAGGTCGAAATGAGAACTTTTTCTGTTGTGATTTCAACTATTTTACTGGCTTCAGCCTTGTCTATCACTGAAACTAGAATTGCCAATGCCCAAGACACAACCAGACCTGTTCAATGCGGCGAAATCATCGAGGCTGAATTAAGCCACTAGTCGAAAGTGATCAGCGAACAAGAGACGATCAGGGTGATGCCAAACATTCTGTTGGGTGTGCATAAAAGCATCAACTGAAGCCTGCAACTCATCCAAGGAGCGATGCAAACGATTAG
>JABFGB010000006.1 GCA_013112715.1 Chloroflexota bacterium
ACGGTCACCCCCGCCACCACGACGATCTCCACCGCCGCCGCCACGACGATCACCGCCGTAGCCACCACGACGATCTCCGCCACCGCCGCCACTACGACCACCCCCGCCGCCGATGCCCCGGTCATTTTGACGGGCCTCTTCGAGTGTCCAGCCTTCAAGGACAGCTTGACGGCTGAGGCGTACCTTGCCAGAACCCCGGTCAATATCTGTGACCATGACCATGATTTCATCACCGACATGGAATTCATCGCGGATACGTTCGACGCGCATATCGGAAAGTTGGCTGATGTGAACCATGCCATCCGTGCCGGGCAGGAATTCAACCCATGCGCCATAATCTTCGATGCGGGTGATCTTGCCGGTGTAAATCCGTCCGGGTTCGGGTTCCTCAATCAACCCCAAAATCATGTCGCGGGCACGTTCGGCTCCGGCGGCGTCTACGCTGGCAATGGAGACCAACCCGTCTTCAGCAATTTCAATCACTGTGTTGGTTGCTTCTTGAATACTGCGCACGGTCTTGCCGCCTTGCCCAATGACCGCACCAATGCTGTCCACATTGATCTTGAGGGTAAGGATACGCGGGGCATAGGGGCTGAGTTCGGCGCGAGGTTCGGGAATGACACTTTCGATTAGATCAAGAATTTCGAGGCGGGCGTCCAAAGCCTGTGAAAGGGCGCGTGCCATGACGTCGTGCGGAACCCCGCTGATTTTGATGTCCATTTGCAGGGCGGTAATCCCCATACGAGTCCCAGCGACCTTGAAGTCCATATCCCCGAGATGGTCTTCCATGCCCTGAATATCGGTTAGGACGAAATATTGGTCACCATCTTGGATGAGACCCATCGCAATACCCGCCACCGGACGCTTAATCGGAACACCCGCATCCATCAGGGCCAATGTAGAAGCACACACTGACCCCATACTGGTGCTGCCATTGGAGGACATGACTTCACTGACCACGCGCACGGTGTAGGGGAATTCTTCTTCGGAGGGGATGATCACACGCAGGGCGTTTTCTGCCAGCGCCCCATGTCCAATCTCACGGCGCTTTGGCCCACGCAGCGGGTTTGCTTCACCCGTAGAATAGGGCGGGAAGTTGTAATGGTGCATGAAGCGTTTGTTATCTTCGGGGTGCAGACCATCCAACAATTGGGAATCTCGCGAAGTCCCCAGCGTGCAGATACTCAAGACTTGGGTTTGACCACGCTTGAACAAACCCGACCCATGTACACGCGGCAGCAGGTTGACTTCGGCGGCCAGCGGACGGACTTCAGTTAAAGAGCGACCATCGGGTCGAACACCTTCTTGGGCAATACGACGGCGCACTTCCGTTTTGACCGCTTCAGAAATATAGGCGCGAATTTCAGAGGCTGAGGTGGCGGGTTTTTCACTCGGTTCATCCTCTTCAGCCAACACCAGACCCCGATCATCGTCGTCGAGCAAATCCGCAACTACTCGCTCCTCAAGATCGCCGAGGGCGTCATTGCGTTCGCCTTTTTCAACGCGAGTTGCAATAATTTCGGCAATGTCTTGACCCACACGGGCCATCACCCGATCCCGCAAGGTTGCATCTTTTTCGACGGAGGTGAATTCGCGTTTGGGTTTGCCAACTGCTGCTTGCATTTCTTTTTGCAGGGCAATGACGGGCTGCATACTTTCGTGCGCCAAACGCAGCGCTTCCAACATGGTGTCTTCGGGAACTTCATTGGCAGCACATTCGACCATCAAAATGGCCTCGGCTGTACCGGCCACCCGTAGATCAAGGGCACTATGTTCCATTTCTGGAATGGATGGGTTAACGACCAACTGCCCGTTAATCAGGCCAACACGCGCACCTGCAATTGGGCCATTCCAAGGAATGTCGCTGATGGTGAGGGCGGTACTGGCGGCAATGATGCTCAACATATCTACATCTACAACCTGATCGTGGGCCAGCGACATCACGATCACTTGTACTTCGTTGTGCAAGTCTTTGGGGAACAAGGGACGCAGAGGGCGGTCTGTCACACGTGAAATCAGAATGCTGCGTTCACTCGGACGACCTTCGCGGCGCAGGAAAGAACCGGGAATGCGCCCAACCGCATAGAGGCGCTCTTCGTAATCTACGCTCAATGGCAGAAAATCAATGCCTTCACGAGCATTCGCACTCATCGTTGCCGTGCAAAAAAGAACCGTGTCACCCATCTGGGCCACGACCGCTGCCCCGGCTTGTTCCGCGAGCTTACCTGTTTTTAAAATGATTTCTTTATCGCCGATGTACGTTGAAAAAACTTTGTCGGCTGGCATTACACTATGAACCATAACGTTTTTATCAGTTCCTCCTCAACGGAACATTTCTCGCGCTGCCTATCATAGGCAAATCAGCTTATTATAACGCAAACAAGCGCACGAAACCCCACAGCACCGGGGGCGTGCGCCCGATTTTTTGAAGTATGGCGAAAATCCAATGGGTTGGATTAGCGACGCAGATTTAACCGTTGGAGAATTTCCGTATAGGCGTCCGCGTTTTTATTCTTCAAATACTTCAATAAACGACGACGCTGCCCTACCATTTGGAGCAGACCACGACGGCTGTGTTCATCGTTTTTGTGGACTTTTAGATGTTCGGTCAGATATTCGATGCGGCTGGTCAAGAGGGCGATTTGTACCTGTGGAGAACCCGTATCGCCTTCGTGGGTCGCAAAACTTTGAATGATAGACTGCTTGTTGTCTTTAGTAAGCGCCATGATCTCGTTAAATTCCTTAATCAAACACCCGCTCAAGGCAGCAGGCTGATTTTCGATTGATTCCATCCTGATAATTAGAAGGCTTGCTATAGATAAAAACCCGCTCAGGAATGTGGTCGGCATTATAGCAGAGGCCTTTTGGGTTGTGTAGGGTTGGTTAAGGTGGGTACAATCAGCGTGACTTTTTTGTGCCGTCGCTGTTATTCTTGTAGAAAACCACTTACTTTTGCAGACATGGAGGCAAGCATGGGCCTATTGGAGGGCAAAGTCGCCCTTGTTTTTGGGGTAGCGAATAAAAATTCAATCGCATGGGGGATTACCCAAGCCTTTCATCGGGAAGGCGCGAAGCTGGGCCTGAGCTATGCAGGGGAGGCGTTAGAAAGGCGTGTGGTTCCGCTTGCCGAAACTTTAGGGGTAGATTTTGTTGTGCAGTGCAATGTCAACAGCGACGAAGAACTCGACGCGACGTTTGCCAAAATTAAAGAGCGTTTTGGTCGTGTTGATGTGCTGGTACACTCGATTGCCTATGCCACACGCGAGGACTTGGATGGGTTATTTGTAGATACTTCCCGTCAAGGATTTATCACTGCACTGGAAACATCCGCCTACAGTTTGGTGGCGCTGACCAAACGTGCTGTGCCGTTGATGCCAGACGGCGGCAGTGTCATGACGTTGAGCTACTATGGGGCGGAAAAAGTGCTGCCGCATTACAACGTTATGGGGGTGGCAAAGTCGGCATTGGAATCCAGCGTGCGCTACCTTGCTGCTGATCTTGGCCCCAAGAAAATCCGCGTTAATGCCATCAGTGCTGGACCAATCAAGACTCTCTCGGCTGCTGGGATCGCAGGGTTCCGTAAAATGTATCGGCTGGCGGAGGATGTTGCCCCGCTGCGTGAATTGGTTTCGCAGGATGATGTGGGGGATGTCGCGGCGTGGTTGGGTTCAAGTCTCAGCCGTATGGTCACGGGCGAAACGATTTATGTAGACGCCGGGTTGAGCATTCTCGGTATGCCGATGACCGAAGAAGATTTGTAGGGGAATTTTTTGTGGGCGTAAATCTAAATTGGTTTACGCTCTTTTTTGTAATCATCCTGAATATCTTTGTTTTACTAGACTATTCAAAATAATTTCATAAGCATCTTCTTCTATGAGTTTGTGATTTTTCAATATTCTCGCAAAGTGCATTGCTTCACTAGGGTTACTGAAGAAATTTATTATCACTTGAATAAATTTTTCAGTATCTTCGGAAAGAGTTTTGGGCAGCTTTTGAAGTTCTATAGTGGTGAGTTGGCTTAGAGAGTCGAAATATTTGGTTAAACTATCAGAAATGATAGCTTCACTTGGATTTAAATTACTTGCCATTTTTAAAAAGTCGATTAAGGTTTCTAGGCTCTCTTTCTTATTAAGTTCTACGCCCTGATAATCAGATAGAGGGCTGGGAAATTTATCTATATTATATCGGCATGGAATAAGACGTTTCTTTTTGTTTTCGGCATCAAGCCACGCGGCACCTGCTTCAAATAATACCCAGTCTCTGGAAGCACTTTTAGGTGTAATAATGACTAAAACTACTTGAGCTTTATCTAAAGCATCTCGTATTTCATCCCTCCATTTGACTCCTGCGAGTAGCGGATTTCCACTGGTATTAAAGATCTCAAAAGCCTCAGAAAATATTTCATCAACTAAATGATGTACAATATCCACTAAGGGCTTGTCCTCATGAAGATGACTTATAAAAAGAGGGATTTTGGTTCGAAGGTTATTGGTCATCGTCTAGAGCACTCAATAAAAAGTAAATAAGTCCATCCAATTCTATTAAAGACTCCATAAAGCGATTTCCGAACTCTGTAATTCCCCCCATTGTTTCAAATCGTCCTACACGGAGTTCCATTGTATCAGGAAGATTATCGATAATCGGAAGAGTTATATCGGGAGATCCTGAAACAATCCAGTTAAATTCTTCAAAAGCCTCAATCCCTGAACTAAAAATCCTCAAAATTTTCTCCATAAAGCTTTCTAAATCCGAAGTATTTAATCCAAATATCTTTCCTTCAAACTTAGCTTGTAGCTTGGTATTATCAGGGTAAACATTGAGATCAACTAGCAATTTGTGCTCAATATTATCAATAATATACGGTACCTCTATACACATATAGAAATACTCTTGCTCGGCATCTTGGACACATTCGCCAGCTATAGTTGGTATTTCTTGAATGATCTGGCAAAGCTTAAGCAGGTAGACATTATTGCACGTTACCGAGCAATCCTGACCCAACATGATCATATCTCCGCATATCTTATGATAATGCCTTTTGAACTCATTTTCTTTACAAAACTCTGGTCGGATGATCCGGCAATCCTTAACTGTTCCCTCTCGGCGGAACCTTGAGAGGACTTAATTCTTCGAATTTCACCAGCGATTCGCTGACGTTCTAAGATGAGTTCTCGACGTCTAGCCACGGTTGGTTTACTAAAGTACAACTCATGGCTGTGGCGTTTGAACTCGCCATGCAAATCGCTCAATTTACGGGCTTCGTTTGTCACTTTTTTCTTCTCCGGTCAGCAAATTTGAAAAGATGATTACCTAAAAGGAATTTATTTATAACTTCCCTCTCTTCATCTGTTAATGCCTCTTTTATTTTGGCATAAGTCTCTAAGGAACTAGCATTTTGAGTATCTTCATAAAAGATTGCAATTTCTTCAATAATACACTTTTGAGGAATGCTAACTTCATCTAACTTAGTGTAAAGCCGACACACAGTATCATCCCAAAATACACCGATTTTTAGTCTCTCATCTATATTAGCTTTTGAGGAGTTTATTATTCTGAAGGGAATGATGAACTTTATGGTGTCACTTTTTTTTTAACAGCATCTAAATAGTTCTTTTCACCCTCTTGTACGGAGAATGCAATAGAATCTTGAGGATCGAAAAAATGTCGAAATGCTGACCCATCATTCGGGTATTCATTGCCAATTATTTTATTAAGAAGTATTATTAACCTGATGCAAGAAAAAGCCCATACGTAGTGAATTCTGGACTTTTGAGGAATGTTTAGCACATCTTGAAATTTATCAACTCCTGTTGTAATTAATAAACTATGTATACCCGGATATTTTTCTGAGTTCTGGTCATAAAGAGCCATCCGAACATCGGACAAAAATAATCTTATGTGTTCAAGCTGCTCAGAACTTAGGGCAGTTTTAGTAGGATATGCGATTAATATAAAACTCCAGTCGTCAAAAGTAATAAGTCGTGTAAATTGAGCTAAATCATGATCGTTAAATTGGTCTTTGAGGTCATCCACATCAATTAATTGAAAGATCTGAATATTATGTTTAGCGAATGCTAGTCTGAACGCACGCACCAAACCTGTAATTAGCTGAGTATCAGAGTCTATCAAAAACCATCTCAAAAAGTCCGATAAATTTAATGATCCACCTAATGCTGCTAGAGGGGTTTTTACATTTCCATATGAGGTTTCTAGTTCCTGAAATATCGCATCCATTAAACGAGGGCATAAGGTTATATCTTTGGGTATATATCCTCTGTTTAATGGCGTGGTAGTTTGGGAAATTGCATAGCCATCAACCAAAAGCTCATTTATGTATTCTTCCAAATTTGACTTTAAGCTCTGTCCAATGAGTTTTTCAAGAGTATCACGATTAATTATTGGATTATAATCTTGCAATAACCAACAGTAGCAAAGTATATTTCTACGAAGATAGGTAAGATGAGAGCGGGAATGACGTGGTGTACTCTCAATTACATGTACAATATGTCTTATATGATCTTGGGCATTTTCAAGAGTTTTTGAGCATGGCATGAGAGATAATCCCCAGCTTTTGATACCACATCAATCATTATAACCCAAAATCCATTCCCTGAATCTTTTACTGGTAAATTCTGACAGAAAACTGATACATCTGCTATTGCAATCGCCCCAATTTTTCTGGATTGACCACAAAACGCACGGCTTGGATTTGTGAATCGCCCACATCTACGGACATGACGCCCACGAGTTTACCCGCATCATCTCGAACCAGTACCGAGGGCCAGCCATTGATTTCAGCGATCTCTGCCCCGTACTGTTCGCGCCCTTGAATCGCCAATAGCACCCTAGCCACTTTGTCGCGGTTGTAAATCGGCAGACGCGCCGCTTGAACCACCCCACCGCCATCTGACCAAAGGGTGACATTTTCGGCGAGGACATCCATCAATTCGTCTAAATCACCCGAACCAACGGCCTGCATAAATTTGAGTAAAATGCGCTCATGTTCTTCCTTGCTCGTTTTGAAACGCGGACGGTTAGCGGCGAGATGCTGTTTAGCACGATGGAATAATTGACGACAGGCGGCCTCTTCTTTACCGACGATTTGCGAGATTTCATCATAGCCGTAATCAAAAACCTCGCGCAGCAAAAACACCGCCCGCTCGATGGGGGTTAGATTTTCTAGCAACATCAAAAAAGCCATCGAAATAGACTCATGCTGGGTTACGATATGGAGCGGATCGAGGGTTGCCGCGTTGTCTAAGTGGGTTGGCAAGGGTTCTGGCAGCCACGGGCCATAGTAGGTTTCGCGTTTTTCTTGGGCGGATTTTAGACGGTCAAGGCACAGGCGGGTAATGACGGTGGTCAAAAAGGGCTTCATGGACTGGACACTTTCGGCAGTGGCTTGATAGCGCAGATAGGTTTCCTGCACCATATCTTCGGCCTCCATGACACTGCCCAACATGCGATAGGCAATTGAAAAAAGCAGCGGACGATAACTTTCAAATGTGTCCATGACAATGACCCTCGGATGATTTTTCTCATTATAATATGGGACGATTGAGAAATGAGAGGTGTGACAACGTTGGTGTCTTGCCGCACTTTATTTTCGGTGGTATATTGATAACGGCGTAGTTTGGTAACATAGTGTGTGCCAATCGCAATTGTAGGTTTTATCTTCTAGCAAATTTGACATTACCCCTGAATTTCAACTATTATCACCAGACGTTAGGCGCACTCGTCTGGGATGGCAGCACTTGAAAGGAGCGCTTGGAGATGGCGAAATCGCGGACTGAATTGATGGTGGATCGTCTGCGCGACCTCGCATCGGGTACACCGGATATTGAAGCATCGGCAGTCGTCAGCGTAGACGGCTTGATTATGGCCTCAGCGCTGCCCGCAGGTGTCGAGGAAGATCGTGTATCGGCGATGTCGGCGGCCCTACTGGCACTGGGCGAACGTATCGCTAGTGAACTAGGGCGTGGCTCTTTGGAGCGCGTGTTTGTTCAAGGCGACAAGGGCTATGTAATGCTGAGTGCGGTAGGTGAAGAAGCCGTGTTGACGATTCTGGTTCGCGCCAATGCTCGTCTCGGCCTCATCTTTTTGGATATGCGCCGTGCGGCGGATGACTTGAAGAGTCTAGTTTAGTGGTTTTTTGCGAGTGAACTTATTTTCCGCACCACAGTTACAACGAGTCCGCCAAGAGAACACTCTACATAACGGGCGGTTCATTTAAGCACCAGCGGGGAGCAACCAAAATGCTCCCCGTTGTTCTTTTTATAATAGGTCAACTAAGTGAAGGAGTTCTGATTTTCCATGCCCCGCTATATTTTCTGCACTGGCGGTGTTGTGAGTTCGGTTGGTAAAGGCGTGACGGCTGCGGCGATTGGTCGCATTTTGAAGGCACGCGGTCTTAAGGTCGCTATCCAAAAACTCGACCCCTATCTCAATGTTGACCCCGGCACGATGAGTCCCTATCAACACGGAGAAGTGTTTGTCACGGTTGATGGGGCGGAAACTGACCTTGATCTTGGACACTATGAACGTTTTACCGATGAAAATTTGGATCGGGCCTGTAACGTCACCACCGGGCAGATTTATAGCGAAGTGATTGCCGCCGAACGCCGTGGGGATTATCTGGGTGGGACGATTCAGGTGGTGCCACATATCACCAACGAAATTAAGCGGCGGGTACATCTGGTAGATCGTAACGACGATTTAGATGTGGTCATCGTCGAAGTGGGTGGTACGGTGGGTGATATTGAAGGTCAGCCATTTTTGGAGGCAATTCGTCAATTACGCAAGGAAGTCGGACGCACTTCGGCGCTATTTGTGCATGTCACCTTTTTACCCCATATCGGCGCGACGGGGGAACTTAAAACCAAGCCGACCCAGCACAGCGTCCGTGAACTACGCGGTATCGGCATCCAACCCCAAGTGATTATCGCGCGGGCCGATTTTGAAGTCAGCAAGGATATGTGTGAGAAAATCGCCTTGTTCTGCGATGTTGACCCAGAAGCCGTAATCCCGCTGGTGACAACCGACAATCTCTATAAAATTCCGCTCATTCTAGAGGATGCCGGGTTAGGGGATTATCTGGTCAAAGCATTGGAATTGAAGACGCCCAAGCCAGATTTAACCGAATGGCGGCGTATGATTGATAAAATGTCCCGCGCCAAAGACCCTATTCGGATTGCGATTGTTGGCAAATATGTCGAACTCCACGACGCCTATATGAGTGTCAAAGAGGCGCTGACCCATGCCGCTATTACCGCCAACCGCCGTCTGGAAATTGAGTGGATTCATTCCACCGACCTCGAACGCAACAAGGGGTTTGACCAGTTGGAAGGCGTGGCAGGTATTGTTGTTCCCGGTGGTTTTGGCGAACGCGGGGTGGAAGGCAAGATTATCGCAGCGCGGTATGCCCGTGAACGTAATATCCCCTATTTGGGATTATGTTTGGGGATGCAGGTCATGTGCATCGAATTTGCGCGGCATGTTTTGGGCTATGAGGACGCCAATAGCTCTGAATTTGAGAACAAAACCGACCATGCCGTGATTGATTTGATGCCCGATCAGCGCAGCATCACCAAAATGGGAGGTACAATGCGATTGGGGTGGTATGCGTGTGAGCTAAAGGCGGGCACTAAATCAGCAGCGGCCTATGGGGATACTCGTATTCAGGAGCGCCATCGCCATCGTTTTGAATTTAACAACACCTATCGGGACGAGTTTGAAAATGCAGGCATGGTCTTTAGCGGCATGAGTCCTGATGGTCGCTTGGTCGAGATTTCAGAAATCAAAGATCATCCGTTTATGGTCGGCAGCCAATTCCACCCCGAATTTCAGAGCCGCCCCAATCGGCCTCATCCACTGTTTGTGGCATTTTTGAAGGCCGCCACTGAACACGACCAGCAGGCGCATCAAAATTCCAAAACCAAAGTTAAGGGAACCCTAACAGCGAATTAGGGGGGTAAATCGAGCGATGGATCAATGGCTGGAAAAATTTTGGGGGGAGGTGTTGAGCCGTGACCCCCAACGCATTTTGGCGGCAATGGACAGCCTTGAAGATGACCAAGAACGTGAGGCGATTATCGCCCATTTGCGACGCATGGCGACGGAAGAGGGTTGGGCCGAACCACAGCGCATTTCCGCCGAGTCTGCTTTAACGGCACTTGGCATAGATTCCTGAAATGTTTTTTCTGTTGCCAAGCTAAAGAGGTCAGAACCAAGACCTCTTTTTTAGTACCCTATATATATCTTCCCTATTCTTTATCTGTTGGTTCAGGAAAGGTATCAAAAGCTGATAAATCACCATTCAATAGCATTTGTACTTTCTCCTTTTGCTCAAATATTCTTTTCACCCGTTGAATGTAAAACAGCATATCGAATGGCGCACTTGGCAGGCGTTCTTCATATTCGTCATCCGTCAAGCCATCATGCCTTATGAATTGATATAAGACCTGCCATTCGCAAATCTCCAAAAAAGTTCTGATTATGGGGTCATCCACCGAGACAATGAGGCTCTTAGCAGCCTGCGTGTTAGTGAGTAAATCGGATATCTTCATTTATGTTCGTCCATCTCTACCACAACTATTCTATTTAGTACGGGAAATCTTTGATATTTTCCCCGGCTAAACCTAAACGCACGTTCTCTTTTTGAGAAAACAGCTTTTCCATCAACTTGATATAGAACAGCATATCCAAAGGTTTTTCAGGGAGTTGCTCCTGATATTCTTCATCACTCATTCCCGGTAGTTTCACAAACTGCATCATGGCAAGACCATGAGCGAACTCGACTAACTGTTTAACAACAGGGCCGGTGATCGTCTGCGAATACTCGTAAGCTTTGTCGGTGTTTACCAAAAGATTGATTTCCATGCTGCCTCCTATAGATTATAAATTTGATTGCCTACGCAAAACTCCACATTTCAAAGTGTTCCCCATCCGCTACCTCCACACACATCACATACTTCACTTCCACTTATTCCAGTACCAAAACAGTTGGTGCATTGGAAAGTAAAAATATGTAAGCGAAACCCATTTTCATTGTCTTTCAAAAGAACTGCGAGAAAAGGGTCAGGTACATATACAAAGATTTTTGCAACACCCTCTGTAACTAGAGGTTGAGATAGCTTTAGATTCTTGGATCTAATCGGTTGAACAAGACTTGCTCGATCAAATTCCTCAGTCAAATATCCAGAGTACGTTTTGAGAAAGGTCTCAACAGAAATTTTGTCATTAGGCCATTGCATAAGGATTTTCATCAGAACATCGCTTGGGTTTTGCATTGTTTTCCACTCCTGAGACAATTTCTAAATTAATTTTAGTGCAAGTAAAAAATTGAATGGTGATTTGATTCGCGTTATACTCAGACCTTATCACTATTGAGCAGGAAGTTTGGGAGAAAAATACATTATGCGCGAAGCTGTTATTGTTGCTGCATCTCGCACCGCCGTTGGGAAATCTAAACGCGGCACGACCCGCAATTTACGTTCTGATGATATGGCGGCGGCGGTTATTCAGGATTTGATGGCCCAGACAGAGGGTAGGCTTGACCCGATGCTGATTGACGATGTGATTATCGGCTGTGCCATGCCAGAGGGGGCACAGGGCCTAAATTTTGCTCGCAGTATCGGCATTTTGTCGGGCTTGCCTGTCGAAGTCCCGGCCCAAACGGTCAATCGGTTTTGTTCCAGCGGGCTGCAAACCATCGCGTTGGCGGCGGAACGCATTATTGCTAATGGCGCGGATGTAATTATCGCAGGTGGGGCGGAAACCATGAGTCTTGTCCCGATGACGGGCTTCCGCATCAGCCCCAACCCCACATTGGCAGTTGAAGGCCCTGAAGTGTATATGAATATGGGGCTGACGGCTGAACAGGTGTCGGTGGAATTTGGAGTCTCGCGTGAAGATCAAGATGCTTTCGCGCTCCGCAGTCACCAACGGGCCGCCGCCGCAATTGATGCTGGGAAATTCAAATCGCAGATTGTGCCATTGGAAATTATTGAGACCGAATATATCAAAGGCGAACGAGTGGAACGGGCCATCCAATTTGACACCGATGAACACCTACGCCGCGATACTACGCTTGAAGGACTGGCAAAATTAAAGCCCGTTTTCAAAGATGGGGGTACGGTCACGGCGGGTAATTCATCTCCTCTTAGTGATGGGGCGGCGGGCGTGATTATCATGGAAGCCAGCACTGCCGCCAAGTTAGGCCTCAAACCATTGGCCCGCTTTGTTGGGTTTAATGTGGCCGGGGTACGCCCTGAAATTATGGGCGTTGGGCCAATCCGTGCCATTCCACGTTTACTAGAACGCACCGGATTACAACTGGCCGATATTGATGTGATTGAACTCAATGAGGCGTTCGCGGCACAAGCATTGGCGGTCATCCGTGAAGTTGAACTCGACCCGGAGCGTGTCAATGTCAACGGCGGGGCCATTGCATTGGGGCATCCATTAGGCTGTACAGGCGCGAAATTGACTGTCCAGTTAATCCACGAAATGAAACACCGCAACAGCAAATATGGCATGGTGACCATGTGCATTGGCGGTGGTCAAGGCGCGGCTGGGATTTTTGAGAATTTGAATTAATCCCAGTTCTTCTAACATCGAAATCAAAAAACGTGGCTCAACCAAGCTGCGTTTTTTGTTTAGAATTCAATCTCGGCGGATGTTGGTGGAGCCGCAGGAGTCGTCGGTGAGGGCGTAAATGTCTCCGTATTGGCAGGGGAGGCAATCGGCGTTTGGGTGTAACGCGGTGTGGGGGTCAGCGTAATCGTTGGCAGAGGCGTAAAGGTGCGGGTGGGACGTGCTGTTGGATAACGCGCTTCGAGTACCGATTCGTGCATGTAGCCATAGTCGGGGAAGGCGTCGTTGGGGGTCAAGTTCACTACAAACCATTCATCCGGCGCGTCGGCGTTCGGGAATTCCGCTGGATTGGCCCGCCCATAGACGCAAACTTCCCCCTCGTAACGCACGATGGTCTTACCTCGGCAACTAAATTCGGGACACTCACGCACATTAGCCGATGTGACATTCACAAAAAAGATTTGGCACGGAGGTAAGGGGGTATAACTGGGAAAGATAATCAAGGTAGGCCGATTTTCAGCGGTGCTGGTGGCATGTGCTTGCTCGGTCGCTTCGGCAATCGTTTTGCGCCCGCCCTCTTCCAAAAAATTCACCAAGCCCGTCCACAGCATGTAGCCACCGAACACAAGGATAGCGGCAATCAGCATCACGGTAATGGGGGCGGGGCCTCGGTTGCGACCATAGGAATACTTGCTCATATTCCTTATTTTAACCGCCGACTTGCCAAAATGCTTGATATATTCCTGACAATTCCCTGACAATCAAGCGAATTATTTCAATCTTAACAAACGATAGGCATGGACAGGTTCACTTTTTCCGGCAAGGTGCAAAGAACTTAATGCCTGCACTTCGACATAATCCCTTACCTGTTGGTAGGTGCTTTCGGTGATGACGATATGCCCGCCCTGTGCCTGCTGCTGCAATCGACTGGCGGTGTTGACCGTATCGCCGATGACGGTATAGCTCATCAAGCGTTGTGAGCCAACATTGCCTACCGCCGCTTCGCCCGTGTGGATGCCGATGCCGAGTCCCAGATTTTTGATGCTGGGGGCGGTGAGGCTTCGCTGCAACTCAGCAAAGACCTGCTGCATTTCGACGGCCATCCGCACGGCGTTAATGGCATCATATTCGCTGGCGACGGGCGCACCAAAAAAGCCCATGATTTCGTCGCCAACATATTTATCGAGTGTGCCACGATATTTAAAGACGATAGGTGTTAGTTCCGAAAAAATGCGATTTAAGACGGACACCACTTGTTTGGCGGGTTGGGCTTCTGCAAAAGAGGTGAAGCCACGAATATCGGCAAAAAACACCGTAATCATGCGTGATTCACCCCCGAGTTGGAGATGGCGGTCAGGGTCGGACAAGATGACCTCGGTGATGTCTTCATTGACGTAACGATTGAGCACTTTGCGCAGCAGGGCATTACGGCTTTCAACTTCGTCGTGTAGTCGTCGTATGCGCAAAAGCGACTTGACCTGCGTCATCATAATGAGTGAATTAAAGGGCTTGGTCAAAAAAGCATCCGCCCCAGCCTCAATCGCCTTGAGTTTGTCGGGGTCGGCTTCGAGCGCAGTCACAACCATGACAGGTGTGAGGCGGGTCAAGGGGTCACTTTTGAGGCGGGAGCACAATTCATAGCCATTCATCCCCGGCATATTGACATCCAAAATGACCAGTGAAGGGACTTCTTGCGCGGCAATTTCGAGCGCCTTAACTCCGCTGTTGGCCGTTAATACCCGATACCCGGCGGTTTGCAGATAGGCCTCAATGACTTCGCGGTTCATCCAATCATCATCTACCACCAAAATATACTCATCACGGAAGGCAGGGACTTCGGTAGTCGAATACTTTATTTCCGAGGAACGGGGTGTAGATGCCAGATTCATGAACACTACCCTGATAAAATTTCTATAATTATCGGTCATCCATCTCATTGTAAATAAAAACGACCTAGCAGCGCGAATCTTGCACTGACTAGGTCGTCAATTGTTAGAACCTCTTCGGATTTAGCCTAGCGACCATTCCGCTGAATGGCTAACTTTACTTCCCCAATAGCGCGAGTGACTTCGATTTCACGCGGGCAGGCCGGGGTACAGTTAAAGATGGTGCGGCAGCGCCACACACCCGATTCCTCGGACAAGATATTGAGGCGTTCTTGGGTTGCCCCATCGCGGCTGTCGAAGATAAACCGATGGGCATTCACAATCGCAGCAGGACCAACATATTCACCACTGGCCCAAAAACTGGGGCAACTGGTTGTGCAGCAGGCGCACAAAATGCACTTGGTCGTGTCATCGAAACGGGCACGATCTTCCGGGCTTTGACGACGCTCACGACCATCACCGGGGCGCGGCGTGGCGGGCATGAAATAGGGCATGACGGCACGATAATGATCGAAGAAGGGTTCAAAATCTACAACCAAATCTTTGACCACTGGTAGGCCCAAAATCGGCTCGACCTGAACCTGTCCGCCATCTTTCAAATCTAGGGTCTTGACCAGCACCTTACAGGCCAGTTTGTTAACCCCATTGATACGCATAGCGTCAGAACCACAGACCCCGTGCGCACATGATCGACGCAGGGTCAATGTGCCGTCTTGCTCCCATTTGACGCGGTGCAGCAGTTCCAAAATGCGGTCAGTGGGTTCAACGTTATCAAGGGTATATTCGCCCCAATAGGGTTTTTTGTCTACTTCCGGGTTAAACCGCCGGATACGGAATTTGACTTTCATGAACGGTTCTGCTCCTAGATTCCCTATAGTTAGTAGACGCGCTCGGCAGGTTGATAACCCAATGAAAGGTCAACCGCACGGTCATGAGCAATACGAATGCCACCTTTTTCGGGATAGGCCATTGTGTGTACCAAGAAATTCACATCATCACGTTTGGGATAATCTTCGCGGCTGTGGCCCCCGCGACTTTCCTTACGTTCTATTGCGCTGAGGGTGGTGATTTCGGCCAAGTCCAACATACAACCGAGTTCCCACGCTTCCAACAGGTCAGTATTGAAGCGCATCCCACGATCCTCAATGGCTAGGTCGTTTTGATAGCGGGATTTCAACTCGCGGACGGTATCCAATGCTTTTTGGAGTCCGGGGGCTTCACGGAACACACTGACGTGATCCATCATCACCTTTTGCATTTCTTGGCGGATCGTGTACGGTTTGGTCTTGCCGGAACTCTTGCGAATCCGTTCAATTTCGGCGACGATCTTCCCAGCTGGATCGGCTGGCAGTGGCACAAAATCGGCCTGACGCGCATAGTCGGCCATTGCCTTACCCGCCTTACGACCAAACACAATCAGGTCGGTTAGGCTATTGGTCCCCAGACGATTCGCTCCATGTACGCTGACGCAGGCGACTTCACCCGCTGCATAGAGG
Source organism: Chloroflexota bacterium (assembly GCA_013112715.1). Classification (GTDB taxonomy): domain Bacteria; phylum Chloroflexota; class Anaerolineae; order Aggregatilineales; family J027; genus CFX10. The sequence goes on from JABFGB010000006.1 coordinate 15,977, forward strand.
CCGGGAACAACTGTGCCGGCACCCGTACTGATAACCTCAGCGTCCAGATTAGTTGGGATGCCTCCCATGCCATAGTGGGCCGTCGGTTGAATTGGGATGGGTGATTTAGTGGGGTCAATACCGAGATAGGTATGGCAGAAATCGGTGATGTCGGGCAGTTTTGACAGGATATAATCTGCATCTACTCGACGATCTTCGCCAGCTTCGGCTAAATAGCGGTTGACGGTTTCGGGCCGCACATCCAAATGGACATAACGTTTGCCGCCGATACCCCGCCCAGCTTGCACTTCCAAGTATATCGAACGGGCCACCACGTCACGGCTGGCGAGGTCTTTGATGGTCGGTGCGTAGCGTTCCATAAAACGTTCGCCCTTGTCATTAATCAAAACGCCGCCTTCGCCACGCACGGCCTCGGTAATCAACAAGCCAACCGGATAAAGGCCGGTGGGGTGGAATTGGAAGAATTCCATATCTTGCAGAGGTAGTCCTGCACGCCAAACCAATGCGGGGCCATCACCTGTGAGGCTGTGAGCGTTGCTGGTCGTTTCCCAAAGGCGACCCCAACCCCCGGTTGCAAAACAGATGGCCTTCGCATGGAAGACGTGAATTGCGCCATCATCAATACAAACCGCCGCTACCCCACAGACCTTGCCATCATTGGTAATGAGGTCAATGGCCTGATATTCATCAAAAAACGTAACTTTTTCCTTGATGCAGTTTTGATAGAGGGTCTGCAAAATCATATGCCCGGTGCGGTCAGCGGCGTGGCAGGCACGACGGACAGGTTTTTTTGTTTGATTGTTGGTGTGACCACCAAAACGACGCTGCGAGATTGTGCCATCGGGGTTGCGGTCAAAGGGCAGCCCCATCAGTTCCAATTCGATAACGGCATCAATCGCTTCACGGGCCAGTGTTTCGGCAGCATTTTGATCGGTGAGATAGTCGCCACCCTTGATGGTATCAAAGGCGTGCCATTCCCAATGGTCTTCATCGAGATTCGCCAGTGCTGCGCCGATACCCCCCTGCGCGGTTCCGGTATGGCTGCGGGTGGGATAGAGTTTACTGATGACGGCGGTTTTGGCTCCGCGACTAGCATAGAGGGCTGCCATCATCCCTGCGCCGCCTGCACCAATGACGACCACATCAAATTGATGGGTTTTGACATCCATAACCTTCTATAACTCCTTTAGGTATGCTCTACCGTTAAACCAAATTCAGCCCCCAAATGGGGTTGTTGGTCGCTGGCTAAATGTTTCGAGGCTGTCTTTCGCAATGCTATAAGCGGTTTCATCTACACCAGCTAACAGTGCGGCAAAGCCGAGAATAATGAGCGCGGCGGCCCCAAATGCAATCGCCCAGTTGAGTGCTCGCTTAATCACGCGGTCATGGGCGTAATCGTTCACTACATATCGCAGGCCGTTGAAACCGTGTATGACGACCAATGCCAAGAGTGCTCCGTCGTAAATACGCCAAATCGCAATTCCAGCTACCAGATAGTCCCAGCGGCGGCCTACAAATTCAACCGCGCGTCCACTGTCATTTACCAAATTGGTACCGACGACAGTATGACCCACCGTTGTAATATCAAACACGCCTTGAATGAGGTGAATCATCAACAGGTGTCCAAAAACCAATGGCACAATCAATACACCGGAGAGGCGCATAAAACGCCACATCCACGCATCAAATTGGCTGGGGCGGCGGTTAGGTTTGACGGGATTGCGGGTCTCCCCCGTAACAAGCGCATAGGCCAATGACAGCAGCAGCGCCGCCGCCAAAATCACGACGAAGCCGAGCAAGAATTGCGCTTGGGTTTCAATGATTTCGCTAATCGTTACAAAATCGGGATTAGTGTCGTAATAATCCAATACGTGCCCGAACATCAGGCCAAACACAGGAATCAGCAGCACAATGGTTGAGGCCAAGACAATCATGGCGGCTTTTTGCTGGAGATGCCACCATTCTGGTCTAAAGTCAAAAATGACGATGCGGAGACCATTGAGGGCGTGATATACAACGGCAGCCGTAAGCGCGAATTCACCTAGCGTGAAAATAGGGCTTTGATATTCGGCAATGGCTTTCGCATATAGGCTTGGATAGAAGGCGGCCCACGAGGTGTCAATGACGTGGAGAACCAAAAACAACAGAACTCCTAACCCTGAGACGCGGTGCAAAACCCAGCTCCACTGACCGAGTTTGCCTTTGTAGCGGAGGGTTTCTGTAATAGTTGTAACCAGAGTTGCCATGCGGCAAATTCCTCGCTGTTGTAAGCGTTAGAATTAAAGATTAGTTTGAAAGTAGAAAGATGCTAACTCAGTATAGCGCCCCAAGAACGGCTTTGCAAAATATACCGATGATTGAAAATAAGCAAGTTGGCGGTAAAATAAGAAAAAGTGTTCGGATCATCCGAAACGGTTCAGGAGTAGTTGCTGATGACGGGTGTTCATTCTAATCACAATGCAGCATATGACTTATTGGCACAGGGATTCATTACCGCTATTGAAAGTTATGAGCGGGGCGAAATCAACAGTCGCGGGTTGGTACAGTTAGCCCAGCAGATTTCGACCCCCGAAGAAGTAGACCAGATGGGTGATGAACTCCTAAGTCATACATTTTGGGCCATGCGCCATTTGGTTCAACGTCCAGCTTGTTGGGCACCGACCCCCGCCGAATTGCGCTATTTACTGCGCTGCCTGCGTGGGGAGGAAGTATTTAGCCTCGAAATTGCCGAAAGTTTCCGTCAATAGGCGCGTCGCATGTCGTCCAAAAAACTTAATTCCATGCGTTTCCTCGAGCAGCAGAAAATCCCCTATGAGGTGTTCGAGTATGATGATAGTCGCCACAGTGCCGGTGAGGTAGCCGACCTGATTGGTGCTTCCGCCGATGAGGTCTATAAAACATTGGTTGTCATGCCGGAAGACGCGGGTAACAAAAAGCCGCTGTTGGTATTGTTGAGCGCTCCCCAATCCCTCGATCTGAAAAAATTAGCCCGTGCCACAGGCTATAAAAAAGTGCGGATGGCGGCGCATGATGAAGCCGAAAAATTGACCGGATTAAAAGTCGGTGGCATTTCATCGCTGGCCCTAACCCACAAAAACTGGCCCGTCTACATTGACCAACGTGCTACACAACTAACCCATATTTATATGAGTGCCGGACAGCGGGGCCTGAATTTACGTGTGCCTGTGGCAGATTTTATGAAGGTACTCAAAGTGACGGTGGTAGATTGTGCGGAGGAATCGGGCAATGGCTGAAAAAACAACCTTCGACAATGTAGTGGCAACCGATGTCACCTTTGAAGATTATTTAGCACATTACGCGGCTGACTATTATGAATGGTCAGATGGGATGGTTATTAAAATGTCTCCGATTCATGATCGGCATGATGAACTTACGCGCTTTTTAGCCATCTTTTTTGAGTCGTATTTTGAACAGAAGCCTATTGGGATTGTACGCCAGCAGCCATTTGTCATGAAAATGCCAGCGATACGGGTCGCCAGAGAGCCTGATTTACAAATCATCCTGCAAACCAATCCACATCCCTACACCCCAACTTTTATGAATGGGCCAGCCGATATTGTCATCGAAGTGGTATCACCGGAGAGTGTCGAACGCGATTACGAAGATAAACTTAAGGAATATCAAAAGGGCGGCGTACCTGAATATTGGATTTTTGACCCGATGCAGTTTACCAGTCGTTTTTACCTGTTGGTGGATGGTAAATATCAATTACAGGATGTGACCGAAAATTATCATACCCCTCGCCTGCCCAAATTGGTGTTGCATATCCCAATACTATGGGAGCGCCCTTTACCCGGCCCACTAGCAACCGCGCTGAAAATTCAGGAGATGCTGGCGGCTGAATAATCGGCCTACCATCCTAACTCTTGCTGCAACTGCTCGATGGTGTGGTAAATAATAGGGCATAACCCCACTCCACCTAAAATTTCCTCAATCGTCCAGCGAAAATCCGGTGTAAAAACAGGATACATGCGACAACTTTCGGGCCGATGTTCATAGACACTGCATAATTTACCCTTCAAAAATTGACAGGGCTTGTGTCGAAAAACACCCCACTCCCCATTTTCATCGGCACGGTCACGGTCAACCGTGTCGTTTAATAATCGCTCCAACGGGATAAATGAACCAGCGGCAAGGCGTTCGGCATCGGATTCGGTTAAATAGACATCCAGCGAACGGCAGCAGTTAGCGCACTGCTTACAATCAATCGCAGCAATAATCGGGGCGGCAATTTTTTCGACAAGGGCATCCAATTCAGCATCGGTGCGTTCGTCCAATTCGACAAAATAGCGGAAGGCGTCGTAATCGTCAGCACGATTGATGGCTTCGGCGGCGATAAAGGCTAGGTCAATTGGTAGTAGAATCATGATCTGTCAGATGTAACCTTGCCATTCATCTGGATCATAGCTGTCAAAAATAACGGCATCAAATAGACAGGGCAGCACTCCAACCTGCTCGCATAAATTTAGCAAAATGCCTGAAACAAATCGGTAGTATTTTTCATCACTCAAAAAGTCTGTAGATAACGGCAAAGCTCCGAAATCGATATTTTTGTGGAGCCACTTGATGACTCTCCCATCCAATACAAAAACGAAGCGAGTTAGTCCAAGATATTGCCAAAAATTTCTAGATTGTTTAGGCCCAATTCCTCTGTAGTTAGCTGACATATACTCAGCAGCTTCTTGTTCCAATGCGAGGTGTCCAATTTCAGGTGTTGTCCTCCGTTGGTCAGACAGAGCGTTAGCGAAGTATTTGAGACGAGACCATCCCCCTGCCTCCAAAGTTGAGAAATTCTCATAGGTCTCATCAGCTATTCGATTGTAGAAGCGGATACCTCCAAAATCTGACAACTCCTTTTTGACCAATTCAGGAATGTTTTCTGATTGCCGAATTTTAGGAAGCGATAACCTGAAAGGGATTGATAATAAAAATCTGGGAACAGGATCGTTTGGCCCTGAAGGTTGTTGTGTTGTCAAGAGGCACATCATCATGGCAAACCAGAGTTCCTCTTCTGAAATCAGAGGTGGTTCACCCTCAATATTTCGCTGTATTCGCTCGATAACAAGTCGTCGTCCAAGCTGTTTTCTTTCAGAAACAATATCAGATATTTTCTGAATATCTATGGGGTCGAAAGAATAACTGATTTTCAGGGGCATCCTGTGGCTCCCAGTTATGAAATACGCTCAAAAATAACCGCCAAATCATCCTCGTGAACCAGACGCCACTCGTTGGGCTTTTCCCTCAGTAGAGTGGCAAGGGCACTGGTTTTATCCACGACTACCAAGCGAATATCATATTTGTCCAGCGGTTTGCGCCATTCTTTGGTACCGAGCGTGGCGCGGAAATAATCTTTGAGGAATGAGTCGTCATATAAATCGGTGCGACCATCCACAAAAACGGGTATATCCGGCACAGCAAAAATGAAATAGCCACCCCAGTTATATTCGTTAAATATCGGCCCCGCTGGATTATTTTCGCGCAGATATTCAGCGGCTTCGACGGGTAAAAATTCCTCCTGATTTTCTTTGACCTCTTGCGTGGTCAGCGTCGAGCCGATTTTGGCAAGCGCCGCAAACAGCACCACAATCAGCAAAATCCAATTGAGGCGCACTTGACTGGCAGTGGGTTGGCGGGAAGGGGTTAATTGCCAATTGCGTTCGTTCAGCCACGCATCTACTTGGCGCGACAGAACGGGGGTGGCAATCACAGCAAAAACAGCGATGTTGCGCGAGGCCCATAAAGCCAATAATGCTGTGCCAGCAGTCAGGGCGAGATCACTCCATGCCAGACGATGGCGGGTGCGGCTGCCAAACACAATCACCGCCGCCAACAAGATCAAAAAGGGCCATGCCTGCACCATTTTGAAATCAGGCGAACGCCATTCTTGGATGAATAAATTTAAGGTTTGGATGCCAGCCGTGCGGAACGGATACCAAATCATCTGTGGCCCATAGGGATTGAGGCTGAGGGCGAAAATGCTGATTAAGGTGATGAGGCCGATTTTTTGTAGGCGCTTCCAGTTGACAGCCTGTTCATCATTTTTGTCCAAAAGATTGCCGACAGCTTCACCCCCCAAAAAGCCGAATAAATAAATGAACCCGATGGCAAACCCCGCGTGTAAATTCGCCCATAAAATCATCATGACTGGAATGAGCCAGAGACGATCTATCTGCTTGTATTTGTAGAGGTAAAGCAAATATAGCACAACGGTACTCAACAAAAATGAGAACATCTGCGGGCGGGGTGTCCAGAAAATCGCGGCGGTGGCGGCTCCAATCACCAAAATAAACATCTTGCTGTAGACATTGCCCGCACACATGCGATAAATTAGCGCCATGCCTGCTGTTGCCAGAATCGCGGTGAACAGGGCCAAGCCAATTGTGCCAGTGTCGGCGGGGTCGCCATTGCCACCTGTTAGCTTGTATGAGCCATAAAGCGCAATTTGGGCCAGCCAACTCTGATCAATCCAATCCGCGCCACGCAAGGTATGGGAAAATTCGTCGCGGGCCGGGATTTTGCCCTCGTCCAAAATCGTCTTGCCGCTGCGGAGATGCCACCATGTATCGGTATCGAGCGGGACACGTACCGCCATTGCAAACAGGAGAATGAACAAAATCCACACGGCAAGTCGTTCGATGGTCAAGGGGCGAAATGGCACAGGCAGACACTCCTTTGGTCTAAAAACTCTTTCCTATGCTACTCGAATTAACCGGAAAAGGCCATTTACGAAGCATTGCCGAGAATGATATGATTGCGGGTCACTGCTCCCCAAAATTAAGAATTGGAGATTTAAACAATGGCTGAAACTTCTACTCGCTGGCGTGAGGCGCTGGCGGATAATAACCACCCGCTTTATAAGGCGGCATGGCTTGTTTTTACGGATCGTATTTCAACCGAAATGGCCTTTGAACATTTGAAGGATGCCCAAGAGACCGTTGTGCCGTTTTTAAATGAAATTCTCGCGGATGATAGCCTATTTGACAACGATTCGCCCGGCAAAGGGATCGCCCCTGCCAATGCTGTCCGTCTGTTGGGGGAATATCAGGCACGTGAGGCCTTCCCCAAGATTTTAGAACTGTATGCAGACTCAACTAGCCCGGCCATGCGAAGTGCAAGTGTCTATGCGGTTAATAAATTCGGGCCAGAAGTATTGGATCAGATCATCGAATGGGCAGGCGAAGATGGAACACGACGACCCAAAGCGGCTGCCTTGATCGTTGAAATTGGGGTGGGCAATGAGAAAGCCTTTGAAACCCTGCTAGGTTGGATTGACCCCGAAGTCAGTGGCCTCGAATATTATGCCCGCTATCTGACCAAGATTAATCCCGAAGCCGCCATTACCGCCCTAGAGAAACTTTCGAAGGATACGCGGTTTCATGGGGATGTACGTCGCCGCTTCAAAGACCGCATCAAAGAAGCGCAGCAGGCACTTAGGGCTGCACAACCGACCAGCTAGTTACGAAAAGGGCGGGCGATCATTCACCTGCCCTTTTTATTTATGGGTTCAGCCTGTCACGAGCCATTTGGATATAGGGGTCTTGTTCCAAGATGGCTTCATATACATCATTTGGATCGGTATCGGGGTCATCGTCAGCGGCATAACGCTCGGCTAACAAGAACCACCCCGCGTAATAATCCGTATTGCGACCAATCACGGGTAGTTGGGGCAAATAATCGAACGCGCCGGGTCGCAAAAACGTCACTTGGGCAAAATACTCGACCTGTCCTCGCACCTGCACGCTGTCGGCCAACTGCTGATTAAATAACTCATCATCGAGGGGAACATCCTCACGGTCAAGTTTTATCAACGCCAAGATATAATAGGCATGGGCGGCATCGGCAGGTGAAACAAACAAGGCTTTTTGGGCATCCGCTTTGGCTTCATCCACATTACCTAAGCGATAATTCGCCTCAGCCCGACCCACATAAGCTCTGGCGAGTATGCCATCGAATTCAATCGCTCGGCTAAACCACTGAATGGCTTCTTCATACGCTTGCTGACTCAGCGCATATTCCCCCATCGCATTGAGTTCTTTGGGATCAGTTGAGTTTTCCGCTTGACTGACTGTCATAGAGGGTCGCTGGAAGCCTCGATTGGCCGCCATCAAAAATTGATTGGTGGTAGTGGTCTGGCGATAAAACACACTTAGGGCTGAACTGCGGGCCGTATATTGTTGACCCTGATCCCAAAAGGCGGACTGGGTGATCTGAGCATCCAATCGTAGGGCTTCTCGATACGAAGTCACAGCGGCGGTATCAAGTGGATTTTGTCCGGCAGCAAGGGCACGTTCTTCAATGACCTGCCCCAACAGCAGGTGATATTCAGCTTTGTAGGAATTATTGTCTATGGCGAGTTGGAGATGGTCGACGGCTTTTGGCAAGTTACCCTTTTGCCAGTACAACGCGGCGAGATTGGCTTGAGCAATATCAAAGGTCGGGTAATCGGCGAGAGCCTCTTCATAGGCGAGGATAGCCTCATCCAGATACTGCTCTGGTTGATCTTCTGCCAGCAAACCCAACACATAGGCCACTTGGAAATCATAGAGACCCAATGCCGGATCAAGGTCACGGGCATTTTCGGCACGTTCGAGGGCGGCATCCAGATCATCTTTTTGAATGGCGATGTTGCTGCGAAAGAATTCGGCGTTTGCCATATTGATTGGCACAAACCATACGGCATATAAAATTACCACACCAAGCGCAACAGGCCGTAAATAACGGGTCGTCGAAGTGGGCGTCTGAATAGGAGCGGGGTTATCAGGGGTGTATTTTCCGGCAAAGGTATAGGCCGCTAAAATCAAAATTGGTAAGACGGAGGTGGTCAATATAAACGCATCCACCATGTTATTGACCACCATGCCGATCATCGCGGCGAGAATCCCCTCAAGTCGGATGCGACGGGCAGGGTCAGCCGATTGCCATTCTTTACGCCATGCTTGTAGATAGGCCGCTGTAAGCCACAGCAAAATCAGCAGGCCGGGGATGCCTGTCTCTGAACTGACATTCAGCAAGACATTATGGGCGGTTGCCAGTTGGTTATCATCAATCGAGGGGTCGCGGTATTCGCGCGAAACCGCCCCAAATTCACGCACCCCGAAGCCAGTCAGCGGGCGATCAACCGTCATCTCAATAGCACTGTTCCACATGTCCAAGCGGCCTTTGTCTTGGTCAATGACATTTGTGCCGCGCACCACGCTGGCAGCTACCAGTAGCAAAATCAGGCCCACTAGAAAACCACCAATCGCCAGCGGCATCACTAATTTGGGGGGATATTTGCTAGAGCGTGATGACCAGCGATAGAGCCAAAAAGTCGCTAGTGTGCCGCCGACTGCCAATGTCGCCAACCAGCCGCCACGTGACAGCGCCAAAATCTCAACACCGAGCAAACCCGCTGAGAGTGCCATTAGGCCGATGCGATTGTCCCGTTGGGCAACGGTGAGTCCCCAGCAAAAGGTTATGGGTAAAACGAGCGCGACCCAATTACCCAGAACGGTGCTGTTATTGAGGGCTAGGGTCAGGCGATGAATATAGGGTGGAACGAGGCCTGCGCCATCAATCGTAATCCACCCCTGTGTGAATCCACCGAAGCCAAGACCAACATACCATGAAATCATTTCGAGGGCGCTGACCAGCACAATCACCCCGCCTGTCAGGGCCAATGCCTCCATCACCCAGCGTTGGCGTCCACGTCGCATGAGGTCAACCAACGCATAAAAGGTCATGAAATGCACCAAAAAGCGCCACAGCCCCTCCATGCTGACCCGTATATCCCGTGACAGCAGCGATGTAACAATCAACCACCCTGCTCCAACCGCAAGCGGCATATCAAGTGGTGTGTTGGGCCAAAGGCGACCCTTCCGAAGCGATGAAATCAACCACCATGCCAGTACACCTGTCACCACAATTTCGAAGATGATGTTTAGGAAAAAATAGAAATCCGAATAATACGTGCCCCCTATGAGGCTGACATATAAAACGAGGATAATAACACCGAGACGTTGAAATCGTTCGGAACGACTGGGGGTGGGCATCGTGTTATGTCCCTGCAAATGAAAGCATTTTGCCAATAGTACGAATCATGATTTGTAAATCGAGCGCCAACGATTGATGGCGAATGTAGTAAAGGTCGTATTGCAGCTTAATAAGGGCATCTTCCACACTGCTCCCATATGGATAGCGTACCTGTGCCCAGCCCGTCGCACCGGGTCGCACCAGATGGCGGGTGCGATAGAATGGGATTTCCTCCGATAGCTGTTCCACAAAAAAAGGCCGTTCGGGTCGCGGGCCGACCAGACTCATATCCCCTTTAAGGATATTGATAAACTGGGGAAGTTCATCTATGCGTGTTTTACGCATCATTTTGCCCATGCGGGTAACACGGGCATCATTTTTGTCCGCCCATTGAGGGCCTGCTTGTTCGGCGTCGGAGCGCATGGAACGCAGTTTGATGATTTTGAATAGCTTACCCCCCTTGCCCACCCGTTCTTGGGTATAAAAAATGCCGCCGGGGGATTCGAGCCGTATGGCAAGGGCGATGAAGGGCAGCATCAGCCCAAAACCCAGAAGGCCCACTAGCGAAAGGCCGATGTCCAGCAACCGCTTAATCGGGATAAAGGGGTTAAAGATAGATTCGGGTTCCAGTGGTAGCACCACCACCCAATCATCCATGCCGACATGCTCAATCGGCACTCGTCCGGTAATTTGTTCATACAGCAGGGCCATCGGGACGATCGCTACACCCTGCTCATAACAATCCAGCACCCCCTGAAAGATCATACCGGGGAGTTGGCTGCCATAGGCCAACACAATTTCGGAGACCCCCAACCGCTGGACGATGTTGGGCATGGGTTCGCCATCCACACCGTAGATTGGAAAACTCTCGCTTAGGGTATCGTCGGGATCGAAAGCTGCGACCAAGCCGACCACCTCGTATTCATCGGTAGCTTCTTCACGCAAGACTTTGATGATGGTGCGGGCAGCCCAGCCTGCTCCGACAATAAGGGCACGCCGCTGCAACCCAAACCGCCGTGCAAAAAATGACCACCAGATAGCCCGCCATAGTAAGATAAGGGCAAATGAGAGGACACTGTAATAGAGAATGAACAAACGCGGCAGGGTGTCACGCGGTGAAAAAAAGAAAATAACCAGATAGACCATCAGCAATTGCAGTTCGATCAGTAGCAGGCGCCGAAAGCCATTCCAAAAATTGGCTGAAATCCGCAGATTATAAAAATCGCTGGCGCTGGCAAGGGTTTGATATAGCACCCATAGCACTGGAAACCACCAACTATTATTCAGCAAAAAATCGGCATTAAACTCAAGGCGGGCTTGGTCAACTTCTGACCAGATCGCCAACGCCCCAATCACCGATAGCAAAATGGCTATGGCATCACCGATTTTGAGTAGCGTACGGCGCTCTGAAATTTTGAGTTGCAGGGTGCTTGGACGAGTGGTACTTTCCATCAATCATCCCATTTTACTGAAGTGGTTATTACCCATTATAGGCCATTCTCAAATTCGCACTTCCCACCCTCAATTTTCGGCAGGCATTCGGAATAACCCGATGGCAATCAGCACTAGACAAAGCACCACAGCCGCAAAGGTGACGATGACACCTGCTCCAAATCCATTAGGCCGATAACGCAATGTCACATCCGCGCCACCCGCCGGAATTTCAACGGCTTGAAAGGTCAGATTGGCTTGATAGAGCGTCGTTTCTTCGCCATCTACCTCGACTTCCCAACCGGGATACCATGTACTAGTAAGCACCAGATAACCTGCTCCATCACTGGTCACTCGATAACGGCGCTCATTGGGGCGCTCCGAAAGCACCTCAACTTCGGCTTTGGTGAAGGAGGTATCAGTGATCGGTTCAAAATCGGCGGCCTCGATAATCACGGTCTGTTCAGGCGACCAAGCGGGATTCAGCAGTTGTTGAACAGCCTCGTCCTGATTGTTGGTGGCTATGACATTTGGAACCATCCATGCTGTTCTGGGTTCGATGGGCGCGACAAATTCCGTACCCTCGCCTTGCCACCCCTCCGGTTGAATTTCGCCGTAGGTTTGACCGACCCCGGCGGCCCATAATAATTTATCAGCATCCGGGCCAGCATCTTCGATCAACTCGACATAACGCACATGGGCAGCGGGTTGGAGGGGGTCAAAATTGTTGAATAGGGGGATGTCGTCCAGCATATTGAGGTTGGGCAGCAGCGAGGTGCGGGCCGACAGCCATCGTCGTTTGGCTACGCGGTAGTCGTCGAGGTCGAAATAATCATCAAATTTGACCTCCTCCTCGTAATCCTCGAACCAATACAATCGCCCAATGGGTTTGGAAACACTGAAATCACGCTGGTAAAAATCACGGGAGACGGCTGGATTGAGGCCAATGACCGACCAGATTAAATCGGCGGCGACAAACATCAAAACAGCGATTTGCCAGCGGGCCAATGAACTGCTGTTGATACCAGTAGGAGGCTGGGTTAGGGTTAAGATAGCGCTACCGAAAACGGTGATGCCCAACACAATCATGGCGCGGGACAGGACTTGCAAAGCGTCGTTGTCAGGGGCTTGCAAAAAGGCCAGTGATAACAATGACACCACCACAATGCCAGCACCCGCCGCCGCCGAAAGCCGTGTCCAGAAAATGACTCGTGGACTGCGTCCCCACCCATGTACACCAATCCCCGCCAAAATCGAGAGACCAAAGGCGGGCCAGATTAACCAGCGCACGGGTTCGCGGAAATTATCAAAGGTGGGCACGTTGTCATAGAGGAAACGATAAAATGGCCCAAAGCGTCCGGTTGCCAAGATGAAGCCTGCCAAACTCAGCACCGGCCAAAAGGGTACGGAACGAAACACGGGATGATGTTTGAGCAATTTGCGACGTTGAAACCATCCAATGATCGCCGCGATAGCTGCTATTAAGGGCAAGAAACCAATATAGGCGGTATCCTCAAAATAGACCCCGCGCCCTTTGGTCAGATACGACCCATCGGCAGGTGTGCCAAAAAAATGGGGGGTGAACATCGTAAAGATACGTGCCGGGGCATACGAAAGATTGGTGAGAACCTCATACTCTACTCCGCCTGACCGCTGGGATTCGCGCAGGAATTCTTGGGTCAATACAAGTTGAATAGCAGCGACCCCTAGCCCCAATAACAGCGCGATGCCACAAAAAACGAGGGATAGGAAGCGTAATTTGAGGGCGGCGGGACGCACGGGCCAGCGGGTGTACCACAACGCAAACAGGCCCAACCCAACAAGGCCGTACCATGTCGTTTGGGCATGACCCGCCAACAATTGCATTCCGGTAATCAGCCCCATCAAGCCAATATCACGCAGATACCGCTGTTCTAGGATACGCAGGGTAATCCAAAACATCCAAGGAATCCATGCCGCCGCGTCGGTGGAGGGGAAAGAACCAAATCGCCCAATATAGTAATTGCCGAGCGCAAATGAGAGTACACTGATTCCCCGACCCAATGGTGAAAACCCCAAGCGGCCCGTAAATAACCACATGCCCAAGCCCGCCCAAAACACATGCAAAATGGCAATCAGCCCCATTGCATAATAATCGCTGAGGAAGAAATGCAGCCAGTTGGGGGGATAAAAAATGGCACTTTGATAATTGGCGATCAGGGGTGCGCCGCCGCCGACATAGGGATTCCAGAACGGTATCCGCCCCTCGCGGATTTCATCAAAAGCGAACTGTCGCCAAGGATAAAATTGCAGCGAGGGCAGTCCCCAAAACAAGGCCCGCCCAAAAATGAGGGGATAAAACAGCAGCACCGTTGCGATTGCCAGAATCGCAAGCGGCAGCCATTGGGTAATTTCACGTCGTTTCGTCAAGGCAAGACCTCATAAATTTGATAACCCGCCTTGTCATAAATCAGCCGTGTATCAGCAGTCCACAGCGGCGGCGTATCATTCTCAGTTGCGGCCAATGCACGTTCGGTTGGGCCATAGAGAATATAACGAATTCCCACCGAACGATAAAGGGATTGACGCTGCTCGGCGGTCATTTCATCGCCGAAAAAACGCTCGACTTCGCGTTTGCGGCGGTCAGAATAGATAGTCTCCGGGCCATGTCCCAAAAAGGGGCGCAAATGGGTATACACGGGCAGGGCATTGCCTGTTTCCATCGCGCCCAATACAACCGTTTCATTGGGTGTTTGTTTATCCAACCAGCGGAAGGCGTCTAGCTGTACCACTGGCTCGAATACGGGAGTGTCATGATTGAGGGCGCTGAAAAATGTGCCGATGAAAAATAACAAACTGCTCAGGGAGGTCAGCATAATGACGGCTAACTTTGACCGCCGCCATTTTACAGGGTGCGCCCCGGCCCATAAGTTCAGGCCTGCCGCCGCCAATATTGCGAGTGGGATGAGTACCCCTTCCGCCAAACGCCGCTGCACGTTGATCGGTAGATAAACGAGAATGGGTGCAATTAGTACCCAGCCAATCAATAGCAGGGGGTGTAGTTCGTTGGGATAGCTGCGTTTCCATGCCCACTTTCCACCAATCCACGCCAGCAACCCCAAAATCAAATAGGCGAATAGGTATTGCAGCGGATTGGGGGATTCCAGTAAATTTTGTTTCGACCATTGGGCAAAGGCCGGGTTGTCATTAAATGAAATCAGGAAATAGGCCAAGAATGGCAGCGTCACCCCAACCGCGACAGCACAGCGCAGGGCAAGTTGGATGGGAAAGCGGCGGGTGCGTGCCCAAGCTGCTAACCCCCATGCGCCGAGTAGGGCGTCAATCAACACAAAATAGAAGGTGACAGATAGGCCTACTACCAACCAGCATAATCCTGCTAACAGCGCCCACTTTACCCACGCCTGCCATTTTTCCAGTCTCAGCGATTTAAATAGAGCGATGAATCCAGCGAGCAGGGCGGTACGGGCCAGTGCGATATGGGGCAGACCCAACAACACCAACCATGAAAAACCTTCTGGGATGTAAAATTCGGGGGGCAGGCTGCCTGTCAACACGACCAACCACCCCAATCCGCCGCCGATGGTCGCAAAAATCAGAGCCAGAAATCGGGTGGAAGGGCCGCGTAAAAAGATGGCGATAAAGCGATAAGTGGTCAATATCAGCGCAAAATTGAAGATGACGCGCATGGCATGAAATACCCCGATCAATACTCCCGCCAGTGCCGGATCATTTTCCGCTATGAACAAGCCGATGGCCTGACCGGGGATGATATATGGGTAATAAAGCAGGCTTACGCTGTCATGTTTCTCAGGGGAGTAGAATAGGTAAAAATCCCAGATGCCCCTCGCCCCCAAGCGCATTTTGCCCAAGTAGGCATTGCCATCCTCAACGCCGAACAGCGATCCGCTAAACCGCCAATCGTCGCCTTGTCCCTGCCACGCGATGAGATAGGGTAGGACGGTCAGTGCAATCAATAGGATGGCATAGAGGCTGACACGACGCCATTCTTGTCGGGAGATAGGCGGGCTAGACATGGGGTGTTTTTCTCCCGATGAAAGCCAACCCTATGAGGCCAATCAAGCCTATGCCGCTGACTGCTATGCTGATATATTGGGACTTGGGAGCATATTCATATTCCCCATCAGAGGATTTTTTCCAGTCGGGGGCATCGGCAAAGGCATGGATATTGGAGTTTGGCGGCGTAATAGAAACACGATTTGACCCGTGCCATGTCATCTGGACATCGGGTGCAATCAAGGTATTGCGATACACATACACATCCCCAACCTTGCCAATTTGCTCCAATCCATCCGCCTGAATTTCAAAGGCCGATACGACATGGGTGACACGCCACTTGGCTAATCCCTGCACATCTATCACGGCGTTTTGGTTGATGGTGGCAAGGTCATCCTCATCCGCGTCGTCGGGCAGATCAAAAGCGGGAATGGTCACACTGTAGCCTTTGGCTTTGACCCCTGTAATGCGTTCGGCTTCTTCGACGTAACTTTCCAATTGGAAAGGGTCAATACCGTCAAACTGCGGGATGCGCCAATAGGCCGCTGCTTGCTGGGGCAAGCTGTAACTTGGTGAGTAAACCCGTTCGACTCCATCTGCCTTAAGCATCTCGGCAAGCGGGCGATATTCGTCCAGCCATTCGCGGCGATTGCGCCATTCGACCATTGAGCGCCCCACCCACAAAATATCCATCAGTATCAGGAGCATAAAGGCGATTTGAAAGGTACGTATGGGGATTAAACGCCATGCCCCCAATAAAATCAACCCGACACTCAGCGGCAGGGCAATCAAACCAATTAGAGCTTCCGTAGGGAGAGCTTCGGCAAGAGCAAACAGGCTACTGATCCAACACACCGCACTAAACCCCAGCGTGCCGACAGCGCTTAATCGAATCGCCCGTTTTTTCAACACGTCTGGGGAAATTTCACCCATCCATTGCAACCCCCATCCCGCCATATAGGGCAAAATCAGGGCCACAATCAGCCATGCCCGCGCGGAAACGCGAAACCAGAGGAGGGAGGGGAAAAGTCGTACCGCAGATGTCCACAGTAAGCTGTTTTGACCCATGCCCCACCACGCCGCGAGGATGATGGCAATTGCCCAAAAAGCCATTTGCCGGGGACGTACTATCAAGGCGGTGAAGGCCAATACAAAGACCCCTACGCCAACATACAGCATTTTTTCGGGGTCGGCTTCATGGTTGGCGATAATAAGGCTCAAAAATTCGCCCGCCTCGATACTCGAAACGCCTGCTTCGGTTTCGCCAATACGATTACGCGAGAGATCGGAGGTTATGTCAATCAATGGCAACCATTGGACAGCAGTCAACAAAATCGCTAGGCCTCCCGCGACAACGGCCCATCCGACCATAGGACGCCAATTCTTTTCGGGCAAGCGGGTAATTAAATGAACCGCATAGACCAGCGCAAATAGATAGATATAGATTGCCAACCGGACATCGCTGAGAAAAATTAGGGCCGCGAAGATAGCCAGTAGAAAGCTGTTGCTGCGGTGTTGTTGGGGTTGATGAATCAATCGCCACACGACCCAATACAGCCATGCCTGCCAGCTGACCGCGTACAATACATCCAGATGGCCTGCGCCAACTGCTGCCAATAATCGCGGGGCAACGACATAAGCAAAAGCCACCAATGCCGCCGGAATTTTTTCGAGGCCCGTTTGTCTGGCCCAAAGCCACGCGCCCGTACCCGCTATTATCAAGGTCATCCAAATGAGCAAATTGAGGCTGAGGGTCACGGGCAGGATGATGACCAACCACTGCGGCGGATACCATACCTTATTGAGGGGGTTCGCGGCAAAGGGCTGACCACTCATGATCTGATTGCGCCACAGCGGAAGGCTGCCATCTTCCCGAATGGATCGTTGTAAAAAGAGGGCATTGGGCCAATGGCTAGTTACGACGTCGGAAAATTTGGCGTCGGGGGTAAAAGGCATGGCATTAGGGCTAACACCCCTTGTTATCATAAAAACAGCGGTCAGCAGTGCTAACCCCCCGATCACCAGTGGAAGTATTCCCCATCGTTTTAGCATGACGGACTGTTTAACGTGGTTCACGTAAGACGTACAGGGTCACATCCCCAAACTGCTCCGTCAGAGTGGCGCGGTCTTCGATCTTTTGGCGGCATTCTTCCACGCCGGGTCGGATGGTTTCAGTTTTCTTGTCGAGCAGGCCCATTTCTTCTTCGCGTGGCCCCCACACAACATAATGGATGTTGAAATCCACCGCATCCGAGAATAGGGTGTCACAATCTTTACCCTCAAAAAAGTCTTTGACTTGGCGTTCGCGCAATTTGGCGGGCACGGTCTCATAGGGATGACCATAAACCACTCGAACGCTGGCTTGGGCTGGAATCCACATGCCAATATCCGGGCTGCCGAGGACAACCTCATCTTCTCTGGCATTGATTTCAAGCCAATCAAAGACATCCACATAATTTTTCTCAATGAGAATACCCGCGTCTGCACCGGCCTCTCGATTAGAGACAGCCCCAAACAGCGGAATAAATAAGACTATAAAATTACTGGGTATGAGGAACACAAACAGTAGAATAAGGGCCAATCGCTGGCGTTTAACAGGGATATGGGTCATCCAATAATCTTCGATGGCGCGGATGCAAAAATACACCAATGGAATGATGAGGCCAATAAATAGACGGCGCTGCAAATTGAAGGGCATATAAACCAAGATGATATTGACGGTTAGCCACAACAGCATCAACTGGTCGCCATCGCGCTCGAATAGGCGGACGGCGCGTACAATGGCCGGGGTTGCCACCAGCAATAACAGACCAAACGCCATCAGCGTCAAAAACACATTCGGCGAACGGGTGATGTTTTGTTCATTAAACTTACCCATCGTCTCGTTGAAATCAAACACGAGTAAATAGTAGAGCGCAAATGGAAAGGTCGGCAGCAAGACCATTGAACTCCAACGTACCTCGTGCCAGGGAATGTCGCGCCGTTTGTAGGCTGTAATGAGGATAAGCAGCACCAATGCCCCGCCAAAACTGACCAGTGCAGGTGGCTGAACGATCGCAAGAATAATAGAATAGAGAATCGCGGCTAGTCCCCCATTTTCGACACTGGGGGCTTCGTTATAGCCGGGGCGAAATACTTGCAGAAAAATCCCGGCCAATAATGCCAATAGGCCAATCGAAAGCGGGAAGTGCGGATTCACTAATGCAGCATAGAAAGGAAAGGCTTCCGGCACATTCAAATCTGGTGCAAGGGCCTTGTCATCAAAGAATAACACGACCCATCCTAATCCAGACGCTAAGGCGAGAAAAATGAAAAACAGGCGACGCGGACGCAAACGTTTCCATATAACGGCCCCCAATTGATAGAGGGCGCTAAACATAAAAATGGAGGTGGCAACCCGTGCCAGATGAAAGACCACCACAATTGAAAGTCCGACGATGCGAGCAATTTGACCTAGCAATAAATAAAAGGTAAATAATCCGGCCCGGTCATGGACTTCGGGCGTGTGCATAAGTTCAAACAACCAATAGCCGTCTAGCCCTTGACGGATTTTGGAAAAATAGGTTGCCCCATCTTGAGGGTTGGAGAGGACACCTAGAAATTGCCATTTATTGTCGGAAGCAATCGAAGCCCAAGCATAGGGCAGCAGCGCCAGCGTCACGAGAATACCCGCAAAGATTGCTACCCATCGCCATTCGTGGCGCGAAATGTCATCTTTCCTGAACGGCTGCATTTGTTTTTAACCCTTTTCTTCTGTGCCGTGCGCTTTTGGTCGCAGAATCCACCCTGTAGTATAATCAAGCCCATTCAAAATGCGAACTCTGGACATCAAGATGCCTAACATACCCAACGCCTTGTATACCCTGCAAACTTATGAACTTGCAGTAGACCATGCCCGTACCCGGATTGCTGAGATTGAAGCCGCGCTGACGGGCGATGAAGACCTAAAATCTGCACAGTCGGCTCACGAAAACAGTGAGACAGCCGTGCAAGAGTGTCAAACCACTATAAAAAATCTTGAAGAAGATTTAAAACGGTTACAATTAAAAATTGCTGAGGTAAATGAATTGCTCTACGGCGGTTCCATTCGTAATCCCAAAGAACTGCAAGAACGCCAAGATGAACTTACTTCCCTCCAAAATCGGCAGTCTGATATAGATAGCCATATCCAAGAATTGACGGCAGATTTGGAGAAATTGCGGGCCAAGCATCGCAGCAACCAAGAGGCTTTAACGGTGGCTATCTCACAGCGGGATAAAAACCATGCGGAGCTTATTATTGAACGCAATCAATTGGATACCCAGATCAAAACCAACCTCCGCAAACGCAAAGCCGCCCTCGAGGAAGTTCCCGAAACGATATACAAACAATATCAGGCCCTACGCAAGAAGAAACATGGGCAAGCCGTCGCTTTGATGCAAAATAGTCAGTGTAGTGCCTGTGGTATTGAACAGACATGGTCACACGCCCAACATGTCCATGCCAATGAAGGTTTGATCTATTGTGAGGGATGTGGACGTATTTTAGTCAGCCGTTAGAATTTTAAAGGGGGATGCTCCTATGGATTTTGACCCAATTTCATATGGTCTCGGCTTTCTCTCAGCTTCGGGCATATCCCTTGGCCTGTGGCGTTATCGTGCCCATCTTGCCAATATGCAGGCCAGTGCCGAAGGGCAAGCCGAACGAGGCCGTGAATTTCTCAAGCGCACCGCTGATGCCCGCTATCTCACTGACTTGACCGTCTATTTGCAGCAGTATCACATCATGGGGAGTCAGGTGAATCTCTCCGACGTGCTGATTGAACCGCTGGTTTTGGCAGAGTCGAATCATGCGGTGTTAATGGAAGAAGATGAGGATGCGCTGGTCGGTGGGCCGACACGGGTCATCCCCCGTCCCCATGATTTTCCGGAACTTTATGCCCCCTTTAATCTGGAAACCATCCCATTAGCGGATTTGGTGGTGGGCGATCCCTATGTGGCGATTCTCGGTATCCCCGGCAGCGGCAAAAGCACGGCTCTCGCCACTTTGGGGTTGATGGCAGTTGGCGCAGTGGAATTCCAATCTGACCAAGAACGCTTGGATGAAGCGATTGAGACTCAATTTAAGGGCCTGTCGGATTCTGAGCGGGAACGTCGTCTGAAAGAATTTCAGGAAGCCCAAAAACGCGCCATTGAGCAACTGCGCATCCTGAAAAAATCGGAGACCGAAGGGACGGATGTTTTAAATCCCCCCAAAGCCGACCCGAAGAAATTCTTCCCAGTGTTTTTCCATATCGGCGACATTGACCTAGATTTGAATTTATACGGCATTGAGGTTGACCCCGCCGAGCCGATTATCCATGCCTTCCAGCAATATATGACATTGGTGACAGGGCAAGCCGCACCACCGGTGGTTTATCAACAATTGGGGCAAGGCAATTGTCTAGTGTTGATTGATGGCTTTGACGATTTGTTCCCAGCCGATCTGCCTAAAGCCTATATGTGGCTACGCAATTTTATGGAAGCCTACGGGCACAATCGCATTATCATTACTGGCCCAGCGACGGGTTATGATCCTTTGTTGCAGTTGGGTTTCACTCCGACCTTTATCAAACCATGGTCGCCACGTGATGTCGAAAATTCGATTCAACGCTGGATTCAAATCTGGCCCTCACTCGTCGGCGCACGCGAAAGCCGCAATAAGAAAAAGGCCGGGGTTATCCAGATTGATGACAAGACCCGCACCCGTCTGTTAGCCGATAATCGCAACCGCACCGCCCTCGAAATCACCCTCAAGACCTATGCAGCGTTGGCAGGTGAGGAACAAGAATTGGGACGGCGTGGCTGGTTTGAGCGATATGTGCGTAATTTTATTCCTGCCGATGTCGCCCCGGCCCCATTAATCCTGCGAGAAATTGCGATGGTTATGCAGGATAAAGGGGTGCAGTTGAATGAAGCACAACTGACCTCGATTGCCAGTACCCATTTGATGGATGCCCAAGACAAGCCGATTACCAATATTGACCAATTTGTGAAGGGCATCATCAACAGCGAGTTGATGGTCAAACGGGCAGGTGATGCCTATGCTTTCCGTCATCCACTGATGATGGCCTATCTCGGCGGGGAACGGCTTATTCGAGATATGCGCCAGCGCTTGGCCGAAGTTGCGGCCCTCCCCAATTGGCAACAGTCGGTTGGATTTGCCGCTGCGGAATTGGATTTGACAACCGCCGTCTATCAAAAACTGTCAACTCCACCCGATTTATTGTTCTCCAATCTGTTTGCGGTAGTACGCTGGTTGCCCGATGCGGCGCCATCGGCGAGTTGGCGGGCTGAGATTTTGAAGCGATTGGGGGCGGCACTCTTGGCAGTCAGCCAATATCCGACCATCCGCGAACGGGCATTGGCGGCGTTGATTGCCTCCCGCGACAAAAATATCCTGTTTATTTTGCGACAGGCCATTCGCAACGCTGACCCTGTGATTCGTAAACTGGCCTGTATTGGCATGGGGGCATTTGGCGATACCGATGCGCTTAAAGATTTGCGCCCGATGTTGGTAGATGATGATACCGATGTCCAGTTGGCAGCAGGGCTGGCATTAGGCGCGATTGCCACCGATACGGCGTTGGAGTACATGGTTGAAGGCCTATTGCAAGGCGAAGAACCCCTGCGTCAAGCGGTGGCTGAGGCGTTGGCGGCTATTCCCGGTCATGGACATGATGTTTTGCGTGACGCGATTGACCACGACGACATGATGGTGCGACGGGCAGCCGCATTTGGTTTGGCCCGTATCCCCACCACGTGGGCATTGGTCGGGCTGTATCGGGCCATGTTGGAAGATGGGCAGTGGTATGTGCGCTCGGCAGCGGAACGGGCTTTTGCGATGGCCCGCGCTCCCGAACGAACTGGCCCACGTTCATTCCCCCGTATTGAGCAACTTTCGTGGCTGGCGACCTATGCGGCGGAAATGGGCGAGGGTGTACCTGAAGGGGATAAGGCTCGTCAATTGGTGGTGCGTGCGCTGCAAGAGGCCCAACCCCCACGCCGTAAACGTGCTGCCTATACGTTGGGGCAAGTCGGCGGTTTGACTGGGATTAAACCCCTCTATCTGGCTTTAATGGACAAGGATGAGCGTGTGCGGACGGCGGCCTATGAAGCCCTCAGCATTGTGCAAATGCGGGCCTCTGCACCACTTCCCGGTTTGACCTAAAGGATCATCAATGGCGTCTGACCCTGTTGTAAAACACCGCCGTGAGTTTCGGTATAAAATTATCCTGCCGATTGCCCTGAGTGCATTGGGGATGATTTTGTTGCTGTTTGTGCTGCCGATTGTGTTGGTCTCGACGGATACGATTAGCGCGGGGCAAATTTCCACCGTTGCCAGCATTATGCTGGTGATTTGTATACTCATTCCCCTCGTCCTTGTATTTCTAGCATTAGATGTGCTATTTATTATGTTGGCCTATGGCTCGGCCCAAATTCCGGCTAAAATCTATGGGCCGCTGCA
Organism: Chloroflexota bacterium; assembly: GCA_013112715.1. Taxonomy (GTDB): domain Bacteria; phylum Chloroflexota; class Anaerolineae; order Aggregatilineales; family J027; genus CFX10. The sequence goes on from JABFGB010000006.1 coordinate 38,939, forward strand.
ATCGGTACGGCGCATCATACAGCGTGTTAGTGGCATTACCATCCGAGCAGCGGATAAAATCAACCAGCCTATGTTAGCATTAAATGCGCGGGTGGCACGTTGGGAATATTTCATCGGTCACATGCTGGGGCTGTCCAAAAAGCCGCCGGAGAATCAACCACCCGAAACGGGTCAGGCTGCATCTAGTGGGGAAAAGAGATGAGCAATAACAAGAAATCGAACGCAGATTTGTATATTCGGGGCAGCATCGCCGGGCTGATTATTGGCCTTTTGGCGGCCTATTTTTATGCCAAAGCCGCCGACGAAAATGGCAATGATAAGGGCATCAGTTCCAGCGATTTTGTGAAACTCGGCTTGGCAATTCTGGGTATTGTGCGCCAAGTGACCGAACTTGGCACTGGCCCCGGCAAGAAATAAGCTATTGCAGGCAACTGCCCGCCGAATGGCTCGCTTTCGTCCGCGAACGCTAACGTATGGAACATGGGCGCTGCGCTGTGGTGTCCTGTTCCTGCTCATCTATTTTTGGGCGGCCCCGCGCTATTACCCTCTGGACCCCGCCTCAAAAAAATCGGCTCCTTCTTTTCATTTAGACCCACCGCAGCAGGTTGAGACCACTGACCCGCGCGTGTGTGCCCATACCCGCTTAACCGATGAGGTAGAGGATGCCAAGATTTTAGAAACCCTGCAGATGGTACGCGAAATGGGTGCCAGTTCGATTGTTGAGTTCCTGCCTTGGGCCTATGTCGAACGTGAACGGGGTCATTACGAATGGTATCATCCTGATCGCATCATCGAATACGCTGAAAATCAGGGGCTTAAGGTGATTGCACGCATCGGTTTTGTACCGGGGTGGGCACGTCCAAGTGATACCCAGTCTACGCTCAATTATTTACCCGAAAGCGAATTCCCCAGTTTTGCCAACTATATTGGCGCATTTGCGGCCCGTTACAAAGGTCGGGTGGATCAGATTATTATTTGGAACGAACCCAACCTCAATTTTGAATGGGGCGAACGTCCACCCGACCCCAAAGGCTATACCCGTCTGCTGAAAATGGCCTATGAAGCTGCCCATGCCGCTAACCCAAACGTGATGATTTTGAATGCCGCGCTTGCTCCGACCCTTGCACCCCCCGGTGGTATGAACGGCGGTTGGGATGATCTCGACTTCTTGGCCCGCATGTATGAAGCAGGTGCAAGGGATTATTTTGATGCGTTGGCGGTGCATACCTATGGGTTTACGTTTCCGCCCCAAGCCGACCCAGCACCTGATAGTCTCAATTTTCGGCGGATAGAACTGCTGCATGAGGTGATGGTGCAATATGGGGATGGCGATAAACCCGTCTATATCACTGAAACAGGCTGGAATGACCACCCGCGCTGGCTGTATGGCGTCCGTCCGGCCCTGCGAATTAATTACACGCTGGAAATGTTGGAGATGACCAAGCAGTATACATGGTTGAAAGGCATCTGCTTGTGGGTGTTTCGATTCCCTGCCCCCACCAATCGCTACCCTGATTATTTCACCTTTGTTTCACCCGATTTTGAACCCAAGCCGATCTATGATGCGGTGCAAGCCTATGCGCGTGGATGGGAACAGCCCCAATGAAACGCCGAATTCAATGGCTTTCGACTAAGCGTGCATTGGTGTCGGGGGTGGCCCTGCTCTCATTTTTAGTGGTGACTAGCAGCACGTGGGCGTTGGTACGCGGCGGCAATGGCCCAACCGATGCCACATGGGAACGTATCCACCGCGATGATACGTTGGTTGTTGGCATAGACCCCAGCTTTCCCCCCTTCGGCATTTTTGGCAAAGATCGCGTTGAGGGACTCGATGCGGATTTGGCGCAGGCCCTTGCCGAAAAAATGGGCGTGGCGCATGTGCGATTGGTGGTCTTGGGTTATGACGGCCTGTATGATACGCTGGCGCTTGGTTTTGTAGATGTGTTGATTTCAGCCCTGCATCCCGAAGCGCGGCGCAAAGGTGTAGTTCTCTACACTAAGCCTTATTTTGATGCTGGGCAGGTATTTGTAGGTCATGCCGATACCCCCCTGCCCGAAGATTTGGACGGCTTGACCGGCGCAACGTTAGCGGTTGAATTGGGGTCAGAAGGCGACAGTCAGGCGCGACGGTGGTTAGAGGATTTTGAGCAACCGCCATTTGAATTGCAACGTTTGATGGCCTCTGAAGATGCAATGCAAGCGATTTTGGAAGGTCAGGATTGGGCGTTGGTAGATGCGATCAGCGCTCGCCTGTTTGTCAACGATCACCCTGAATTAGTCGTTAGTGCGCTACCCCTCATTTCCGACCCTTATGTAATGGCAGTGCGACGCAGTGATTGGCGACTCTATCTGGAACTCAACCAAGCCCTTGATGCCCTGCGACGGTCAGGTCAACTGGACGAAATCATTGCACGCTGGCTTTAATCAGTTAGTGGCATGACCTCGGTCTGGGTCAAGATTTCCATGATATGGGCATCTAAATGTAGATTGGCGATAGGATTAAGCACCCATCCTTCTGGAAGCTCATGCAGTTCATGTGCCAAATGCAGCACGTAGATAAAATTCGTCTCAATAGCAGTCGCTTTGCGTGTCACGCGAATCAATTGGGCTGGCTCAAATCCAATATCCACTTTGCGGGTCGGCGAATCGGGCCGAGTTGGATAAATCTCCACCCCTAATTCGGCCCGCAGATGAGCTTGAATAGCTTCAAAAGGGAGTTTCTCGGCAGGTACTTTGATTTTGGGGAATTCGCCATGCTTTTGCAGCAGGCATCCATTTTGAACGACCAGCCCAGTGACGTACTGCTGAATGAGTGCCGGGTTCCACCCTATGGCAGCATCGGCGGCGAAACGGGTTTGGGCATTTTTCTCACATTCGTCAGTGACAATCCCAATCATCTCTTGGATGCTAGCCTCAAGTTGGCCCTCTTGGTTCACAATCACATAGTCGTATTCATCGGCAAATTCATGTTCAAATGCGGCCCTGCGCAGACGTGTATTCAATTCCTCGTCAGAGACATCCGAGCGTTTGCGCATTCGATTTGCCAATAGGTTTTTGTCGCCAGCCTCGATAAAAACCAAAACGACCTGATCACCAAATTCTTGCTTTAATTGCATCGCCCCTAAAACGTCTATATCGGCGATAAGCGGTTGGCCGTTGCGGATGGCATCTTGGATGGTGGCACGCGGCACGCCATAGACACTGGCATCGTGGATAATTTGCCATTCGATCAAGGCTTTTTCGAGGATACGGCGGCGAAATTCGGCTGCGGAGAGGAACTCATGTTCACGTCCTTCTTGCTCATCGGCACGTGGAGGGCGCGTTGTGGCGGTGGGTAACTGCTTGAGGTGCGGCATCGCCTTTAGGACACCTCGCATGATTGTGTTTTTTCCAACACCCGCTGGGCCAGATAAGATAAACAATAATCCACAGGGCTGCATGGGGGTTCAGGTTCCTCTTTCCAATCATCAATGGCTTACTGGCGGACTAGGTTAATCCCATTTTACCAGAGCGTCTATTAGGCGGCATGGTGTATTTGTCTGAAAACAGGTTTCATTTTCGTTACCTAAAAAAATAGGCCGCTGTGACACGGCCTATTGCAAGAATTAAGGTTGGGTGAGCATCAGTCTACGATACTGATGTTGTCAATGAACCACCCGTCGTCCACTTGAGCGTCTAACATGGCATCCAAACGGAAGCGGATGGTGATATTACTGCCAGCGAACGAGGTCAGGTCAACGGTACGCTGTGTCCATGCCGGGTTATCGGTGGCACGGCGATAGACCTCCGTCCATGTAAACCCTTCATCGGTCGAGACTTCGATGATGGTGTAGTCAATCAAATCCAGCGATACACTGTCTTGCCAGATGAGGGCTGGGTTGACCGTACCTGCCAAACTCACTTGGCCTTCCAACGTTACGCTGGTGTCGGTCAAATCCTCATAGTCAACTGGCGTACCACCCGGGCGGTTGCTGGGTGGGCTGTCATGGAAGACCAAGCTGCCCGTGTAGAGACCCAGTTGGAAGAGCGCACTTCCGGTATTTTCATAGTAGTCAACCGTGATGGTGTTCGCCCCGGCGGGGAATGTGTAGCTGAAACTGTAGAAGGTAGACGGGTCAAGGTTGGACCCGCTATTACAGCTTGTCCAATAGGCGGCAGGACTAATGAGAGTTACTGGCCCTGTACCGTTCTGATTCGTGACTTGGAAAGCGTCGCTTCGATAACCCATGATCTGATATGTCGTCGGATAGTCGAGTTGGATCGTCATCTGGAAGCGTGCCCCCCATGTGTCGCCAGCGTTGATGCCAACCCCGGCGGGATAGTTGGTGCCCCAGTTGAAGTCCAAACGATCTGGATAGGTGGTCGTGGTCGTGGCCGTGCCGAGGTTGGCACTCGCTGAACAGACACCCGTCACATTGTTGTACCAGCGGGCGAGCCATGGGCCGGGGCCGATTAGCGAACCCGTTGAGAACTCCTGACGGAAGTTCACTTGGATACGTGCCATCCCGGTGTTTTCAACATATTGAATTCTGAGTACGTGATCACCAGCAGGGAAAAGGCGTGTCACGGTAGTGGTTGAGCCGCCGGAGCAGCCCCAGTTATTGACAAAGCGGACACCGTTGTCGTACATTCGGATACCGTCATCGGCAAAATAGCTGATGATCAGTGTCGTATCTACCGGGAAATTCACGGTGCGCGTGAACTCAATGGCGAATAGGTCGGTGGTGGGTGATACATAGGCTGGCCCGGAGTTGTTGCTCCAGTCGAACGCGATTTGACCACCCGCAACCGGATAGGTCCCGCGATTGGTCGAACCCGATGGCAACGAGTTGACATTCAGATTCGGGAATGAGCAGGTGGCACTGGTTGGGAAACGTTGGATGTAGGTTGCGTCCCATGTGCCCGGCCCCAAGGCATCGGTGTCATTGCCACTGCCAATGCTGCGCGGTTCCAGTACGGTTCCCCAGTTGTGATCGTACACCCAGTCGCCGGGAGAGAGAGTTTCCATCGTCTCAAGATAGGGGTCGGCGGTGTATTGGGTTTCGATGCCATTACGATCCACCACTGAGATGTCATCAAGATACCAACCATCGTCGGGGGTACTCCCGGCAAGCGCGTCCAAGCGGAAACGGATACGGATGATCTGGTTGATGTAAGGAACCAGATTGACCTGTTGACGTACCCAACCCCGATTGGTACTGCTCAAGCGGGTGGTTGGCCCCAATGTTTGGGTAGATGTCCAGCCAATGGGCTGCCAACCCGTTTGCGGAACGCCTTGATTATTGACTCGCATATACTCAACCACTACACGGTCATTGGTACCCATCTCGTAGTGTTCCCAATAGTACAGGGTTGGCTCAACTGTGCCTGTAAGATTAATGTTGTAGCGCAGTTCAATGATGGGGTTCGTGTCCGTCGTGTAATTGCCCGCAGGACTTTCGGTAATCGCCGCCACGCCACTGTGGTGGTCATTGGTCGAGACTGCCCAACTACCCCCTACATACCAGTTGTTGAGGTTGCCTTCAAAGTCGTCGGCAAATGGCAGGTTGATGGTTAAGTCGGTGCTGGCCTCACGAATGCAGATGTCATCAAGATACCAGCCATCACGAACGTCGGAATTGACACGTGCATCCAAACGGAAGCGGAGACGCAGGTCGGTTTGCCCAATCCATGGCGAAAGTTCAATCACATCGCGCTGCCAACTGTACATATAATTGAAGTTCGGCGAATAGTGAATATCCCAGCGCGGTAGAGTGGTTTGTCCATTCGTGAACGACCAAAGATTCGTGTTCGTCCAGTTCGCGCCACCGTCGGTCGAGACTTCGACATGAATCGCATCGCCCACGCCGATTTCCCAGCGGTGCCAGAATTCTAAGACAGGACGGACAACGGTTGGGAAGCCGCTCGGTGGTGGATTGCTGAGATCAATGTTCGGGATCAATTCAAGCGTGCTATCACTGTTTGGCGCGTAGTTGCCAGCAGGGCTGTCAGTCCATGCCTGAGTCCCCGCATGGGAAGTGCTGTTGGTGACGCCCCAATTGCCGCCTGCGATCCAGTTCCCGCCACCCGCTTCAACATTGTCGCACCAGTTTGGACGGATGCTCCCGCTGGGCCGATTGCGGATTTGGAAGTCGTCTACGTACCAGCCATCGGCTTCCGCACTGTTGTTACTTTGGATACGGAACCGTAAGTAGATACGGCTGCGGCGTGCAGCATCATTCACGACATCGGCGGGAATGGGCACAACGATTTGACTGTAGGCCATTTGCGTCTGATTTTGCGCCAGATAGGTTGCCGTTCCATTCGGCGTAATCATGCGCCAAGTGGTGCGGTCATGCGAAATTTCCAGATAAATCGCATCCCCGGAGGCAAGATCGTAGCTGTGCCAGAAAGCGAACTGTGGTTCGTCCAGTACAGCCGTGCTGAGATCAATACGCCCGTCCAGTTCCAAAATGTTGTTATTGCTGGGGGCGTAGGGTCCCGCTTCGCTGTCGGTCCAGCCGGTGGGCGAGCTGTGGGGATTTTCAGAGGATAGTGTCCAGCCACCGCGATTCACCCAGTTGAGATCGTTATCCATCGCATCCGAGAAACCAAGCGTGTAGACAGTTTCAATCCGGTTGTCTACGGTGATGTCATCCAAATACCAGCCATCCGCATTAGTGGCGGAAGAATCGGTAATTAGGATAAACCGGATTTCAATATACTGACCTCGGAAGTCTTGGGTTGCCCCCAGATCGTCCGTAAAGTTCGCAAGGTCAAAACTTTGACGATTATACGTTGGGGAAGCTGTTGGCCCAGTATGTACAGTACGATCATACCAGCGCCCTAGATTGGCGCTGCCGGCCACGCTGACAACCGCACGGTCATATTGGCCGAGGTCGAAAGCGTCCGAGAATTCCAAGAAGGGATTGTTGATGCCCTGTAGTGTCAGGTTGATACGACCACGATAGCGCAAAATACAGTTTTGACCACTGGTATAGGTGGTATTGATGGGCGGGCTGTCATGCCAAGCGGTGGGTGGTGAGTTGGGTAGCCAAGTGACCAACGACCAGTTGCAGTCAGCCGTATTGCCCGATTGGCCGGATTTAAACAAGCTGACTTCGAGCATCGCGCCGCTGCCTGTGTCACGGTGTTGAATCACAATTGGCACCGAACGGGTAGAAGGATTGACCCAATTGACCTCGACATAGTTCGTCCCCGTTGGGCTGTAGTTCCAGTCTTGGCCGTTAACCAGTTGTGTGCTTCCGTCCACAAAAATACGTACCCCATCGTCGCGGCGATAGCGGAAGGTATAGGCACCTTGGGCAAGCATGACGGAGTTTGAAAACCGCGAACAGAAGTCGGTACTGACACCAGCCGCAGGTGAACTACCAGTCGTAGTCCAATAGGCATGGGTCGCACGCGGGAATTGAATCAGTTGTTCCTGCGTCGTGGTCGTCGGAGCCGTTGTATAGCTGCCATCCGTCGCGCTGAAAATGTTCCCGTTGTTACAGGTAGACAAATTCCACCATTGGGCATTCCATGGCGCTAGGTTCGGATCGGTAAAAACATCTGCGAAATCGGTTTGCCAGTTGTTAGGATCAGTAGCTGTATCCTTCCATGGGGCATCCCGATCTTGGTCTTGCGGTGTGGTGGTTGGTCCGGCGGTTGCCCCACTAGGTAACGGTGTAAATGTATAGGTCGCAGTCGCATTAGGGGCGCTGGTGGGTGGCAAACCCGGATTATTCTGCGGGGCGGGTGTGTTGGTGATGAGATCAACATCAGCCGGGGTGTAGGAGGCCACCGCAGTGACCAGATTCCAAAATTCATTTGCTTCCAATGGGTCTTGCGGAGTTGTAGTTTGACCCAACAGATCATAAACCGTTCGGCTAAACACGTTGCCAATCGCTGGCCCCGTGATGGTCAAAATGGCGATAAGGCCAATAAAGGCCAACGCCAAAATCATCACGTATTCAAGCAGCGCCTGACCACGTAGTTTGCCCCCACGTTTGGAAGTGGGTGTTTTTCTGACCTGTTTGGCTTGATGATCGGACATAATCCGTTATCCTCTCCTAAGCCTACCTAAATGACATTAAACAGATAGGATGTTTTTGCATGAACGTTTTTGCTTAGGCTAAGTCCCTAATCGCTGAATTGCTTCGAGATAGCACACAAGCATAGGGGTTGAAAAAATCTTCTAACCACCTGTCTTAATGTTACCTGACTACCCGGCAAATAATCGCTCATATTTGTAGAAAATTTGTCGGAAGTCCTTGACAAAAAGGCCTGACAAAAGGCCGCTACAACATAGCCGCTTCACACTTTTGCAAGGCGTGTAGGGTGTGTTAGCCTAGAGACTGTAGGTACGATTGCACCCACAGAATTAGCTTAGTTCAAATTGAATTTGGGGGCAATCTATTTAGGAGGCAAATCAATGGCAACTCTTATTGATGGTAAAGCCGTCGCGGATCGTTTGCATCATCAAACAGCCGAGGCAGTTGAAAAAATGGGTAAGGAGCATGGCATCCGACCCGGTTTGGCGGCAGTTTTGGTAGGGGAAAACCCCGCTTCGCAGACCTATGTGCGGATGAAACGTAAGGCCTGTGCCGAGGTAGGGATTGAATCGTTCGGTTACGAATTACCCGCCAGTATCACCCAAGCTGAATTAGAAAATGTGGTGCGTGATCTGAATGCCGACCCGCGTGTACATGGTATTTTGGTACAACTGCCCCTACCCGATCATCTCGATTCTGAAGCGGTTTTGAGCCTAATTAGTATCGAAAAAGACGTGGACGGCTTTCATCCACTGAATATCGGACGGTTGGCGATGAAAGGCCGTGAACCGCTCTTTATGCCCTGTACGCCGCACGGTTGTATGGTGCTGCTGGAGGATGTTGGGGTCAAATTTGATGGCGCGAACGCGGTCGTGTTAGGACGCAGCAATATTGTTGGGATGCCCGCCGCGCTGATGCTGGTTAAACGTAATGCTACTGTTACCATCGCCCACAGCCGCACCCGTGATTTACCCGGTATCTGCCGCCAAGCCGATATTTTGATTGCGGCGGTGGGTCGGGCCGAAATGGTCAAGGGCGATTGGGTTAAACCCGGCGCGACGGTAATTGATGTCGGCGTCAATCGTGTGGATGACCCCACCAGCAAAAAGGGTTATAAGCTGGTTGGGGATGTGGCCTTTGATGAAGCCAAAGAGGTGGCCGGCGCGATTACCCCCGTCCCCGGTGGCGTTGGCCCGATGACGATTGCCATGCTACTCAAAAATACCCTCAGCGGCGCAGAGTTGATGCTGGCGAAAACAGTCAAATAGGGTAATATCCCGCCGGATATAGGTAGACCCCACGAAGGAAGGTGTGCTTTCTATACTGGCGCGAATATCACTCTGTTTGGGAAAATTATTGTGCGATTTGGTGAGGGGCATGAACACCTGATGCGTCAGGCGGTTGCCGATTTTGAGACGCAAGGTGGAAAAATGCCCCCCGATGTTCAATTGGATTGGTTGATTTTGGGAAATGTCCGCACGGATATTCCCAACATTCAGGCCGATAAACGTGTATCCGCTTGGGACATCATCGTCATGGCGGTGCGTGGGGCATCCTGTAAATATGGCGATCACCCCTCCCATGCCATGCGCTGCCGCAAACAAAAAGTCGCCGAGGCCTTTCCGCTTTTGCGTGAAACGATCAAACGCGGCTTCGCCAAAGGCTGTGATAGTAGTTTGTCGTGGGAAGAACGCTCCCTCGCGTTTGGCAGTGCCTTGCATACCCTCCAAGATAGTTATTGCATTGCCCACGCTGGACGGGTAGACAATGCCGTCCCAACCTCACCCATCATTGCCATGTACACCTATCCTAGCAAGCAGCACCCGATTACCACCCAGCGCGATAATGTCTGGCAAGATGAAGGACAGACGGCCTTTAAACCTGAAGCCGCCGCCGCGATTACCGCTACCGTTGCCGCCTTCCATATTTTTGCCAGCCAGTCGGTAGATGAAATTGACGCATTTTTAGATCGCTATGTGACGTTTCGGGAGGATATTGCCGAAACTTTGAATCCAACCTGATCATGTCCCTAGATGGCTTCTGTTAGACGATTTAGCGACTGGCCCCCGCCGTTTGGTTTCGTATTGCATGTTTTGGACGATAATAAAATCAAGAGCAAGATTTATTACTTAAAATTGGGAAATTAGCAGACTCAACTTAAGGAGGGCCTATCATGAAAAAGAGGGCCTTAATCTTGGTGGGGGTACTCATCTCAGTTCTTGTGGCATGTGCAACAGGAGGCAGCGATACCAGCGAAGAGTCATCCATTTCTGATTCATCACGCCCCAATTCTGCGATTGTCGGCAATGAGCAACCACCAAGCGTTGACGAACCTGTTGCCTTTACCAATGCAGATACAACAGGCGAGCAACCCTCAGAATTGCAGCAGCAAAATCGCTTGGTGATCAAAGATGCCTCCATCACTATGCAAGTGGAAGACGCTGAAGCGACGATGGAAAGTATTATGGGGTTGGCTGAAGGCGGTGGGGGATGGATAGTCAATTCATCCACGAATCAATATGCCGCTTGGAATGGCGCTTTGCTGACGCAAGGCAATATAACCTTTCGTATACCATCTGAACGTTTTAATGAGACCCTAAATCAGGTACGCCAACTTGGGCTTGAGGTTATTTCCCAACAAATCTCCGGGCAAGATGTAACTTCTGAATATACCGATATTCAAAGCCAGATTCGTAATCTACAGGTCGCTGAAGCTCAGTTACAAGAGATTATGGATTCAACGAGCACTGTCACCGATGTGTTGACTGTCCATAATCGGCTCATTGAAGTTCGTGGGCAAATTGAGACATTACAGGGGCGCTCCAATTATCTTGAACAAGCATCGGCCTTTTCAACCATCACCGCTACCTTAGTCCCCGTTGAACCGAAAAGACCGGATAACGAGTCGAAATCTAGAGTTGACCAAAACGATAATTGGAATCCAAGCAAGACGGCAGAAAAGGCATTTGATGTTCTTGTGACGGGCCTTCAAATAAGTGCAGACGCCGTTATATGGATGGTGATTTGCGGGTTACCGTTCGCGGTTTTTGGGGTGCCAGCATGGTTTGGATATCGGCGTTATCAACGGAGAAGAAATATCAGGACAACGGTTTTGTCTAACCCTGCCGACAGCGAATAAATTGCTCCATTAGAATCCAAATGTTAAACTCCCCGCCGACTAATTAATCGTATAAAACCACTTGGCGGGGAGCAATTTATGCCGACCCTTCTCGTTAAAAATATTCACACCCTTGTGACGATGGATGTCACCCGCCGCGAAATCCCCAACGGCGCGATTCTAGTGCGCGATAACGTGATCGAGCAGGTGGGTACAACCGCCGAACTTCCCTCGACTGCTGACGAGGTGCTGGATATGAAAGGCCATCATGTTGTCATACCGGGGTTGGTGAATACCCATCATCATCTTTATCAAAGCCTGACCCGCGTTATCCCATTGGGCCAAAATTATGAATTATTTGACTGGCTGAAAACCCTATATCCGATTTGGAAAGGGTTGCATCCCAAAGCCATCAAGGTCAGTACCCAAATTGGTCTAGCAGAATTGATGTTGTCTGGTTGCACCACCGCCAGCGATCACCTCTATATATATCCCAATGGCTGCACGCTTGATGACCAAATTGAATCGGCTCAAGCCATCGGGATGCGCTTTCATGCCAGTCGTGGCAGCATGAGCGTTGGGGAGAGTCAAGGTGGGCTGCCGCCAGATTCGGTGGTCGAAAAAGAGCCGTTTATCCTCAAAGACTCACAGCGCTTGATTGAGACCTATCACGATCCCAAGCGTTATGCCATGCTGCGGATTACCCTTGCGCCATGCTCGCCCTTCACAGTCTCGGTAGATTTGATGCGGGAATCGGCAAAAATGGCCCGCAGTTATCCCGCCGTCCGCCTCCATACCCATCTCGCTGAAACTAAGCCAGATGTTGCCTACAGTATCGAAAAATTTGGCCTTGCCCCCGGTGATTATGCCGAAGAAGTTGGGTGGGTTGGCGAAGATACATGGCACGCGCATTGTGTCCATCTCAGCGACGACGCCATTGAAAAATTTGGGCGCACGGGGACGGGGGTGGCCCACTGCCCGACCAGCAATCTACGTCTCGGTAGCAATATCGCACGGGTACGCAAAATGCTAACACACGGGGTCCCAGTTGGGTTGGGGGTAGATGGTTCGGCCTCCAATGACAGTGGGCATCTGTTGGCTGAAGCACGGATGGCAATGTTGAGCGCACGGGCAGGCGGTGATCCGGCGGGTCTGACGGCACGCGAGGCGCTGGAATTAGGCACACTTGGCGGGGCGCGGGTCTTGGGTCGTGACGACATCGGCAGCATTGCACCGGGCATGGCGGCGGATTTTATCGCCATCAATGTCAACACTGTCGCGTTTGCTGGGGCACATCATGATATTGTTGCTGCGGTAGTGTTCTGCACCCCTGCCACTGTGGATTACAGTGTTATCAACGGGCGGGTGGTCATCCGCGAAGGCCACATTACCACATTGGAAATTGAACCCGTCATTGAACGGCACAATCAAATCGCACGAGCGTTGTTCAACGGCGAATGATTTTTAAGTAAATCGGGAGTGGCGGAAATCATTTGATGTTTTTTTCGCCCCCCATATGTTAGAATTTGCCCCGCGTTAATTTTTGCGCGAACCTTAAGTTTATGTAATGTTGTCAAGCCGTTGACCCTGCGTTATACTTTCGCGCTGTAATTCACAAACGCTTATTCACGGCATTATTAAAATTCGCTTTACACATGCAAACCAAGTGTTTGGCAGTGGAGAACGTGTCGCATGGAACTAAATCAGTGGGCCTTTGTCGGAGCATTCCTTTCAATTGCATGGTTGCTCCCGCTTGCGCCAATCATTATGAACTACGTCATCGCACCCAAACGCGCTAATCGCATCAAGAATGATGTGTACGAGTGCGGGATCGAGACCGTAGGCGACACATGGGGACAAATCAAAGTGCAATATTATTTGTACGCGATTATTTTCCTTGTGTTTGACGTGGAAATGATTTTCTTGTTTCCATGGGCAGTGGCCTACGCCAAATTAGACTTTTTCTCCTATATGGCCGGGGCAATTTTTATTCTGCTGTTGGTCGAAGGTCTAGCCTATGCGTGGAAAAAGGGCGCGTTGGAGTGGTCATAGAGGTACAGGAAATACTCACCGCAAATCGGCTGCACAGGCCGATATTTTGTGTGTAGATCGGGAGTAACGAACTATGTATTATGTGAGTGAGCTTTTAAAAGATGCTGGCCTGAGCGACGGCCTAGCCAATACGCTGGGGATTTATATCAGCGTGATTTTGCTGGCGACGGTGTTCTTGCTGCTGCCCATTTTCACTATCTGGGTTGAACGTAAAGTGGCGGCCCGTTTCCAAAACCGCGTGGGGCCAAACCGCGTGGGGCCGTTTGGCTTGCTGCAATCCATCCCTGACGTAGTGAAATTGCTAGGCAAAGAATTGATTTTCCCCCGCAATGTTGATCGTATCCCCTATATGGTGTCTCCTGTCTTGATGGTCATGTCGGTGGTCATGACGGTGGCCGTTGCGCCGCTTGGCCCCAATATTATCGGGACCGACCTTTCCATTGGGGCGCTCTACTTTGTGGCGATTAGCTCCCTTGCGACGATCGGCGTGGTTATGGCGGGTTGGGGCAGCAATAACAAATATGCGCTGTTGGGGGCTTTCCGCACAGTCGCTCAATTGATTAGTTATGAAATCCCGCTGGTCTTTACCCTGCTCATTCCGGTCATGCTGGCGGGCACGATGAGTATGCAGAAGATTGTGGATTTTCAGGGCGATAATTATTGGGTGTTTTTCTATGCCCCGGCTGCATTCTTCATCTTTGTGTTGAGCAACCTCGGTGAAGTAGGCCGTTCGCCCTTTGACCTGATTGAAGCGGAATCTGAACTCGTGGCCGGGTTCATGATTGAATACAGCGGTATGGCCTTTGCAATGTTCTATCTGGCCGAATTTTTGCACGCTTTCTTGATTGGCGTGTTTGCCGCAACGCTGTTTATGGGTGGCTGGCAAGGGCCGTTTGTCCAAGACGTACCTGCACTGGGCATTCTCTATCTGACGGCGAAGGCATTTTTCATCTACTTCTTGACGATGTGGGTGCGTTTGACCCTACCGCGCTTCCGTATTGACCAGATGATGGCCTTCAACTGGAAGTTCCTTGTCCCCGTCTCCATCGTCCATCTCTTGATTACGGGTTTCTTTTGGAAAGTGCTGCCAGAGCCGGATGTGACAGGCAATTTCATTGAACGGTTGTGGTATGGTGCGCCGCGAATGCTGGTCATGTTTGTTGTAAGCGCCCTCCTATTGGGCTATTCACTACGGATGCTGCGGAACGCGATTTTGCGAGTGCGGGAAGAAACCACCGCCAAATTACGTGAGGCCTATCCAACGGCCCATCCGACTACCGCCCCCGCCGGGGATTAATTTTTCGTGACTTGTTGAGAGGATTTTGCACATGGAAATTACATGGCAAACAATAGCCTTTGCTGCTTTCGCGGTGATGACACTTGGCGGCGGGTTGATGGTGGTTCTCAGCCGTAATCTGTGGCACTCCGCACTGTTTTTGATGTTGAGCCTTTTTGGGACATCCGGCCTGTTTGTGCTGTTGGTCGCGCCTTTCCTCGCTGCGGTACAGGTGTTGGTTTACATTGGTGCGATTGCTATTTTGGTTTTGTTCGCTATCATGTTGACCCGCCGAATGATGGGCTTGGAAGAAACCCAAAATACCCAGTGGCCTGCTGCGGCTGCGGTGGCGTTGGTACTGTTTCTCATTCTGTTTGTTACCGTCTCACCGCTAGTAGATGAACAATGGTTCAAAGATATTTTGGGTGGTGATAAGAAGGATGGTTTGGGGCAACGCATTAGCACATTGAATGCTGACCTGCCTGTTGATCCCGATGCCAAAGACAGCGGGGTGGTCGCCAATGAAGACCTGAATATTGTAACGGTTGAGGCCATTGGTGAGGCCCTCGTCACCCGCGACGGGTTTGTGCTGCCATTTGAATTGGCCTCTATTTTGCTGACAGCGGCGCTCATCGGGGCGATTGTGGTTGCCCGCGAAGACGAAGCCTGATTTTTTAGGAGCAGAAATTATGGTTCCGTTGTGGTTCTATCTAGTGGTATCGGCGGCGCTGTTTGCGATTGGTGCGTATGGCGCACTGGCACGGCGTAACGCGATTGCCATTGTGATGTCGGTTGAGTTGATGCTGAACGCGGCCAATATCAATCTGGTAGCCTTTTGGCGCTATCTCAATCCCTTTGAAATTAATGGGCAAATCTTCGCGGCGTTTGTGTTTATCGTCGCCGCCGCAGAAGCCGCCGTCGGTCTGGCACTGATTATCGCAATCTACCGCAGCCGCCAGACGGTCATTGTTGAAGACGTTAACATGCTGAAGTGGTAGACCCGTCGCAGCGGATTTAGATATTCTGCCGCGCACTAGTCTGGAGAACACGTATGGATGTAAATTGGCTAGACGCAAATTATCTGCCGTGGCTCATCCCGGTGCCGCCGCTAATTAGCTTTATGCTGATTATTTTGTTTACCGGGCGCAATAAAGTTTTCAGTCATTCCATCGCGGTGGGTTCGGTGGTGTTGTCCTTCTTGATGGCCTTTGGCGTTTTCCTAAAAGCCACTGGTACGGATGATTTTGGCTTTCACGAAACCACCCTGCGGATTTTTGGGGACGACATCACATGGATGGATGTTGGCCTCAGTGAGTTCAAGATGGGTGTGGCGGTTGATCCCCTGACCGCCGTAATGCTGTTCATGGTGCCAATTGCCATGCTCATGATCTTCATCTACAGCGTTGGCTACATGGGCGCCTATCCAGATGACGACCCCCACAAAATTCGCTATTCCCGCTTCTTCGCCTATCTGAGCCTGTTCGCGGGTGGGATGTTGACGCTGGTGGTGGCGGATAACCTGCTGCTGATGTTTATGGGCTGGGAAATTATGGGGTTATGCTCCTACCTGCTCATCGGCTTCCTTTTTGAAAAGAAGAGCGCCCAGCAAGCAGCCGTCAAAGCCTTTATGACCACCCGCATCGCCGACGTGCTGATGCTGGTCGGGATTGGTTATCTGTACGCCGAAGCAGGCACGCTCAGGTTCCATGAGATATTTTTTGCCAACAATGCGGAAATCATAGAACGACTCGGCAATGCCGATCAGACTGGGTATCTCGGCCTAAGCGCCGCGTCGATTATCGGCCTGCTGCTGGTCATCGGGACCATCGGTAAATCCGCCCAATTCCCACTGCACGCTTGGCTGCCGGACGCGATGGAAGGGCCGACCCCTGTTTCTGCCATGATTCATGCGGCAGCAATGGTGTCGGCTGGTGTCTATGCCGTTATCCGCGTGTTCCCCCTCTTGGAAGCAGGCGGCAATCCCCATCACGCCGAATACACCGCCCCACTCATTTTGATGGGGGTGATCGGTTCGGTAACAGCCCTCGGCGCGGCGATTTTGGGTGTCGGTCAAAATGACATCAAGCGTGTGCTGGCCTATTCCACGATTTCACAGCTTGGGTTTATGGTGGCGGCGCTCGGCATTGGTGCTTACGTCGCGGCGGCCTTCCACCTGATTACCCACGCATTTTTTAAGGCCCTTTTGTTCATGAGTTCCGGTGCGGTCATTCACGCAATGGAGCATGGCGAACATGCCGTCGAACACGGGCACGGTCACGATGAACATGACGAACACCACGCCCATCATGACGAACATGCCCACGATGAACACGGGCACGGTCATGGCAGCTATACATGGGCCGACCTGAACGCAAAAATCGAACACGGCATTGAAGCAGGCCATCTGCAACCCGGCGAACGTACCCCGTATGGTGCGGATTATGTTGGGCCAAATGGCGAACTCCCCGATGATGCCGAATGGAAAACCAGTATTCCACAGGGCTTGAAACCCGATTTTGTGGCAAAACCCAATAACATTGCTTTGATGGGTGGCCTACGTCATAAAATTCCCGTGACCGCCTATGCGATGTTGGCTGGATCAGCCAGCCTAGTCGGTTTTCCGTTGATTACGGCGGGGTTCTGGTCAAAAGATGAGATCATTGCTGATGCGATGACCTTTATCACCAATAGTGGTCAATTTGAAGGTCATTCCCCATGGTTGCATATGTTGGTGTTCGTTTCGCTAGTTATCGCCGCAACCTTTACCGCCTTCTACACCACCCGCATGTGGTTATTGACCTTCTGGGGTAAGCCACGTAGCCCAATGGCGGAACATGCCACCCTGATGAATCATGTTGACCCTGAAGAGCTTGCCCAAGCCCAAACTTCGCTCAAGAAATTCTGGTTGCAATATAGCAACAGTGCCTTGATGCAAGGGCCGCTGGTGGTTTTGGCCTTCTTTGCGATTTTTGCGGGTTTTGTCGGAATTCATGGCGATTTCCCAGTGTTGGAATGGTTTACAGGTAGCCATAATTTCTTCCATGAATTTGTCGGCGCATCCCTGCTGCATGAGCCAGCAACAATCCCCTTTAAGATATGGCCTGTGCTCGTGTCGGTCTTAGCTTTCAGCATCGGCGCGGGTTTTGCATACCTTAAATATAGCGTGCCACGCGACAGCTACGAAAAAGACCCTGTGCAAAACATTGTCGGCGATCCAGTTTGGCAGGCGCTCAAGGATCGTTTCGGCTTCGATACACTCTATCTGGCGACTTTCTATCGAGGCTTTGAATGGTTCGGACGCCGGGTTTCCTATAGGGCCATTGATAAAGAGACGATTGATGGCATTCTTGAAACCATCGCGGTGATCTTCAACAACATCGGCGAGGCCATTAAACGCTTCAACCACGTGATTATTGACGGGGTGGGCGATGGCATTCCACAATTCATCGGACTGAGCGGACGCTGGTTCCGCAATCTACAAAGCGGGCGCGTCCAGCAATATCTGCTCTTCACAGCAGTCATGCTGCTCGCAATCGGTCTGTTTTTCGTATTGCGGGTACTCTAAGAAGGAGACTTGAACTCCAATGGGAAGTTTCATCTCAAATGTTCTTAATTTCTTGATTCTATGGCCTGCGATTGGCGCGATTGTGGTGGCCCTGCTGCCCAGCAATCAACCCAATTTAGCACGCTGGGTCGCACTGGGGATGAGTATTCCTTCGCTGATTATCTCCATCGGCCTGTTTTATGCGATCATGAATGGCGATCCAACAGCGAGTGGCTATCATCTGGAATACGTCAGCGAATGGTTCCCTGAAATCGGCGCGAACTGGCATGTGGGGGTAGATGGCATCTCGGTGACGATGGTGCTGCTGACCGCCCTACTCACCCCGATTGCCCTGTTGATTGCGTTTGAACACACTGAGAATACAAAAGCCATCCTTGCGCTAATCCTGTTCCTGCAAATGGGCTTGGTCGGCGTATTCGTGGCGCTTGATATGGTGCTGTTCTTCCTGTTCTGGGAAATCGGCCTTGTCCCGATGTACTTCATCATCAACCAATGGGGTGGCGCGAATCGCAAGTACGCCTCAATGAAGTTCTTCATCTATACGATGGCCGGCTCACTCGGTTTGCTGTTAGCCATCCAATTGATTGGCTTCACGGTTGGTGATGTCAAAGGCTTGAATGGCCCGACCTTTGATATCCAAACATGGCACGAAGTTTGGCCCCAGATTGGGCGTGAGACGAACCTCCCGGGCGAAAATCCGGGCGAGATTTTGGGTGTCAGTTATAAGACGGTGAAATATTATGCTTTTATCGGTTTCTTGATTGCTTTTGCGATCAAGATTCCGGTCTGGCCCTTCCATACATGGCTGCCCGATGCCCATACTGAAGCCCCAACCGCTGGATCAATGCTGCTGGCGGGTGTCTTGCTGAAATTAGGGGCGTATGGGTTTATCCGCTTGGTGATCCCCCTATTCCCAGAAGAAATTGCCAGTCCGCGAGTTCCTACTATCCCCATTTTAGAGATTCAAATAGAAGGACTGACATTTACTTTTGCACAAGTACTAGCTCTATTAGGCATGTTGGGGATTGTCATGGGGGCGTTCTCGGCATGGGCACAGGACGACCTCAAGAAACTGGTCGCTTATTCCTCTGTTAATCACATGGGTTTTGTGGTGATGGGTATTGCGGTGATGGGTGTTTGGTACAGTGTCATGTGGGCGCAATCCCCCGATGTCAATGACCCCGTGCTGGCGCTCCAAATGGCGGGTCAGGGATTAGAGGATGAGGACATCGCCAAGTATCGAGACCAAACCCAACTCCAAGCGGCGACTATTGACGAGCTTACCAGTGATGACCAAAAGGCATTGGCCCAAGTCAAATTGGACGCTGAACTCGACATGGATGAAAATATGCAAACCGCCAACGTTGCTTTAAACGGCGCGGTGCTGCAAATGTTTAATCATGGTCTCAGCGCGGCTGCCATGTTCTTGTTGGTCGGGGCGCTCTATCATAAGGCGCATACTCGTGACCTGCGGCGTTTCGGCGGTCTGTGGCACATTGTCCCGGTGTTTGGCGGCTTGTTCGTCTTCACCAGCATGGCGAGTCTCGGCCTGCCCGGTTTGAATGGCTTTACCAGCGAGTGGATGATTGTTTCCGGCGCATTCCCGTACTTTGAGGTGATGGTACTGATTAGCACGATTGGTCTGCTGCTGACAGGTGCGTATATCCTCAAAGGGATTCAGAAGGTGCTGCAAGGCCCACCGAATCCGGACTGGATTGAATATCACGAACATCACCACAGCTTGGAAATCTCATACCGTGAAACGATTGCCATTGCACCACTGGTCGCGTTGATGTTGATTACAGGGCTGTATCCGAACTGGATTTTGCCTGTCATTAACGAGCGCGTCTATCATATCTTCTCGGTATTTATTCGGTAATCAGCCGGCTGGCTAAAATAGGAGTTTATTTTGATGGAAACTCAGTTCAGCGGCATTCTTACAGGCATTTTGGCCTTTCCCTTTGTCGCCGCGATCATCATTCTGTTTATTAACAAAGAGCAGAAAGATGTGATTCGTACCATCGCGGCCTTCGCTACCGGAGCAAGTTTGATTCTGGCAGCGCTGGTCTTTTTCACCTATGACACCGAAGCGGCCCGAACTGCGAATGCTGGTCTCATTGACAGTGGCAGTGGGTTGCTGACCTTCCAATTTGTGGATAAGGTGACATGGATTAAGGAACTCGGCGTCAGTTATCAATTGGGCGTGGATGGTTTGGCGGTCCCGATGGTGCTGCTGACGGGTCTCGCCAGTTTCGCCGGGGTGCTGATTTCATGGGGCATCGAAGACCGGGTACGCGAATTTATGGCGTTTTTCCTGCTCTTGGTCGCCGGGGTATACGGTGTATTTATGTCCACCGACCTCTTCCTGCTGCTATTCTTCTATGAACTCGCCATCTTCCCGATGTACTTCCTGATCGCTGGTTGGGGCTGGGTCGAACTGCGCGAATACGCCTCCATGAAACTGACCCTGTACATCTTGATCGGGTCGGTGATTGCATTGGTCGGCATTTTGGTGCTGTATTTCGAGGCCGGGGCATTCTTCACCGAACATCCCGAACTCCAACCTGCCACCTCTGAGACTGCCTACAGCTTCGATTTCAACCATATCCAGTATGCGGCTCAACAGGGTGCATTTAATGAGGCCAATTATCTCGGCTTGGGTGACGGGGTGACGATTGCCCGCTTCTGGTTCCCCTTCATTTTCTTGGGGTTCGCGGTGCTGGCTGGTATCTTCCCCTTCCATAACTGGTCACCCGATGGTCACGTGGCCGCGCCAACCGCTGTTTCGATGATTCACGCGGGGGTGTTGATGAAATTAGGCGCATTGACCGCCATTCGCTTAGGCGTTCAATTGCTGCCTGATGGAGCGCGTGTCCATCTCCCTTGGATCATCTTCCTTGCGCTGGTCAATGTGGTGTATGGCGCGTTTATCGCCTTCCGCCAGCGTGACTTCAAATACGTCATCGGGTTTAGCTCGGTGTCGCACATGGGGTTGGTTAGCTTGGGTGTGGCGACGATGAACACGACGGGTATGACGGGTGCGGGCCTGCAAATGTTCTCACATGGTGTGATGACGGCCCTCTTCTTCTCCTGCGTCGGTATGGTCTATGACCGAGCGCATACCCGCGACATTCCCAGTTTGGGCGGGTTTATCAAGAAGATGCCGCTGGTCGCAATCGCCTTCATTATCGGCGGTTTGGTCAGCATGGGTATGCCGGGTCTAAGTGGGTTCGTCGCCGAATTCCCCATCTTTGTGGGCGTCTGGCGAGGCATTCCGCAGGCCATTATTGACGCATCCCCAACCAAATTGACCGAAGGTGGTGCGAACTACTACGGATTTATCGGCGTCGCGGCGGCCCTCGGCATTATTCTAACTGCGGCCTATGTGTTGCGTGTTGTGGGGCAGGTTTTCTTTGGCGAGTTCGACGAAGAAAAATTCCCCGACATCCCCCCCATTCGAATTCAGGATCGCGTAGCAATTTATATGCTAACGGCGTGGCTGATTGTTTTGGGCGTATATCCGAAGCTCATGTCGGATATGATCGAAAGCGCCGTCCAGCCGGTAGTCGGGTTACTGACCGGCAGCAAGTAATTAGGAGAGCGTAACTGTGCCTGAATTGATGCAGTTTAATACTGACGATACACGTGGTTTTCTGGCAATTTTGCCGGAAATCTTGATGACCCTCTTGGTACTGATTGTCATCTACATGGACTTGTTTTTGCCTCCCAGCCGCCGCAAGAGTGTTGGATATATGGCGGGGGTTGGGATGTTGGTCATTGGGGGTCTGGCTTGGCTGCTCGTGCCTGCCGATGGTCTAAAAGTTTCCGAACAACTTGTGTTGGGCGGGATGGTTCGCAGCGACGACCTTGCCAAAATCTTTAAGGTGATGGTTGCATTGGTGGGTGGTCTAACCTGCCTGATGGGGATGGGCGACATCCGCCTGCGCTACAAAGGCGAGTTCTATGCCTTGATTATCATTGCCACGATGGGGGCCAGTCTGTTAAGCAGTGCCGCCGACTTGGTGATGGTGTTCATCTCCCTAGAAACCCTGTCCATCAGCCTGTATGTGCTGTCGGGTTTTGTACGCCGTCCGGAGACGCCCAATCCAACCGAAGAAGCCTTTGCCAGCCGTAGCGCCGAAAGTGGGATGAAATATTTCTTGTTTGGCGCGTTCACTTCGGCTTTCTTGCTCTATGGCCTTAGCCTGCTCTATGGTTTTTCGGGTGGTCACACCAATATTTACCGAATTGGACAAGCGTTAGCGGCCAGTGACCAAGATACAGCTCCGATTATTTTGGCGCTCATGATGGTCGCTGTGGGCTTCGGCTTCAAGATTAGCGCCGTGCCGTTCCACTTCTGGACACCCGATGTGTACGAAGGTTCACCCACCCCGGTGACATCTTTCATTTCGGTGGTTTCCAAAGCGGCCAGTTTTGCGGTCTTGACCCGTTTCCTGTTGGCGGTTTTCCCACCAGAGCAATTGATTAGTGTTCCGCTTGATCAATATAAAGAACTCAGCGAAATCTGGGTGCAGTTGTTCTCGATTCTCGCCGTCATCACCATGACCCTCGGCAACATTGTCGCCCTGAGCCAACGTAATATTAAACGCCTGATTGCTTATAGCTCAATTGCCCAAGCGGGATATACCTTGATGGGTGTCGCGGCGATTGCCACTACCAAATCCGGTGATGGCGCGGCGGCGGTAGCGTACTATATGTTCATGTACGTCTTTACCAATACCCTATTCTTTGCCTGCCTCATCCTGTTTACCAGTGCCACAGGCTCAGAAACCATCGCGGATATGGCAGGTCTCAGCCGTCGCAATCCTTGGGTGGCGATGGGTATCACCATCGCTCTGCTCTCACTGGCGGGGATTCCACCCACAGCGGGATTCGTTGGCAAGTTCTTGCTGTTCCGCGCCGCTGTGGATTCTGGCCTAACATGGCTGGCCGTGTTTGGTGTTCTGAACGCGATCATCGGTCTTTACTACTATCTGGTGGTCATCAAAGTGATCTATGTTGACCGCAGCCCGGATGAGGAGAAACCGATTGATCTGCCCGCTCCTTATGGGTTTGTGATGGCTGCCAGCACCGTCGCAGTCGTCTTGCTTGGCACGTTTCTAATTGGCCCGATTGTCAATTGGGCATCCGAAGCCGGACTCGACTTGTTCCGTCTGTAAACCCAACGATTACGCTCTCCACGCCCTGCTTCTGACTTAGAGGCGGGGCTTTTTTGTTTATAATTTAGGGGAGGTGAATCACCAGAGAGGGTTATATGAGATGGCATATCGAAAAATGATGCTGGTCAGCCTTATATGCTTGATGCTGGGGAGTATCTTTTCCGCTAGAGGGGTTGTGGCGCAATCCGAAGACGAAAATTTACCCCCTGTCGCTTGGCTTGAATTGAATCAAGAGGGCAGCACATTACGGCTTTTCCAATTGGAAACGGGCGTATCAATAGTCGCAAATGAAGAAATTCGATGTGCGGCTTTTTCCCCGCAGCAGACCCATATCACCTATTTAACCTCCAACGCAGTAGCGGTGATGCGATTAAGTGACCATGCAACCATTATCAACATGCTTGTGGATGGCCTCACGCGGCCCGATTTGCATCTTTTTATTGGTGGTCGGGCCTGTCCCATCTGGCTGGGTGAAACCTCCCTCGTTTTCTCAACTGTAGACTTTGCCGAGCCGTATGGAATGCCCGCCTACAATCTTTTTCATTTGAACATCAATACCACCGAATTGACCGAAGTCCTACCTTTTGGCGAAGGTGGCGCGATTGCCCCAAGCCCGAATCGTCGATACTTAGTCATCTTGAGACCCGGTGAATATTCCGATTCCAATAAACCCGGCGAGATAAGCATTGTGGATTCGACCACCTTCCAACCCGTCAGTGATGGTTTTGAGTTTCCGGCGGTTGCAACCGCCGCCGAATATTTGTGGGTTCCCACGATTTTTTGGAAGGAGGATAGCACTGGTTTTGCATTCGGTCTCCCTGACCCCGATCTAATCTATAATCTTGAGCAGACGCCGCCTTCGAGTATTTGTTATATGACCCCAGATGCCCAGCCTGCTCGCTGCCAAGAATACGCTTTTGAGTTTTGGGGGATGCCTGTTTTTAATGACCAACTGACACGGGTTGCCTATGCTCAACGTTCGGGGTCGGGGGTGAACGAAGAGTCCCATCTGGTCTACGGTGGATTTTCGCTAGAGTCACCCCAAGAATTATCAGAAATCCTGTTTTCTACGACAAGTGGGATGCCAATTTTGTGGGTGGACGAGGATAATTTGTTGTTTAAGGAATATGCTTTACCCGATTTAAACGTTGCCGATTTAACAACAGGCGAAGTACAGCAATGGCCCGGTGAACATTCAGGGGTTGAACAGCCCGTCATCGCATTGCAGCCACTCAGCGATGGTTTATATGTGCTGGCGGCGGGTGACTATCGTGAACCCCATACGATTGGCTTCTACAATGCAGCGGATGGGACGTTTACAAAACTGGCGGAGGTGGATAGCCTCAGCACGATTGTTTTTGCTGACCGCTGAATACTATGGCAGCATCGTATATCAGCGGTATACTGAGGAGGTAATCAAACGAGACAAATATCTATGACCCAACAAACATCCCGCCCTTCCAATCTCCCATCCTTTTCACATCAAGACCAGCCCATGTATGGTTGGGCGCTGGACAGTCACAAACGCCCTGTCCCGATTTCGTTGGCGGGGCGTGGCGCACAGGGTTATACCTGCCCGATTTGTAACGGCCCAATGATCGCCAAAAAAGGCGACATCAAACAGCATCATTTTGCCCATGAATTCGAGAGCCTGCCGGAATGCACCCCCGAAAATGTCGCCAAAAAAATCGCGGGCACATGGCTGGTATTGGAATTGGGTGAACACATGGCCCGCAAAAAACCCTTCCCTCTCCAATGGCAGATGTATGGTGAGAGCTACCGTGTCAATCTTTTAAAGGATGTCACTGCCATTCAAGAGCATATCGAGTTTGGCAAAACCGAAGCCGATATTGCGCTGATGCAAGGCGAAAAATGGGATCATCCCTATGCGGTGTTTATGCTCAATTTGGACAGCAAGCGCGACCCACTGATTTATACTCAATTTACCGCGCAATCCATTCCGGTGATTAGTTTACCCTCCGATCAATTTCGCAGCGGGCAGGTCACGCTGAAATCAGTATTGGAGGCCGCCGAGGTCTATGGTGGATGGTGGCTGTTGGAAGAAAGCGAGCGCCTGCCAGAACGGTTGGAAAACGACCCTAACACCATTCGCCAAATCTTAGGTCGCTCGGTCATCCAGTCGCCCTATCGTTTTTGGGGGCCGCTGGTCAGCCTCTATGGACAGCAGCATGTGTTACGGGTCGGCGCAAATTTGGTCTGGTTGCCGCCGGAATTATGGCAAATCGCCGTTGGGGGGACACGCAACCGCATGAGCGAGGATTTGATTATCACCACGCAAGAGTGGCCGCAAAAAGATGGCAGTGTCATCGCGCTGTATTATGTCAATTTGCGTAATACCGACTTCGCGGTTGCCATTCGCCGTTTCCGCTCCGGCGAGGATGTTCACGCCAACCTGCCTGCACAGTATCGGATGCGCCGAACAACTGCCGAAGAAGTGGCCCGCGCCCTAATCGCAAACTAACATTTTGCCCTCTCTTAACCGAATCGTTTGACCATTCCACAATTTACCTGTACGATTTCAGGTGTACCATTTGTACCTCTGGGAGTCGTCTTGTGGCGTCATCAGAACATCATCGCTTGCTTGAAGAAGCGATTCAATATATTCAATCTGGCAATCCAACCGAAGGTCGGCGTCTACTGCAACAAATCGTGGCGGAAGATACCCATTTCGCGGCGGCATGGTTATGGCTGGCTTCGGCGGCGACCACTCGTGATGAACGTGTGGCAGCCCTTCGGCGGGTTTTGCAAATTGAACCCAATAATGAGACTGCACGGACCGCCCTCCAACAACTAGGGGAGTCTTTTTATTCTGATGACCCATTAGCGGCGGCATTTGCTCCCCGTCAAGCCAAACCGCCATTTTTGTCGCAGCAAGATGTGGTGATCGTGGGCGTTGCGATTGTGCTGATGCTGGTGGTAGTCTTGGCTGCTGCGGTGATACGCCAGTCACAAAACGACGAGCCAACACCGATCCCTGCTACCAAAACCTTTACTCCCAGCCCAAGTTTTACACCGTCCATGACGTTTACGCCGCGCCCAACCAGTACGCCGATTATCCAAAACACCCTGCCGCCGACCTGGACACCTGTGCCGACCTTAACGCCTATACCCTCGCGTACTCTCTATCCAACCTTTACCCCGCGTCCAACCAGTACACCCAGTTCGACGCGGACAGTGGAATTTCTAGGATAGGGCTATAATAAAGGGTGGCGGTCTGATTTTTATGAACACATGATGGAGTTAAAAACCGCGTGGAACTCGAAGCCTCATCAATCATAGCCGGTATCATCACTCTGCTCTATTTCAGCTTGCTTGCGATTGTATGGCGCAATCGACACAAGATCAGTTCAGCAACCATGCCGTGGCTCATGGGGGTTTTGATATTTGCGACCCTTGCCAGCTTGGTTTCGATAGTATCGCCAGACAGCGGTGATTTTGTGAAAGACCGCCTGACCCAAACCTCACTGGTCATTTATCTTTTGAGTTTCATGTTGGTCGCCTACACCGTTTTGACCCTCATTTTTTTTCTGAAAAAGCGCCAGATCGCCTTGATCGCGCTTGTATTAGGGCTTGCTTGGTGTGTGGCGTTGGTCGGACTAGGGGTATTTGGTGATTCACCCCTCGGCGCTGAAAATTGGATTGCCGATCTCATTGATGATCCCGACCCGGCTGGCCTCATTACGATTGGTGGCTGGGGGGTGATTGCCGTCATTTTGTTGGGGCTGTCATTCCAGCGCTTCTATGTCGCCGGATTACCCGAAGTCGCCAACCGTGCCTTGTTTTGGGCGTTGGTTGTGCCATTTGTATTGACCGGGGCTGTTTTAAACTCTAGCCACACCGAGTTTCTACGTGAGGTTGGGTGGGTCGTTCAATTGCTTGGTGTTGCGGGTGTTGTTTATGGTGTGATCCAATTGCGCGTCGTAGACATCCGCCAAACGATTCGCCTCAGCACGGTTAATTTAGTCCTGACACTCATCACAGCTGTATTGATCTGGGGAGTGCTGCTCATTGCCGATGAAATCAAAGCCGACGAGGTGGATAACCGTCGCATCGTGCTGGTCGGTTTAGCACTGATTGCCGCCGCCCTCTATGGCCCACTATATTTGATTTCGCAGGCACTCTCCGCCCGTCTGATCCGCCAAGATGTAGATGATGTTGGCTCCGAAGTACGTCGTTTTGTTGAAACCATCACGGGTGTCGTCGAGATTGATGAATTGGCCCAAGTGGTCATGAATACCCTGCGTGATGTGGTACGGGTACGGCGTGGGGCACTGCTGATTGTTTCGGCAGGGGAACATTCCAACACGCTGCGCATTGAGCCGCACAAAGTCTCATTGGGTGAAGTTCCCCCAACACAGGGGTGGCTGAGTGTCGAAAGCCCCATCCACAGCCATTTTATTAAACATCATCTTCCTCTACTCCAATTCGACCTCGATTACGCCAAAGAATATGGTGAAGTGATTCCAGTCGAGCGTGAATTTTTCCGTCAGCTACGGATGGCTGCCTTTGCCCCGATTATGGTGCAAGGACGGCTGATTGGAGTATTGGCATCCGGGCCGAAATCAAACGATGCTCCATTTTCAGCCAGCGATCTTGAACTGCTGACGACCATTGCCAATCAAACTGGCATCGCTCTACGCAATTCGCGGTTAGTAGACGATCTGCGCAAGCGGGAACATGATGTCGCCGAAAGCAATAAGCGCCTAGAAGCCGCCAAACGTCAACTGGAAGCCCTCGACGCGGTAAAAACGGACTTCATCACCATCGCCAGCCACGAACTGCGTACCCCACTGGCCCAAATTCGAGGACATACCGATATTATTGAAGCTCTTAATGAACAGGGTATCCTTGACCAAGATCAACTGACTGGGTTAACGGCCAATCTGCGCCGTGCCGCTGACCGCCTTGAAACCCTGATCGGCGATATGTTGGATGTTAGCCAGCTTGACCTGAGCGCGATGGATTTGCGTTTTGCCCAGACCACTATTGAAAATGTGGTGCGTTTGGCGATTGAACCCCTACAGGAGAGCATCCGCAATCGCAAGCAGTCTCTTACAGCACGGGGTTTGCGCGGCCTACCCGTTATCGAAGCCGATATGCAGCGTTTGGTGCAGGCTATTCGCAATGTGGTCTTAAACGCCGTTAAATTTACCCCCGATGGCGGACGCATTGACATCATTGGCAGCTTGGTCTCGAATACCCAAACAGGCAAAGATGAAATTCAGATCGCCATCAAAGACTCCGGTATTGGGATTGATCCTAAAAACCATGAGGCCATTTTTGAAAAATTCTTCCGTACCACCGACCCCGGCCTGCACTCGACAGGTACGACCAAATTTATGGGGGCTGGCCCCGGTTTAGGCTTAACTATTGCGCGGGGTGTGATTACAGGGCACGGCGGACGGGTTTGGGTTGAAAGTGAAGGTTTTGACCCCGATAAACTCCCCGGCAGTACCTTCTATATTGTCCTGCCCATCACCCCGCCCGAAGGTGGACGCCGTGTGATGACCTTCTCAGGTGGCACTCCCACTTCTCGTCCAACACAGCCCAAGCCTCCGGCGGGGTTGGCCGAATTAGCCAGAGAACCAGCTAGACCCGTAGTAGCGGCATCCGTTGCACCGCCACCCGAAAAACCTGTTGAGCAGGTGGAAACTGATGAAGTAGAGGACAAAGGTGCCCCCTTCATCGAGCCGAACCCGACCATCATCAATCCGGCGGCAAGTCGGGTTGGTCTGACATCGGCGGCCAAAGCAGCGGCAGAGGAAGCATTAGCCGAGGTAGAAGCTTCAATGGAGGTAGATTTAGATGAGGCTTTCCCGGAAAATGACGATGATGACAGCAAATGGTAGAACCTAAGCGAATTCGACCCCGTAGTGGCTGAGGATTTTTAGTACCAGCAAATTGATGTCCTGTTGAATCGCTTGGAAGGCTTCAGTTTTGGAAACACTGAAATAGGCTGTCACCCGAATTTGGAGGGCGGCCCCTTCAATCGCAACAAATTGGACAACGGGCGAATCGGCAATGATTCGCTCGTGTGCATTTAACGTGGTGCGGATGCTGTTGATCACCCCCAAGACTTTTTCGGGCGGGGTGTCGCGTTTGATGTTCAGTGTCATCTCCAAGCGCCGTTTGTTTAAGCGCGACCAATTGATGACACTTGAACTAGCAACATCCCGATTGGGGACAAACACCAATGACTGATCATATTTGCGAATACGGGTGGTGCGGAAACCCAAGCCCTCTACGATGCCTTCGCTATCTTTGACGATCACGTGATCCCCCACTTGAAATGGGGAGTCCGCCATAATCACAAAGTAGCCGATGAGATTTGATAGGGCATCTTGGGCAGCCAGCGCAATTGCCAAGCCCGTAATGCCCAACCCGGCCACTAGCGTACTCAGGTTATAGCCAAACTGTCCCATCACCAGCACGATACCAAAAATCAGCACTAGTGCCCGCCCAATTTGCCGTAAAAAGCGGGCTACATTGGCATCAATACGTTTGATGCGGTTGCGCTGTGCCTCTAGTGAATCTACTAGCACATCAATCGAACGATACAATCCCCAAAAGACAATAGCCGTCACAATGGCGATGAAAACTTGGTCAGAAACTGCGCTGAGTTCCGGCCCAATTTCCAAGACATCCAGCGCAGTCCAAAAGCCAATAATTGTGACCAGCAGTTGAGCGGGCGTATCAAAGGCCATTACCAGGCGATCATCAAGGGTAGTTTTGCTGCGCCCCATTAATTTGGCAACCAAGACCAATAGACGGTCAACCACCTGACGCGCCAACAGGGTCAGCAAAAACAACCCGATTGCCAGCACAATCCGCACTGTATTATCGGAAAGCCCCAAACTGAGGGTGTGATTTAGAAAATATTCAAAATCTTTTTCTATACTGTCCATCGGCGCTTATTGGTTTGGGTCGCTGCTCTTGAGATTCGCTTCTTGTAGCACTTCTTCGGCGGTGGTCTTCGCAACCGAAGCGATTTCTTGCTTCAGTTTTTCCTTTTCTTGTTTTTCTTTGCGGCTCTCATACATAAAGTCCAAAATCTTGGGACCAAAGACACCGAAGAAGATACCAATCAGCGTCGAAATCAGAATCGCAACGGTCTGTGGAACGGATTCTTCGATAAACAAAAACTTGACAGTCGCATCTTGGGTATTTTGTGCCAAGAAGATGATGAGGAGCAAAAGCAGCAACAAACCAAAAACAGTTCGACGGTTCATAACCCCCGGTTCCTTTCAATGGTTGATAGCACACTCCCAATACTCTACACCATTCATCACAACCTGACTAGCGGTGGCTGTTTGACTTTTGGCGTGAATCGTCTACAATGTGGACAACTTAGAGTTTTTGGGTTTAGAGGAACTTATAAAATATGCCCCCGGCGGAAAATGGCGCTTCCAGCAGCCCTATCTTGCATGTTGAAAAAATATCCCTCAGTTTTGGCGGCATCAAAGCCATCCAAAATGTTGATTTTCGGGTAAACCCCGGCGAAATCTTTGCCATTATCGGCCCCAATGGTGCGGGTAAGACGAGTACCATCAACAGCATTAGCGGTTTTTATCATCCCCAGCAGGGCCGGATTCTCTTTGAAGGTCGAGATATTACCCACCTGCCTACCTACCAACGTGCTCCATTGGGGATTGCCCGCACCTTTCAAAATATCGCCCTCTATACCCACATGACTACCCTCGATAACCTGATGGCGGCTCGGCACATTTTTATGAAATCCGGCCTCATCAGCGGTGCGATCTATTGGGATGTATTTAAATTTTTGCCGCCTAATCTGCGTGATTCCATCGGCAAATATTGGAAGCCTGCCGTTCAAGAAGATGTTGAAAATCGGGCCATTGTGGAAGAAGTGATTGATTTCCTTGAAATGAATCATGTCCGCAAACGCACGGTTGGAACGTTAGCGTATGGCTTGCGTAAACGGGTCGAATTGGGTCGGGCATTGGTGTTACAACCCAAATTATTGCTGCTGGATGAGCCAATGGCGGGCATGAATGTCGAAGAAAAAGAAGATATGGCCCGCTTTATCCTCGATATTCACGATTACAACGGCACAACGATTGTGTTGATTGAACACGATATGGGTTTGGTAATGGATATTGCGGATCGCATTGTGGTGTTGGATTTTGGTCAAAAGATTGCTGAAGGCACACCCGACGAAATCCGCCGTGATCCCAAAGTAATCGAAGCCTATTTGGGTGAAGAGACCGTTTAAATAGATTTTTCTTTTTGAGGACTTGTGATGACCAATACTGTAATTCCGAACGACCCAATCGGCCCGTTGGCCCCTGACGGCGATACCGTGCCCAAGAATTTTCTAAAAACCGCGAAAAAACTGGGCGGTCAGGTTGCGATGCGTAAAAAACGCTATGGCATCTGGCAGGAACACACATGGAATGACAGTTTCCATCATGTCCATGATTTTTGTTTGGGATTGGTCAGCATGAGCCTTCAGCGCGGCGATAAAGTAGGTATCGTGGGCGATAACGACCTCGAATATTATTGGGCCGAACTTGCCGCGCAATCGGCAGGTGCTATCACCATCGGCATTTTCACCGATGCCACTCCCCGCGAACTGGAATATTTGCTGAACAACTCCGAAGCCTCATTTTTAGTCGCGCAAGATCAGGAACAGGTAGATCACGCCCTTGAGATCCGCGACAAAGTGCCCAATATAAAGCGCGTGATCTATTGGGATGAAAAGAGCTTGCGTGGCTATCACGACGACTGGCTGATTTCATTTAGCGATGTTGAGGCGTTAGGCCGAGAATATGCCAAAGCACACCCCGGAATTTATGAGGAATTGGTGTCGCAGGGCAAGGCCGATGATATTGCCATTCTAAGCTATACCAGCGGCACAACCAGTCTGCCCAAAGGCGCGATGATTTTGCACCGCAACCTCATCTATGGGTCGCGTCATGTGTTTACGATTATGCCTGTGGATCAAAATGACGATTATGTCTCGTTCAGCCCACTGGCATGGATTACTGAGCAATCACTCGGTCTAACCTATCATGTACTGTATGGGACGGTTGTCAATTTCCCAGAGAAAGCCGAGACTGTACAACAGGACATTCGTGAAATTGCCCCTGTGACCCTGTTATTCCCCAGCCGCCTGTGGGAAAGCTTGGTCAGCATCGTGCAAGCGCGTATGGATGACTCTTTTTGGATTAATCGTTGGCTTTATAAACGTTTTTTGCCGATTGGCTATAAACTGGCTGAAATTGAGGAACGAGGCAAACGCCCCGGTCCACTGATGCAGCTTTTGCGCTTTATCGGCGAACTTTCTCTCTTTGGCCCGCTGCGCGATAAATTGGGCCTCTCGCGGATCCGCTATGCTTATACCTCTGGTGCAGCCCTCAGCCCGGATGTGCTGCGGTTCTTCCGCGCCATCAATGTTGACCTGCATCAACTCTATGGCTCAACGGAGTGCCAAACCCATACCGTCCATTATCCCGGTGATGTGCGAATGGGTACAGTTGGCAAAGCCCCACCGACGGTTGAGGTCAAACTGGGTGAGGGTGGCGAGATCATGGTCAAAAGCCGCAGCGTCTTTGCGGGCTACTATAAAGATGACGAAAAGACCCAAAAAGCCCTAACCCCGGATGGTTGGTTTAAGACAGGGGACGCGGGCTATGTGGATGAAAATGGGCATCTCATTTATCTTGACCGCGTGTCTGACCTAATCACCCTTGCCAGCGGGGAGCACTTTAGCCCTCAATATATCGAAGGCCGCCTCAAATTTAGCCCGTACATTTATGACACAATGGCGGTTGGTGGCTTCGATATGCCGTATGTGAGTGCCCTGATTACCCTCGATTTTGAAAACGTGGCACGCTGGGCCGAAAAACGTGGTCTTTCGTTTACGACGATGGTTGACCTCTCCCAACGCGATGAGATTGCTGAACTCATCATGGAAGATGTTAACCGTACCAACAAGACCCTGCCGCCGCCTGCCCGTATCCGCCGATTTGTCATTTTGCCACGTGCCTTTGACCCAGATGAGGAAGAACTCACCCGCACCCGCAAGCTACGCCGTCGGTTTATGGAGCAAAAGCATGGTGAGGTCTTAACGGCGATTTACGGTGGCGAGTCCATGCTGCTTGTCCGTTCCGAAGTCCGCTATCGGGATGGGCGTGTGGGTCATACCGAAACCGAAGTGCGTGTACGCAACGTTGGCGATACCCAAGACCTGCCTGTGGTCAAATTGGGCGGTTTTGAAACGCCTCAAATGGCAGGCGATTAGAAAATAATTTGGAGAGTTATTCTTTATGTCGGATGTAAATATAATCGGGCAGAGCCTTTTTAATATCATTCAATTCACGGTCTGGGGTATCCTCAGCGGCGGCATCTACGCGCTGGTGGCCCTCGGCATCGTCATCATCAATAAAGCCTCCGGGGTATTTAATTTCGCACACGGCTGGTTGATGTTCATTGGTGGCCTCTTTTTCTGGCAAGTCTTTCAAAATGGCGCATCTGACCAAGTGACCGCTGGCCTCAGTTTGGCAACCGCGTTTTTGGTCATTGGCGGGGTCATGAGTATGGGGATTGGGGCAGTCGCCGTCCGTCCTGAAACAAGCGGTACAACCGAAGGGTGGCAGGCCCGTCTTGAAAAAATCGGGCGCAAATGGCTGACGACCCTCACCAGTCGCCGTTTTCTAATCGCCCTAATACCTGCGCTGGTTGCCGCTGTGGTGATGGCGTTTTTGCTTAATCAAGAGGATTCCAAAATCCTGCGCGGCGCGATGGCTGGCATTGTCGGCAGTATTCTCATCGGCATGTTTGTCGAGCGTTTCACCATTCGCCCCCTTCTGGGTCAGCCCTTGTTGACGGCAATTTTGATGACGCTGGCGATTGGGTTCATTATTCAAGGCGCAACCCAACTGATCTGGGGGGCAGACGAGCGCCCCATTCCGGTGTTTGTTGAAGAAAGTGAAAAGAAGCCGATTTCCGTGCCGACGGGGATAGATGAGAATGGCAACACCATCTATACCGTGATTGGTTATGATATTTTGCCCCCGCGTGCCCTGCCGGATTATCAGGTGGATACCGAGAGCGCATTGGGTGAATCACTGCGTTTCCCGCGCAATCTGACATGGGGTTTTGCGATTGCCATTGCGACCTTTCTGGCCTTCGTCTGGTTGTTCCAATATACTTCCATCGGTTTGGCAATGCGTGCCACCGCCGAAAATCAGGTTTTGGCTGAAAGTGTTGGCCTACGAGTTCGCCTGATTCTCGCCATTGTGTGGGGCACGGTCGCGGTTATGGCAGGTATCGCCGGAGTGATTCAAGGCACAGGTGGTTCAGGTCTAAGTGCGCTCGTCATTCCCGCGCTGGCTCTGCGCGTGTTTCCAGCCGTGTTATTGGGTGGCATGGATTCCGTCACAGGTGCGCTTGTCGGTGGGGTCATTATCGGGATTGTTGAACAACTGAGCATCTTGTTTATTTCAACGACTGCCGCCCAAGAATTTGCGCCGTTTATCGTGCTGATTACCGTTTTATACTTTAAGCCCACTGGCCTCTTTGGTCAGAAGCGTATTGATCGTGTGTAGGAGATTGATACACCATGCGTCCTAGTGGTATCTATGATGTCAACTACATTCAAGATCAGGCGCTTGTCCGCACACGAGTAGACCTGTTTTGGGTGGTTTTTTTCCTAGTATTGCTTATCGCCATGCCTTTGTTATCAAGTCAAGGCGGGTTGGGAGCAAGCATCGTGCCCCTACGCCTCCTAAGCATTTTGACGACAGGCGGCATCTACCTGATCTCTGTAACTGGCCTCAATATTCTGTTGGGCTACAATGGGCAAATCTCATTGGGGCAGGCTGCCTTCATGATGGTCGGGGCGTACACGTCGGCTCTGCTAGTGCGGGATAGTGGTCTCTCAATTGTCTTTGCGCTACCCATTGCCGCCATAGTTTCGGGCGTGCTGGGAATTCTATTTGGCCTATCCGCCCTGCGGGTCAAAGGATTTTATTTGGCGATGGCGACCCTCGGCGCACAATTTATGATCCCTTGGGCCTTTACCAGCTATGATGCCGAAAAAATTTCCCGGCCCTTCAAATCCATCGGGTTTCTGCATGACTTTTTCCGCAATTTGGATTTTGGTGGGTCAGAAATGATCGTGCCGAACGCCCGCATTTTGGGCGAGGAATTTACCACTACCCTCGACAAGTATTACATTGTGTTGTTTTTTGTGATTTTTACGTGGATTGCAGCACGCAACCTATTACGCAGTCGGGTTGGGCGAGCGTGGATTTCGATTCGAGATAATGACCTCGCCGCCGAGCAGTTGGGCATCAATGTGTTTCAATACAAAATGATGGCCTTTTTTGTCTGCGCGGTCTATGCGGGCATCGCCGGAAGCCTAAAAGCCCATATTGATGGGAATATCACCAAAGACGCCTACAATATTGAAGTGAGTATCCGCTTGCTAGCGATGTTGGTAATCGGTGGGGCAGGGTTTGCACTTGGCCCAACTTTTGGTGTCGGCTTTTTCCTATTTATGGATCGCTATATTGTCCATTGGCTGCGCGATTTATTTGAAAGGCGCATTGTCGAAGTGCTAACGTTTATTAATCCGGCCAACGTCCCCGGCGCATTGCCACCGCTATTGTTGGGGATGCTACTGGCGCTGTTTTTAATTTATCAGCCGAGGGGTATCGCGTATCGCTGGGCGATCTTGCAGGCGGCATGGCGTCTGAGGCCCTTTACCAAAGTCTAAGCTATAATCTCTATAATCAATCCGATGAGTGAAGAGGTTCCATAGACATGATGGAGGGGTGGAGCATCAAGGAAAAAAACAGCCTTTGAATTTAGTTTTTGTCCCGTTTAAAACCGAGTTTAGGAGAAAAGTACCCATGAAAAAGCATTTTGTGATTTTGCTTGTGCTGATTGCGGTGTTGGCGACTGTCGCTCTGCCCTCGGCATTGGCGAATCGTTCAACCAACCCAGATCGCATGGTCAATCAACAGAGCGGACGCGCCGAATGTGCGGTGAATCTGGCGGATGAAGGCGTCAGCGAAGTCTCGTTCTTTCACTTTGGCGACCTCAGCGGCCCCTATCGTCCTATCAGTCAGCCGCTGGTAGCCGGGTTGACCGACGCGATGGCCTACTTCAATTCTGAAGAGGGCGGTGGTGGTCTGTGCGGCGCTGAAATCACGATGGTCTATGAAGACACCGGCGGTGACGCGGCGAAGGCCACTGAATATTGGGCGGACTTCACTTCACGTGAAGGCAACGACAAACCGCGCATCATTTTCCTATACTCCAGTACGGATGCGGAAAATCTGCGTGAACAAGCCGCCGAACTCAAGATGCCGATTCTGTTGGCAGCGGGCAGCGAAAAATCACTCTATGGTGAAAACCAGACCCCCGGATGGGTGTTTGCCGCAATTCCTTCCTACGCCGATCAAATGGGCCTGTTCTGTGAATATGTGGCTGAAAATTGGGAAGCAATGGGTATGGAAGGCACACCTACCATTGGGCACCTAAGCTGGAATATCGCTTTTGGTCAATCTAGTGACACGGCGGAAACTCGTGCCTACTGTGAGAGTCTGGGTGTTGGTTATGCCGGTGCTGAATACTTCCTGCCGATTGGTACTCCCGACCTGTCCGGTCAATTGAAGATTCTCACGGACGCTGGCGCGAATATCATCTACACGACCACACTGGCAACTGGTTCAAGTCAGGTCATCCGCGCTATCGTGGGTGCTGGTTTGCAAGGTCAGATACTTGTGGGTGGCCCCAACTGGATTTTGGACACCTCGGTCTATGGTCTAGCGGGTGCGGATTCTGATGGGGTCGTTGGTACTTTGCCCTATCTATGGTGGGATCAATTGGATAACCCTGGGGTTCAAATTGTGAACAACGCATGGGTCACCAATCGCCTATCCGTCGCAACCAACGATGAAGAGCGTACCGCTGCCTTCCTCACCCGTAATATCGCCTATCTGACTTCATGGGCTTTGCTCGATCTATGGATTGATGTGATGACCCGCGCCATCAACGAAGCTGGCAGTTTTGAGGCTGTAACTGGCGAAACTCTCTACAATCTTCTCAACGCTGGTTATCAATACAGCGCGATGCAGGGGATGGTTGAATATGCCTTTGATGCCAATACCCGTTCGCAGACCCATGCCTACGTTGGGGCGATTGATTTTGTAGAGCGTGATGGTCAAGTCCAACCCACCATTGGCCCACTGACCGAACTGCGCGAACTGCCCGATTTGCGCGTCGGTGGTGCGGATGTACCCCAATAAATAATTGACACTTCTACTAAGGGAGGGGTTGGTAACTCCTCCCTTATGGGACATTTTTTGAGGCAAAAATAGATGTTAGAAGTCAACAATATTGAAGTGATTTATAGTAGCGTGATTCTGGTGCTGCGGGGCATCTCATTCAAGGTGCAATCGGGCCAAGCCGTCGCGTTGATGGGGCCGAACGGCGCAGGCAAGAGCACCACCCTTAAAGCCATTAGCGGCCTGCTGCATAGCGAAGACGGTGAGGTGACACGCGGTTCGATTACGTGGGAAGGCCAGCGTATTGACGGTCAATCGGCAGAAGAAATTGTGCGCAAGGGCATCTTTCAGGTCATCGAAGCCCGCCCCCTGTTCCGCCATTTGACGGTTGAGGAAAATTTGCGCGTTGGCGGCATGGTTTATCAAGGTGGGCGTGAAACCAAACGCGATCTAGAAAAAGTGTATGATTATTTCCCCCGCCTGCGCGATATGCGAGGACGTACCAGTGGCTATTTATCCGGCGGTGAGCAGCAGATGTTGGTGATAGGCCGCGCATTGATGGGTCATCCCAAACTCATGATGCTGGATGAGCCGTCACTCGGATTAGCCCCGCTCTTGGTGCAAGAAATTTTTTCAATTGTGAAACAAGTCCGTGCCCAAGAAGGAATTTCAGTGCTGCTGGTCGAACAAAACGCCCGTGCCGCGCTCGATTTGGTAGATTATGGTTATGTGATGGAAAATGGGCGTATTGTGTTGGATGGCACTAAAGATCAGTTGATTTCCAACGAAGACATCAAAGAATTTTATCTGGGCCTCGGTCAAAAAGGTGAGCGCAAGAGCTACCGCGAGGTCAAACATTATAAACGACGCAAACGCTGGCTTGGCTGATTACCTCCGAAAAATCCATGCGAAATATCCTGTTATTTGATGTAGATGGCGTTCTGATTTATCCAGAGGGCTATAAGGTGGCCCTGCGCCGCACCATTGGTTATTTTGGGTCGTTGATGGGACATCCTCCCATTCATTTTACCGACGATGAAATTTCGATTTTTGAAGCCTGTGGACTAACCAATGAGTGGGATTCAGCGGCCTTCGCGGTTGGCTTGATGTTGACACAGGCCCTTGCCGAACATCCAAATTTACAAGCCGATACACTCGAAGGCACATTCGCCAATATCCGGCAATCTGCCAATCCCTATCCCCGACGCGATTTTGTAAGCCATGTGCGCGAGGTGGCGGCGCGGAATTCTAATGGTGATGCCCCGACCTCCCACGCTCTAGCCTATTTGCAGGAATTCGCCAATCATCCCTTTTTGCCACTGTTCTTGGGTGATATTTATTCCCTCGACACACCGACCACCCGCATTCAGCAGGTGCATACATTGGGCAGTGATGGTTTTGCCAGAACCTATGGGCTACCTGCCCCCTTCGAGACTGAAAGCACCCTTTTGGTTTATGATGTGCCCCTGTTGAGTGAATCCAGCAAAGCTACCCTTTTTAATTGGCGTAACCAGCCCGACCATGATTTTGTGGTGTTTACGGCCCGTCCCAGCTTGCCCCCCCGCGATGCCGATTCTGATCCGTTGGGATATGCCCCCGAAGGTGATTTCGCAGTAGACCTGCTCGGCTTCCATGATGTGCCCTTGATTGGCGCAGGCCGGATGCAGTGGATAGCCTCCCATTACAACCGCACTCCCGGCGAATACATCAAACCCTATCCCGTACAGGCATTGGCGGCGATGGGTGCGGCGATTTCTGGCAAGGAAGCCGAATCCCTCCATGCGGCGGCGATATTATTTGAGCAAAAACGCCTGACTGGGCCATTAGCCGAATTGATCCACCAACCGAATCGCGTGACCGTGTTTGAAGATTCGACAGGGGGTATCCGTGCCACCCGTCTGGCGGTGGAATTATTGCGCGGGGCAGGCGTCGAAATCGAATTTCAGGCGATTGGCGTTTCCCCCCATGCTGATAAACAAGCCGCCCTGCGACAAGTGGCGAATCAGGTGGTGGATGATGTCAATAAAGGCTTAAATGCCATCATTAACATGGTAGAATAGGTTATAAAAATCAGCCGGAGGTAACCATGCAAATCCAAGTTCAAGAAAATTTGGCTCAGAAACTTGAGGAATTAGCCCAACAGCAACACCGTCCCATTGACGAACTTGTGGCAGACGCAATTCAACAATATGTCACGCGCCTAGATGAAGAAGCCCAGTTCAGAGCCGATGTACGAGCCGCTATGAAAGAGCATGAATGGTTGCTCAATGAGCTTGCAAAACAATGACCCGATATTTGACGGTAGATGAAGTCCTCGTCATTAACGAAGAAATCTTGGGTGGTGAAGCCCGTCTTCGAGATCGAGGATTACTGGAGTCTGCTGTAGCAAGGCCGATGGCAAGCGCCTTTGGTGAGGATGCGTATCCGAGTCTATTTGAAAAAGCAGCGGCACTGCTAGATTCGTTAAGCCGCAATCATCCCTTTGTAGATGGCAATAAACGTACCGCAACTATAGCGCTTGACCAATTTCTTAAAAAGAATGGCTGGCGACCCAAATGGAATCCTGCCGACGCCCTTCAATTTATTTTGGCAGTAGCACAGGGCCAGCGCACCATTGCTGAAATCGCCGAGTGGCTTTCAAATAATACCGAACCGATTACCCCGACTGAATAAAATCTCATCGCGGTTTATGCCGCTTATCCAATTCCGCTGCAATATCCTCCGGAGTCAGATTAAATTGGGCCAACAGCACCAAACAGTGATACGTCAGGTCGGCCATTTCAGAGATCAGTCTTTCTTGGCCTTGACCCTTCGCTGCCAACACCACTTCTACCGCTTCTTCGCCCACTTTTTTGATAATTTCGTCCTCCCCCGCTTCAAATAAAGAATTGGTATATGAGCCAAGTTTGGGATTGGCCTTGCGGTCTTGGATAATGCCAAAAACACGTTCTAGGGTATCGCTCACGAAAGTTCCTCCAATGCACGGTAAAAACAGCTATACGCCCCCGTATGACAAGCTGGGCCAGCCGGGGCGACTTTAATTAAAAGCGTATCGGCGTCGCAATCTACCCGAATTTCGACCACCTTTTGTATATTGCCACTCGTCGCGCCCTTGTGCCAAAGTTCTTGGCGACTGCGACTCCAAAAAACGGTTTCGCCCGTCTCGATGGTTTTTTGTAGTGATTCGCGGCTCATCCATGCCATCATCAACACCTGCCCTGTGCCATCATCTTGCACGACGGCAGGCAGCAGGCCGTTTTCATCCCATTTCAGGTTGTCCATCGGTTACGGCCTCCGTCAAGCGCACTGGTACGCCATTTTCATGTAGATAGGTTTTGAGATCATGAATGCTAAGTTCTTGATAATGGAACAGGCTGGCCGCAAGCACAGCTTCGGCTTTGCCCTCGGTAAAGGCGGGTAGAAAATCCTCTTTTTTGCCTGCCCCTCCCGATGCGATGACCGGAATATTGACTGCCTCGGCAATCGCACGGGTCAGCTTCAAATCATAACCGATTTTGGTGCCATCCCGATCCATGCTGGTCAGCAAAATTTCACCCGCCCCCATCTGTTCGCCGCGCATCGCCCATTCGACGGCGTTAATGCCTGTGGGAGTGCGTCCCCCTGCGACATACACCTCAAAAAAATCGCCATTCCAGCGGGCATCAATCGCCAAGATGATGCACTGCACGCCGAAACGCTCCGCCCCTTCGCTGATAATTTCGGGGTCACGCACGGCGGCACTATTGACCGATACACGATCCGCCCCCGCCAGCAACGTCGCCCGCATATCTTCAACCGTGCGGATACCCCCGCCCACGCTAAAGGGGATAAAAATCGAATCGGCCACGCGGCGCACCACATCCAACATGGTATCGCGTTTTTCGTGGGTGGCGGTGATGTCCAAAAAGACCAGTTCATCCGCCCCGGCAGCATCATAAATCATGGCCTGTTCCACCGGGTCGCCTGCGTCACGCAGATTCACAAAATTGATACCTTTAACCACCCGCCCATCTTTCACATCAAGGCAGGGAATGATTCGTTTTGCGAGCATAGAAACACCTCATTGAATAGCCCCTGATAAGATTGCTATTTCGATAATCGTCGTTGGAAAGGATGCGATAAAGAAAAATGCCAATAGCGCTTTTTTGTTGAATATCAAAAATTCAGGTATTTGTGGTTTGCCCAATATCGTGCGATCAATTGACCTGTTTCCAATACATCCAGTTAATTCAATCTCGCCGTATTCGTTTAAATCTAGGCGCGCATTCACTTTTTTGAGTGTAGTTGTAATCATCAAATAATTGATAGGAAACCCTATGATTCCGACATAAGCTAACAGCACTGCTCTAAAGAAGAACAATCTTACTGCATTTCCTGTGTCATTAATCGCGTGCCCGGAGAGCTTGAACTCGGTTTGACTATTGCGTGAGATGATCCATCCCCTCTGTTTAAACTCATCGGCAATTTTCTCAAAGAATATCATTTGAAGGGACACATAATTGGACATTTCACTTCAATGCCTCAAAAACCTCTTCCAACGAGAACACACCCGCATATAACGCCCGCCCGATAATCACCCCGGCGATTTTGCCAGTGGCTTTTAAGACGCGAATATCCTCTAACTTGGCAACTCCCCCCGACGCGATGACCTGCAAGCCTGTGGCATCAGCAAGCGCGGCGGTGGATTCCACATTCACCCCCGATAAATCACCGTCTTTGTCTACATCAGTATAAAGGGCGTGTCGAATCCCATCGGCGGCAAGTCGCTGACCGAGTTCAATTGGCGACCATGTGGATTTCTCCTGCCAACCATGTGTCGCCACCTGCCCTCCTTTGGCATCCAGCGCGACGACGACCCGTTCCGCGCCAAATTTTTGCACGGCATCGGCGGCAAGTTCCGGTTGC
Source organism: Chloroflexota bacterium (assembly GCA_013112715.1). Taxonomy (GTDB): domain Bacteria; phylum Chloroflexota; class Anaerolineae; order Aggregatilineales; family J027; genus CFX10. The sequence continues at coordinate 81,347 of JABFGB010000006.1, forward strand.
TTAACCAATAGGGTGCCAAAAACCACTCGTTCTGCCCCGGCATCAATGGCCTGCTGTGCGGCATCAAAATTACGCAGGCCGCCTGCAAATTGCACCGATAACCCCAAATCGGCAATCTGGCGCACCGTGTCAAAAATAGTGGTTTCCGCGCCGAGCGTGCCATCCAAATTGACGATATGCACCCACTCTGCCCCGGCAGCCTGCCATTTTTTTGCCATCGCTACTGGGTCATAACCATAGACCGATTCAAGGTTGGGGTCGCCATAGAGCAACCGTACCACGCGCCCCTGTCGAATATCAATCGCGGGATAGATAATCAATGGATGTCCTCCACGAAATTGCGTAGGATGCGTTGGCCGACGTGCTGGCTTTTTTCGGGATGGCATTGAATTCCAAAAATGTTGCCCCGCCCAACCACACTGGCATAATTCAGGCCATAATCGGTGCTGGCGAGAATATCATTTGGGTCGGCGGCCTCGACATAATACGAGTGGACAAAATAGGCATAGTCGCCTTCATTTACCCCACGCAATAGTGGATTTTGCTGGCGGATGTGCAATTGATTCCATCCAATATGGGGGACAAGCGGGCCATTGGGTGGAAATTTGACCACCTGTCCCGGCAATAAACCCAGCCCTTGATGTGTCCCCATTTCTTCGCTGGTCTCAAATAAATATTGCATCCCCAAACAAATGCCGAGCAATGGCACACCCGCTTTGGCTGCTTGGATAATCGGCTCAACAAAGCCCGACTCGCGCAACGCTGCCATGCCTGCTCCAAATGCCCCCACTCCCGGCAGGACGATTTTATCTGCGCCGTCGAGTTCACTCGGTTTGCTGACGGTTTTGGTCTCCGCCCCGACATGCTTTAAGGTATTTTGCACACTCCGTAAATTCCCGGCCCCGTAATCTACAATGGCGATCATTGGGTTAATGTTCCTTTCGTGCTAGGGATGATTCCTTGACGGCGGGGGTCGAGTTCAACCGCGACACGCAGCGCCCGGCCCAATGCTTTAAATAATGCTTCGGCTTTGTGATGATCGTCGCGCCCATAAAATACTTGTGCGTGCAAATTCATCCGGGCATGGGTGGCAATAGATTCCAGTACATGGGCTACCAGTGAAGTCGGCATCTGACCAATGGGGGGAGTATCAAAATCGGCATGGACGACAGTATAGGGTCGCCCACTGAGATCAATCACCACCTGTGCCAGTGCCTCATCCATCGGAACAAGCGCCGACCCCATTCGCACAATGCCTTTACGATCCCCCAGTGCCTCATGCAGCGCCTGCCCCAAACAAATGGCGACATCTTCAATGGTGTGATGGGAATCAATATGCAAATCCCCCTGCGCGGCGATGGTTAAATCGAATAGGCCGTGTACCGCGACATGATGCAGCATGTGGTCAAAAAAGCCGACACCAGTATGGATAGACGCCTGCCCTGTGCCATCTAATTCGAGGCTTAACTCAATTTGGGTTTCTTGCGTGGTACGCTGAATTTTGGCACTACGCATTAAATTCCTCCCTGATCTGGCGCAGCACAGCCAATAACTTATCATTTTGGTCGGGCCGCCCGATGCTGATCCGCACATGTCCCGGTACTTTGCCATCATAGTACCGAATCAAGATACCCTCATTTTCCAATCGCGCCTGCAAATCGGGAATTGGCACAGTGGCAATTTTGCAAAAAACAAAGTTGGCCGCGCTTGGGTAAACATGGATATAGGGAATGGTTTTTAGTTCAGCGATTAGGCGGCCACGCTCGGCAATGATTTTTTCGATATTAGCCTGCATCGTTGGCATATCGGTCAGCGTGGCCCGTGCAGCAACATCGGCAGCGGCGCTGACATTAAACGGCAGCTTGATTTTCCAGAGGTGTTCGATGATTTCTAGTGGATAGATGCCATAGCCAATCCGTAGTCCCGCCAAACCCGCCCATTTGCTGAAGGTGCGAATCACAATCAGGTTCGGCGTGTCCGGCACCCGCAGCGCGTTGTTTTCGACCCCCGCGAATTCAAAATAGGCTTCATCTAGCACCACAACCAGTGGTAGCTTTAAAAGTCGCTCCAAAACATCGGGCGGGGTCAGGCTGCCATCGGGATTATTGGGGGAGCAGATAAACAATAATTTCGCGCCCGTTTCATAGGCGGCTTTTTCAATCGCATCCACGTCCAGCGAAAAATCCGCGCGACGAGGAATATTGACCGTTTTTGCGCCGAGCCAGCCTGCGACCAGCGAATACATGGTAAAAGTTGGGGGACAGTTCAAAATGATGTCGCCGGGTTCAAGAAATAACTGCTCGGTGACTTTGATGATTTCGTCGCAACCCTGCCCGACCAAAATATGCTCTGGATCAACCCCGGTATATTCCGCCAAGCCCGCCCGCAGATACGGCACACGCACATCGGGGTAGATGTGAGCGCGACCATCCATATGGGCTAAGGCTTCTAACGCTTTGGGAGATGGCCCGAATGGATTTTCATTGGTATCGAGTTTGATGATTTCGCTGGTGGGGCGACCCATGCGTTCGCTCAATAATTCGAGTGTGCCGCTGGGATACCCATAGCCCTCCATTGCGGCGATGTCTGACCGGATACGTATTTTGGGAATGTCTTGAGTCTGCATAGCGATTACTCCTGTATTCGGGCTTCGGCAGCGGCGGCATGGGCGGTGAGTGATTCGGCATGAGCCAACACTGAAGCGGCTTTGCTAAGTTCGGCGGCGGTGTCATGGTCAAGGCCGATGACGCTGGTGATTTTGATGAAGTCTAAAATATTGAGCGGAGAGGAAAATCGTGCTGTGCCCCCGGTTGGCATGACATGGCTCGGCCCTGCCACGTAATCCCCCAACACCTCAAATGACCCCTCTCCCAAGAAAATACCCCCGGCGTTTTTGACTTCGCCAATCCACGCAAAGGGGTCTTCCAGCAGCAGGCAGAGATGTTCGGCGGCATACTCATTGGCAACCTCAAACGCTTCCACGAGGCCATTCACAATGACTACCCCACCTTGATTGCCGAGGGATTGTGCGATGATGCTGTCGCGGCCTAGATGTTCTAACTGACGGGCCGCTTCAATTTGCACCCGTTTGGCAAGATTGCGACTGGGGGTGACGAGAATCGCCGAGGCCAGCACATCATGTTCGGCTTGGGCCAATAAATCAGCGGCGGCAAGGGCAGGGTTGGCGGATTCATCGGCGATAATCATGGTCTCAGTCGGCCCCGGCAGACCATCAATGCCCACCACGCCAAAGACCTGTCGTTTTGCTAATGTCACAAACAGATTGCCCGGCCCAACGATTTTGTCCACACGCGGAATGGTCTGTGTACCATAGGCCATTGCTGCAATCGCCTGCGCCCCACCCACCTTAAACACTTTTTTGATGCCACACACCGCTGCCGCCGCTAAGATGACCGGATTAACCGTGCCATCTTTTTGTGGGGGTGTGCAGATAATAATTTCTTCAACGCCTGCCACCAATGCTGGAATCGCGCTCATCAACAGCGAGGAAGGCAGCGGCGCTGTCCCCCCCGGCACATACACCCCGACCTTGTTAATGGGGCGCAGAATTTGACCTAGCCCGTTTTCATACCAATCCGTCAGGCGTTCGGCCTGCATCCGATGGAAATTTTCGATGCGTTCTGCCGCCAATTGCAGGGCTTCGGCAACTTTTTGGGGGATTCTATCCAGTGCCTCATGAATTTCGATTTCCGGTACATACAGCGCATCAAGTTGCACACCATCAATCTTTTTTGTCCAATATCCCACCGCGTTGTCCGACCCATCCCGAATCGCCGTCAAAATCCGACGTACCGCTTCTTCGGGGGTCACTGGCCCATCAAACAATTCTTCCAGCCGTTTACTGATAGCGGGTGTTACTTCTGTTTCGTCAGGCGGACGGCGCAACAAAATCTTGGTTTTGGCATCGGCTAATGAATAAATCGGCAACAAATCAGTCATGGTTGTACCCCTTGAACAATAGATAATAGGCGGCGGCAGCGTTCGGGCCGTTCTTCAAAAATATAGGAAACCGGGGTCACGACCACGCCGCTCCCCCCAATGGTACGGAACTGCTGAATCGCGGGATATAGACGCGAATGGGACACTACAATGCTGACCGACCACCAATTGCCATGATGGGCTTGTGTGCCAAGCGGCGAAATGGTAGGCCATTGCAGGCCACCTAAGTCGGGTTGCCCCAATACTAGATGGGCGACCTCATCCAATGTCTCGCCTCGCATATTGGCGAAAATCATGTATTTCCCATGTGCATTCATATAGGCTTCGATAAATTCCAATAGTTGTTCCGTCGCCGCCATGACTGCTGGACGGGTCGCCAATGCAGTGCGGTTGCCAATCAACACGGCTTGCGAATCTACAATCAGGCCATCTTCCAATGAACGCAGATTATTTTCGCGCAGAGTCGTGCCGCTGCTGGTGATGTCGGCAATAAAGTCGGCATACCCGATGCTGGGGGCTGCTTCCAGCGCTCCATCGGCGCTGACCACCCGTATGCCCGAAATTCGGCGTTCCTCCAAAAAGCGCTCTACTGAATTGCGATATTTGGTAGCGACCCTCAGTTCTTGCTGAGTGGCTTTGACGGTTAAATCTTGGACGGTATGTACCTCTGTCCATTCCATCGGGACAGCCAGCACCAGCGCACACTGTCCATAGTCCAGTGCCTCATGCACCAACATCAATTCCTCGGTTTCGCCGCCAAACGCATCATACACCGTGTCATAACCCGTAATGCCCAAGTCCATATCCCCCGATGACACGCTAACCGGAATATCACGGGGGCGCATGAACATGACCGTTACCCCCGGCAAGGCAGGAATCGTGGCAGTATATTGGCGCGGATTGGTTTTGTTGACACGCAAGCCGCAGTTGGCAAGGAATTCAAGGGTCTCCCCTTCCATCCGCCCTTTGCTCGGCAGTGCAATTCGTACTTGCTCATTCATTCGACCCTTACTCTCCCTTTTGATGGCTACCCCATAAACAAAAACGCCCCACATCCGGTTGGCGTGGAGCGCAGATTTGCTGATTTCGGGTGCGCCCTATCATGAAAATTTTTGCAGGCGCAACACACCATCACCACCGGAAATGAAGCCGGAAGTTATGATGATGGTGATGATACACAGCGATAGAAAGTTGATTTTTTAACATGGGCGAAAGTATAACGTTCGGGTTTTGGGCTGTCAATTAGTTTGGACAGAATAGACGAATGTGCTAATCTTGAACGTATACAAAGACAAACATTAGGGTTGGAATTTTATGACGGACTATGACCGCGATCCCTTTCGGGATGAATTTGAAGATATAGATGAATTGGAACACCTCAGCGATCTTGAAGATGAGGCGGTAGAGGCGTTTTGTGTCACCTGCCGTGAAAAAGTTGAGATGCTGAACCCACAGGCGGTTTGGACAAGCAAAGGGCGACCCGGTACACGCGGCGAATGCCCCACTTGTGGCGGCACGGTCTATCGCATGGGCAAGACCTCCGCGCACGATTTCACCTCCAAACCCAGCGCGGTGAACGTGGCCGATACACGCGGAATGGGCAAGACCAAAGCCGCGAAAATCAAAATTGAAGCCGCCACTTACATCGCCGCCGCCGCCACCGATGCCGATTTTGCCAAAAAATTAGCCGGCGACCTCAAGGCCGTAGGTATTTCCACATGGTTGGATGACGGGGAAACCCCTGAAAATGTCAATTGGGCAGGCGGGGTACATCCGGCACTCGAACAATGCAAAAAAATGGTGGTTGTGCTGTCCCAATTTGCCATCAAAACAGGCAGCGTCGAACAAGCATGGCAATATTTCCGCAGCCAGCGCAAGACCATCATTTTGGCATTGGTCGAACCCGTTGACCCGCCAGATGATCTACGCCGCTGTACCCGTTTTGACTGCTACACCGATTACAAAAAGGGCCTGCGTCAATTGGTTGAGGTGCTTTCAAGCTAATGGGAGGGTATTATGCGTAAAATCTTAGTTTTTGGCGCGGGCTTGCTTGCCGGGGCGATTATCGGCGCGGGAGTGTCATTGTTGTTGACCCCTGCCTCTGGGGATGATCTGCGCGAGGGGACAAAGGAACGGTATAAGCGGGTGTTGGAAGAAAGTGCCAAAGCCGCCGCCGAACGTCGCGCTCAATTGGAAGCTGAACTCGCCGAGATGACGCGCCCTAAGAAAACCGAAAAATTGGAAAATGGTGGTAAGGGATAGAAACTCGGCAGCCTGATTTACCCTTCAGCGAATCAGACTGCCAAACAAAATGCTAATCAAGAGGCATCAGCGTCAGCCGATATTTGGCTTCATGCAGGGTAAAGGGTGCTTGGGCGCTTACAATGACTACCGCCCCACCCTCTGGCACATTAATTTCCATGTCCGATTTGCCCGCCTCAACCGGAATATACTGGGCTTCGTTGGGATCGCTCAACTTCACCACTGCAATTGACCAATCTTGCCCAACCGTCTGCTGTGTGCGCAAAAACCCATCAGCCACCCATTCACTATCAAGCGTTTCCACATCATCCATCAGGCCAATTTCAGGGATTTCAATATCGTCGAGCAAAAATCCCGACCCAGTTAGGGCATTGTTGGTGACATATTCAAAGCGGATTTGGATGACCTGTCCGGCATAACGCGATAGGTCAATTTCATCGGATTCCCACCCATCGGAAGCACCCGTGTAATGCAAACCGGGGGCATCGGTGTAGCCATCAGGATATTCCATATGCTGGCCCGACAGCGGATCCCAACGCTGCCCATCATTGGTAGAGACCAAGACGTGTAGGTAATCAGGTAGCTCGCCTGTCTGCCACCACACGTTGTAACGCAGGGTTGCGCTAGGCACATGGGTCAAATCTACAGTACGGGTCAGGCTGCTGGCGGCCCCAATCGCGTTATATGACCACCACATCCAGTCGCCAGATACGGGTGCAACATCCATCAGTGGGGTTTCAGTTGACCCGCTAAAATTTAGCTGATACTTTCCCGGAAATTCCACCGATAGGTAATCCGCCCCATACTGATTGGCGTTGCTGTTGAACACAAACTCACGTTTGACGCTGCCCAAGTCAATCAGCGGCGGCGTTATGGTCAAGTCATAGGTTTGGTAGTAGTAGCGGCCATCGCCCACATAGGGATTATCAATCAAGCTGGCGATGTACCAATCAATCATCAACTCATTCAAAGTCGTGGTTTGCCCTGTCTGTTGCAGCGTATCATAGACCCCGGCAAGCCCATCATGCGCATTTTGCGTAAGCGCCTTGATAAATTCCGATCCGAACCGCTCATAGAGATAGACGGCAAACAGATACCCCGCTCCATAATAAGCCGATTGTTCTTCGTAATCTAGCGACCACGAATTGAGTGGTATATTGGTATCCGACATGAACTGTTCGACATTAAAATGATTGACCTCGTTATCCACTACCCCGATGAGATGTTCAGCCAGTTGGGAAAGGCCCTCATCCATCCAGCGGTATTCGTTGCCATCGCGGTTGAACTGAATCAGGTGTTGAAACTCATGGGCCAATGTCGCGTAGTATTGTTCGCTGTCCAGTGGATTTTCATTCAGCATCATATACACCGCGTCGCGCTGATTGCTGGACGGGCAGATATGTTGGGCGCATTGGTCTTTGGGGCTAAAAAAACCCAACAGGCCGGGATAGAACTCATTGACATGCACCAAATGAATCCGGGTGTCACCATCAATGCCGGGGCTGGCGTTTGGGCCAAAAATCTCGCGGTCTAGCCACCAAACGCGCTTGTCAAAATAGTCCGCCGTCGTCTGCAATTCATCCATGTCTATATCAGTATCCGGCTCAAACCAGAAATAGGCATACTGGCTGCGATAATAGAGTTCCATGTCATAAATATCATGGGGCGATTCCCCCAGCGCAAAGGTCGTGTGATCGCCAATTTGATAGGGGTCGGTGAAGAATGGGCCATATACATCGGCATAGAGTTCCCAACCCCAGCGTGACCGTGCATCTCCTTCGTGGCGGAGTGGCGAGGGCGCAGGCGCGTCGGCCCATGTTAGCCTTTGTTGGCTGCTGTTAGACTCGGCTTTTGCCATCATTGTTGACGACAAGGCGATAATCAACCCGATGGCTCCCACCCAACGGAGAGATTGACGGGCACGCTGTTGAATCATATTGTTTACTCACTCATCTCGACTGCGGAACCTGTACGCAGTCACGAACATTTACTGGGCTGTAATGGTCAGGTTGAAATTAGCTGGAATGATGGTGACGGGTGCAAGACCAGAGACAACCAGTGTCCAGTTTTTGACATCGCCACCAAGCGGGAGTGTCCATTCACCGGAGGGGGCATTTTCATCGGTAAGCAGTAGCTCAACCGTAATCGTGCCATCCGCCATTTCTTGAATCAACTGCAAAGTAAAGGACTGACGCAGCACATTATCAATCTGTGCCCAACCTTCAGTTACCCAACTGGTATCAATAGGTTGCTCAAAATCATCACTAAAGCCGATTTCGGGGATGCTGACATCATCCAGCAAGAATCCGTCACGCACCACCGCATCATCGGTGATGTATTCAAAACGTAGCTGGATTTTTTGACCTGCATAGGCCGAGAGGTCAATCGTTTCCTGCACCCAATCGCCCGATGTAGCCGTATAGCCTGCGCCGTAACCTGTGTTAAACGGATTTTCGGTGGTGGTGCGGTCAGTCGCAATGGGTGTCCATGTTGTGCCGTCGGTGCTGATCATCACATAAGCAAAATCCCATAGTTCTTCGATGTTGTACCATGCCCAAAAGGTCAGGGTGGCACTGCGGACACTGGTTAAATCTACCTCGCGGGTTAGACGAGCATCGCTGTCATCCACGCGGTTTGACCACATAGCAAATTGACCACTGTGGGCGCTCGTGGGAATCACAGGTACGGTTTCGTTGCCACTGAATTGAATCGTCACATTTTGCGCGTCTGGCCCACCTTTGAGGGTATAGTAATTCGTACCCCACTGATTGACCGATTCATGCTCCATTGTCGTTGGGAGGCCGATTTGCTCTACCCCACCAGTAATCTCAACAATCTCGGCTAAGTCAGGGTGGGTATAGACATAACGACCGTCTCCTACCTTCGCGTCATTGAGGTAATTGGCGGCTGTCCACTCCGCAAAGACTTGTGAAGCAGTTATTGGTTCACCCGTCAGTGGGTCGGTAATGGCGAGTGCATCCAACGTATTTTGCACACTTTGCATCCCATTAGCATCGTCAGCCACCATTGTTTTGATAAATTCGATGCCAAAGCGTTCCAGCAGATAGGCGTTAAACAAAAATGACGCGCCATACACCACGCCTCGGTCATCTTCGGGCCAGTGCGTCAACTGCGTCGAGGGTTCGTTGAGAAATGAGGGCGTAAAATCGCTTGGCCCATAACCTCCAATGAAAGCTGACAGTTCGCTAAGGCCCTCATTGACCCATGAGGTTTCATTGGCATCATTGACCCAGTGAATCATGTGTTGAAATTCATGCGCTAGTACGCCGACATAGTAGGGTGAGCCAATATAAGGCAGCATCGTGTCCAAGTTCACATAGAACATTTCTTTTTCATTCGATGAGGAAACGGCCTCATTGGGGTATTCTTGCTCGCTGTAATAATAGGCTGCGATGTAAGCCCCTAGATTAGATACATGGAGAACATGCAGGCGGGGGTCGCCATCAATTCCCGGCGACCATTCGCTCCCAAACACATCTCGCGCTGGCTCATAAACCTGCGTGGCGAATTCATCGGCAGCATTCTTCAGGCTATCGTAATCAACTGTGTAGCCATCTTCGACCCACATATAGATGACATCGTTCAGGTAAACCAACGTAGCATCTACTGTGAATAGGCCCGTCTCATCATTTTGGGCAAAAAACTGCTCAACATCCCCGACCTGATAGGTTTTGGCGGGGGTGGTCGGCGGCGGGGCAATTTCCCCGACTCCTTTTAGACGTTGGGCAAGATCAAGCCGATCACGCGGCGGAACGACAGCAGCAGCAAGGGCTTGTTCGGTCAAAAATTGTTTATTGTCCTGCGCTCGCACAGGTGATTGCAGGGTAACGACGCCAGCGACTATTGCAATGATGAGACCTAAAGCGGGTAGCCGTTGGGTAAATATAGCAATAGGGGTACGGGGAGTTTTCAAGTGAACCTCTTTCTGGCGATTAAAAAACACTATAGCATAATTTCCACTGTCTTCATCAACTCCTCATCAATTTTTCGGAGTTTCTCATGCAAGATGTCCAACTGCTCTAACATAAAGCCGGGAGTGCCACGCTTGGGTATAATTTCTTAGGATAGAGAACCTTCTGTTTTTAATGGACGACCAACAGGTAATCAATGTTCCAAAATAGTACACCGACGGAGCGAGACAGGCTCAATAAAATACTATCCGAACTTATTGCTAACAAAGGAATTTCGATTGATTAAATCCATTTTGAAAAAGGCTCGACTACCTGAACCCTATCTTCCGCCTTGGGGGATGCGATTGGCGTTTGGGACGGTCATTATGTTTGTGGTGGCTTTGTTTTTAGGCCTATTGATTACGACCACCATCCGCGAAGATGATCCCACCGATGCCCAAGCACCTTCAATTATCTTGGGAGCGGCAATCGGTAGCGTGATGGCCCTGACACTGGCCTATCAATATAGCAGTGGAGTGGTACTCAAAAAACAGGAATCCGCCAAAAATTTCAAGCAGACTGTTGCCCAATCACTCGGTTTGATTCCCAGCCGAAGCCGCCCTCTTTGGATTACTTCTCTGGCTGCATTGGCAGTGGCGATTGCGCTGGATACGGCCACACTTATTTTAGGCAAATCCGATACCAGTTTGCCGCTTGGTCTTGACCGGATGGACGGTGCAGATTCCTTGACATGGATCATGGCGGGAGTGCTGTTTGTCGGTCTGCGCCCTGCCGCTGAGGAAGTTATTTTTCGTGGGATACTCTATCCGGTCATGGTCAAACGCACCCAAGATAATGTGCAGGCAGTGGGCTGGTCGGCGGTGATATTCGCCTTGTTCTATTTTGTCCAAGTGTTCAATTGGGAAATTAGCTGGGAAGTCAGTTATTGGAGTCTGGTCTATCCCTTGATTCTTGGACTGACGGCAGGCATTGTTCGCGCTCATACCAAGTCTACGACTGCGGCGATCCTTGCAAATGCCATGTTTGGTCTATTTTTGATCATGAAAGCCTTACTTACGTTTGCCTAAAATGGAGAAAACCCCCATGCCCTATGAAAATATTTTAGTCGAAAAAGTCGAAGGTGGTGTTGGCCTGATTCGGCTCAATCGCCCCAAAGCCATGAACGCCCTCGACAGCGTTTTGATGTCCGAGTTGGTGCAGGCGCTCAATGAATTTGAGGCTGACCGCGAAATTGGGTGCATCGTCATCACAGGTAGCGAAAAGGTCTTTGCAGCTGGCGCGGACATTAAAGAAATGGAAAACGCCACAACGGTTGAGATGCTTACCCGTGACAGCATCAGCCTGTGGGATAAGGTTGCGAAAATCAATAAACCGGTAATTGCTGCGGTGTCGGGCGTGGCACTCGGTGGGGGCTGCGAATTGGCGATGGCCTGTGACATGATTGTGGCCTCCACCTCCGCCAAGTTTGGACAACCCGAAATCAACTTGGGGGTCATTCCCGGCGCTGGTGGCACCCAACGCTTAACGCGGGCTGTCGGTAAAGCGCTTGCAATGGAGATGGTGCTGAATAATCGCTGGCTCGAAGCACAGGAAGCCTATCAATTCGGCTTGGTCAATCGGGTGGTCGCGCCGGAAACCTATTTGGACGAGGCGCTGAAGTTGGCGCGGGATATTGCGGCGCGTGCCCCGGTTGCGGTCCGTTTGGCCCGTGAAAGTGTCAACGCGGCTTTTGAACTGCCCTTGAGCGAAGGGATTCGGCTGGAACGGCGCAATTTCTATTTCCTGTTTAGCACCGAAGACCAAAAAGAGGGTATGAACGCTTTTGTCAACAAACGCCCTGCCAAGTGGCAAGGGAAATAGACTAATGGATGATCTATTTAATCCGGACCACTTTCGTCACTCGATTTTGATGACCGTCCGTTTTGCGGATTTGGATGCGTTGGCCCATGTCAATCATGCCGCTTATCTAACCTATATGGAACAGGCCCGCATGTCGTATGCGAAGGACGTGTGGGGATGGGACGGCGACATGAAGAATTTGAGTATCATCGTAGCCCGTGTTGCGGTTGACTATAAAGCGCCGCTGTTCCTCAGTGAGCAGGTACGGGTGTGGACACGCTGTTCACGTTTGGGTACCAAAAGTTTTGATCTGGCCTATCTGGTGCAGCGCGAGGGCAAAACCGGCCCGGACAGCATTGTGGCAACCGGGATAACAGGCATGGTGGCGTATGATTATGCCACCAACAAAACCATCGCTTTTCCAACAGACTGGCGCAAACGAACTTTAGCCTATGAACCTGCGTTATCTTGACGGGTAAATAAGGGGCAAGTAGACTGACTACATCAATTAAAGGTGCTTGTTCAAAAGGGGGCGTCGTTTTTTGATGACCGATGAAGACCGAACTATGCGTGAACTGCGCTCGGAGGCCGTTGAGGATTTTGTAAAAGCGGTCTATATGCTGCAACAAGAGCAGGAATTGGTGCCGACCACGCTTTTGGCGCAGACTCTGGACATCACGCCCCCGTCTGTCACCGACATGGCAAAAAAACTGTCGGATACCGAACGACTGCACGAGCCTTTGTTGGTGGTCAAGCCCTATCGTGGGGTGCGCCTGACGCCGTTGGGCGAACAAGTCGCGTTGGAGGTTTTGCGGCATCATCGGCTATTGGAACTATATCTAGTTGAAGCATTAGGGTATAGCTGGGACGAGGTGCATGAAGAAGCCGACCGCTTGGAACATCACATCTCCGAGCGATTTGAGGCACGTATTGCTGAAGTGCTCGGCAACCCGGTCATTGACCCGCACGGCGACCCTATCCCCACCCTCGAAGGCAAATTACCCGGTCAGGAACATTTAGAGCCGCTTGCCAATTGGCCGCAAGATAAACCCGGCGTCGTAGTGCGTTTTCTTGACCAAGCCCCTGAAAAATTGCAGTATTTGGAAGAAAAAGGCCTAAAACCCGGCGCGATTATTCAGATTACCAAACGTGAGCCGTTTGATGGCCTCACCCATGTGTTGATTGATTCCACTCTGCACGTCTTGAGCCAAAGCACCACCCAATCTATCTTGATCGCCGAAGCGCGATAACTCCATTTGTTAAGCAATCTGAATTGTTGATTTTTTTGCCATGAGTACAATCATGGACATGAAATTATTGTGTAGTGCAAAAGAAGGGGTGGTTTTATGGGTGGTGTTACGATTCAAGATGTTTTGCTCCCACAGGAAGGGCAAGTTATTTGGGATGGGCTGGTTTACGGCTTGCTGTTTTTTTCGCTCATCGCGCTTTTCATGTTGTCACAGGGGTCTATGCGGGATACGCTGATGATTTCGGCGGTGGTGATGTTTTGTATTTTGGATAAGACCTATGCGTGGGGCTATATTGTCAAGCCAGATGGGGTTTATCCGGGGATGCCAACGGACTGCACCGTCTATCCCAAAATCTGTGAACGCGACGTGCGGGTTGAAGCCCATTTGGTGCATCTTGGCACCTATCTAATGCGGGTGTTGATGTTCTCTTTCCCATTGGTGATCGCAGGCCAGACCCGTGTCGGGAAAGCGCGTGTGTTGGCGGCGCTCTTGGCCGTCTATGCCGGGGTCTATTCAGCATCTCGCTGGTATTTTCAACAGCGCAACGCCAGTGGGGCTGTATTCATGATTGATTGGCTGGAGCCTCAGAGTATTTTCCGAAGCTCCATGTTGGTCGTCGGTTTAGGCGCTTTAGCCCATCGCTGGTACCGCAATCGCTTCCGAAGCATAGACTGGGAGACAGAAATGCTTGTAGGCGGGGTGCTGGCCTCGGACGACACTGAAATAGAGGTCACGCAGGGCATGGACGTGCGGCCCTAGCTTGCCATTGCCCACAGGCCGCTGATCTACTTCGGTGATGGCGGCCAATTGAACCCCAGTGCCACAGAAGAACGCCTCTTCCGCCACGTAAAATTCAGTGCGGTCAATGGGGCGTTCAATCACTTCTAGCCCTAATTCCTCGCGCACCACCTGCATAATGGTCATGCGGGTGATGCCTTCCAAAATGTCGGCATTGACGGGCGGAGTGATAACCTTGTTGTTCCGAATAATAAACACATTTTCCGCGCTGCCCTCGGCGATATGGCCGGATTCATCCAACACAATCGCTTCATCATAACCATTCATCAGGGCTTCGGATTTGATAAAGGCCGAATTGATATATGCCCCAGTGAATTTGCCGCGTGCCGGAATGGAAACATCGCTGATGCGTCGCCAACTGCTGACTGCGACCTTTGTGCCTTCTTCATCACCCAGATAGCTGCCAAAGGGGATGCTAAACATCGTGAAGTCGCCTTTGAGGTCATTCAGACGTACCCCGATGACATTATCGGATTTATAGACCAGTGGACGGATGTAGCAATCTTGACGGAAGCCTTCCGCTTGCAGCAGATTGAGCAGAATATTCACCATGTCATCAATGGTATAGGGCAGATCAATGAGGAGCATTTTGGCGGAGGCGAGGATACGTTTGAAATGATCTCTTGGGCGAAACACATACAACTCTTCATCGGCTTCGTTCCAATATCCTCGCAGGCCACCAAAAGCCCCAGTGCCATAATTGAGGGCGTGGGTCATGACACTGACTTTGGCTTCTTCAATCGGAACAATCCGCCCCTCAAAAAATGCGTAACGGTTCTTCACGATCATTCTCCTTTTTCACTGCACGATATGAGAAATCTTAATGCGAATCGGCATTACCCGAAATATTTTTTAAGCAAAAATATAATTCACTTAAAAGTATAAGATTCCGGGTCAAATTTTGCAACGTGTTGAAAGTCACGGATTTTTTACCAGAGGATATAAAAGGGGTGATTGTATTTCACAACCACCCCTCTACTAGAACGGATTTATTTACAAGGGAATAACCCGGTGCGGCGGATTACCCCGTTTATTGGGTCGGGTATTCTTGCGGCGGCGATTGTTGGGAATGGCGGGAATAGCAGCAGGAGCGGCGGGGTCGTTTTCAGCATAGGGCAGATTGGCTTGGACGGACACGGCGAGGCTGTGCAGGCGCTTGACGACTCGCGGTGCTTGTTCGGGTGGCAGAGCCAGCAAACAACACGCGGGTGAACCATGCCCCAACGCCAGCAAATTTGCCCGTACTGATTTCACTGCTGTCAGAACTTGCATGGTTTGTTGGACATCCACCACCCCAATCGCGGCGACAATCGCAATCGGTTCAACGCGCCACTCGGCAGTAGGATAGGCTTCCGCAAATGCTTCCTGTAATGCGGCAAGGCTTTCTTGATTCGCGGTGCGGCGGGCGGTTGTTGGGATAACGTAACACAACAAATGTCCCGCATGGGCGTTGACGGTAATCACGGGTGGGGCAGCTTGCAACAGCACTTTTTCAAGCACTTGACTGGTGAGGTCGGTCATAGAGGGCAGGCCGGGGGTACTGGGCACGGCATTGGAGGGGGCGAACACCAGTAGACCATCAATCGAAGTCACGGCGCTGAGATGTTTGGGTTTGCCAGCATTGGCGCTGTTGATGCGTGTACCGGGGTGGTCAGGATTAAACGTATTACAGACCCGCAGTGGGATATGTGGCCCCATGAGTGGTTCGACACAGCGCGGATGCAGCACCTTCGCACCGAAATGGGCAAATTCACTGACCTCTTGATAAGAGATCATATCAATGACTTTGGCCTCTTTGATTTTGCGCGGGTCGGCGGACATCACCCCATTTACATCCGTCCAAATCCAGACGTCATTAGCATCAATCAAGCTGCCGAGATAGGTCGCCGAATAATCTGACCCCCCTCGCCCCAATGTCGTGATCTGGCCTTCAGGCGTCGCGCCGATATAGCCAGTCACGATGGGCACTTGTTTTTGTTCCAACAGCGGGCCGATGATTTTTTTTGCATTGGCGCGGGAGGGTGCAAAATCTGGTTGGGCATTTTGGAAGCGGCGATCTGTCACAATGACCTTGCTGGCGTCTACGGGTTGGGCGGGGATGCCATTAACCCGCATAATCGCGGCTAGAATGCCAACCATTAAACGTTCACCCATTGACATCGCGGCGTCGCTCAAACGGCTGTCTGCCCCACCCGCAGCGGCGATTTCCTCGCACGTCCCGTATAATTCTTCGAGCAGGGTGTCAATATGAACATCTACTTTATCCAGTTCGTCGGCATGTTCATTGGCGTTCATAAATTCTTGGGCGGCTTGTTGATGGCGGGCACGCAGCGCATCGAGTTGATATTTGACCCCATGCGGGCCATTAAAATCATGTTTGGCGGCGTGTTCGACCAATTTAACCAGCGAGTTCGTAATCCCCCCAATAGCGGAGGTGACGACCACCACATGGTCCCATTTTTGGGTTTCTTTTCGGGTAATTTCCAAGACTTGCCGCACAGCATTGGCGCTGCCCACCGAAGTGCCGCCGAATTTCATGACCAGTATCGCCATCGGATATGTTCTCCTGCGTTTGTATTTTGGTCTATATAGCAACAAACGCGACGTGGTTGAGAGTGCTTCACGTCGCGTTTGAGGGATTTCGTTTGGTTTAGAGACTTTAGGCTCTCACATCCTGCGACCTGAAGCACAACATGCCGGTACCCATACCGGTAGTCGAAGTCATCATAATCGTACAAGTGAGGCCGAAATTTTTCACAGAATATCAATCTCTGCTGAATATGGATTGGAAACAGGATAGCACAGCTAGTAGATGAACACAAGCAATTTGGGCCAATTGGACAAACGTGCATGAAATCGTCTTACGTGACAGTCAGAACTTGCCTGATTTCATTATGACCTATGTTTATTCATCGTATCAGTCAGGCGTTACGTGATTGTCACGGCATCGTCACGACCAATAAGCGCCCCAGATCGCAGCGGATTTTGGAAAATATAGGTGCAGGATTTTTCGGAAACGGGGAGAGGTGTAAAATGACAGTCGGCAATTATTCCGAAGAAGGGACATTTTATGACAACCACCGAGACCCCCTCACCCGAAAGCCCAAACCCCCGTAAGCGGATGACCCAAACGTTGCAGATTCCCACGACGGAAGTAGGGGCACCGCCGGGTATTCCTGATGATTTGCCAAGCACTGGCCCTTCCAATATTCAGTTAATCGCTTATAACGCGACCAAATTTGAGGAACATCACCTTAACGACCCCGCTAGTATTCGGGATTATTTGGGCAAATGGCCTGTGATTTGGGTCAATGTAGATGGCTTGGGCACGCCTGAATTAGTCAAAAAAGTTGGGCAGATTTTTGGGTTGGGCGAATTGGCACTCGAAGACGTGGTACTGGCAAATGAGCAGGCCAAAGTCGAACGCTACGACCAATATTTGTTTATTGTAGCGCGGATGGTGGCGCACGGCAGTGATCTCACTAATGAACAGTTGAATATCTTTTTGGGCAAAAATTTTGTTCTCAGCTTCCAAGAATCCCACCCCGGAGATTGCCTCAATCCCGTTCGTAATCGCATCCGCAAAAGTCTTGACCGTCTGCGCCAAAGTGGGCCAAACTATTTAGTATATGCCCTGCTGGACGCGGTGATTGATGCCTATTTCCCGGTGCTAGAAAGATATGGGGAGCGCTTGGAAGAGATTGAAGATTTGCTGCTGCTCCGCCCGGATCGGCAGACAATCGCTCAACTTCACTCGATTAAACGCGATTTATTAGTTCTTCGACGTGCGATTTGGCCCTTACGCGATGCAGTTAACTCCTTATTTCACGATGCGCCAGAATTTGAAGACGAACAAATTCGTCACTACCTGCGGGATTGTTATGACCATGCCATCAAGGTGATTGATTTGGTGGAAGTCTATCGGGAAGTATGTGCCGATTTGCAGGATGTCTATCTCTCTAGCATCGCCAACCGCACCAACGATGTCATGAAGACCCTGACGCTGATTTCAACGATTTTCCTGCCCCTGACCTTTATCGCCGGGGTGTATGGCATGAATTTTGATCCCGATACATCGCCGTTGAATATGCCAGAACTGCGCTGGTATTGGGGCTATCCATTTGCCTTAACGCTGATGCTGATTGTCGGTGCGTCGCTGGCGTTTTACTTCAAGCGGCGCAATTGGCTATAATTTCGCCCCATGCGAACAAAACTGACCACTCTTCGACTGTTTGGATCTTCGCTCCGCACATTGGGCGCGGGGTTGATTGCATTCCTCATTGGCGCAGCGGCCCTCTGGCTCGATCTTGAGAACGACGGTCTCGTCGCGGATTTGCTGTGGAATGTGACGGGTGAAACGGAACCGGGAGCGCAGTTGCTCGGCGGGTTGCAATATCTCGCCAATGGCACACGCGAGATGCCCCGTCTCGAAAAAAACGCTTCGATTGAAAATCTGCCGGAGAATCCGTTTGGCATTAATGCTTTCCTTGAACAAGAGGCCGAGCCAGAAAAACGCGAACACGCCATGCGATTAATTGCAGAGGCGGGTTTTGGCTGGCTGCGTCAACAATTTGCGTGGGAAGATATTGAGATTGACGCCAAAGGGGATTTTGTAGATCGGCGCAATGACCGGAATTTTGATGGGGTGGTCAACCAAGCCGACTATATTTCGAGTTGGGATAAATACGACCATATTGTGGATTTGGCTGACCAATATAACGTCGAAATCCTTGCCCGCATTAGTAGCCCGACGCCGCCGTGGGCCTTGCCATCACCGACCAGTCAATCACATGGCCCACCTGCCAATATCCAAGATTTTGTGGATTTTGCGGTGACATTGGCAGAACGGTATCAAGGGCGTATTACCCATTATCAAATTTGGAACGAACCGAACCTCTATCCTGAATGGGGCGACCAACTGATTAGCCCAGAAGGATATGCCAATTTACTGTGCCGCACGCATGATGCCCTTAAAACAATTGACCCGAATATCGTCATTTTGACAGGGGCGATTGGCCCAACCGTTGACCACACCGGACGGGATGCCTTTGACTTGCTGTTTTTGCAGCGCCTCTATGATTTGGGAGCGGGCCGTTGTTTTGATATTCTCAGCGCACAGGGTTATGGCCTATTTAGCGGGCCAACGGATCGCCGGATGCGCCCCTTTACGATGAATTTTGCCCGTCACCAATGGCTGCGGGATATTATGGTCGCCAATGGGGATGCCCATAAACCGATTTGGCTCAGTGAAATCGCGTGGAATCCTGTACCAAATGATCCCACTATTTCCGGTGTGGAGACGTATGGGCAGGTGACAATGGAACAGGCGGCAGAATGGGCACCACTGGCCTACGAACGTGCCCGTGAAGAATGGCCCTATATCGGCGTGATGAGTTATTGGTTTTTGAAGCGCCCTAGTGAGAGCGAGGCTAATCAAAGCTGGTATTACTTCCGCATTGTCGAGCCGGATTGGACACCCACGCCGATTTATTACAGTCTGCAAGGCTATATTCAATCCGGTAAATGGCGGCATCCCGATAAAGCATGGCCGACCAAAGCCCGTGAACACCTGCCACAAGTGCTCATCGCTGGCTTGGCGGTGTTATTTGCGGGGGCGGTGATGGGTGATGCGGTGATGAAGCGATTGGAGCGCCAATGAATCGGGTCATCCGCTGGCTTCCCGTGCTGATTTTGTTAGCGGCGGGTTTCTGGCGTTTTCATTTACTAGAGGCCCAATCCCTTTGGCATGATGAGGGCAATAGCCTGCGCCTTGCCGAACGCCCGATTCCATCTTTGGTCGAAGCCAGCAGTCGGGATATTCACCCCCCCGGTTATTATATCGGCTTAAAATGGTGGACGTTTTTCGCGGGCAAAACCGAATTTGGCCTGCGCTCGTTTTCGGCCTTTTGGGGCTTATTGGCGGTGGCAGGGACGTATGGCTTGGGGCGGCGTCTGTATGGCCCACTGGCAGCCAGTATCGCGGCGGCTTTGGTCGCGGCGAACCCCTTTGCGGTGTACTACTCTCAAGAGACGCGCATGTATGCCCAGTTGGGTGCCTTGAGCGTGTTAAGTTTCTGGGTGCTGGTCAAGATGCTGCACGCCAGCGACCACCACCGCGCCGAAAATCGCCCTAATCAATTTGCCTTCCATATCGCCCCTTGGGCTATCTGGCTCATGATTATTAACACTGTCGGACTATACAACCACTACACCTATCCCTTTACCATGATTGCACAGGGCGTGGTGTTTTTGTGGTGGTGGATTCCCCGCCGAGATCCGCGTGCCCGGAATGTCTATATCGTCCTCAACGTGATTACGCTGATGTTTTTCCAGTCGTGGCTGCCGACAGCCTATAAACAGATTACTTCATGGCCCCAAGCAGGCGACCAAAGCGATTTGATAGACCGCACTGATCGAGTTTTTACGCTGTTGATCTATGGGCAGACCGCAACAAATCTCTCGGCATTGGCCTATGTTTTGCCTATAGGATTACTCATTTTGGGGGTGCTGCTGCCGGATCGCCGTGCTGGGGCGGAACGACCCTCCGTGCTGTGGCGGGTAAGCCTACCGCTGATTTGGAGTGGTCTCAGCATTGGGGCGCTGCTATTATCGGGGGCCTACCGCGAAGCCAACTTGAAATTTTTAGTCCCTGCTCAGATGGCGGTTGCATTGATGTTGGGTCGCAGTTTGGAACGCATCGGGGCTGTGATGAGTGGGGCTGTGCATACCCCCTATCGGTTGTGGGTGCGTTGGGGCAGTGCAGTGGCTCTTTCGATGTTGATGATTATCCCCAATATCCAAAATCTCAGCCCGATGTATCACGATGATGCCTATGCACGCAGCGATTATCGGCGGATTGCGGAACTGCTGACCGAAAATGCACAGGATGGGGATGCTATTATCTTAAATGCCCCTAATCAAATCGAAGCGTTTGATTATTATTATCATGGCAATGCCCCGGTATTTGGCTTACCCAAAGGCTTAGGTGGGGATGATGCTGCCACGCGACAGGCCACCCATGATTTAATCGCCGATTATCAGCGGATTTATGTCGTACTGTGGGGGCAAAATGAACGTGATCCGAATGGCATTGTAGAAGCCACACTGGACGAAGGGGCATATGTCATCGGACGACAATGGATTACTGATGTCGAATTAGTACAATACGCCGTTTTGGACGCCCCGCCCACCGAACCATCACAAGTGGTGAATATGCCCTTTGGCGATCAGATCACGCTGGTCGGTTATGCCCTTTCAACGGATGGGACGGGTCAGCAAATTTTGCCGGGGGATGTCTTGGGGGTGACATTGTTTTGGCAGACTGACACCCCATTGTCAAAACGTTATAAGGTGACGGTGCAGCTCTTAAACCCCGATGGCACGCTGGCTTCGCAGCATGACAGCGAACCCGCTAACGGACGCGCCATCACGACCACATGGCAGACGGGACAGACCATCACCGATAATCATGGCATTGTGATCAAACAAGACGCTGTAGCTGGTGTTTACACTCTAATCGTGGCGGTGTATGAGCTTGACCCACCCCATACCCGCTTGATTCCCGGTCAAGCCGATGCCAACAACGCCTATGTATTGACCACACTGACGCTGCAATAATCAACCAAATACATCAGTGGCGGGTTCGGGCACGGTGAAGGTAAACGTCTCTTGTTTTTCGTCGTCGAGGTATAGTTCCACTTGATACTTGCCGCCCTGCCAATCCGTGTCGCTATCAAGGCTAAACGTGACTGTGCCGCTACCCGTCTTGATAATGGTCTCGTCAAGGCGGGTGTTTAAAGTTTCACCGCCGCTTTCCACTAATGTCCACACGGCTTTCAATTCGGTATCATCATTGGCGTTTTTGACTTCGACGAACAGATAAAAAATGCTTTCGCGTTCAAAGGTATCTGTTCGATTGGCGCCATTTTGGTCGCTGGCAAGATAGGCACGCTCCACTTTGGCATTGACTAAACCACACGCCGTCAAAATTACCAGCAAAATCATTATTCCGGAGATGAAAAAATACTTTTTCACGAAGGGCACTCCTCAGCGCATCAAATTTTCCAGAGTATACTGTAGCGCGTGGATACTGGGTAGCAAGGTTTTCGTTTGATGACACAACTCGTTTTGCTGACAAATGATGGGCCGCTGGTGATAGATGACCGTCGGGGTATTTTCCTGTCTGAGGCCACAACCCAGCATCGGATTTCAATTGATTTGACTGAATATGCCGTCTATCCCGGCTTGATAAATGCCCATGACCATCTTGAACTAAATCATTTTCCACGTACCAAATTCCGCGAGGTGTATCCTAATGCACGCGAATGGAGCGATGATGTTTCACAGCGCCTCAATTCCTCCCCTTATCTCGAATTACGTACCGCCCCCCTTGCGGATCGCTGCTTTATTGGTGGCCTAAAAAATCTGCTATCAGGGGTGACGACAGTAGCGCATCATAATCCGCTGCATCCTCCGTTAAAAAGATGGGATTTTCCGGTGCGGGTGGTGAAAAAATATAAGTGGTCACATTCGCTCTATTTGACCCCTGTCGAGGAAATTCAGTGGAGTTATCACAAAGCGCGGCGACAAGTTTGGATGATTCACGCGGCAGAGGGAACAGACGAAATCGCGGCAAGAGAATTTAGTGAGTTAAACGAATTAGGGGTGATTGGGCCAAACACGGTCTTGATTCATGGGGTAGGGTTGAGTGAAGCCAATACCCAGTTAGCAATTGAACGAGGTGCAAGTTTGGTATGGTGTCCCTCGACCAATCTGTATCTACTGGGCAAAACCACCTCAGTGCAGCAGTGGGTACAGGCTGGACGGGCAGCACTTGGTAGCGATTCACGATTGACAGCGGATGGTGATTTGTTGGATGAATTGAGAGCCGCTTACACAACAGGCCAAGTAGACGCAGCAACCCTTGTAGCGATGGTGACCGAATACCCCCGACAGATATTGAAATTGAAAGATAGCGGTAGTTTAAAAAAGGGACAATCGGCAGATTTAATCGTGCTCCCTTACTACGATAATCCTGATGAGACATTGACGAGCGCTAGACGGGCCGATTTGTCGTTGGTGATGCGGCGGGGGCAGGTTATGATTGGTGATCCCGAATTAGTCCGACAGTTTCCCGGTCAATTTGAACGGGTAATATTAGATGGGCGGGAAAAACTGATGGCGAAAAAATTGGCAGATTGGGTGCGGCACTGCACTTTACATGAGCCGGGATTACAATTAGACACAACTTCATCCTGAGACACCATTGAAACGAGGACATTGTGACCAAGCTACTTCAACGACTAGGCGGTTTCTCATCCGGTTGGCGTTTGTTGCAAACAGCGATTGGCACGATTATCAGTGCTATCGGGGTGATTGTGTTCCTCATTCCCTCTCAAATTGCGCCGGGGGGTGTTTCCGGTATCGCCATTATTTTACATGAGGTCATCGGCACGCCTGTCGGGATTATGACTCTGATTTTTAACATCCCCATCCAGATTTTTGCCTATCGCGTGTTGGGCGGCAGTTGGCTCATTATCAGCACCATTTTTTCAGTCGTCATTTTCAGTGCGTCGGTGGATATTTTGCCCGCTTTTGTTTCGACACATGGCGTCAGCGAAAATGATTTGCTCAATGCGATTTTTGGCGGAATTGTCGGCGGAATTGGCAGCGGCCTCATTTATGGCGCAGGGGCAACGGCGGGAGGGACGGCAACCCTCTCGCGGATTTTGCAGCACAAAATGGGTATCCCCCTGAGTAGCGCCTATCTGTATACCGATACCTTGATTATCGGCATGGCGGGGTTGGTGTTTGGGTGGGAAGCCGCCATGTATGCCATTGTTTCATTGTTCATCAGCGGCATGGTGGCGGATTACGTGTTGGAAGGGCCAAGCGTGATTCGCACGGTCACGATTGTGACGGACTATCCCCAAGAAGTATCGAAAGCGATTTTGGGCCAATTGGGACGTGGTGTCACATCATGGGAGGGCATGGGCATGTTTACCGATCAACCCCACACCGTTTTGTTCGTCACGATTGCCCGCCCCCAAGTTGCCACATTGCGTCATGTGGTGTTCGCGGTTGATCCGAAGGCGTTTGTGGTTATTGGGCAGGGGCATGTGGCCTATGGACGCGGATTTAAGACTGCCCCGATTCCCAAAGTTGATGGTTAATCGGGTCGAAGTTCGACGATCAGGCCGTCGCTCCACTCATATTTGGCGTCCATTTTGGCAGCGACAGCAGCGGCAAGTTCGGGTTCGGTAGCGCGGTCAATCACCCGACCTTTGCCTTGATATGTTTGATTACCCACCCGGACGGAAATCGCCGGATTGTGCCGGATGTTCTGTACCCAGTGGGCTTTTTCACGTCCCTCTGCCACGATGTAATACGCTCCGTCATGGCTGACAAACCAAATTTCGATTTCGTGCCGTTTGCCACTTTTCCAACCAGTGGTGGTGACATAACAGAAGTCGGGTTCTTTGATGCTCATAGGGTTTGCTCCAATGGGTACTTGATGATGAGCAGCGGCATATAAAAGCCGGGTTCGCCATATATCGCGGGGTCGGTCATGATAAATTCGGTCAAGGTTTTCGCCTCCGCGTAGGTCTCAATGAAGCCATGCTGATTAGGTCGAATTTGAAACCGTTCCCATCCGTCTTTTTCAAGACCATTGCACAGCCACGAATGGTTTATATCGCCAAAATCGCTGCACACCACTTCATAGCCGAGAATTTCCCCCTCTGGAAGAGGTGACCTTTGCCCGATAATATGCGCCAATCCGCGTTGCCCTTCATCTTGGACACCCATCCTTAAAGTTGGCTCGACCAATAGAAACGGCTCGATAAAATCTTTGTGTAGACCTGCCCCAAGCAGGAATAAATCATCCTTTTGGGGGATAAACCGCGCAATGAAATCACGGGCGGTTTGCAGATGGTATATCACGTCGGGAAAGCCGATTGTTTTATCAAATTGGTCACTACACCACTCTTGCAATTCTGGCGTCAGTTCAATGCCAAAAGTATCGAAGTCTTTTTGCGAATTGGCCCAATAAACAATAGGTGCTATATCGGCTATGCAGTGGGACACACTCAAAAATCTGTCCGACAATAGTTCAGTAGAGTGCCAATCAGTGCGCGTAATCTGTTTTGTGATGTAGTAGCCTGCCGAGACATAATCATCAAGATGGATTGTCGCCATACCACCGACTCCTTTTCAACCCTAATGATACCGGAGGCCAAGCCGATGCGAAAACTTAATTTCCCAGAGCCATTCAAACACACCCATGCACCTGTACGAAATGTGAACGAGCTATTTGATGAGCAGGCAAGTGTTGGGGCAAGAGCGGCGGATCAAGTCGCGGCGGTGGTGGGGTCGTGGAGGTTCATCATTATCCAGTCATTTTTGCTGATGATTTGGATTATTCTCAATAGCATTGCATGGATGTATCATTGGGATCCGTATCCGTTCATTTTGATGAACTTGGTGCTTTCGACACAGGCCGCTTTTACCGCGCCAATTATTATGATGAGTCAAAATCGGCAGGCCGCGAAAGATCGCATTGAAGCCCATAATGATTTTATTGTCAATCAAAAAGCCGAGGCTGAAATTCGGGCCATTTTGGAACATCTCGCCGCCCAAGATGAGGCACTCACGGTGATTTATCATTATGTCACTAGCACCCATCAACATATTGGCGCTCAATCACCAGAATGACTGGATGTTCGTGTGAACTCAATCCAATAGTGATCCGTCCATGTGCGGAAGGGCCAGTAATCAGCCAGATGGGTTTCGGCGGCGATTAAAGGCTTCATGATACGGGGTCGCTTATCCACGACTCCAAACGCATCGCTAGGGGGCAAAAATACCCCTAACCCGCGTACTCGCTCAAATTGAAAATAGGGCTGGAAAGCACGGACAAATTGGCGGGGCGAGGGATAATAAATCGGTAGCGTTCCCCCACCCGGCAATGTCGCAATCGTTTCGCGTTTGAACCGACGAAAGGCGGTGCGGAAATCCAGATGGAGGCCATGCCAGAGTGTCTCCCACATGCAAAATGGCGAGATGACGCCTAACCCGACATAGCCCCCCGGTTTGACAGCCCTTGCCAAAAATCTCCCTAACCCGGTCCAATCGCGGGTGCAATTGACCGGGCCAAAATTGCTATATACCCCATCTACGGGTTCGCTATCCCATTCCGGCAAATGATTGAGATCAAACAGCAGAGGTGTCACTAGATGGCCGAGATTAGCGGCTTCGGCTTTGGCCTTTGTCTGGTCCAGCATGAAGGGACTGATGTCGGCAGCGATGACCTTGACGCCGCGTTGGGCCATCCAGAGTGCGTCTATCCCGCCAGCACACCCGATTTCAAAAGCGGTGCTGCCCTCTGGAAAATGCGGCTCTAGCCAACCCCAGACCCGTTCTCGCAGCCAACGGGAGACCGGACTTTCGGCAAAGTCACGGTCATACACGGCGGCAAGAGTATCAAAGGCGGCGTTATTCGACATCTTAGACGGCACGGGCCTTTTCGGTGACGATTTTGCGTTTGTAGTATTGGGCGCTGCGCTTGGGGATACGGGCCTGATTTTCGTAATTGACGTAATACAAGCCAAACCGTTTGCTAAATCCTTCGGCCCATTCAAAATTATCCATTAGGCTCCACACAAAAAAGCCTTTAAGTGGCACGCCCTGATCTATCGCGTTTTCGGCGGCAGCAAAGTGATCAATCAGATAATTCTCGCGCAGCGGGTCGTCCACAATTAGGCCATCTGGCGGCGGGTCATCAAAGGCCGCGCCATTTTCAGTAATGTAAATCGCTTTGGGATGATACTCCTGATGGATGCGTACCAGTAATTTTGTCAGGCCCTCTGGATAAATTTCCCAGCCCATTGCAGTCGTTTCGACATTGCCCAGCGACGCGGGTAAAAATTGCAGAGGCAACAAATCCGGCATCCATGAAACCTTATTGCGGGTGTAATAGTTCATGCCGAGGAAGTCAATCGGTTCGGAGGCTTCTTTCACCGCATCAAGATTGATGTCCTTGAGATTTTCACCCAATGCCTCAACCATGTCCGCTGGATACTGACCCTTAAAAATCGGGTCAAGGAACCAGCGATTGATAAAGCCGTCGTTCCGCAGAGCCGCTTTTTGGTCATTCTCGCTATCAGTAGCCGCCTCCGAATACAGGGTATAGAGCGTAATTCCGGCTTGGCAATCCTCCGAATTTTCACGGATGATGGGCATCGCTTCCCCATGCGCCAACAGCAAATGATGGGCGGTTTTGTAGGCAGTGGGGATGTCCGTAATTCCCGGCGCGTGCTGTCCATAAAAATGCCCGATCATGGAATAGACCCAAGGTTCATTGTGGGTAATCCAATTTTTGACACGATTCCCCAGTCGGCGGGTCACGACATCCACATAATCGGCGAACCATTTCACACTATCGGGATTGGCCCACCCACCCTCATCTTGCAAGGCTTGGGGATAATCCCAATGAAAGAGGGTGACGAATGGCTTGATATTCGCTTTCAGCAGTTCATCCACTAGGCGATCATAAAAATCGAGGCCAAGCGGGTTGACATCGCCTTTGCCCTGCGGAATGACACGCGGCCATGAGATGGAAAAACGGTAGCCATCTAAACCCATTTCGCTCATTAACTGCACGTCTTCAAGGTAGCGGTGATAATGGTCGCAAGCAATGTCGCCGTTATCCCCATTGCGGGTTTTGCCGGGGGTATGCGAAAACCGATGCCAGATAGATTCACCGCAACCTTCGCTGGTCGTAACGCCCTCGATTTGATAACTGGCGGTGGCGACCCCCCATACAAAATCTTTCGGAAAAGGCATATCGTTTCCTGCTCCTTAATTAGCCATCAGTTTCTTTAGTGGTCATGAACATCCAAATCACCCGCGCCGAAAATCTGTCCCGGTTGAATGACAATTGGCCCGCCTAAATCTACCGTCCCCACAAGGTCATAGGTCATTGCCCCGGTGATGCGGACAGGCACAATTTCGCCTTCGGGGACTTCTCCTTGCACCATGATATAGCCGTCAATTTCGGGGGCGTCTCGATAGGAACGGCCTAGCGAAATGGTCTCACCAGTTGGGCCGTCATCATCTTCGACCTCGGCATGACCCTCAACCAAAACAGGCAAAATCTTACCGACTTGGGCTTGATTACGCTGCAAGCTAATCGGCTGTTGAATTTCCATCAGCTTATCCCGACGGGCAATTTTTACGGCATCATCCACTTGATCGGACAGGGTGGCGCTGGGTGTGCCGATTTCATAGCTATAGGTAAACGCCCCCACACGATCAAATTGCATGTCTTTGACAAACTGCACCAGCGTAT
The DNA here is from genome assembly GCA_013112715.1 of Chloroflexota bacterium. Classification (GTDB taxonomy): domain Bacteria; phylum Chloroflexota; class Anaerolineae; order Aggregatilineales; family J027; genus CFX10. Next base: position 109,735 of record JABFGB010000006.1, read on the forward strand.
CAAATTCTTCGTCGGTTTCGCCGGGGTAGCCGACAATAAAGGTGGTGCGGATGGCTAAATCGGGCATAGCGGAGCGCATTTTACCAATGGTTTCATATACCCATTCCACATTGGCAGGGCGACGCATCCGCAGCAGAGTTTTGCGATGGGCATGTTGCAGCGGGATATCCAGATAATGCACGATTTGGGGGTGGGTCGCCATCGTTTCAATCAATTCATCTGTGACATACCCCGGATAGGCGTACATCACACGCATCCAAGGAACATCCGGCACAGCCTTGACCAATTCTTTGAGTAGAACCGCCAAGCCATTTTTCAGGCCCACATCGTAGCCATAGTCAGTGCTGTCTTGGGCAATCAAGATAATTTCTTGCACGCCGTTATCGCGCAGCAGACGGGCTTCATTCACAATCGCTTCGATAGGACGACTGACGGCGGTGCCTTTGATGGCGGGGATGGCACAAAATGCACAGGGGCGGCGGCAGCCATCCGCAATTTTCAAATAGGCACTTGCCCCCTGAATGCTGATACGGGCCGCGCCACGTTCATCTTTACCAACAGTTTCGGCATCACTGGGCAGATGATACAGGGGTTCGGGATGCTTGCGAGTACGGATGCGCTGCACCAGATCCACAATGTCCATCCAACGTCGTGTGCCGATAATGCCATCCAACCCCGGCACTTCTTGGGCAAGGGTGTCGCCATAACGCTGCGAAAGACAACCTGCTGCAATCAGATATTGATTTGGTTGCTTGAGAGCGGCTAACTCATTTAGACTGTTGATGCTTTCTTCTTTGGCGGGGCCAATAAAGCCACAGGTATTGACGATGAGAACTTCGGCGCGGGCAGGGTCATCGGCGGCCCTCATCCCGGCGTTTTCGAGTAGTTGCGCCATTGATTCGGAATCTACGGTGTTTTTGGAACAGCCTAGACTCATCAAATAATAACGGTCTTTGAGACGACCTGTTTTTGCCATAGGGATTCGATTGGATTGCCTTCAACTCTTGAGATACAATGCGGATAGCGCAATCATAGCGGATTCCCTTTTTAAATTAAAGTGATGGTTCAAAATGAGCAAAGTTTATGTTGGAGAATCTCCCATTCAAGGCAAAGGGGTTTTTGCAAAGGTCAATATTGCCAAAGGGGAGCCAATCTTAAAGGCGGATGATTCACGTATTGTGGATGAAACCCATCCACTTCGGCCTGAACTCGGGGAATATGAATATCACACCGATTTTATTGCAAACAATGTTACCGTTTTGTGGCAGGACCCCGAAAAATATACCAACCATTCTTGTGATCCCAATACGTTCGTTAAGACGATTAACGGCGCTCGTTATGTCATTGCCCTTCGTCCCATTACGGCGGGTGAGGAAATTACCTTTGATTACCGCATCAATGGACGTGGGGAATATGTTTGGGAATGCGGCTGTGGCAGCCCGCGATGCCTCAAAATGCTAGATTCCGATTTTTTCAAGATGCCACTCAATCTGCAATTAGAATATCTGTCGCTCTTAGATGACTGGTTTATGGCTGAGGAAGCTCCCAAGATTGAACAGCTTTTGCAGCAGGCCCTCAATCGTTGATTTGTCAGGCACGCGAACTTGCTATAGTATTTCAAGTATTCGTCATTATCTCTGTACAAGCAGGAGGGTAGCGCTATTAACCGCAACGTGCGCCATATCTCAGCACTTTTCAGCATCGGGCTGATACTCTCAATTGTGTTGGTGGCCTGTGGTGGAGAAGAAACTCCTCCGCCACCCACCCGAACCCCTTTGCCACAGCCAACCGCCACGCCGCGTTCGACTCCCTTGCCAGAAGTGGAACTGCCTGTGATTTTGGGTAGCCCGGACAAACCGATCAACCTATTGTTTGTCATTGCCAGCCCATCCAGTGGGCAAGTGGATGCCCAAGATACCTTGCAGACTCAATTGAATGACCAATTGGGCGAAGCGCTCGCCGTCGAGGTAGGTATATTGGCAACGCCCCGCGAGGCACTAGATGCGTTGTGTAAGGGTGAGGCCGCTTTGATGTGGGTAGATGTATTCACCTATGTTGCGGCGGAACGTGCCTGTGGCGCTTCACCCTTGTTGGGGGTTCGTCAGACGCAGCGGGTCGGCGCAAATGGCATTGGATTCGATTTTGTTTATGACCGTCGGGTATTGGGGAATGCCGCTACCCCGGAAATGTTGGCAAACCGCAAAATTTGTCGGATTGAAGGGGACGAATCACCAGTGAATTGGGTTTATCCAAGTTTGGCCTTACGTGCTGCGGGGGTTGATCCAGTCACTGGGTTGCAGGGAGTGATTGAAGTTGCCGATGCTCAATCGCTAGTGAAGGCGATTTTTGATGAAGAATGTGTGGCGGGGGCAATTCCGAACGACCAGTTGGATACATTGGTACGCCGATTGCAGCAAGCTAATCCGCCCGTTCAAATCAACTTGCAAGCCACTGCACTACAGGTGGTGGTCATGCAAGAAGGCAATGAATCATGGCTTGAAATACCGCATTCAGTGTTAATTGCCTCACCTGATTTTATATTGCCCGCCTCATTCCGTGATCTGGTTGTAGAAGCTATCCAAGAATTGGTTGAGACAGAAGAAGATGACGCACTAAAAGAGCTTGTTCCCTATGCGCAACTGGTCGAACGCACTTCAGCCGACTATGCCGATTTTCGGGCATGGTTAGAAGCGGCGCGGTGGGGCATGGATAACTGAACTGAAAATTTGGACAGAGTATGTTATTATAGCCGGGGTCAAATCCGGCTTTTTTGTGCCTACCCTAGCCAGTATACCTATTTAAGGGACTATGTCTGATCTTGCAGTGGTGATCGTTAGTTGGAATACTCGTGCCCTCACTTTAGAGGCCATTCGTACCCTATTGGATGATGTTCAGCGCGGCGGCCCCTATGATACCGAAATCTGGGTGGTGGATAATGCGTCCAGTGACGACAGCCCTGCCGCTATTCAAGCTGAGTTCCCCCATGTCAAAATTATCGAAAATACTAAGAACATTGGTTTTGGGGCGGCCAACAATGTTGCGATGCGTGCGATGGGCTTTGGCGAGAGCGGAATAGATGAAAATACCCTCCCACGTGCTGTCTACTTGCTCAATTCCGACACCCAGACCCGCCCCAACGCGACTAGTATTCTTTTTAATGCCCTGTTTTCGCTGCCGGAAGCTGGTGTTGTTGGGGCACGGTTGACATATGAAGATGGTGGTTTTCAACACAGTGCTTTTGGCTTTCCCGGCCTTTCGCAGTTATGGATTGACCTGATGCCTGCCCCCGGTACGCTTTACAACCGTCGTTTGAATGGTCGTTATCCGCGCAGACTTTATGAGCATCCTAGGCCATTTCGCGTGGGGCATACACTCGGTGCGACCATGATGATCCGGCGCGAAGTCATCCAAAAAACGGGTATGTTTGATGAGCAATTTTTTATGTATGCCGAAGAAGTGGATTGGAGTTGGCGTATCCAAAAAGCGGGATGGAAAATTTATTGTGTGCCACAAGCCCATGTGATTCATCTGGAGGGGCAGAGTACCCGCCAAGTGCGCCCGGACAGTATTATCAATTTATGGCAGAGTCGCTTACGACTCTATCGTAAACACTATCCTATGCTCAAGCGACAAGCGGCTCGCTGGTTGATTGGGGTAGGGATGCGCCGCAAAATTCGCCAAGCCCGTCGCGCTTATGCCCTACGTCAAATATCAGCCAAAGAGCGCGATACCCTGATTAGCGCCTACGAACAGGTGATGGGCCTATGACCGTTCAGTTGGCGGGGGTGATTTTGGCTCGTAACGAAGCGGCGCATATTCAGGCGTGTATTGAATCTCTCCAATGGACAGACCATGTGGTGGTATTTGAATCTGCCAGCAGCACCGATAACACCATTGAACTTGCCCAAGCAGCCGGAGCAGAGGTGATTAGCCATCCCTTCGAAAATTATTCTAAACAACGCAGTGCGGCCCTTGCCGCGGTGGATGCCGAATGGGTCTTGTTTGTGGATGCCGATGAACGTGCCACGCCCGAAGTCGAAGCGGAAGTGCGTCGGATCATTGCGAATCCTCAGCATATGGGTTACTGGATTCCGCGCCACAATTATATCTTTGGCAAACTGACCCGCTTTACTGGCTGGTATCCTGATTATCAAATGCGCTTATTAAAACGCGACCAAGCTACCTATGACCCCGAACGCCGGGTACATGAAGTCCCCATTTTAAAGACGGGTGAACCCGGCCACCTTGAAAATCCACTCATCCATTACAATTATCGAGATATAGGCCAATTTATCGAAAAACAACGGCTTTATGCTCGATATGATGCCGAAATTATGAAATCCGAAGGGCAGCAGGTCAGATTTCGCAATTTTATTTTGCAGCCGCTTCGCCAATTTCGCTGGCGCTTTTTAACGCTCAAGGGCTACCGCGACGGCCTGCATGGATTACGCCTGAGTCTGTTGATGGCATGGAATGAATTTGACAAATATTGGCAACTGCGGCGGCTTTGGCGAGAGGCACCACGATAAATGGAACAAAATAGTCCTGTGTTGCCCTCAAAAGGTGGGACGGCTACAATTCCAGTTATGACCGATCAAGTGCTGCCCCGTACTGTTCCAGTAATTGCCCTCCTGACCGATTTTGGCCTGCAAGATGGTTATGTCGGTGTGATGAAAGGGGTGATTCTCTCGATTTGCCCCACCGCGCAAATTATTGATATTTCACACCATATCGCCCCGCAAGATATTCGACAGGGGGCATATGTGCTGATGACGGCTTATCGTTATATGCCCGCTGGCACGATTTTTGCAGGCGTGGTTGACCCCGGTGTGGGTACATCCCGCAAGCCTATCGCCGTACAAACGAATCAAGGCATCTTTATTGGCCCGGACAACGGTTTATTTAGCTATGTGTTCGGTCAAGTCGAGGTGCAACAGGCGGTAGCCCTACAAAATCGCCAATACCATTTGCAGGGCATTAGCACGACCTTTCATGGTCGGGATATTTTCAGCCCAGTCGCGGCACATCTCGCCAATGGAGTACCGCTCGATCAAATCGGCCCTGCCTTGAACAAATCCTTTGAAAAACTACCCTTGCCCCTTCTGCAAATTGAAGATGACCATGTGCGTGGTGAGGTGTTGTATATTGACCATTTTGGCAATGTCGTCACCAGCATTGGGCGGTTGGTATGGGGGTCAGACGATATGCTGCAACTGCATCCCCAGTTTGGTGGCACGGCTTTTTCGGAGCGTGTGACGGTTGCCCCATTTTTCGCCGAAGCCGCCACCGTTGAAATCGCTGGTCAGTCCTTTGCGCCGCTGGGGTTAAGTTATATGGGGACGCAAAAAGGGAGCATCCTGCCGCTCATTAACAGTGCGGGTCAGCTTGAATTAGCCGTGAATCAAGGGAGCGCCGCCGAAAAATTGGGGGTGCATATTGGCGACCCGGTGATTTTGCGTACTGGTTGAACCAAAGGAACCTATTTTGACAATTCCTGAGCAATTTCTAATTGAAGGTGGCTTTCCGTTGCAAGGCCAAATCAAAGCCAGCGGGAATAAAAACGCAGCCTTGCCCTTGCTGCCTGCCTGCTTATTGACCGATCAGCCCGTTATCTTGCGGAATATGCCCGACATTGGGGATGTGCGGATTATGGGCCAACTGCTGCAAAGTGTGGGGGCAGAGGTCGAATGGCTAGATTCCAGCACCGTGCGTGTCCATGCTAAAGAGATCAAAACGCATAAGGCCTCCCCTGAACTCGCCAAAAAAATTCGTCCCAGCACCCTCTTGGCTGGAGCCATGCTGGGACGGACGGGCCAGTTGGATATTGCAGCCCCCGGTGGAGATGTGATTGGACGGCGGCGGTTGGATGCCCACTTGACGGCGTTAGAAAAACTTGGCGCTCATATCGAATTTGATGGCTCGTTCAAAATGAATGCCGATGGACTGCGTGGCGCGACTATTTTGCTGGATGAAGCGAGTGTCACTGCGACGGAAAACGCAGTATTAGCAGCGTGTTACGCCAAAGGGACAACTGTGTTACGCAATGCCGCCTCTGAGCCGCATGTTCAGCAGTTATGCCTGTTTCTAAACCAGCTTGGCGCAAAAATTGATGGAATTGGTACGAACCAAATCACCATTGAGGGCGTCGAAAGACTAGATGGCGGTGAATTCCGCGTTGGGGCTGATTACATTGAGGTCGGGAGTCTGATTGGCGCGGCTGTCGTGACAGGCGGTGAATTGCTAATTACCGATGCCGATCCCCAATATTTGGACATGATCGCTCTTGTCTTTGGTAAATTGGGTGTGACATGGGAGGTGCGTGGCAACGATATTTTTGTCCCGCGTGACCAGCATCTGAACATTCAGCGTGATTTTGGTGGCAATATTCCCGAAATTAAACCGCAGATTTGGCCCGGTTTCCCCACCGATTTGATGAGTATCGCTATTTTGGTAGCGACCCAGTGTGCAGGGGCGGTGTTATTCCACGAATGGATGTTTGAAGGTCGCCTCTTTTTCACGGATCGTTTGGTAAATATGGGGGCGCGGATTATTTTGTGTGACCCGCATCGCGTATTGGTGCAAGGGCCAACGGCTTTACGTGGCGACCAGACCATTAGCAGCCCGGATATTCGAGCAGGTATGGCGATGGTTTTGGCGGCGTTGTGTGCGCGGGGTACGACAGTCATCCGCAATATCGTGCAAATTGATCGCGGCTATTCACAATTGGAAGAAAAATTAGGAGCGCTGGGTGCTCATATTCAGCGCGTACCGATTGGAGCAGCGGTATCTTGACCACTGAAATACCAGCCACCGAAAAAAAAGAACGGGTTTACCGCCCACTCGGATTAACTATTGGCCTGTTGAGTATCATCCCACTGTTTGGGATTGAGCCGATCATATGGTTGTATATTGCCCATCGGTTGAATGTAGATGCCAATGGCATTATCAGCGGTGGTCTTGCGCTGGATTTTTGGCGTTGGGCCGGAGGCATTGCAGGCGGCATTGTCTTGATTACCGCGATTATGGCATGGATCGGCAAACCCCGTAGTTCGCAATATCTTGTACAAGCATCGGTCATTGCCAGTTTTCTGTTGATTATGGTCGCGGCTTGGGTACGCGCTTTTGGCGACTGCACCGGCTGTTTAATGGATGGTGCCACCCAAACTTTTAATGATATTTTTCAATGCAAAATCCCGATTCAAATTATCGCCTTTGTTTATTTCATTTTTTATATCAATCGTGCTCCGGCCCGCGCTTTTTATACACAAGTACCGTTACCTCCTTGGAACCCCGATGAAGAGTAACCCAGAAAGGAACTCATGATGAGTCGCGTTATTAACACTGATGGCCCTGCCAAAATCCGGAATCAACATATGCGAACGTGTGCGGAGATATTGCGCCATCTGAGCAAGAAAAAAGAGTTTGACGCCGAAACCAAAGATATGATTGCCCAGATTGTGTTTTCGCTACGTGAGGTGAACGACACGATTGAACAATCATCGGAGGCATGGGAAAAGCGCAACTATTGGATGAAGGCCGAAGAATTTCGCCAGCGGTGGACATGGACGGGCAAGATGGCCGATCAAGTGGAAGACCTTGTTCGTCGTAGCAATTGGGAAGACTTCCCCTCACTCATGGTCAGTTTATTTCAGCATTTTGGCGAAATTAAGGTCAACAAATTCACGCGCGACGCTGAGACATGGCAAGGCGCATATGACCGCCTGATGAGTGAACGTTAGGACTGTGATTCGCTTTTCATAGGCTGATTTTCAAACTGCTGCCTCAAAGTGCGGATTGCTTCATTAGTGAGGGCCTGCCCGTAGGATGCAGTAGCAGCTTTTTCAGGTTGGGATGGCTTTTGGCGTAACTTACCAAGCGTTTTGAGCCAAAGTGTATGATAATGTTCGGCTGTCGCTTTGTCATGATGTTCCTGTGCGACCACCGCAAGGCCGCTATAGGCTTCGGACATCACCAAATAATTTTCTAGCTCCTCGGCCAGCCCCAATTCTAGCTGAAGAATCTCATTCGCAGAATCGTATTTTTGTGAGGTCAAGTAGAGACTTGCGAGTGGTCGGATGATTTCTAATTGCAGTCGCTTAATTTCCGCTTCCGGTAAATGTAGGGCGAGTTCAACTTTTTGGGTGGTGGTTAAAGCCAGCGCCTGTTGATAAAATCTGATTACCTCGTTTGGCTTTAACCATACTGTTTTTCGGGCGTGTTCACCTGCCTCAAATAAATAGTTGATGGCAGAGATGATTTCACCTGCTAGGCGATAATGCTCGGCAACCAGCGAGGCGTATTCAACCACACGATCCCCACAGGCATTAATCAACCACTCCGCGATTTGGTGATGATAAGAACGCCGCGTCTTTTTCAGCACGCTTTCATAGGTGACATCGCGCAAAATGGCATGTTTAAAAACATATTCCTGTGTCTCGGCAAATGATGATTTCTCACGGCTAAAGATCATCCCATGTTGACGTAATGAAGCGAGTGTCCCGGTGAGATCAGTGATGGACACAGCACTTTTAATGGTCTGGCCTGTTACCCGCAGCGTTTGCAGTGCTCCATCCCAAAAAGTGGTGCCAATCACGGATGCCTGTTGAATGATGGCGCGTTCTTCAGCGGTTAGCGCATCCAAGCGGGCCTGTAAAACCCCTGTTAAGGTCGGTGGAACTCGCATCTTGGCTAATTTATCTAACGCGACTGACCAGTGCTCGGCATCAGGAAGAATAATCCCATCGGCGATCATGACTTGAATCAGTTCTTCCAGATAAAACGGATTGCCCTCGGCGTTGCTCACAATCAGGTCACGTAGAGTATCCGGTAGCGATTCAACCTTACGCAAAATTTCTGTCACCAGTTGGCGGCTGTCCCGCGTTGAAAGAGGCCGTAAATCAATCAAAGTGTGACATTCTTGGCCTTCTCCCCAATAGGGGCGTTTTTCATAGAGAGTTGGGCGGGCGAGACATAAAATCAGCAGGGGCAATTGTAAATGGGTATAGGCGAACTGGCTCACAAAATCGAGCGAAATATCATCGGCCCAATGCACATCCTCCAAAAAAATGACGGTGGGTTGTTGGCACGCAATACGCTCAAAAAGTTGGGTCAAATAATTTGGGACATCTTTGGATTTTTGCTGGGGAGTCGCTTTGAGGTTGGCAAATGCAAAGCCGACCATCTGACCGATGCCCTGCGTCACATCGGGGATTTCATCTGAGGGCCAAAAACTCCCAATCCCCGCCTCCATTTTTTCACGGGCTTGTTCGGCACTGTCGGTATCTTGAATACTGAAATAGAACTGAAGGAAATCGCGGATTAGGGCATACGGTTGTTTTTCGCTGCTGGGGAAAGCGCGACCTTTGATGCGGAGCACGGAATTGGCCTGTTGGGTAATCCAGCCACCAAACTCGCGCAGTAACCGTGATTTGCCCACTCCGGCATCCCCACGAATCGTAATGATCTGGGCTTCGCCATCTTCAATTGCCAATTGATAGGCTTTTTGCAGATGCAGCATTTCAACATCCCGCCCAATCATACGGGTTTGAATCCCCTCGATTCCACGCTGGCCTGTTTCAAAACTGCGGGCGATTTCACGTAACACGACATACACTTGAATGGGAGCTAACGCGCCTTTAACCATAATCGGCTCAAGGGCCTGCACCTCGAAAAATCCACGCACGTGCAGGTAGGTTTCGTGGGATATCAACACACCACCTGCTGGGGCATGGCTTTCCATGCGGGCGGCCATGTTGATGGCATCCCCCATCGCGGTATATTCCGAACCTGCCTCACCACCAACCTCCCCGACCGCCACCAAGCCTGTATTGAGGCCAACCCGCACATTAAAACTATCAATCCCCCAGCGTGCCGTGACTTCTTGGGCATATTGTCGGGCGGCTTGAATAATAGCGAGGGCAGCCCGAACGGCTCGAACTGCGTCATCTTCACGGGCGATGGGTGCGCCAAAAAAGGCTAACATGCCATCACCCATCAGACGGGCCACATAGCCTTGATGTTGTTTCACTACCTTACCAAAACGAGCTAAGGCGGTGCTGAGGATTTCAAGAGTATCTTCAGGGTCAAGGTGTCCAAAAGTTTTGGAGGAGGACACCACATCGGTAAACAGAAAAGTGACCAGCTTGCGTTGCTGATCACTTTCGGATTGTCGTTTTAGGGTGGCGAGCTTTTCACGGGCAGGGGCCAACATCGTCTCAACGACGCTATCCCCAAGCGCATCCCGCTGTGTTTCTAGGGTGGCGATGGCCTGTTCTAACTGATGGATTTCATCATTATCCATACGCTGTTAATTGACCCTATCCATTATCCCCATTAGTAGGTAAGGATACAACAGGCATCGTTCCGGTTGAGGTCGAGAAGTTGGCACTACCAGTAACACCTGTAACGTTATATTCCATCATGAGGGACTTGTAGCCTTCGATATACATCCGCGCACGGGCCTGTTCCAAACGCCACAGCCGATCAATTGAGCTTTGCAACGGCGTCAGATCGCCCCGCGTATCTTCAATGGTCTTGCGATAATCCGCCATATCTTTTTCGTGTTTGCGCCAAGCCTCGTCATTGGTCAAGGTGAACTGCTTCCAACGGCGCTGGTCGTCTTTTACCCAGTCGTTCCACTCTTCACGGAAGCGCTCCTCCGAAAGACGCTGCATTTCTGAGACTTCATTGATGCGTCGCTCCAAACGCTCCCCGATGCGCTCAAAATCTTCGACAATCTTCTTCATCTGCCGATAAGTTTCGGCCCATGATTCAAAGCGTTCCAAGTTGCGGCGGATGTCTTCATCATAAGCACCGATATTGCGCGTCAGGTCTTTGATTTGCTGGTCGCGCTGCTGGCTGATGAGATTTTGTTGGTCAAGGAAATTTTGCATTTCTTCGCGGCGCATCCGTTCACCCGCTTGGCTTTCGGTAATGCGCTTTTCGGCGGTCAGGGCTAGATTTTCCACCCGCTCAATTTTGAGTTTGACGCCATCAATTAACTTCTGCATTTCTGGCAGTCCGGCCTGAATATCGGAAATGCGACGGTTGTCTTGACGGCGCTGTTCCTCCAAAAAGGCGATGCGGCGTTCCGGCTCTTCAATTTTCTTAGCCATATCTTCAAGGCGCTGCTGCACGGCGGAAAGACTGGCGGCCATACGATCCCGTTCGGCACGGGCAGCCCCCATATCGTCTTGTTGATGTTCGATGCGATCCAGCCGTTCATTGAGTTCGCGGATGGGGCGGGAGGTCATTTCACGAGCGAATTCGTTGCGACGCTCGGTTTCCCGTTCGGCGGCAAGACGTTTGGCCTCAATGCCCTCAATCATTTGGCGCATTTCCAGCCGCAGTTGTTCCATCATTTCGGCGTCGCGTTCCGCCGGAATAAATTGGGTGCGGCTGGTGACCAAATCGTTTTCTAGCCCGTTCATCTGACGGGTAAGTTGTTCGATTGTTTCCTGTTGCAAGACCAAGCGTTCTTCTAGCTTGGCAATGATGTTTTTGTCGCGGCGGCGTTCTTCGTCCAGCCACTCGATCATACGCATTGCTTGTTGAATATCCATACATCACGCCTCTACAACTAAATTTTGCTTTCCATTAGGACTGGCGTAAAACGCAAAAATTTGAACGGGTATTATACCACCGCTTGCAACAGCCATTGTGTTTTTACTCTGCGTTAGCCCCACAGCTTGGCAAGGAACCTCATTTTTTCGATGGTTTGGAAGGATTCGCCACCCTCATGATTGTTATAGTGCCAAACACGGATGTCTTTGGGGCCAGCATAGTGGTTATAGGCCGCAAAAACCGTGCGTGGAGGGCAAATGTCATCCATAAGAGCCACCGAGAATAAGGCTTTGGCTTGGGCACGCGGCGCTAAATTGACCCCATCAAAATAGTTTAGGGTGGTAAAAACCGTCTCAATTTTTTCACGGTGGGTTTTGCAGAAACGTGCAATTTCGGCGTAAGGATGGGTGTCGGTGATTTCGGTTGCTTTACGATAATGGCATAGGAACGGCACGTCGGGCATCGTGGCTTCAATGGTCGGCTCCAAGCCTGCTACCGCCAGCGCGATGCCTCCACCCTGACTGCCGCCTGTAACCGCGATATGTTCTTTATCAACGGCGGAGTGAGTTCGGGCCGCTTCCACCGCACGCACGGCATCGGTGAACACCCGGCGATAGTAGTAAGTTTTGGGATTCAAGATGCCGCGTGTCATAAAACCGGGGAAATGCGGATTCGCGCCATCGGGTTCGGGGTCGGGCGTGTCGCCTTGACGCCATGTGGTGCCTTGCCCGCGTGTATCCATGACAAAATGGGCATAGCCCACGCTGGCCCACAGCAGCCAATCAATCGGCAGGCCGCGTCCACCCCCATACCCGATAAATTCGACCACACAGGGCAGCGGTTCGGTGCGTTGGCGGGGCAAAATGAACCACCCCTTAATCGGCTGTCCGCCATACCCGTTATATGTTACGTCAAAGACATCCACCGTTTGATAACCCGCTTCAACGGGCGTGAAGATGGCATTAATGGGAAATTTGCGGCTTTCGGCAAGGGTATCGGCCCAAAAACTATCAAAATCGGGTGATTCGTGACGTGATGGATAATATTGTTGAAGTTCTTCAAGTGGTAGGTCTACAAACATGAGCATCTCCTCCCTATGGAGATTGGGGAAAGGAAAATAGAAAATGGGAAAATGAATTAGCTCCCAAGTGTAATATAGACTTCATCCTCTTGCACAGTCACAGGAAAACTCTGGATGGGCAAGGTTTCAATCGCCTCCATCAATTCGCCAAACAATCGGATGCGTGGGTTTTCACTTTGGCTATATTCGGACATCGGCGGTGGCAAAATGGCTTCCCATTCGACCTCTCCGGACTCCACCCGATAAGCCGCCCCATGCAGAGCACAGACAATTAAGCCATCGGTGTATTCGCCACGATGTAAAGGCGCACCGGCATGACCACAGCGATTTTCTAGCGCATAGATGTTGGCCCAATGCCGCACGATAAAAATATCCATGTTTTCGACCCGATAGCAGCGGGGTTGGTTATGTTCCAGTTCTTCAACGTGGCAAACCCGAACCAGTTTTTCCAAAATTGACCTCATCATTCTTTATTATCATCTGGATTGTCGAGATGTGCGGGCCATGAGCCATCAGCTACTTTTCTTAACTTGAAATATTCGACAGCCGCATCGAACATAATCCTTATAATTCTGGTACTAGACAGAACACTATTCACGACATACTCAACGGATAAATCGGAGGCAGGAAATTTATCAGTATAAGATACTTTACTTGCCATAAGGCTAGAATCTCTTTCTATCAGTTCCATCCATAATTTAATGGCGTGGTTTTCCTGTAAAACTGTATTCCGAATCGCTAAAATAAATTCTTCAGGTGGGCCTTTTCCCCAATCCTCTATATTTTCAACGCTCCAAAACTTGCGGATGGCATCTTCCTTATCTGTGCTCATTGAAAAATCCTTTTATGCAGGGAATAAGAATACAGATGACAAGCGGCGATGTGCCCATTATTATAATGCCCATACTTTAACCTTGATTTATTGCGATTTGATGAACATGCCCAAGATCGGAATTGATGCCCGCCTGCTCTATTATCGGAAAGGCGGCATTTCGGAATATACCCGCCAATTGATACTGGCCCTCGCGGAACTGGACACGACCAGCGATTATGCCATCCTGCACAATTTTCGGGATGCAGAAAGTTATGTGCCTGCTGCCAATTTTCGGCGGGTCAATCTATTTACGCCTTGCCATCATCGTCTGGAACGAACCTCCCTATCAGTAGAATTGGCCTGTCATCGGTTGGATGTGCTGCACAGCCCCGATTTTATTCCGCCGCGTCGAGGGGCACGCCGCCATATCATCACCATTCACGACCTGCACTTTTTGCATTATCCCCAATTCCAAACCGCCGAAAGCCTGCGTTATTATCGTGACCAAATTCGGTGGGCCGTTCGCCACGCTGATCATATTTTTGCCCAGACCGAGACGACCAAACGCGAAATTGTGGAAATGCTGGATGTGCCGCCGGAAAAAATCACCGTGCATCTGTTGGGTGTCAATCCGAAATTTCGTGTTTTGCCAGAATCTGAGATTCAAGCGACCCTTGCCCCCTATCATTTGCCGACTCAATATCTGTTGTTTGTCAGCACGATTGAACCGCGCAAAAATATTCCCGGTTTGCTGCGGGCCTATGCCCAGTTAAGAACGACCCATCCCGATGTGCTGCCATTGGTCATTGGCGGTCAGCGGGGGTGGTTTGCCGATCAGGAATTGGCCCCCATTGCGGAACTTGGCCTGACCGAGCATGTGCGGCTGTTTGAGGATGTACCTTTCGGGGTTTTGCCTGCCCTGTATAATGGGGCACGTTTGTTGGTGATGCCGTCGTTTTACGAGGGTTTTGGGATGCCCGCCATTGAAGCGATGGCCTGTGGGACGCCAGTGGTCGTGACCGAACGCGGCGCATTACCAGAGGTCGTTGGCGAACACGGTGTCTATGTCAATCCTGATGAGCCGGAAAGTATCATGCAGGGGATCACCCGGCTGTTGGAGGACACCGCCCTTTATGACCGACTGCGCGAAAGTGGTCTGCGACACGCGGCTACTTTTTCGTGGCGTCGGACGGCGGAAATTGCATTGGATGTTTATCGTAAAATAATCGAGTCATAAAATCGTCATGAAAAAATCGGCGCTGCTTGCTCTGCTGCTTTGTTACTGCGCGATGGTGGGGTCGGTGTGGGTTGCCCATTCGGTATTTGAGAAACTGCCTCATCTGGAAGACGAGATGGCCTATTTGTATCAGGCCAAGATTTTTGCACGGGGGGACGCCTATGTGGATGTCCCGCAGCCGCTGCGTTCCTATTGGCAGCCATTTGTGCTTTCGGAAGAGGGCAAACGTTTTGGCAAATATCCCCCCGGTTGGCCTTTGCTGTTGGCGATAGGCGTCAAACTCAATATGACGTGGGCCATCAACGCTTGGATCGGCATGTTAAGTGTCGCCCTGACCTATCGGCTGGCCCGCGAGGTTTTTAATGAACAGACCGGGGTCGTCGCGGCGGCCTTATTCACCATCAGCCCGATTGCCCTGCTGATTAATGGCACCTTGATGGGTCACACCTCCGCCCAATTTTTTACCCTCTTATTCCTATATGGGTCGTGGCGGGTCGAAAAAGGCAAACATCCTTTTGGGTGGGCCGCAGTGAGCGGCATGTCGCTGGGGATGCTGGTCGCCAATCGGCCCTTAACCGCCGCCGGGGTTGCCGTGCCATTAGTGGCATATAGCGGTCTGCGGGTGCTCGTTGCCCTGATTCGCACAATTCAACAAGGGTGGTCAGAGCGAGAAGACCGTGAAGTGGTATCTCGTCAGTGGTTGACTGATGAAAACGGTCAGGTAATCTGGTGGGCACGCCTAGCCATTCTCTATGTTCCCCTCATTATTATGACAGGGGCGGCGTATTGGGCCGTTAGTGAATTGGCGCTGAAAAAAGGGGATGATCCATTTTGGCCCAAATGGCCCGTTTTGGCAATGGGTGGGGCGATTGGATTGGCAATCATGGCGTGGGTGGTCTTGCGTGAACCGCCTGCCGAACCTGAATTAAATCCGCGCTGGCCTGCTCAATTTGGCAAAACGTTGCGTCCTCTGCTGATTTTGGCGGTGTTTACAGTGGCCTACGGCGCGTTATATCCAGCCTTTAATTATGCGGTAGTTGGCGACCCCTCGAAAAATCTATATGAATACGTTTGGAATTATGACAAAATCGGCTTTGGCGAGGGGCATGGTCGCAATACGGGTGGTCATAGCTGGTATTGGGCCAAATATTATTTGCGAAAAGACACCGTTTGTTATAGCCGCGATTTGTTTGGATGGGTGAAGCAGCCCGATAATCCGCCAGATTCGCCTACAGCGGTTAGTCGGAATGACTGCATGGTAGATAAAGCCGGATTGAGTTGGGTGCTGCTGCCCCTCGGCCTATTTTTCGGCTGGCGGCGGCGTTGGATGTGGCTGATTGCGCTGACGGCAGGTTCGATCATTTTTGTCACCCTATTTTATTGGATAGGAGCGGGCGTTTACAGTGCCCGCTACTATTACGAGGCGACAGCGCTTCTAGCTATTATTTCGGCGGCAGGCATTACCGGTGTGGCGGATATGCTGAAAGGGCTGCATTTGCGGAGCGGGGTCTATATGTTGGCGGCCTTAGCGATTGGCATGTCGCTGATTGGATATACGCCGGAACGCCTTGAAAAACTTTTCCGTTATGGGATTATTGGGGAAGATCAAATCGAACGGGTAGATCGTCTGCGCGGGGATGATGAACGACCCGTGTTGATTATCGCCTATTTGCCGGAAATACGAATGTGGCGGGAAGTTGGGGCATTGATGGCAATGACCAATCCCTACCTCGACAGCGAATATGTCTTGGCCCGTGATCCGGATGGGCAATATACGGAATCCCTTGTGCAACGATTCAAAGACCGCAAGGTCGTGATTTATCGGGATGGCACATTCGCTAATTATGAGCCGTCGCAGGGTCAGGCAGTGGGTAAAGCCCCAAGCCCTTGATTACTTATCCTCCGCTTTTTCAGACCGCCGATTGGGTGGAGGGAGCTTCTGTACGGGTTTGGCACGGGCAATCGCATAATGGTCAAAGTCACGGGCGACGTAGGTGCCGGAAAACACGCTACGGGCCTCTTGACGCACATCATGGTCATGATTACGGCGTGAAATATGGGTCAGAATAAGCGTTTTTACGTTGGCGGCTTTGGCAAGTTCAGCGGCTTGAATTGCGGTCAGATGTCCGACCTCGCCTGCCATCCAGCGTTCTTCTTCCAAATAGGTCGCTTCAATCACCAGACAATCAGCATCTTTGACATAGGGACGCAGACTTTCGGTATCCCCCACGTCGCCAATCACCACCAATTTCGCCCCCGGCACCACCTCCCCCAATACATCATTCGGGGTAATGACCCGCCCATCGGCTAAGGTGATGTTTTCGCCTTTGACCAATAATGCGCGTTCCGGGCCATTGGGGACACCCAGTTCCGTCGCTTTTTCGGGATTAAATTGGCGGTGGTCGTGCTGCTGAAACACAAAACCGAAGCAGCCCGGCCCGCGATGAATGACTGGGACGGCGGTCACTTTCATATGTTTGTCTTCTACAATCACGTCCCCGGCTTCAATCGGGATGAGATTAATCGGAATCGGTACCGGCGCACCCCGCACCACAATGTTAAAAATCAAATCATGCACTCGTTCGAGGGTCGCCATGCCGCCGTAAATGTTGATGCCCTCAATCCCCTCTTCCCAACGAATGAAGGTGGAAACCAACCCGCCCAAGCCTAAAATGTGATCGAGATGGCTGTGGGTTAGCAGAATGTGATTGAGCCGCCGAAAGCCGATGCCACTTTTCAAAATTTGCCGCTGTGTACCTTCGCCACAATCCACCAAGAAGCGATATTCGTTTGCCAGCACGATCAGCGCAGGCAGGCCACGTTGAATGCTGGGGGCGGAGGCGGAAGTACCAAGAAAGATGACTTCAAACATGCGTGTTTCAATCTTCTGTTCTGATGAGAATAGGCTGGCTGATTTGCAGATAGTTGCCCCGCAGTTGATAAACATCGGGGTTATAAATCGGTAGTTGGTTGGTGGGGTGGCCTTCATAGACTCCCAGTGTAAGCAGGTATTCCTGTTCGCGCAGGGTGTCGGGCAAAATCAAATAACCTACTTGGATGACGACATCTCGCGGGCGCAGGCGGTCAGTTTCGACACTGAAGCCGTTGATTTCGTTATAGGGGCTGGATTGAGGGGTGTCATGTAAGCGCACAAATACGCCAATATCGTCTGGCAGTGGGCCATCTATCCGCCAATAACTGACGATGGTTAGCACATCCCCCGGCTCAAATTCGGGTTGAGTAGACACCGGCTCGATTCCGATAAGGGTCAAACTGCTGTTGAATCGGAAAGGTAATCGCACCGTCTCAAAAGCTTGGCCTGCCGTCCGCGGATAATACAAGGTACTCAAGGCGGTCAACTGCCCCCCCTTGTCGGCTAAGGCTTGTTCCGCATTGAGCAACCATCCTACTCCATCAGGTAGACTTGTGTTTTGTAAAGGCTCCGCAAGATGTATCCATTCTAATAGCGGCGCGGGGACGGCGTTGCGCTGCTCAGTATCCACAAACAGCAATCGCATGGGCTGACCGCCTGCTGTCAAAATTAAATCGGTATTGCAGTTGGCGACCCGGAATGGAATATTTTCGCGGTGCAGCATCCATTCCAATAGCCGCGAATCCGATTCTCTATTGTTAATTTGGGTTGCGCAGATACTGACGGGTGGGCCATCGGCATTGTTTTCCAAGTAGTAGGCGATTTCCCCCAAATTGGTGTGATAGGCGGCCTGCATATCTTGTCGGTCTGACCAATTGGTAAACAGGTTATCGCGCAGGCGTAGGAAATTCGCTCCAAAATCCAACAACATCAATACAACCGCCAGATAGACCACTGGCGCGGGCCATGCCAACCAACCTTTTTGCTCTTTTAGCCGATGCAAACTGGCGGGTAAGTCGCTCTGTTTGAAAAATCGGATGAGTTCAAAGACGCCTAAGCCGATTATGATGTAGATCAAGGGCGAGACGAACGATAATGCACGATAGTCTGGCCCTTCATCGAACCACAGATCAGGTAACAGGCCCAAGACAAAAAAGATCAACAGAAGGCCGTAATTGGCGTGGCGGCGGAGGCGGAAAGCACTGTAAATGCCAAAAGCCAATATGACTGGCTCGATAAAGGAGATTAGCGGTAGGCCGGGGACGTTATGCGCTGGATTTTTGTCACCCGCCTCCAACCAGAAAAAGCCCAAAATCGTGCGGCCAATGGATTCAATAAAGGCGATAATGCTGGAGGGGCGCTCGGCGATAAAGATATATGGCCCACTATAGGTGGGGTTTCGCAGCACTGAGATGAAATAGGGCAGGCCCAAAATGGTCGCCAAAAGAATCGCATAGCTGCTGTTCCACCAGAGATAACGGGATACTGATTGGTGGGTATAGCGCAAATACACGACAAAAATGAAGATGCCGATGCCTGCCATCAACCCGGTGTAGTGTTCATAAGCGGCAGCCGACATGGCAATCGCCAACACGGTATAGGGAGCCGTTGCTGGCGGCAAAGGGCGAATTTGCCTGCCCAAGTGGAAGGCCTTTAGCGCGGCAGCAAGGACAATCAGCATCATTAAGCCGGATAATGATGTTTCAGTGACGGTGCGAGCGGCAATCACGGGCCATATCCCCGTCAGCATTGCCAGTAGCGCAATAAACCCCACCCCGCGACCAAACAGACGGCGGGCGACTGCAAAAGTTAATGCCATCGTCAGCAGAGAGGCCATCAAGGGCAAAAAACGCATGACGAAAAAGCCATCCCCGACGACAATTTTGGTGCCAGCAATCAAAATGGGGAAAAACGACTCTGTCCCGGAGGTCTGGGTATCAAAAAAGACCTGTATATTGCCGTTACGAATGCTTTCGGCTAGACGCAGGGTCGTAATTTCTTCATCCGAATAGCCTAGTGGGAGGGTGGCGATGTCCCATGCCCGCAGCAGAAACCCTGCAATCAGCAGCAGCGCGACCAGCAAGGTATCCCAACGTTTAGCCACGATTATTTACTCCTCCCTACAGTATGGCGGCACACTATTGGGCCGTCGCAATCGCGGTAAATATCAGCACAATCACGCCAAACCCTGCTAGTCCCCACATCAGCCGGACTTCCCGCACCAACAGGTTTTCTAATGGATTTGGTTGCCCCTTGCTTGCCAACAAAATAGCCCGTTCAATCGCCGGGGCCAAACTGAATTGAGTCAATAGGGTCAGCCCAACCATCACGCCAAAAGCGACATGTTTGAGAAGCATGGCAAGACTCCATGTATTCTCAAAAGTCAGGAAACCTTCGTAATTGGGATCACCAGACATCTGTACCAAGCCTGTGCCAAGCAGGATGACTAAACTGAAATTTGCCATCGGGCGGAAGCGGGCTTGAATCCCCAATACCACTTTACGCCGTTCCTCTTGATTGGCAAGACTGCGGGCAGATTCCGGCCAGACGAGGAACAAAATCATCGCAAGACCACCAATC
Source organism: Chloroflexota bacterium (assembly GCA_013112715.1). Lineage (GTDB taxonomy): Bacteria > Chloroflexota > Anaerolineae > Aggregatilineales > J027 > CFX10. The sequence continues at coordinate 129,881 of JABFGB010000006.1, forward strand.
CAAACGACAGTGGCAATCAGATGAACAAAATAGGAAATAGCGAGAATGGTATCTTTCATGTGCTCAGTGTTCAAAGATCAAAAAAGGATACTATCAATAATTTCACCATCAAACCATGTCGGGTCACTCGCCAAAAACTGCCGCACTTGGAGATAGCGTTCGTGTTGGGCAGGATGATTGGCATTGGCAAGATAGGCTTCCCGACTTTCAAACATGACGACTAACATCACTTCGTCCGGGTCCCGATCCAATTGATAGACATGCACCGCGACGATGCCGGGAACCGCCACACTTTCTTGCTCATGTAGGGTTTGTAGTGCAACCTCGCGCATCCCCGGTAGTATGCGGTAATGTCCGATAGTGCCATACATAAAGAGCCTGTCTCCTTGTAACGCCGATGCGATAGCCCCTCCATTGTATCGCAAAATAAACAGGGACAGAGATTTTGGCCCTGCCCCTGCTTTGATTGCTAAATTATCGAGGGTTTATTGTGCCTGTGCGCGGCCCCGGAAATCCATCCCCGCGATTTGCCCCCATGCCGGTGACAAGAAATAGTTGGGGCGAATCAGGGAGTAAGGTACATTGTCGTTGGTGGCGTTGAAGCCCTCTTCTGGCCCAAAATTGAGGTTCCAGATAAAGGCCAAACGCACAAAGCCCCAACTTTCCATTAGTTGAATCGCTTCGACAAGGAATTGGGCGCTTTCGTCCAATGTGTTGTCGTTGGCAAATTCAAAATACTGAGGATATTGACCACCGAGATCAGCAGTGGTGGCCCAACCAAATTCGGTCACGCACAAGGGTACGGTACTGCCCGCCGCGCTGATCTTGTTGGCATAGGTGGTCAGTGTGGTGTAGAACGACCATGAAGGATGGGGACTGTCAAATGGCCCTCGGAAGGTGGCAGCGGGGTCGTTCGGTACTTGGTCATAAGGCACGTTTGGGCCGATGTTATAGCCATTGTGGTGCGCCCCATAACAGTCAATCACATCCAGTACACCCGCTGCGATCAGTTCATCGGTATAACGGAAGTCGTCATGCACAGCTTCGTTATTGACACCCGTTGGCGAAAGCGCCCCACTGACCACCAAGATATTTGGGTCAAGGAAGCGAATCGTGTTGGCCGCTACACGCAGCATTTCCACATATTCTGGGGCATTGATGCCGTTGATGCTGGCCCATTCGCGGTCAAGATTCATTTCATTCCAGACTTCAATGGCGTGAATCTTGCCCGGATAGCGCATAATCAACTGACCAATGAAATCAGCAAATTTCTGATTGTCGGCGGGTGGGCCGTGTTTAGTGAGATCTGCACCGGGTTGACGCGCCCATTCAGGAGCCGTTACTACGCCGACCAAAACCTTGAGGTTCTTTTCGGTGACGGATTGGAAGAACACGTCCAAATAGCTCCAGTCATAAACGCCCTCTTCGGGTTCAACAAATTCCCAACGCACCTGCAATTTGACCCAGTTCAGACGCAACTGATTGGCAGCGGCATCCAGTGTACCCGCCATTGAATTCGCATCTTTGCTGTACGGCACCATCACCTGTGCGCCGAGGTCAAAGCCTGTTTGCTGTGTGGCGGGAAGGGTCGGGGCAAAAGTGGGGGTCGGGGTGGCATCCTGTTGAGCAGGTTGGGCTGGAGGGTTATTTTCTGTACCACCACTCGCCGCTGCTTCTGGGTTGGATTCGCCCTCACCCGATGCCTGTGCCGCCTCATTATTATCCGTTGAGACAGGGGCTTCCACGTCGGAATTGGCAGAGGTATCCTGCGCTGTGACTTCATTCACGCTGGCATCGGTTTGGTCGGCAGGGGCTGCTTCTTGGTCGGATTGGTTGGCAACTATGGCGGCGGCGTTGCTGCCACTGTTGCTATTGCCATTGTTGCCATCATCGCCCAAATTACCTGTGCCGAGATAAATGGCGACAAAGGTTGCTACTCCCACCAAAAGGGTGACGGCCATCCAAACGGCCATAAAACCACGCAGTTGTCGTTGGTGAGTCGGATTGGAGCGCTGCATATGTGTTGTTGTGTTCATAGAGTTCCTTCCTCAAATGAGTGCGGTTATAAAAGGCAACCCCCTCTACATCACATCACAAGGGGGTTATAAGTCAGTTGAAACCTAACGGCCAGCCAAACGATCACACGCCGGGCATGAGCCATCGGGACGAATGAGCGCGTAACCCCCCATTGGGTCGTCACCAAATGTTCCGGTAAAGTCCATATTCCAGATGATGACCAACGGTACTTTGCCGCTGCTGCGTGCCAAACGAATGGCATCGGCGACCCATTGGGCCTGCTGTGCGACAGTGGTATTGACGGCCCATCCAAAAGCGCCCGGCAAGTTCCCATAACCTTCAGGGGTGAGATAGCCCAATTCAGTAAAACAGACGGGCTTGCGAATGGCATTATAGTAGGTATTGACCATGCCATAGAAATAGCGGGTGTAATAATTGTCGCGCGGGTCGCCGCTGGTTTGGCGGGGGCTGACAATGCCCTCATTGTAATGCGCACCAACACAGTCCATATAGCGCCCGGCCCCTGCCGCCGCCATGCCTGCAACGTAGGTGTTGTCGTTCCAGACCCGTTCACGCCCAAATGCGCTTTCAGCACCGGTTGGGGCTGGCGCGGCGCTAATCACAATTGTGCCGGGGTTGGTGCTCTTAATGGCATTATAAGCACGGGCCAGCAGTTGCGTATATCGAGCCGGATCAATTTGTCCAGTCGGCCATTCACGGTCAATATTGGGTTCGTTCCACACTTCAATGGCGTCCGCCCCCAAACCCGCTAACCCGGCAACAAACTTAGCATAATCATCAAAATAGGCTTCTCCGCCGTTGATGTCCGCCGGGAAGCCGACTACACCCAGCAAAATGCGGAAGCCTTTGGCATGGGCATCATTGATTGTCCCCGCGACGGAACTAGGGTCTTGCCCGCGCCCATAACGAATTTGTACTTTGGCCCATGTCATTCCGGCATAACGCATTAGATCGGGATGGGCGAAACTGGAAACATGCGCTCCATAGGAGAATACGCGCAAATTGGCCGAGCTGTAGGCGGCGGCTGGGGCGCTGACTGGGCCAGTGCTGCTTGTCGTTGAATTTGTAGTAGGTGCGGGAGCGGTTTCGGTGCCGGGAACAACCGGTAGTGAGTTCTTATTGCCAGAAACGCTCACCAAACTGGCGAACAACCAACCCGTTTGACCGTTATAGACGGCCTGCAACCATGTGCCATCCCCATTGCGTCCGTTTAATACAACTAACGTGTTGGCACCTAGTCCGGCGATAATGCCCGCACTGGTGCTTGGCCCACTGCGGAAATTGACCAGTCCGGTGGTTCTGCCGCTTAATCCCCCCGCAGGTACTTCGGCAGGTGGATTAGAAGGATTTGATGGGGCGGGATTGGTTCCACCTGTATTGGATGCCACGCCTTCAACGGTGAGGACGGGCAGATTGTTCATCACAAAATCGGGGGAGAAGCGCAAATAATCGGACAGCATCCATCCAGTCGGGCTGCCGCTTTCCGGCGAACCGTAGACCCAGATACCACCGTTGCCCTGTTGATCTTCACGTCCGGTGATATTTACAACGGTATCGAGTGGGATCGTTCCCAGCGGAGACGCATTGATGCCGGGGCGCATCCGAATGGCGAGTCGGTCGGTGGTGACACGCGCCTGCACCGGGCCTTGCGCTTGGACAGCAGGATTGGAATGAATTGAAACCGCAGAGAAAAGGGAGACTACAATGAGCAAAAAGATTGTAATTCGTTGCATTAGTCCTTGACCCATTATACTTCTGTACCGCTTTAAGATTTGAGTGTGGTTAGAGTTGATTAACTGGCCCACAACGCGGGTGTAGTCTAGCATGAAGCAGGGAGGTGTCGCAATAGACCAAGCATCCCCGTCAGGTGAACGTTGGTTAATGAATTCCGACCTTTGTGTGTTGGTGAAACCATAAAACCCGACTATAATTCTATGTGTAGCTTAATGTTTCTTGAATTTTCCTAAAAATGGTAAACGACCAAGTTGCCCGCTGCTATACGGGTAGTTTGTAAATGACGGGAAAGAACTTATGAGTTCACCAGAACGCGATCCCATCCTCCGTAAGATCACCGTCATGATTGTGGACGACCATCCGGTTTGGCGGCGGGGTCTGCGGAGTGTATTATCGGACGATGAACATTTAGAAGTCATCGCCGAGGGTGAAAACGGTGAGCAGGCGCTTGAACTAGCGCGGGAGCTTCACCCTGATGTTATTTTGCTCGATGTCAACCTGCCTCAAATGAACGGTCTACAAATCGCCTCGCGTCTCAAAGCCGAGCGTAATTCAGCTTGCGTGGTTATGCTGACTGGATATGATGATGAGGAGCAGGCGCTTCATGCACTGCGGGCGGGTTGTTCGGCCTATTGCTCTAAAGATATTGATCCGCTTTTGCTGATTGAGGTTATTCAAAAGGTGGTACAAGGGTATTATATGGTCAAAGGTGAGTATTATGATTTGGCGGGTATCCGTAAATGGACAAACACCCGCATTGAAGCCACGACTGGCCCTTATACCATTGACCCCCATGAACATTTTGTGCCCCTCAGCCCACGCGAAATGGAAATTCTGCGCTATGTTACCCAGGGCAAGACCAACAAACAGATTGCCGAAGTCTTGAAAATTAGCCAACAAACCGTCAAAAATCATGTCAGTTCGATCCTGACCAAGCTGTATGTGGAAGATCGGACACAGGCTGCGATCTATGCTATGCGGCGCGGATGGGTACGAATTGCGGATACCCCCAATACCCACGATAATGAAGATAACAAGCAAGACCATACTGGGAGATTGTAATGAGCGCTCAATCATTGCGAGATGAACTCATCGCCGAAATCCAAGCCGAATATGACGGTATCAAGATGCGGATGAAGGAAAATCAGGCCCTCGTTGACCAGAGCCAAGTCGAGGTACAGCGCCTTCAGGAACGCAACGTCTCGGTGAACGCTCGAATGCGCCGCATTGAAGATGCCTTCGACACCGTGCCGCGTCAAGATATTCGCGTGACCTATGAAGATGCCATTGATGCCAAAAGCCGCTTGTTAACGATGCGAGCACAACTTGAAAAATTGCAGGAAGGCCAACAGCAGCTTGAACAATCCAGTCAAATTTTAGGGCGTTTGCTCGAAAAACTAAAAAGCGCGGGTAATTTTGGATTGGGTGGTGGCTATATGCCCATGTCTGGCGCAGGCAATACACCCAAGCCTACCCTTAGCCTTGATGGGCAAGCGATTATCCGCGTTGTGCAGGCCCAAGAGCAAGAGCGTCAGGCCTTGGCAAATAAATTGCACGACGGCCCCGCGCAGTCGCTCACCAATTTCATCCTGCAAGCCGAAGTATGCCAGCGCTTGTTTGACCGTGATCCTGATCGTGCCAGCCAAGAATTGGTGAATCTGAAGGCCGCCGCCAGTCAGAGTTTCCAAAAGGTACGCGATTTCATTTTTGATCTGCGCCCGATGATGCTGGATGACCTCGGTCTTATCCCCACCCTACGCCGCTATGCTGAAAATTTTGAGCAGAAAAGCGAGACCAAGTTGCAATTTAATGTGGTCGGCGAAGAACGGCGCATGGCAAAACATACCGAAGTCATGATGTTCCGCAGTGTACAGTCCCTTTTGTCCATTTGCCGTGACCAGTTGAGTGCCAAAACGATTCGCGTCATGATTGACGTAGGTTCGGAAACGATTAAGGCAGTAGTTGAGGATGATGGACAAGGCTTTGATATCGAGGCTGTCTCCAATCCTGCGCTTGGTGATCCAAGAGTACAGGGGTTGAATGCCCTAATTGAACGCATTGAGGTGGTGGGTGGCAAGCTCGATATTTACAGTGAAGAGGGGTCTGGCAGTCGTTTCCAATTGGTGCTGCCCATCTTTGAGGATGAAGAACCTGATTTAGACTATAACTAGGCCAAGTGCTTGCGTTTGAAAAATTCATCGCAATAATTGATTTTGTGTGAATTTTCTAACGGCGATAGGACTATAGGCCCGTTTGCATTATTTTATCTTCCAACTACACTAAGGGAAGGCAACTTTTAGTCTAAAAATGTTCCTCCCCGGAAGGAGCAACTTACATGCGAGGTCGTGTTCTCATTTTAGTTGGTTTAATTATTGTGCTGGGGGTTGTCCTCGCTGCCGTGTTGTTACTGGGCGGCGGAGGTGATGATGGTACTGATGAAACAACTCCAGAGGCGAACACCACACCCGGAACTCCCGGCGTGGTCATTCCTACTACCCGCCCCGGCGATACCCCCGCGCCACCAGTACAAGAAAATGTTGAATATGTAGTTATTGCATTGCAAGACCTACCACGCGGTATTGAAATTACCGACGCGATGGTTGACGTGCGGGCATGGCCGATTGGTTCTGCACCCACTACTTCTTTCGTCGCCGTTGAACAGGTCATCGGCAAGATCACCCGTACCGATATTCCGCGCGAATCACCCATTGTGCAAGCACAACTGGTTGAAAGTTTGGCGGATGTGGCGGGTGAAGGCTCGGACTTGGCAACGCAGATTGAACCGGGGCAAGTTGCGATGGCAGTACCACTGGATGCCACCGGGCTTGGACAGGTCGCTTATGGGTTCCAACCGGGTGACCGGATTGATGTCATTATGTCTTTCTTGTTCATTGATGTGGACGAAGAATTCCAAACCCGTTTGCCCAATCAAATTACGATTGTGACACGGCTTGAAGACGGCTCCATCGGTTTTACTGATGGACGTATCGGGCGTGCCGAACCCAGCCCCATCTTCCCTGAAGGGGTAGTCATTGGCCCCAGCGAACCTGTCCAACGTCCACGTTTGGTTACGCAACGTACCATTCAAGACGCAACCGTGTTGCATGTAGGTTGGTTACCGGAGGATGGTAAGCTGTTTGAGGCCGAAGAAGCGACCCCCACTGCGCCTGCGGTACTGGCACCACCTCCAACGGCTGATCCTAATCAGGCGAACAATGCCAATACTGTGTTGACGGTTGTCCCCACCGAGACATCCTTTATTCCGGTCATTATGGTGGTCGCGGTGCCGCCACAGGATGCCATTGTTTTGACATGGGCGGTGGATGCTGGTATTCCGATCACTTATGTCTTGCGTTCGGCCCAAGATCAGGGTGCGGCCTCAACATTGACCGAATCGGTCACGCTAGAGTATATGATTAATACCTACAACGTGCGTCAGGCCGAAAATCTGCCGTTTGCGATTGAACCCGCTGTTACGGACATTCGTCGGTTGGACTTGAGCAGCCTACGTACATTCAGTGGTCTAAGCGACCCGGCAGTCCAACAGGTGGCGCAGTAAACCACTAGCATTGAGCATGAATTGAAGGTTGCCGTTTCTGCCAATCCCCGGTAGAGATGGCAACCGGGTCAAAGGAATTATTGATATGGGTAAGCCACAAGGCGGCATGGGTAAAAAAGATGTCATCCGCGTCATTCTGGTAGACGACATTCCAGAAGCCCGTGAAGGCTTGCGTAAACTGCTGGCCTTTGAGTCCGATATTGAAGTCGTTGGTTCTGGCAGCACCGGGCGCGAAGGGCTGGATTTGGCGATTCGCACCCAACCAGACATTATCTTGATGGACATCAATATGCCGGACATGGACGGCATCAACGCTACCGAGCAGATTAGCAAAGCCGTTCCTACAGCCGCTGTCGTGATGATGTCGGTTCATAAAGATTCGGCCTATCTGCGGCGGGCGATGCTGGCAGGGGCACGTGATTTTCTCGAAAAACCGATTTCGGGAGAAGAACTTTACTCGACGATTCGCAAAGTTTATCAATTAAACGCGAATGTTCGGGAGCAATACCGCCAAGGCGGTGCTGTTGCTTCTGCGGAACGGGCCAAAGCCGCGGCTGGCGGAAGTTCTGCTGGCAAACGGGCTGGTCATATTGTGGCCGTCTATAGCCCGCAAGGTGGAGTTGGCAAGACTACCCTTGCGACCAATGTTGCTGCTGGGTTGATGCGTGAAGATACACGGGTTTTGTTGGTAGATTGCGATTTTGAATTTGGGGATTTGGCGGTGTTTTTATATCTCCAGAGCAATCTCAGTGTAGTTGATCTGGCAAAAGCCGTTGAAGAACTTGATCCTGATCTTATTGAAAACGTATTGATGACCCATGCCAGTGGGTTGCGGGTATTGCTCGGCCCGGCTCACTTGGATGACGTAGATGAGACGAACCTGCTCACACCAGATGTGTTTGAGCGTATCATCCAACAATTGGCGGGTAATTTTGACTTCACGATTTTGGATATGCGGGTGCGCCTAGACCGCTTGGCTGCAAAGTTGTTCGGGTTGGCTGACCGGATTGTATTGGTTGGAACCCCTACCCTGCCGACTGTAAAAAGCTGCCGCCAAGTGTTAGAAGTGCTAGATGGTGAGTTTGGGCCGGAAAAGACTATTTTTGTAATGAACCGTGTCACCGACCCCCGTGAAAAAGCGGGACTCCCCTTAGAAGATATTGAAAAGAGCCTGAAGCGTCAGATTGAAGCGCGTATCCCCCTTGACGAAAAAACTATGATTGCAGCTGTTAATCAAGGGGTGCCTGTGGTTGCCAAAGGACGTGGTAAATCGCCCGCCAAAGAAATTGTTGAGCTGGCCGAACTGGTGCGGCGCTCGGTTTCAGGTGAGGATGAATCCACCTCGATGCAGGCCACTGCCGCTGGTAAACAAGAACGTTCCCGTTTTGGACGGCGTTCGGGCTGATAAGATGACAAGTTGATAGGTTGCCCGTTTCAAAAGTTTGAGTTGGATGAGGAGCATTTTCTATGTCGTTACTACGCAAAATCGAAAAAGGTGGCGGTACTCCCGGTGGTCCCGGAGATGGCGGCCCCAATGATACTTCACGTTTGGACGAGATGCGCGTTCGTCGCCAACCCGTCCCCCAACAGGCCCAAGGCGCATCCAGCTATAAAGACCTGAAATCGCGTGTCCAAAAGAAGCTGTTGAGTGAAATTGACCCATCCATGGATCCTCACTCACCTGAGGTGCGTACTACCATTGAAGAGCTTTTTACCACCATCTTGGCTGAAGAAGGCATCGTCTTAAGCCGTGCCGACAAACAAAAGCTGTTCGATGCCATCCTTGCGGAAATTTTGGGCTATGGCCCGATTGAGCCTCTCTTGGCGGACGAATCCATCACCGAAATTATGGTGAATGGCCCCAAAAATATCTATATCGAGCGTAAAGGGATGGTTGCGCGAGTCAACGTTACATTTGAAAGTGACGAACATGTAAAGCGTGTGATTGACCGTATCGTGTCACCACTGGGTCGTCGTGTGGACGAATCACACCCCTATGAAGACGCCCGTTTGAAGGACGGCTCGCGTGTGAATGTAATTATTCCCCCATTGGCGCTGAACGGCCCCACGATTACCATTCGTAAATTCTCCAAGTCGCCCCTACAAGTGGAAGACTTGGTTCGTTTTGGCTCTATGACTCCCGAAATTGCCGAATTTCTACGGGCATGTGTGATCGCAGCCCTCAATATCGTCGTGTCAGGGGGTACAGGCTCTGGCAAGACGACGCTGTTGAACGTGCTCTCCGGGTTTATTCCCAACGATGAGCGTATCATTACCGTCGAAAATGCCGCTGAATTGCAGCTTCGTCAAGAACACGTGGTTACATTGGAATCTCGCCCTGCCAATATTGAAGGCAAAGGCGCAGTCACGATTCAAGACTTGGTCGTCAATACCCTTCGTATGCGTCCTGACCGCATCATCGTTGGGGAATGCCGTTCGGGTGAGGCGCTGGACATGCTTCAGGCCATGAATACGGGTCACGAAGGTTCTATGACTACTGCCCATGCCAACAGCCCGCGTGACTGTCTATCCCGTCTGGAAGTTATGTGTTTGATGTCGGGTATGGATTTGCCAGTACGGGCTATTCGTGAACAAGTATCTTCCGCTATTGACCTGATTATTCAACAAAGCCGTATGCGTGACGGTACTCGTAAGATCACCAATATCACCGAAGTGCAAGGCATGGAAGGTGACATCATCACCATGTCGGACATCTTTGTGTTTGAGCAGACCGGTATTGAAGCAGGTAAGGTCATCGGACGTATTCGACCTACGGGTATACGGCCCAAATTCATTGACCGTATCGAGGCTGCTGGCATCCACCTGCCGCCGTCGGTCTTTGGTATCGGTTCCTCCCGTTACTAGCAATAACTAAAACCGAGGTGAGCTAAACGTTTAGACTCACCTCGGTGTGAAAAAGTTTTTGGAGGAGATGGGTAATGGAAATTGTCATTATTGGAGTGTTTGCACTTGTTGCGGTATTGGTGCTAGGTTTTGGTGTTGCCAGCCTGCGTCGAGAACGTCAAGTAAAACTTGATGAGCGCTTGGGTCGTTATACGACCGATTATGGTGTTTTGCTGGCCGATCTCGAAGAAGAAGAAAAACAGGCTAAAGAACAACGGGCTATTACACAAGCCCTTGATAAGGCCATTGAAGGACGCGATTTTGCCAAAAATTGGAAAGAGCAACTCGCCCGCGCCGATCTCAAAATTACTCCCGGCGAATATGCGGCGGCGCATGTACTTTCGATTATCGCCACTTTTCTTGTTGGCTTTCTGATTATTTTTGGTGGCAATATTATCTTGGCAAGTGTTGCTGGGGCAGCCGGATTCTTTTGGCCGCGACTCTATGTTGGATTCCGCAAAGGCAAACGTCTGCGTAATTTTGAAGGTCAACTACCCGACACATTGGGTATGTGGGTAAACGGCCTTCGTTCTGGTTACTCTGTGCTCCAAGCGATGGAAGCAATCGCTCAGGAATCCCCTGAACCTACGGCAATGGAATTTCGCCGTGTCGTTCAAGAAATGCAGCTGGGTGTTAGCCGACCAGAGGCTTTTGACCATTTGCTGAGTCGTATGCCCAGCGACGACCTTGACCTTGTGATTACAGCCGTCAATATTCAGCAAGAAGTGGGCGGTAACTTAGCCGAGATTTTGGACATCATCAGCCATACGATCCGCGAACGTATCAAGCTAAAAGGCGAGGTGCGGGTGTTGACAGCACAAGGTCGTATCACGGGTTATGTCATTGGTGGTCTGCCGATTGTATTGTCGCTGTTCTTGTACATGGTCAATGAAGAATACATGGGTCGTCTCTTCCGAAACCGTATGTGTGGTTGGCCGATGCTGTGCTGTGGTATCGGAATGATCTCATTGGGTACTGCTGCTATTCAGAAAATCGTAGACATTGAGATTTAGGTTATCGTCTCATCCATGTAAGTAAGGAAACCGCTGAGATGATTGGGATAATTGTATTGCTGCTATTAGGTGCGGGCCTGTTGGTAGGTCTCTATATTGCTGGACGCAATCAAGAGGAAGGTGATCCTTTGATGCGTCGCCTGCAAGAATATGGGGATCGTGAACTTCCGGCTTCACTTGAAGAATTGGAAATGTCCCTCAGCCGTAAAGAACGTATTGTGATTCCGGCCTTTAATGCACTTGCCAAAGTTTTAGGTAACTTTGCCCCGGAGCAACAAATAGAACTGATTCAGCAGAAACTGGATCGGGCAGGCAAAACCGAAACTGACCCATCGGTGTTTTTCGCCCAACGGATTTTCCTCACGATTCTCTTGGGTGTGGCAGGTTTTGGTCTGTTCTTCATGTTGACCGATTGGCCCATTATCCGGGCAATCATCGGTACTGTTGTTTTTACATTGCTAGGTTACTTCCTGCCAATGCTGCAACTGTCAAGCCAGATCAAGAAACGTCAGGACGGGATTGTAAAAGCCCTACCCGACGCGCTTGATCTCATGACTATCTGCGTAGAAGCGGGCCTCAGCTTTGACATGGCGATGGGCAAGGTCTACGAAAAGTGGGACAGCGACCTAGCACAGGCTTTTGGACGAGTGCTGCAAGAAATCCAATTGGGTAAGCTCCGGCGTGAAGCGCTTCGGGATATGTCCGAACGCTTGGATGTGCCCGACCTTACCACCTTTGCTGCCGCGATTATACAGGCTGACCAGTTGGGTGTGAGTATTGGGAAGATTTTGCGTGTGCAGGCCGATCAAATGCGTGTCAAGCGCCGCCAGCGTGCCCAAGAAAAAGCCCAACAAGCGCCCGTTAAAATGATTATTCCGATGGTATTCCTCATCTTCCCCAGTATCTGGATCGTGTTGATGGGGCCATCGGTAATTTTCTTGATCGAACAGGGGATCGTCGGCGGATTGTAACTTATGGCAGAATCCGATCTACAACTTGATAAAACACTCACAGGCTCGCCTCATGGGGCGAGTTTTGCCTTTTATTCAGGGGGTATCAAACAGATGCTTCGTACCCTATGGATAACCGGACTCGAAATCATTTTTCCATCGGTATGTGTCGGATGTGAGCGGGTCGGCGAGTTGCTGTGTGAGCATTGTATTGAGGCTATTGAAGAACCACCGCCCCCTCCTATCCTATTTGGCAATCTGGTTGAGCTTGTGGCAGTCGGGGCACACACCACTGCCCTGCGGGATGCTCTCCATGCGCTCAAATATGAAGGCGAACGGCGAATGGGAGATGTGTTGGGACGCTTGTTGGCCGAAAAAGTATTAGAAAAAGAATGGCCGATTGACATTGTTATTCCTGTGCCTTTGCACTCGCAACGATTCGCCGAACGGGGGTATAATCAGGCTAATGAGATCGCAAAAACACTGGCGATTGAAATCGGCGGCAAGTTGGCTTCCGATGCCCTTGATAAAGTGCGTGCAACAACATCACAGGTTGAGCTTTCCGCAGTGGATCGCCAGCGCAACGTAGAAGGGGCTTTTAAAGTGGCTGAATCTTATCAGCAACACCTCCAAGATCAAACAATTCTCCTTGTGGATGATGTCTGTACAACTGGCTCAACTTTGATGGAATGCGCTGCGGCATTGCGGGATGCTGGTGTGGCGAAAGTTTATGTTGCCACCGTCACTCGAGCCGGGTCTACTTCAGCAGATTCACTCTCAGGAAAGATTTCCTGAAGATTTCCTTATTCTTCGCATCTTTACCCATGTTGCAAAGGAGTCGCATGATGGAGATTAAAGTTCATACCAGAGGTCTAAATTATGGCCCGAAATTGGAGGAACACGTCAATAAGAAATTAGATCGTCTGGGGCGCTATCTGCCGAATATCATGACTGCCGATTTGGAGCTTTCAAGTGAGGGACGCAGTAATCAACCCGTTGCCCAACTGACCATTCGGAATAAGCGGGGTATGATTTTCCGTGCGGAGGATAAAAAGCAACAAGACATGTTTTCTGCCGTAGACGCGGTGGTAGATAAGATGTCACGCCAAATTCGCCAATATAAGACCAAACAGCGCCGTAAGGGTAAGGAACGTTGGAGCGAAGCGGTTGACCCTGAATTGATTGAAATTTCGTTTGACGAAGCTGAACCGGAAGCCGCCGAAGAGGTGGTCGAAAGCAAGATTATCCGTCGCAAAGATGTAATTTTAACTCCCATGAACGAGGATGAGGCGGTTGAACAACTGGAGTTGTTGGGCCATGACTTTTTCGTTTTTCTCAATGGGGATACGGGTCATGTCGGAGTCGTTTATAAACGTCAGGATGGGAACTTTGGGGTGTTGAATACCCAAACCTCCTAGCCACTCGATTTTGGTCTTTGCTGCATTAAGTTGACAGGCGGGGTGGGGTATGATACCCTGCCCCGCATTTGCTTTCTACCAGACAGATTACCGATGCTCAAACTCGACCACAAAAAATATAAACGCCCTCTCATCATTACCTCTCATCCCGATGATTTAGAGGGTTTTGTCGGTGGTTTAGGTTATCTACTTGCCCATAATGTCGTATCCATCGTGTTTGCAGGTGGGGATCGAGGGGTTTGGGATAGTACCTATGAGCACCTGCCCCTTGAGGAGTACATCGAAATTCGCAAAACTGAATCCAATGCTGGCGGCAAGGTTTTGGGTTTGAGTGAAATACTCTACTTGGGCTATCATGACCGCGAAATTCCCGTCAACAAAATAACGATTCAGCAAGTGCTAGATCAACTAGAGCGGTATCAACCGGATGTGGTCATTTCATTTGAGTTTTTTCGTTTTTCCACACCCTACCCACACCCTGACCATATGGCGGTGGCCCAAATTGTGCGGAATGCGGTAGCGCGTTATGGCCTCGACCATACCCTCGACTATTATGTCTGCTCGACTTTGTTCCCCAACCGATTTGTGGACGTTTCGGCAGTACGACGTATCAAATTGGATGCGCTGGCTTGCCATACGACCCAAAAAGGACTTAATGCCATTATCTTCCCATTTTTCGAACGGTTGCTATCAAAACTGTGGGGAATTTATATTGGGGCAGATTACGCCGAAGCCTATCGGAAAATTTATATCCCCAAGCTGCAAAAGCGTTTGGGAATTGAGACGAAGGTCGACGTAACCTTTGGTGAAAGTGAAGCTGAGGGTGTCTGACCTCCCCTTTCAAAATACGTTTAGCCCTGCGGCTTTACCTCATTTTTCGTTCTCGACCTTGCGAATATAATGTAAAACGGGGTCACGGCTGAATTTGGTCAACAGATGGATAATCCGCACAAGATTAAACTTGCGGATAAGGTGAATTTTGAGAGGCTTGGGTAATTTCACCATACTGGTCTGGCTAAATTGGTACTGCTTTGCCAAATAGCCAATTACCGGGTTTTTTGTAACGACATATAGATTATAGGCGGCATTGATAGCAAACATCTCATCAATAACCTGCCGTGCCACGCCTTTTTCGCGGGCGGCTTCAATGACATACAGTGGGCCGATTTCACGCCACTGGGGATTTACGATTTGCCATGCACCAAAGCCGAGCAGTTTGTCGTCCTCATATAGAAAGCGAATGGTGCCATTGCTGATGTGCCCTTCGATTTCCTTGTGGGTGACTTCCCCGATAAATTTGGTGGTTTTGATTTCTTCTAATAGGGCATCAATATCATTCGCACGCTGTAAGGTGGACAGCATTTGGGCGCTTTCCATTAGGCAATCACCTCGGCTTCGTTCAGACGTGCGCTAATCTGCCCGGCGGAGGCCATTTGAATGCATCCTTCTACGATGGCATAAGCGCCAATATAGAGAATAAAGGCGATTTCATCCCCAAGAGGAGTGATGATTAGCCCCAGCCCAATCAAGATACTGCCAATCGCGGAGATCAGGGTAATGCGTTGGCCTTCGATGGGGGTTTCGATTTCGAGGAAACTGATAAATTCCAATATCCCTCGGAAAATGATGGCGAAGGCAAACAAAAAGGCTATGAATTTGAAGGTGGAATGTCCATTGTAGAGCGCGATTGCTCCCACAAGAATTTCGAAAACCCCGCGTGATAGAGCGATTTGCCACAACCGCCATGTCGCGTTACTGAAAGCCGCTTCAGTGACAACCTTTAATCCATCGAGCATGAGGCCAATGGATACAATATAAACTGCCGCTGATGCTGCAAGCAGGGGATTAAACATCGCCGTGACGCCAAACAGCACGGCTAGGAAACCACGTAGGGCGATAAACCACCACGTAGTTGTATACGTTTCGCTCAAACTTAGAAAGTACAGCATAAGTCCCTTGATAAAAATAACAAATGCACCCCTGAAACGGAATATTTCAGGGAATTGTTCCCATACCTAACGGTTTACACGGGGGTCATCGGGTGCGACTTGGAATTGGGCCGGCCACGGAATGTAATGGCTGACAAATTCTTCCTTTTCCACCAGAATATTGCCTTCAGCGTCCTTGATGGTGCGATAAACATAAACATCTGAACCTGAAACGGCATAATCTACTTGGATCGCTTGCCCACGTTGCAGACCCGGTGTCGCTCGATAAATCGTTGGCCCCGGCGGCGTAACATTCCGCACATATGGGCCTTCTTTGGTCACTTTGCGTCCTACGCTGGTGCTATAAATCTTAAACTGAATACTCGCATTCGCTGGACGCACATACACTTCTAGCAGCAGATGATAATCTGTGTCGTTCTCAAATTTAAAATCTACAATTGGTGAAAAAACCGTCGCATCCATACCCGGCCCTTCGCCCGTTTCATAATAGGCGACACGATAGCCATGCGGATAACGTTCGATAATGGGGAATCCACCGTAAAACGCGGCTTGGAACAAGGTTGAAGAGACTTGGCAGACCCCACCCCCAACCCCCGTGATGGTTTGATCGCCCACAATCACAAGGCCTGTCTCATAGCCTTCTTCCTCGCTCACATCCCCCAGATATTGATTAAATGAAAAGACGGTGTGTGGCGGGATAACAATGCCATGAAAACGCGCGGCGGCGACTTCGATATTGGTGCGGCGGTTGGCGGTGCTGCCGACAAAATAGGTTGTGGCGGCGGTAATCTGTTCCGTGATTCCCAATTCTTGCGCGGTCATGGTATCGCGTACCGCAGGCATAACGGTTTGGAATACCAGCGGTACGGCTCGATCTGTATTGGAGAAAACAGCCCGTTCAAATAGTGGCAGGGTGTTGGTGGTATCCAATTCTCGTCCGTCTTGACTGGCTTGGAGAACCTCTAGTTGTTTGGTCTCATCATTAAACGTAAAACGGGCATCCACCGGAGCCGTCCGCAGTTCGG
Source organism: Chloroflexota bacterium (assembly GCA_013112715.1). Taxonomy (GTDB): domain Bacteria; phylum Chloroflexota; class Anaerolineae; order Aggregatilineales; family J027; genus CFX10. Next base: position 146,470 of record JABFGB010000006.1, read on the forward strand.
GTGCGATTTGTTCCAAAAATCCTTCAACCGCATCGGTGGTGACATTCACCTCGTAATGGGAAGTGCCGTCGCCGTTGGGGACTTTTTCAATGCGCAGCATGTTTTCAATATCTTCCGGTTTCGCTGTCCATGGGCCGGCAGTTGTGCCTTCTTCAGGCGAAATGAAGAAGGTTACCCCGCGCGTGTCCAGCGCAATATTAACCAATGCGGCGGCATCACTGGCATCCCAAACTTCAGGGGCTTGCTCGACTACCACCAGATTGATTTCACTGCGGCTGCTCAAGCGCATAATTTCTTGTTGCAACAAGGCCAGTGTCGCGGGGACATCTACCACCCGCCCTACCTGACTGGTCGTAACAACGGCTTGGCGATTTTGAATGGTGAGGGTAGCGTCTTGTACCGGACGATTTACAAAATCGTTGGAGACCTGCGCCAGAATTTGCTCGGCTTCGCTTTGGTTATAAGTGATGACCGGAGCGAGTGGGTAACCGTTCCGCCATACATCCCACTGGGCGAATAAATTGCCCAATCCGGTGCGGCTACGTCCAACGTTATAGGCCTCGTTGACCGTCGCCTCAATATTCATCGTGACGCCGAGTTCGTTGGCGGTATATTCCCATGTTTTATCACCATCTCGAAAAACAAAGGTAGCATCTTCGGGATAGGTAAAGCGATTAGCGAGGGCGGCCCGTGCTTCGTCTTTGGTCATGCCTGCTAGGTTGAGGCCAAAAATAGTGGAAACGCCGGGGTAGATTCGATCTTGGTAGGTGAACTGATAACCTGCAATGCCCACAACCAAGAGGAAAAACATCAGGGCTAGGCCCGTTACCACCAACATGGGCAGCCGAATCATCCAAGGATTCATGCTGTCATCATAGGCAACCCGACGCTGTGGAGAGTAGTATCGTTGTGGGCCACTGGTCATTGGATGGTCTTCTCACCTGACTAATAAATCCCCAAAGAATATGTTAAATCCTAGCATTTTTGACGCCAGTCAGCAACTTTTTTCGCTGATCGTATGGGTATTGTAACTTATCGTGCGTTTGACAAACGATAGAACGACTCACGCTAGACTTGCTCCACACCTATCATTACAATGTCCCCTACAATTTATCATCTATAGGGTTTCAACATGCGGCGATTTCAAGCAGTGTTTGTATTTTTAACGGGACTAGCTGGATTAACAGTTGTTTTGTTTGCACATCCGGCCAACGCCCAAGACGCTTCGAGTAATGTTTTTGTCTTGGTAGAACCCAGCGAACAAATTCAAGAGGGGCGTTCGGCGCTTTTACGGGTGCAGATTTTAGATGGGTCACATCCAAACGAAGTACAGGCTACATTTCTAGGCCGCGTAATCTCCCTTTATCCCAGTGTGGATGGCGACTGGATCGGCTTTTTGGGCATAGATATGGATGCCCCTACTGGAACCCAATCTATTGAGATTTTCTATACTGCCGATGATGGTTCGCAACAAACTTTCCGCAAAGACATCGAGATTATGTGGGGCGCATTCCTCTATCAAGACATTCCCCTCCCGTATAATCTTGAGCCACTGCTGGACCCTGACATTAATCGCCAAGAGGAAGAAACGTTGGTGCGTGTGATGAATCGCACTACTCCCGAAAAATTTTTTACCAACTTTATCAACCCTGTCCGCGATATTGAAATTTCCGAGTTTGGTGGCATTCGTAATTACAACAATGGGGTGTATGAAGGACGCCACACTGGAACGGATTATTTAGCGACAACGGGCGACCCGGTGGCTGCTTCTGCTGATGGCCGAGTGATATTTACCGAGCGGCTGCCTATTCACGGCAACCACATCATGATAGATCATGGGTGGGGTATCCTAACCGCCTATTCGCATCTGAGCGAGATTCAAGTTGTCCCCGGCCAATTGGTGCGTCAGGGGCAAATCATTGGATTGGTAGGGGCGACGGGTCGTGTGCAAGGATCGCACTTGCATTTTGAAGTCATGGTCAATGGTGTGTGGGTAGACCCGCCCCAATTCTTGACGCTCAACATTCCGGCGAGTTTACCACCACAATAAACTTTACTAATCTCTAACCCCATCACCCGCCATAACGTAGTATAGTTGTGGGACGGGTGATTTTTGATTTAGACGAACCAACAAGATCGAAAAATTTCTGTGATGGACGAACCACTGCTCAATCCTGAAGAAGGTTTAGCGCCCCATAGTCAAGAGGCCGAAGAAGCACTACTAGGGGCGATTCTTATTAATAATGATGCGCTGTTTGAAGTGGCGTCATTTTTGCGTGCCGATGACTTTTTCTTCCTGCGCAATCAATATGTGTGGGAAGCGATGATGCGACTGCAAGAGCGCAATGAGGTGATTGACAGCCTGACGCTTATTGAAGAACTGCGTAATCAAGGCCGCCTTGATTCCATTGGCAGCGGTTCTTATATCACCTACCTCCTTAGCAATTCCGCCACCGCCATGAACGCGGAAATTTATGGTCGGATTGTGGAGCGCACTGCCACCCGCCGCCGTTTGTTGAAAGCATCGGTTGAGATTGCGCAGCTGGCAAAAAGCGAAGACATGGATGTGAATGAGGTCATCGAACGCGCCGAAGCCAACCTCTTTAGTGTCACCGAGCGCCGTTTGAAACGGGAAGTCACTATTATTCAGGATGTCCTAGCCGAATATTATGACCGCATCGAATATCTTTATCGCACCCGTGATAAACAATCGGGCGTGCCTACCGGATTCATTGATCTTGACCGCTTGTTGGGTGGGTTGCAGAAAAGTGACCTGCTGATTGTGGCTGCGCGTCCCGGTATGGGCAAGACCAGCTTTGGCCTCAATATTGCCCGGAATGCGGCGCGGGCCGGTGGACGAGTGGCGGTGTTTAGCCTTGAAATGAGCAACGAACAGCTTGTCCAGCGATTTATTGCCAGCGAATCCGGCATAGATAGCCAAAAACTGCGCCTCGGTGATCTGGATGACCGGGAATGGGGGCTTTTTACTCAATCGGCTGCCCGACTCAGCGAACTCCCCATCTTTTTGGATGATACCGTCGCCATCACCCCTATCCAACTGCGAACCAAGTGCCGCCGCCTCAAGCGCGAATTTGACATTAACTTGGTGATTGTGGACTACCTGCAATTGATGAATGGCAAACAGGGAGACCGCAATCAGAACCGCGAACAGGAAATCAGCTATATTTCGCAGTCCCTCAAAGAGTTGGCCCGCGAACTAAATCTACCCGTTTTGGCATTGGGTCAATTAAATCGTGCCGTTGAGCAGCGTGCTGACAAAAGACCACAGCTATCGGATTTACGCGAATCGGGATGTTTATCAGGGGATACCTTAATTTCGTTGGCAGATACCGGCGAAGTCCTACCAATTCGGGCCTTAGCCGGACGTGCAGGCTTCAATATTTGGGCGTTGAACCCAGATACTCTGAAACTGGAAAAAGCATTGGTCAGTCGGGCTTTTTCAACAGGAGTAAAGCCTGTTTATCGTTTGACTACCCAACTGGGGCGGACGATCCACGCTACAGCCAACCACAAATTCCTGACGATTCATGGTTGGCGGCGTTTGGATGAGCTTCAAGGAGGGGATTATCTTGCCCTGCCGCGAACGATGCCAAGTTCTGATTCCCAAACAATGACCGACGCTGAACTGGCCTTACTTGGTCATTTAATTGGAGACGGGTGTATCTTGCCGGGACAATCTATCCATTACACAACCCGCGAAATAGACCTTGCCCAAAAAGTGGCAGACTTGGCCTTAGAAGTGTTTGGCAACAAGGTCAAGCCCCGTATTCAACAAGATCACACGTGGTATCAGGTGTATTTACCCACCACCCTTAAACCCAGTCGTCGCACTCGTAGTCCTATAGTTGAATGGTTAGTGGAATTGGGAATTTGGGGGTTCCGTTCACATGAGAAATTCGTCCCAGCAAAGGTTTTCCAGCAACCTACTGAAGCTATTGCACTATTTCTGCGCCATTTATGGGCAACGGATGGTTGCATAAAACTTGTCGAAGGCAAAAGTATCCGACCTATTGCCTATTACGCTTCGAGTAGCGAACGACTTGCCATAGATGTGCAGACACTACTGATTCGGAATTGTATTAACGCAAGGTTAAAGCGTATTCCACAAGGCAGTAAGGGGCGTGACCAGTATCATGTCATCGTTACTGGCAAACAGGATATGTCTATTTTTATTGATAGAATCGGGGCAGTAGGCCAATACAAAACCCAATCCCTACAACAAATTTGGCAGCACTTAGATGCCCATATTGCCAATACCAATCGAGACATTATTCCATTTGATATATGGCGAATGTACGTTGTCCCTTCAATGCAAGCCTCTGGAATGACCGTGCGACAAATGCAGAGTGCGATAGATATGGCCCATTGTGGGACAACCCTTTACAAACAAAATGTCAGCCGTGCGAGAGCTGCGCGTGTAGCGAATGTTGTCCAGTCAAAGCCGCTCGCTGCATTAGCCGAGAGCGATGTCTATTGGGATACCATTCAATCAATTGAATTGGATGGTGAGGAAGAAGTTTTTGATCTAACCGTACCCGGACTGCATAATTTCGTGGCGAATAACATCATCGTACACAACTCTATCGAGCAGAACAGTGACGTGGTGATGTTTATTTATCGGGATGATGTCTATAACGAAAATTCTGAAGCCCCGAATCAGGCTGAAATCATTGTGGCGAAACACCGCAATGGCCCAACCGGAATGATCTCGCTCTATTTTGATAAGCGACTCACCCAGTTCCGGGACTTGATGAAACAATCCATTGACTTGACTAATTACTAATCCATCGTTTCAATTCAGCCTGCCCTACTTTCTCTGGCTGGTGCGAACTAAAATTGTCCGTAAAGAGTTCCGAAAAGTCTTAGGATACCGATTATGCAGGGATTTAATGGTTTTCCGAAGAAAGCCAAATTTATCGGATTACCCGAACCGTTTTTTATCGAATTGCTGCCGATGATTGACCATCTGGCTGAGTTGAAGGTCACGCTCTATTGCTTGTGGGCCATTCAGCAGCAAGAAGGCAAATATAAATACCTGCGCCTGTCAGAGATCATGGCGGATGAATTATTTATGGCGGGTTTGGCCTCCAAGGAGCCTGAGCGTGAGGTTGTTTTGCGAGATGCCCTTGAACGAGCCGTCATACGTGGCACGTTATTTCATGTCACGATCACACTAACCGCCACACAAGAAGAGATTTATTTTGTGAATACTCCTGATGGTCGAGCGGCGCTAAATGCCTTAGAAAAAGGGTCATGGGTGCCGGGTGATGCTTTACGACCAGTCCAGTTGATTACGGAAAGGCCGCTCATTTTTAAACTGTATGAGCAAAATATTGGAAACATTACGCCGATGATGCGTGATCGGCTGTTGGATGCCGAACGAGAATTTCCTGAAGACTGGATTGAAGAGGCGATTCGCATTGCTGTCGAGCAAAACAAGCGTAGTTGGAGTTACATTCAGGCGATTCTTGATCGTTGGATGAGGGATGGAAAGGGGACAGGTAAAAATGGGTTCTCTCGGTGATTACCTTGATAAATTCAATAGTTTTTGGGATAAATCTGATGCGTCTTCTGAAAATGTTGAGCTGTCGCCCGATGTCTGTCCCATTTGTGGGGGCCTAGGATATTTCACACCGAGCAATGCGCCGATAGGTCATCCGGCTTTTGGTAGAGCCATAGTTTGTGAGTGTCAGCAGAATAATATTGCTAAACAAGAGACTGATCGTCGAAGAAATATCAGCAATCTTACCTATTATCAAAATATGAGTTTTGATAACTTTATTACTTCTGATGTCGCCTTGTCTCAAATACAGAAAGCAACTCTTAGTAATTGCATAGATAAAGCATATCATTTTGCCAACAATCCTGAAGGATGGATACTGTTTTACGGTGGTTATGGATGTGGCAAAACCCATTTAGCAGCTTCAATTGGCAACTATTGTCTAACCCGAGGGCAATCTGTAATTTTCATGACAATTCCTGACCTTTTGGATCATCTAAGGGCCGCGTTTGGACCAAATTCTGAGTTGGCCTATGATGAGAAGTTTGAAATGATACGGGAAGCACCCCTTTTGATTCTTGATGACCTAGGAGCGGAAAGCCCTACCGCTTGGGCTAACGAGAAACTCTATCAATTGTTCAACCACCGATATGTTAGGAGATTGCCGACAGTTATCACCACAAACTGTGATTTTGACCGTTTGGACCCACGAATTACCAGCAGATTGAGAGATTATCAACTGTGCAGGCTGGTCAACATGCAGGAGTTGCCTGATTATCGTAGCCATCTTGATGATCAGACTCTGGGAGAAATATCAAATGTCAAAATCTATGAGGGGATGACATTTGAAAATTTCTCAACACACCGCGACGAGCCACATACAAAGTCTAAGGAATCGCTCTCAAAGGCGGCGGCGGCGGCTAAACAATTTGCTGAAGCTCCCAGCCAACAGTGGCTGATACTTGTTGGGAAAAATGGAACCGGAAAGACCCATCTTGCTGCTGCAATCGCTAATGCCCGAATCAAGGTGGGTGAGCCTGTGTATTTTGTTACATTACCCGACTTATTAGACTACTTGCGGAGATCTTTTGAGCCTAATTCACGGATGAGCTTGGAAAAACGCTTTCAAGAAGTTTGTGCGACGGATGTCCTTATCCTAGATCATTTTGACCTCAGTGCTGCGTCTTCATGGGCACGGGAAAAGGTTTTCCAACTGATTGAATATCGTTATGTTCGTCGCTTGCCTACTGTTATTACAAAGCCGGGAGACAGTTTTGTGGACTTGGATCCTGTGTTCGAAAGCCGCTTTTCAGATTCACGTTTATGTCGAGTAATTCATATTTCAACCCCGGAACGTAAAGGTAAATCGATACTGACTTTTGACGAGAACAATCGAAAATAGTAGGCTAGACTAGCCCATGCTTGCTGGAAGTGGTTTGACTGGCCTGATATTGCTTAAATTCCTCCGCAGTCACCACTTCACCCCCGCTGACCTCGCAGTCGCGGATTTGGCGTTTGTTGTCGAAAAATACCGTAATTTCGGCACGACGGAATGAACGGGCACCGACCACTGTTTTTTTGACAAAGTGATTGCCTTCATCATCTTCCGAGACATCACTATAGGGATTCAGGCGAAGCTGCACAATTTCATCCTCCGGTGAGGGGCGGTTTGGGAATTTGTGTACTCTGACGTACAGATATAATCCCCCGTCCTGCGTTTTGGCCTTTCCCCCAAACAAGGATTGAATATTACGTAAAAATCCCATCAACACAATCTCCTCAAGTTATTCACCACTCCGTTACAAAACATGATGTTAACACTCAATCGGCAGATTTGGTAAATAAAATTTTAAGTTAAATTAAAATTTCTTTAAACTTAAATTAGGGCAGGTTTTATGGTCTCAGGTTATGATTGACACTTGGAATTCGATGTCAAGGTTTTTGTCAGAGTATTTCCCCAAACAACATCCTTTAAGGAGGAGTTACAAAGTGAAATCTGTTTTGAGCAAGTCCTTTGTTATACTTATGGTTCTGGCTGTAATCGTAGCAGCGCTGCCCTCAGCGTTTGCTCAAGATACCTCTTCTTTCCGCAAGACCTTCGAACTCACCGTACCAGCAACTGAAGGTGCTTTTGCTGGCGTTGACCCCAGCGGCCAAACCGTTACATGGTGGCACAATCACAGTGGGGCACGTGAAGAACGCCTCGCCGAACTGATCGCTGAGTTTAACTCCGATAATCCTTGGGGTATCACCGTCGAAGCAACCAATCAAGGGAGCTATGATGACATCTATGGCAAGATTATTGCGGGTTTGACCTCTGGTGAACTGCCCAATTTGGTTGTGGCCTATCAAAACCAAGCGTTGGCCTACAAAGCGGGTGGCGGTATTGTTGACCTGAACCCTTTCGTGACCGACCCTGCCGTTGGTTTGAACGAAGCTGAAACTGCCGACTTTATCCCGGCCTTCTTTACTCAAGACATCGCCCCCGATGGTGTCCGTATCGGCTTCCCGCCCAACCGTTCCGCCGAAGTGATGTACTACAATCGCTCGGCTTTGGCTGAACTGGGTTATGATGCACCACCCACCAATTGGGAACAATTCCGCGAAATGGCCTGCGCCTTTACGGAAAATGGCTGGAGCGGCTATGAAGGCGATGACCCTATCGGCTACAGTGTTCGTACCGATGCTTCCAACGTTGCGGCACTGACCTACGCGCTTGGTGCTGACATCTTCGATGCCGAGACCAACACCTACACCTATAACAACGAAGCCACCATCACCGCCCTGACCTTTATGCAGAGTCTGGTTGCCGATGGCTGCGCGAACCTGATTGCGGAAAACTTTGCCGATCAAAATGACTTCGCCGCTGGCAAGAACCTGTTCTACATGGGTTCGACCTCTGGTATTCCATTTGTTGCTTCCGCCATTCAAGAGGGCGGCGTCGAATTGGATTGGGGTATCACCTTTATCCCCTACGGCGAAACCCCAGCGGTTGATATCTACGGCGCGAGCGTCAGCATCATCGCTGGCAGCAGCACTCCTGAAGCACAACTGGCGACTTGGTTGTTTGTCCGCTGGTTCACCGAAGCCGAACAACAGGCACGTTGGGCCGCCGCTTCCAACTACTTCCCGGTTCGTATCAGCACCGCCGAAAATCTGGGAGAAGTATTCACGGCTACCCCGCAATATGAAGAAGCCTTCAATCTATTGCTCGAAGGTCAAGGCTTCGTTGAACCCGCCACTGCTGGTTATGATGTGGTGCGCGATAATGTTCAGGCGACCTTCCAAAGCATTTTGGTCGAAGGTGTGGATGTTCAAGCCGCTCTTGAGGCACTGGATGTTGCCGCTAACGAAATCGAAGCCAGCTTCCAATAGGCAGGCTAGTGCAAAAAAGGTGAACCCTTTCTTGCAAATCTTAGATTGATCAAGACGGGCCTTTGCATTCATCATGAGAAGCAAAGGCTCGTTTCATAATTTTTTCACGAAAATTTCCTGACGCCTCGATTCAAACAATTGTATAATGGGGGACAAACAACCCCTTTATCTTTTTCGAGAAAAATACATTCTTCGCCAATACTATATTGATACAGTATAATGTCCCGTAGGGTGGGGTGTCCTTCCCTGTAGTGTTGGCCTGTGACAGATTTTTGCGGAGGCAGTGTTATGGCTTCGATCCATCGTATTATGGTAATTGATACACGCGCACATCTCAGTGATCTCGTGCGTGCTGCTATGTCTATGCTAGGCAGGCGTTATGCGATTTATGAAGTCCCCTCGGCAGAATCTGCGCTGGATGAAATCGCACGAGTTGAATTTGACTTGGTGGTCGCGGCGTATACACTGGATGGCACGATGAATGGCCTTGAATTTGCGAAACGGGCTATACGTGAACGGGCTGGTGTAGCGATTGTCATAGTTGCAGCCGAAAATGATCCCATGATTGATACTGATCAACTTGAAGAACTCCCGATTCAGTTTATGCTCTATCCTCCCGGCGAAAAATTCGTGCGTGCCCTTCGGGTAGGCCTTGATGGTGCGGATGTCGTTGAAGCCAGCGAGGGGATAGTAGAAGTTGATCTTGGCCCCATTCCGACGTTGGATGTGGATAAAGCACGGACGATTTTGGTCAACACAATGCGCGAAGTAGGCGCGATTGGCGGCCTCATTGCGGATCGAACAGGCCGGGTAGTAGTAGATGAACGCACTGGCTATATTGACAAGAGCCTAATTGCAGGTGTCTTGGGGCCAACATTTGCTCACGCTCCCAAGATTGCCCCCCAAATTGGCGGGCAGGGGTGGTCTCTCAAATTCTACGACGGCAACCGTTATGATCTATTTGCACTTTCCCTCGGCTATCACTATTTTGCAGCCTTTTTATTTGATGATAATAAATCAGGTGTGTTTGGCGCAATGACTCGCTTTGGGCGACTAGGGGCTGACGCGATTATCAAGCTATTGGGCGACAGCGCGTGGACTTTTGAGCAACCTGCTCCCGTGCCTGTCCCGACATCACCCACCGCCCCACGCCCCGGTTCGCGTCCGCCCAAACATGCCACACAACCTCTACCCAAATTGGAGGTTGCACCAACGGCCCCAGCCATTGTGGATGAGCCTATTTTAGAGCCAGTTGGGGAGCTTGATTTAGATTTATTGTTTGGACAAAGTACCCCCGATGAAGTAAGTTTTGACGATCTATTTGCCAGCAACCAGCCAGTAGATTTAGACCTCGGCAATATTCATGGGGATAAGATGAGTTTTGAGGAGGCTCAAAATATGGGCCTCTTAGGTGATTAATCAGATCAGGCAAGGCAGGAACCTCAGTGGTCACAAAAACCGACGACCCGATGATCGGGCAAATCTTAGGGGATTATCGCATCGTTCGATTGTTGGGCAAAGGCGGCATGTCGCGGGTCTATCTGGCGACAGATCGTAATTTACAGCGTGATGTGGCCCTAAAAGTCATTACGCTTGATCGTGACCGCGCCAATGAATTGATGAAGCGATTCAAGCGCGAGGCCCGCACCATTGGCAAACTGGATAGTCACCCCAATATTGTGACCGTTTACCGCTATGCCACTCAAGAAGATACGCATTACATGGCGATGCAGTTAATTCGCGGTGAGACACTTACCCAAATGTTGGGCCGTCTAAAGCGCAAAAAGAGCTATATGCCCTATGCTGACGTGCTCAATATTATGCGGCAGGTGGCGGCGGCTTTGGATTATGCCCACAAAAACCAGATTATCCATCGGGATGTAAAGCCTTCCAATGTCATGATTGAAGAGGATACCGGGCGGGTGGTTTTGATGGATTTTGGCCTTGTGATGGAGGCTGGCACAGAAAGCACCCTCGGTACAGCGTTCGGGACGCCGCGTTATATCGCGCCTGAGCAAGCGATCTCGTCCCAGCAGGCTGTTCCCCAAAGTGACATTTACTCATTAGGGGTGATTCTATTTGAAATGCTGACCGGGCAAGTCCCGTTTGACGAAGAATCGGCGATGAGTCTAGCCCTTAGTCATATCACCAATCCGCCCCCTTCCCCACGTGAAATTCGGGCCGATTTGCCGGAAGCTGTGGCGAAAGTTGTCTTAAAGGCGCTGGAAAAACAACCGGAAAATCGTTTTCAATCGGCGAGTGAGATGGTCACCGCTCTGCAATCGGCATTGGGTGAGATTTCTACAATGACCGAAATGCCCGTGCCTGCCCCAACACCTGTGCCTATGAAATCTGGCGCGCCTGTGCCGCCGCCAAGTGCTGCAATGCTGGATGTGCCGACAGATACTCCAAGTAAAACACCTGCTAACGGAGTGGTTTCTCCGCCTGCCCCTAAGTCAGCGAAAAAATCTGCGCCGAAGGCAGTCAAGGCCGAAGAAATTCCAACTCCTCCACCCCCAAAGCCTGCACCGCCAGTGACCGCGGCCTCGGACAAAAAAGCCAACAATCGTAAACCCTTATTCTATGGAATTGGTGGTATTGCGGCGCTTTTAATCCTAGCCGCGATTTTGGCGTTAAGTGGTGTTTTGAGTGACTCAAATGACAAACCCTCCTCAGGAAATTCTGATGGGGGTTCTGGTGGGCAGTCCAATACTGGAACCACCAACAATGGTGACGACGGGAGTTTGAAGCTGATTTATGACAATGACTCCCTCACCATTGTCAATATCTCTGACCAAGTCTTGAATCTCACTGGCATCGGGTTCAATTCACTGGATAACAGTCGGATGTTCATCTCGCGTGATTTTGGTGCCCAAACGATGAGTGCGTTTGAACCGGGGGAATGTATTCGGGTTTTTATTACAAATGAAGCACTGCCTGAACCTGAATTATGTCAAGGCATGAAAAAAAATGTGAGCTATTTTGCGAAAGATAGAGATAATTTCTATTGGGTCTGGAATTCAGAACTCAACAGTGATGCGGAATTTCGGCTTATTCTCAGTACCGAGACGCTCAAAACTTGTAAAGTTGGGCCAAATGAATGTACAGTCAACTGGCCTCAACTCGCGGAAACCACCGCCGGACAATAGTGGCCTATTCATGGCAGCTTGAATAACAAGGTCAGCTATTTTGAATCCGATTGGTGTTTCAATTGTTCCCTATACCCCCACCCAATATCGGACGGTGTTGCAATTTTGTGCCCAACAATTTCGCACCCATCATCATCTGGATTGGCGTCAGATCAATGAATGGCTGCGGGACGAATATCACTATACTGTGCTGGCCTATTGTCATAAAGAACTAATTGGAGTGTTATCGGTCTCCGCTCCTCACAACGGCACAACATGGTTACGCTTAGTATCGCTGCACGACCAAGCCCCCGAAAATGCGTTTAATGATCTGCTGCAAGCCGCTCTATCCCGCTGTACCCAATCTGGCATTCACGAAATCGCGGTTCTGGAAATGGAATTTTGGCTGCAAGTTCTCTTGGAGAAAAGCGGCTTTAGTGCGCTTGACCAGATTGTTCATCTGATTCGAGAGGCTGCCCCGATTGAGTATGAGCCGCCCCGCGATTTCAAAATTCGTTTGGTACACGGTCATGATTTGCGGATTATTGAAGCCATTGACCATGCAGCTTTTCCCTCGTTGTGGCACATGAGCCTGACCGATTTAGAAGGATCCAGCCATTATGCCATCAGTTTTACGATGGCGGTGATGGAAAAACATGCCGTCGGTTATCAACTTTCAACTTCCTATTCGGATGGCATTCATCTGGCACGATTGGCGACATGGCCCTCAGCGCAAAAACGTGGCATTGGTCGAGCGCTGGTGGAGCGCCTCATCGCGCAATTCCCACATCGAGCCATTACCGTCAACACGCAATCCAGCAATGTAGCAGCGCGGCGGATTTATGAAAGTCTCGGTTTTGTTACCCAAAAAATGCCCACGCCCGTCTGGCATCTTTCACTCCCGACGCCAGTAGCCGATTTTGATTAATATGACCCTTTAGAAAAGTGGTTCAGCTATGACGACCCTCTACTATGAAAAAGATGCCGATTTGCGTAATCTGCGCCAGCGGCAGATCACGGTGATTGGCTATGGCAATCTGGGTCGCTCGGTGGCCCTGAATTTGCGTGACAGTGGCTATGATCTCATTGTGGGTAACCGTGAGGACGATTTTGCCCGCCTTGCCCGCAATGATGGATTTATCGTCACACCGATTATCCAAGCAGCGCAGGGGTCGGATACCATTTTTCTGATGATTCCTGATGAAATCATGCCGCAGGTGTATTTGGAGCATATCGCACCGAATTTACGCACTGGCGACATGCTGATTTTTGCGTCGGGCTATAACGTCGCCTTTGGCTACATCGAACCGCCGAATCATGTGGATGCTGGTTTGATTGCGCCTCGCACGCTTGGCATTGGGGTACGCGATGGTTATTTGAATGGGTTGGGGTATCCCTGCTATGTTTCGGTTGCGCAAGATGGATCGGGTCGGGCGTGGGAGTATTTGTTGGCTTTGGCTGCCGCGATTGGGGCGTTGCGACAGGGTGCGATTGAGGTGTCGTTTAATCAGGAAGTCGAAATTGATTTGTTTGTCCATCAGGCCGTCTTATCGGCGATTCACAGCACACTGCTGGCCGCCGCCGATGTTCTCATCCGCGAAGGCTATCCTCCCGAAGTGGCGCTGACCGAACTCTATCTATCTGGTGAATTGGGCATGTTATTTTCGCGGGCAGGCATTACAGGCCTAACCAATGCGTTGCATATGTTTTCACCCGCTGGACAATATGGCATCATGTCCCGTACAGAGCGCTTCCAAGAGGTCAAAATGCAGCGTCAATTGGAATCTATCCTCGACAACATCCGACAGGGGAATTTTGCCCAAGAATGGGTTTCGGAATCGGCAGATGGTTATCCCCGCCTAAAAGCCCTACAGCGACGTTTTCAATCGAGTGCCTTGTGGCGTTTTGAACGCGAGGTGCTGGATATGTTGCGCGGTCTGCCACCTGACGCTTAAAAATAGGCAATTGTTCACTCACCATTCCTAAAATTTCTGCGCTATACTCGTATTCTAAGTTTCATATTTTCTGAGCAGGGAAAACACCCAATGGAAAATCGCAAAATCCGCGTACTGATTGCCAAACCCGGCCTTGATGGGCATGACCGGGGCGCCAAAGTGATTGCCCGCAGTCTGCGCGATGCCGGGATGGAAGTCATCTATACGGGTTTGCGCCAAACCCCCGAAATGATTGTGGAAGCGGCGCTGCAAGAGGATGTGGATGTCATCGGCATGTCTATTCTATCTGGCGCACATATGGCGTTGACCCCGCGTGTGATTGAGCTAATGCACGAAAGCGGGCTGGACGATGTAAAGGTTATTATTGGCGGCATTATCCCCGATGAAGACGTTCCGGCGCTCAAGTCAATGGGGGTGAGTGAGGTTTTTGGCCCCGGCACCAACACCGATGACATTGTAAAACATATCCGCACGGTTGTTTCTGTCTGATAGAAGGATTGCCTGTGTTAAAAACGTTTCCGGAAACACTCGTCAGCCAATTGCTGGCGGGTAACCGTCGTGCTTTGGCCCGCACCATTACTGCCGTTGAGAATGAAGCTCCTGAGTCGGTTGAAATCCTAAAAACACTTTATCCCTATACGGGCCGTGCCTATACCATCGGGATTACCGGCGCACCGGGTACAGGCAAAAGTTGCCTTGTAACCGCCCTGACTCAACATCTCCGCAAGCAGAACAAAACCGTCGGCATTATCGCGGTTGACCCCACTAGCCCATTTACGGGCGGCGCGGTTTTAGGGGATCGTTTTCGGATGCGTGACCTTTCTGGCGACAGCGGGGTTTTTATCCGCAGTATGGCGAGTCGTGGACATTTGGGCGGCTTGGCGCGTACCACCTATGATGTCATGCGGGTGATGGATGCTGCTGGTTTCGACATTATCATTATCGAAACGGTGGGGGCAGGCCAAAATGAGGTTGAAATCGTGAAGGCCGCCGATACTACCATTGTGGTTGAAGCCCCCGGCCTCGGTGATGATATTCAAGCGATCAAAGCCGGGATTTTGGAAATTGCCGATATTTTGGTGGTCAATAAAGCCGATAGTCCGTTGGTACAAAACACGGTTCGTGCTCTCAAGGCCATGCTCGATCTAGGGCATCGTCAGCGCTTGGTTGCCCATCACGGCCAGTTAATGGCCCAAACTGACAGCACGGGCGCGCCGGAATATGATTTCCGCGAAGTGCCTATTATCCAAACGGTAGCGATTAATGGGCAGGGCATCTCCACATTGGTCGAAGCGATTGATGCACACCGTTCCTATCTGGCTGAGAATGGGATTCGGCAAGATCGCCAGCGGGCGCGTTTACAAGGCGAGTTGATTGCGCGGCTTAAAGAAACCCTACTGAAAAACCTGTTGGATACCGTTCCCGATGAGACATTCGATCAACTGATTGAGAGCTTGCTGGCGCGACAAATTGATCCAGTGAGTGCTGTCCAGTCCTTGCTCAATCCCCAAAGGCCATTGTCATGAACATCATCCAACTGCTCTTTATCATACTTGGAATTGTCGGGATGGCTTATGGCCTACGCATTATCCTCAAGCAGTCGGCTACCCTCTATCGTCGGCGCACGGGTCAGATGCGTGAATATGAAGGCCAAGCTGCCCAACTCATTGGAGTGGGTATCTTGGCATTGGGAATTGGCGCAGTGTTCTTTGGTCTGATTGGTTGGGGCGGTGTGTTCTATGGTCTGGTCGGCGCTACCATCTATTTTGTGATGGTTTACCTTGCCGACAACCGCTAGGTCGAAACTAAACTCTATCTCTATAACTCCCCCTTTCTAAGCTATAATAGAATGTTGAATTTGAGTTTTCCCCTCATTTTCGGCTTGACCGCTTCCAAGATAGGGCGTATGAATGCACCTGACACCAGAGACCATTGAAGAATACTTCTCACGATATGAGTGGAGCTATACCCGCAGCAGCGAAAATACATGGATTACAGGGGTGCGAACTTCGGTTTCCTCCTTCCGAATTTTCATTCGGCTCAGTGAGCACTGGATTTATTTTGTCATCAATCCGTTTGTGGTAGCCCCACCGAATGCTGAAGACCGCCTGCGCTTTTACTATCACGTCCTGCGCCTTAACCTTGATATGAACATGGCAAAATTTGGCCTCGACAGCGATGGCGATTTGTTTCTTGCGGTTGAGCTGCCCACCGAGAATTTTGGCTACAGCCATTTCGCGGATGCCCTGAATGGGGTATCGCATCATGCTGAACGCCTTTACAGCGAAGTGTTTAACCTAGCCCACAATGCCACCCTGCTGCATGGTCGTTATGATGATGAACTGCGCGGTGATGATCTGCCCAAACGTGAACTCCCTCCTCCCTCCCGCCCGTTGGATGATATGGATTTACCTGAAGATTTGAATGACAGCAGCGAGATTGGGCCAATTATCGCGGGCAAGGAAGTACGTATTGTAGATGGCGAAGACGGCAATCCGCGCATCGAATTTGAGACTGCCCATGACTTGGATGCACCCGAAGATTTGCCCCCCGACATTGCACCTGAAGCCGATAGTGGATTGGCACTTTTGGATGATGCTGGGGAGTTATCGGTTGATGCCCCGCGCAACGAAGACGACCAGCGGGACGGTGATGAGCCTGAATCCTCCCAAGCGGACTCGACGGAAAAACTAGACGATAAAGACGAAGACGAGGACGATTAATCCTCTGTTGACTGCTGCGAGTAGTTTAGTGAGTCAACGGTGAGACGAAAGCATCAAAATATCACCGCTTTAGTCTAGGATTAATGGATAGGATAGGCCCATGCGTCCCGAAAATAAACCCCGCCTGCATTTTCTCAGCCTTGCGATTGCCGCGATTGGATTGGCAGTCGTAGGGCTGTTTGTTTTTGGTGTTTGGCTAGAGACCCCCGGTGAAAATAACGAGATTGATTCGTTTACGGGTTTTGATCTGGCGGCCCGCAATGTCAATTTCACCGAAGATTTTCCGTCCGGAATCATGTTCATTTTGCCGATTGTGGCAGGCGCGATGACGTTCCAATTTTATCGGCGCATTGCTACTCCCGAACGCCCCGGTAGTCGTGCCAATAACGCATTGATGCTGTTGCTCGGCATTGTGGTGGTGCTGTTGTGGGTGCGGACATACACCCTTAATGTGACCGGTGCGCTCAACGAGAGCCTTTTTGTCACATCGGGTGAACATGCCCCTTATACCAACGGTGACATCATTCGTGACTTTTTCACATCAGAAATCTGGCTTTGTTTGGCCCTGTCTGTGATATTATTGATTTTGCCGTTCTTTGATAAGCGACCTGCTGCCGCTTCGATTTTTCTAAATCCTGAGCGACAGGGCAATTTCAAACCTAAAGCTGGAAAATACAAATGAGTCCAATTATTGTTGCGTTTCAAGGTGAACACGGAGCCTATTCCGAAGAAGCCGTTCGTCAGCATTTTGGTCGAGAGGTTGAAACCCTCCCCTGCCCCAATTTTCAGTGCCTGTTTGAAGCAGTGCTAACCGGAGAAGCGACCTATGGGATGCTGCCCGTCGAAAATGCACTTGCTGGAACCGTTGCCCAAAGTTACGAACTACTATTTGAACATGACATGCGGGTGCAGGCCGAAGTTATTTTGCGTGTCCAACATATGCTGCTTGCGCCTGCCGGAACCAAATTATCGGACATCAAGCGTGTAAAATCTCATCCGCAGGCATTGGCTCAGTGCGAAGGCTATTTGCGCCGACGTGGATTTGAATCCGTTGTTGCCTATGATACGGCTGGCAGCGCTCGTGATCTTGCTGCGAACCCAGAACCGCATACAGCCTCGATTGCGAGTGCGCTGGCGGGTGAATTGTATGGCCTCACGGTGTTGGATCGAGGTGTTGAGGATGAACCCTATAATTCTACGCGCTTTTTTGTGATTGGCCTGCATGATGCCCCCCGCACCGAAGGCCCACAGAAAACCTCAATTGTTTTTGCCGTTCGCCATCGTCCGGCGGCCCTCTATGAATGTCTTGGGGCATTTGCACGACACGAAGTCAATCTTACTAAGCTAGAATCCCGTCCCATGCGCTCTAAAGCATGGCAGTATTGGTTTTATCTGGATTTTGAGGGCCATGCCGAGGACCCGCAGTGTAAACAGGCCTTGATGGGGCTACTGCAAAGTGCCTCGATGGTCAAATTGCTTGGTTCCTACCCGGCGGCGACATCGGTGCTTATGCCGGAAAACGACAATGGACACGTTCAACGTGGAGGCAAACCATGAACACGAATGCTAGAACATGGCTGCAATGTGTAGACTGTTCCGAGACCTACTATCGCAACGCCAAGCTCTACAATTGTCCCAAATGTGGCGGCTTGCTGGATGTGCAGCATGATCTGGACTATCTGCGAACTCGTGTCTCCACTGATTTATTCGATCAACGTCTCGGCGGATTCAAAACTTGGGAACGCAGCGGGGTTTGGCGCTATCGGGAATTGATCGCCCCCGAATTAGCCGAAGAGGAGATGGTGACACGCGGCGAGGGCAATACCATGCTCTATGATAGCCCACCATGGCTGGCCCAATTTACCGGACACAAAAAATTGCAGCTAAAACATGAAGGCGAAAACCCAACAGGCAGCTTCAAAGACCGGGGCATGACCACCGGGGTGAGTCAGGCCAAACATTTGGGGGCACACGCCGTCATTTGTGCCAGCACAGGTAACACGTCGGCGAGTATGGCTTCGTATGCCGCACTGACAGGTTTACAGGGTGTGGTGGCGATTCCGGCGGGCAAAATCGCACTCGGCAAGGTGGCCCAAGCAATTGCCTATGGCGCGACGTGTTTAGAAATCTGTGGGGATTTTGACCAAGCCCAAAAATTGGTGTTGGATGCTGCCAATAAACTGCCTGTCTATATGCTCAATTCGGTCAATCCCTTCCGATTGGAGGGGCAAAAGACCATTATGTTAGAAATGCTACAACAGCGGCGCTGGAAAGTGCCAGATTGGGTGGTTGTACCGGGGGGCAATCTCGGTAATTCGTCGTCGTTTGGCAAGGCGTTTATGGAACTACATCATCTTGGCATCATCAAGCGAATGCCGCGTATTGCGATTGTTCAGGCAGAGGGAGCATCGCCCTTTTTCCGCAGTTGGCAAGGGGATTTTAAAGAGCACATCACTATGAAAGCCGAGACACTAGCAACCGCTATTCGCATTGGCGACCCCACCAACTATACCAAAGCCAAACGTACCATTGAAGTCACAGGTGGACTGGTGGTGTGTGTGACTGACCAAGACATCATGGACGCCAAAGCCTGTATTGACGCGGCAGGAATTGGTTGCGAACCTGCCTCGGCTGCGTCAGTCGCAGGGGTACGACAGTTGGTCGAACAAGGGGAGATTAGACCGAATGATGAAGTGGTTGCCATTCTTACCGGGCATCTGCTCAAAGACCCCGACGCGGTGATTGAATACCATAAGGGAAATTTGGAGGACATCGCACCGAACTACCGCAATCAGATTCACCAGATAGAGGCGGATTTTGATGCGATGTCGGCATGGGTGACGGCCCCCGCTTCCCCACAATAGGCTATTCTTGCAGCACTTGTAAACGTAAATCACGCAGGGCATCGCGTGTTTTTACGATTTCCTGCGTGATATTCACTTCTGCCATGCCATGCCAGCCAAACGTGGTCATATATTCAATTGAGACCACGCCATGATAATCGGCTTCGGCAAGGTCAACCATCAACTGCTCCAAATCCAATTTGCCTTTTTCAAACGGCACTTGCAACCGATCTCGGCGGGCCTGCCGTACCTGTACATGCGCGGTGTGTTCGAACAACATGCGGATGTTGCGCCATGTAATCCCCTGCGCCACCAGATGGGCTACATCCAGTGTCAGACTCAACCCCGGCACAGCCTCCACCAACAAAATCGCTTGTTCGGGGGTACTGGCGGATGAATCCAAATGCGGCTCAAATGAAATCCGCAAATCGGTGTTTTCGGTGGCGTCCACAATACGCTGCAAGGCAGGCACAGTTCGCGCAAGGCTGTGTTCTGGCCCATCCTGTTGAAGCAGCCCCGGCGAAACGGTGATCCCCGGTGTGCCCAATTCAATTGCAAAGGGGATAAGGCGGCGAAACAGCAGCAATTGACTTTCGCGGCGGGCGGGGTCGGCGGAATTGACGTGCGGTAGCAGTAAGTAGAGGTCGGTAACGCTTAGGTTAAAATCTTCAACTACACGACGCACGGCTGTCCCATACTTTTCGGGATCACGTGCCGCCACCATCACATCAATATGCGGGCCGGTGCCAAGATCAATCGAACGAAAACCGAGCCGCGCTATCGTCCCAATGGCCTCGCGCAGTGGTAGATTATTGTAGGCCCACGCATGGCACGCAAATTGCATCATAGGGTCTCCCCACTTGGTTAGGGTTGGATTCTCACCGTGTAATCATCTGGGGGACGGGCAATCGCCATCAAAAAAATCCCCATCACTTCATAATCACAGTCAGGTGCTACTGTAAATTGTACCCGAATCGTGACCGTTCGCGCTTGTGCGTCTATCGTTGGTGAGTCGGGATAAAAATTGGCGTCACAGCCCTGCCCCACTTGAATTTGCCCGACTAGAATTTGACTCGAAAAATCGAAGGTCGGGGCTGCCAGTGTCTCTTCACAGATGCCTAAGCTGTTCAGATTGATGAAGTATTGGTCAAGGTCGGCTTGGACACGTAGGATGATGGGCGTTCCTACCAAAACACGCAGTGCATCATAACAAACCCCGTCCAACAAATAGGCCGCGTCCTCGTATCCGGCAGGCAGGGCAGGTGTAGCTGTTTTAAGCGTAATCGGCGTGGCGTAGCTCCGCAAAATGGGCAGGGTCTCGGTTGGGGCGATGGTGGGTGGCACGGTAAACTGGGGGGTAGGCTGACAGGATACCATTGCCATAAGTAGGCCGACTCCAAGCTCTAACCAAACGACGATATTTTTGAGAGATAATCTTGACATCTGGCTTGTTGCACGCTATCATTATCTGTGTTAACAAAATGAAATGCGGGCGTGGCTTAGTGGTATAGCGTCTCCTTGCCAAGGAGAAGGTCACGGGTTCGAATCCCGTCGCCCGCTCAATCAAATTCCGACACACCGTCGGTTTTTTGTTTTATAGCCCCGTGATGTTATCCCCAATCCATTTGAGATATTCGGCTGACCCTATCACAATAGGCATCCCGATAATTTCTGGCACATCATAGCTGTGCAGCCGCTTGATTTCGGCCTCCAGCTTGTCCTTGAAAATGGCATGGGTGGTCTTGATAATCATCAGAACTTCGGTTTCGTCTTGCACCTGATCTTGCCAAATAAACATCGAGCGTACCGGAATAAGATTAGCGCAGGCGATGAGTCTTTTTTCCAACAACTCCCCAGCGATTTTGCGTGCTTGTTCTTCCGAATTTGCTGTGACCAACACCACAAGATAGTCGCTCATGACGCCTCCTAGTTGACGGCTGAGATGAGGGGCGCGACGCTATACAACAAGTTGAACTGCTTGGAGTAAATCACCACACTGTTGTATTGGGTAAGGTCAATATCTGACGGGAGTTCATAGTTCTGTTCGCCAATGTTGCCCTTGATGATACTGATTTCCACCGCACCCAAATCGCCCTCCATCATTTGATCCACAGTCAGGGGATTTTGCGATTGACTGAGATAGACATACAAATCCGGCCCATTGATGATGCGGAACGTCTCCTCAAAGGCACTTTCAAAGCGCAGAATATGTTTGACCTCCGTACCATCCAAGCGCCCAATTTCATATATGACGACATTCCCCTCAGCGCCACGTATGGCATCAAAGCTATTAAAGGTGCCACTTTTAACCACATGGGGCGTTATGGGGTCGGATGTTCCTTCCGCTACCTCCGCCGCAATTTTGGCTAGGGTATCTTCATTGGTTACTTCTCTTTGTGCGTCGGGGTCAAGCGCGGCTTGTTGGGCTAGGGCCAAATCGGGATTCGTCTTATAATTTTCGCGCAGTACCGCACATTGTTCGCCATTGACATAATCCGCACAGCTAAATTGTTCAGCGGCATCTCCGGTGTTTATTAGCGAGGGCTGTAGTTCGGGAATCCAATAGGTCGAGGTGACAGCTGCCACTGCAAACAAAGTGCTGATAAAAATGATCGTCCAGTTGGTATAACGTCTCATAAAGGTGCTGATAAGCGTTCACTCCACATGATAAATAGGCCATCGCAGTATAGCGCATGTCACCGAAAAAAAAACACCCTTCTAGCCATTGGTTAGAAGGGCGTTGAGAATTAGGCGTGGAAAATCATGGGAACAGCGCTTGGCGGATACGAATTAGGACCTGGAGTGCCGCCAAATTGCGACGATTTGCCCCACCGGAGAGATCATTAAAGTCGTTCGCATCACTGCCACTGACACTGTAGACCCCCGATGACCCTTCCATTGTGACGTATACATTCCACAACGGCACATCGTTGTTGTCGGCAACCGTGACGATAATTTCATTGTAGTCGGCGATTATGCCTGCATCTACAAATCCATCGTTCGGTAGGGCCGCCAAGACGGGAATCGTACCATTGGCAAGGGCGGTATCAACCGCCTGTTGCAACAGGTTGTTAAATTGATCTTGACCCGTCTGGGTGGCGTTGGACGGAGTGAAACTGATGAACAATACCGCAGGACTGGCGATACGCAGTTCGCACGCCAGCGGAGTTTCGCCGGGATTGCAAATGTTGGTATCGGCAGAGTTAGGATCGAACAAGCGGTCAATTGTCCAGCCATTCCCACTGGCAGCACTTTGAACATCAAAGCTATTGCTCGAAGTATCGCCTACGGTGTGGGCAGGAACATTATAGAAATTCACAATTGCTTGTAGATCGGGGTCGCTATTTGAGACCGGGTTGGCTGCGATGTTGTTGAGGAAGTTCGAGCTATTGACCGATTCATCCCCTGCTACCGAGAAGACATCATTCCGTTTGCCCTGCGACTGACCATTGTTATACACCCCACCAATACCGGGTTGTAACGCCCCAATATCAGGCAGTTCGGGATACTGGGTGACATCAAAGGGCGGAGCAACTGCGTTGACGGTCACACCAAACGAAGTCGAAGCTGTGCCACCATTGCCGTCATCAATGCCAACGGTGATATTGGCACTGCCCGCCGTCGAGCAGGTTACATTCAAGGGTTCACCACTGGCATTGACATCCGCCACGCCGGGGTTATCTGAGAAGGCACTGACGCTGATGGGGTTGCCATCCGGGTCATTGTAAGTCGGGGTGATTGTCAGGGTATCGCCTTCATTACAGGTCTGACCACCAATCGGGTCAAGCGTCGGGTTTTGATTGGCAGGTGGATTGACCGAGACCGCAAACGGAGTCGAGACTGTGCCGCCGTTGCCATCGTCCAGATTGACCGTGATGTTGGCTGATCCTGCACTGGCACAGAAGACACTGAGGGGTTCACCAGACGCATTGACACTCGCCGCACCGGGGTTGTCTGAGGACGACGTGACACTGATTGGGTTGCCTTCCGGGTCATTGTAAGTCAGGGTGACGGTTACAGTATCGCCCACCGTACAGGTTTGCCCGCTGATGGGGTTAATCGTTGGGTTCTGGTTCGCCGGAGCGTTGACCGTGACCGCGAATGAGACCGAAGCCGTACCGCCGTTGCCATCACTGATATTGACCGTAATTGTGGCAAATCCCGCGCTGGCACAAAAGACGCTGAGGGGTTCACCAGACGCATTGACACTTGCCGCACCGGGGTTGTCTGAGGACGACGTGACACTGATTGGGTTGCCTTCAGGATCGCTGTAGCTGAGGGTGATATTGAGCGTATCGCCCACCGTGCAGGTTTGGTCGTTAACCGCGTTAAGGGTCGGGTTCTGGTTGGCGGGTGCATTAACGGTTACAACGAATGAGGTTGAAGCCGTGCCGCCATTGCCGTCGTCGAGATTCACGGTGATGTTGGCCGTTCCTGCGCCTGTACAAGTCACGACTAGTGGTTCGCCAGTGGCATTAACCGCTGCCGCACTGGCATTATCCGAACTCGAACTGACGGAAATGGCATTGCCTTCCGGGTCATTGTAAGTCAGGGTGACGGTTACAGTATCGCCCACCGTACAGGTCTGTCCGCCGATGCCATTGAGGGTCGGGTTTTGATTTGGCGGCGCACCGACAGTCACACCAAAGCTGATGTTGGCTGTACCCCCCTTGCCATCACTGCCGCTAACATTGATAGTCGCCGTGCCTTGCGCCACGCAGTTGATTGCAAGTGGTTCACCGGAGGCATTGACAGTCGCCACACCCGTATTGTCGGAAGTGGAGGCAATCGTGACAGTATCCCCATCGGCATCGCTGACGTTCAAATCTACGTTTACGCTGCCACCGGGCAGGCAGTTTTGTTGGCCTACTGCGTCAATCACAGGCGATTGATTGGCTGCTGTAACAGTTACTGCGAAAGTTTCGTTGGCTGTACCGCCTTTGCCATCATCTACCGAGACGGTGACATTCGCTGTGCCGCCCGCCACGCCTGTGACATTAATGGTAGTCTCGCCTGCGCGAAGGGCCGTCGCCACGCCCGCATTATCGGACGCCACATTGATATTCAGTGCATCCCCATCAGGGTCGCTTGCCACGAAATCAACCGTTTGGCTTTGCCCTGCGGTTACCGAAATATCACCAATAGTGGCAATGGTGGGTGGGTTATTTTGTACCACTGCCGGATCAACTTGTACTGCGAAGGTGGTAGAGGTGCTCCCCCCGCGACCATCCCCGACGGCGACGGTGACATTAGCCTTTCCGACAGCAACGCCCGTGACTCGCACAGTATTATTTTCCCCTGCGGCAGCACTCGCGGCAGCTGGATCAGATGAAGTTGCTGAATAGGTTAGAGTATCACCATCGGGATCACTGATGTTGAGATTCACCGTGATTGTCTCGCCCACCTTAACGGTTTGAGCACCAATCGCAGCGATCACGGGTGGTCGGTTTTGCGGTGGCGGAGCATTGACCGTAACGCCAAACACCGTTGAGGCACTCCCGCCCTTGCCATCGCTGACGGAGACGGTAATTTGGGCGCTGCCTGCGCTTACCCCGGTAATGCGAATCGAGGTATTGGAATTCTTGGTCACGGTCACAGCCGTGTTATTGCTAGTGACAGTGGTCGTCAGGGTATCTCCGGCGTCAGGGTCTTGGATGCTTAAGGTGAGATCACGATTCTCGCCGACATTGATGGATTGGCTGGGAACAGCCGCAATCGAGGGCGGATTATTGGTCGCCGCTTTCGGATTGATTACGACGGCGAAGACCGAAGTAAACGTACCCCCCTTGCCATCGCTGGCGGTGACGGAGACAGAGGTCGTGCCAGAATTCAGCGCCGAAAGCACAAGACTCTGACCCGTACCAGCCGTTGCCGACAAAATAGAGGGCAAGGCACTCGTGACAGTAAATGTTACCGGGTCGCCATCTGGATCGCTGAGACTGATAGGTACGGTAATCACCGTCCCCTGTGTCATGATTTGACTGGGGATGGGCGCAATGGAGGGTGGATTGTTCGTCGTTGCCTGCTGTTGAACGGTTATAAGGAAGCTGGTTTGGGCGGTGCCGCCGCGTACATCGGTGACTCGTACCGTAACAGTGGCGATACCCGCCGATTTCGCTTGGACGGTGATGGCCTGCCCAACCGGGCTGACCGTCGCCACGTTGACATTATCAGTGGTGGCATAGAAACTCGTCGCGTCGTTATCGGGGTCATAAATGCCAAGCGCGATGGTAGCTGCAATGCCCGTTCGCAGAGTCAGCGGCGCGATGGGGCTAATCACCGGATTGTTATTGGTACGTGGTGGAGTATTGGTGGGTAGCCGATTGCGAACTTGCAGCCCACTCACCACGACATTGGTGACTTCCCGGCCACCGCGTAACCACACATGCAGGCGAATTTGATATTGCCCATCCGGCACAGCCCCGGTGTTCCAGCCACCCAATGCACTGTTGAAAACAGGCACGGTGACGGCTTGGGGAGTGATCGGATAGAACAGGCCACCGGGGTTCGGGTCTGGCCCAAATTCAACCGCATATTGGATGAAATCGGGGTGACTGGCACTCCCGAAAATGCTCACAAACCCTTGAAGCTGCTGCCCAAAGACAGGTGAGGTAATTTGGATGTTGTTGGGCAAATTTGACGGAATGGTAGCAACGCCACCACTGCTCGGAAAGCCTGCAAATCGAGTCGGGCTGGCAGCAATTGCGCCGGGTGAGGGAAAAGGCGTTGGGCTTTGAGTCGTCAGCGTGGAAGTCCCGCCGGGGGTAATGCTTGGCAGACGCGCGATGGTTGGGGCTTCGTCGTCGCCGTCATCGCCTCCACGCCGACATGCTCCCAGCACCAATGCCGCTGATAGCAGTAGAAAAACTATCAGAAAGCGACTTCGGTGTTTGGCACGTAACGGCATAGCATCTGAATCCTTACTTACTTGATGAAACCAATATTTTAAGCGCATTGTATGCCTATTCGTGGTTTTACACAACGTTCGTAGGGGTTCGGAAGTGTTGCGATTGTTCTACGCTTGGCAGAATTCATCTCCGCTGTCTATAATGTCCCCAAGTGGTGAGTGGTTTAGGAGAAGCGGATATGACTGAGCAGTCAGTTTCAACAGCGCTGCCATTGCAGGGGGTTTATCCTGAAAATGGGCATCGCACCGACGGGGAGCGTAACATCATTCAATCTATCAACCCAATTACAAAGGTCGTGTTGGGAGAAGTCCCTGTCGCCACCCCCGAAGATATTCAAGCCGTGATGCAGCGAGTTCGGGCTGCTCAACCCGCATGGGCCAGTCGTCCCCTTGAGGAACGGATTGCTCTCCTACGCCAGTTCCAAAAATCGCTCTACTATCATCATGAAGCAATGGTGCAGATGCTGGCGGATGAGGCGGGCAAGGTATTGCATGAAGCCCGTATCGAGATGATTGATGCCTTTGGGGTGACGGAGTATTACGTCAAGATCACCAAAAAAGCCCTCAAACCCCAGCCGCGATATGTGATGTTGTTGCCCTATCGCCGCCAAAAGGTCGTGCGTAAACCCTATGGGGTGGTGTTGGTGATTGCCCCTTGGAATTTCCCCCTGCTGCTCTCACTGACCCCGATTATCACCGCGCTGGTTGCTGGAAACACAGTAGTTTATAAACCTTCCGAATATGGTACACAGACGGGCGAACTGATTAAAAAAGCTCTCTATGACGCAGGTTTCCCCGAAGATGTATTCCAAATCGTGCATGGCTATGGTGATGTCGGCGCGGCTTTGATTGATGCCCGCCCTGACAAAATCTGTTTTACAGGCAGTGAGACTACCGGGCGCAAGATCGCAGCGAAAGCTGGCGAGCATCTAATTCCAGTGATTATGGAATTGGGAGGTAAGGACGCCGCGATTGTGTTGGAAGATGCTGATATTGAACGCACGGCACGCGGGTTGGTGTGGGCTGGCGTTTTTAATGCAGGGCAGATGTGTGTAGCAATTGAACGGGTCTATGTGATGCGCTCAGTGGCTGACCAATTGATTGAGCGCATGAAGTACCATATGGAAAAAAGCGTGCGCCCCGGCCCCAACAGCGATCACCATTCGACCTATGGTGCGATCATCACCGAAGCGCAGGCTAAAATTATCCAACAGCAGGTGGAGGATGCACGGGCCAAAGGCGCAACTGTGATGACTTTCAGTGAGCCACACGGCGAAAATGCGGAACGTTTCTATGCCCCGACATTGATTACCAATGTCAAGCCGGATATGGAAATCATGCAGCGTGAAACTTTTGGCCCGGTGATTCCAGTCATTCCCGTAGACAGCGAAGAAGAAGCCATTCGCCTGCATAATGATTCGGAATACGGCCTGACGGGAAGTGTTTGGACGGAAGATGCCGAACGCGGCAAACGGATTATGGAGCAACTGAATGTTGGGGTGGTTAGCCTGAATGACCATGTGGTTTCAATGTCCACGCCGGAAATGCCTTGGGGTGGTATCAAGGCCAGCGGCTATGGACGGACACGTGGTATTGAAGGCTTACACGAGATGACCTATCCCCAAACCTTTAGCACCGAACGTTTTCGCCTGCCTTATAAATTCGATTTGTTTTGGCTACCCTATACCCCCTTCAAGAAAGCCTTCCTGCGGCGCTTTTTCCATCTCTGGTTTGGGGCAACTTTCAAAGACCGCCTGAAGGCTTTTAAACCCTGAACAAAAAAGGGGTAGGTAATCAATGACCTGCCCCTTTTTATTTGCCTTAACCGTTAGCTTTGACCTTCGTCATCCTTAAATGTGCTGTCTGAAGGCGTGATGGTCTTATCGTCGGCAAAATCTACCACAATGTTCGATTCCTGCGAATCTGTCGGCGGCTTTGGCACAGGTGGAGGTGTCGGTGGGCGCGGGACAGGCGGCGGCGTGGGACGCGGCGATGGGGTGCTGCCAAATGATTGGGTTTGCGGTGGCATCATGGCTTGTGGATAGGCCATGTTGGGATTGGGGGTCAGATAGAACATTTGCTGTTCAGGTGGCTCTTCTGGCCCGCGTATGACGGCAGCAATCACGATTCCCATCACACCGATAATCAACATCCCGATACCCAATACCCCTAATGGGCCGAGCATGTCCTGAGCGATAGATCGTTGGAAGGCAATAATGGCGTCTCCGGCCAATTGTTCCATCGGATTTGTAGCGATGGCCTGTGGAGAACTGACAAGGTTACTCAACCATGCAAACAGCGGGATAAACACAAACAAGCCACTGACAGCGAAGGTAAGCCCACCCCACAGGAATAGATCTTTGGCAGAACGCACGGCCACCATCACCAGCAGGGAAAACAACATGATGGGGACTAGACCTGCCAGTGGCGTCAATCGGTCGAAAAACAGCACCCCTTTGCGAACTTCCTCAAACGATTGGTCAACTTCGGTCAGCGTAGTATCGCCGCCCTTTGTGATTTCATTTCGTAAAATGAACTGATCGGGTAGGCTGTCTGCCAGCACATTCATATAGCCTTGCAACCGCTGCTGCATTTCCGCTTGGTTGTCTGGATTACGGGGTTGGCAGAAGGGGAATGTCTCGGTATCGCCTGCAAGATACTGGCTAATTTCGGTCTCTTGGCTCGGTGAACAGTTGTCCCAAGAATCCATCATTCGCACAACGGCATCCCGACCCTGCTGTCCACCCAATGTCTCGCGTAAGATGGCTGAATCAAAACGTACATCAAAAAATTCACGGTCATCATTAAAATATTCAACGGCGACTACCGCATTTGATTCAAACTGTTCTTGTACCCGGTCAATGGATACTAAATCCGCTGAGATATTGGCCCACACATCGGCATCGGTGTGATCAATCGCATCACGCAGTACGGTTAAATTCTTCTCCGTCTCCGAATCATCCTCAGCACCCTGTATCTGCACGCCTAAAAAGGAAGGGATTACCAATGGACGGAGTTTTTCATAAAATTCCCGATCCAAGTTGGTATAAGTATCTTCTTTGCTCATGTAATCCCACGATACCACCGTATAAACCGCGCAGGGTATCCAGATCACCAGCGTTACAAGCAGCATAAATCCTAACATTTGACCGAGGCAGCGCAGCATAGGCTTTCCCTTTGCTTAATGGACGGGCGAATAGACGCCTGCCAATCCAAGAATTTTGACCGCAATAAGGTTTCCATTTTCGAGACGACCCGTGAGGGTGATCGCCGGGTCTGCATGAGACGTTTTGACCACCGCTAGACCGATGTGTTTGGCTGGATGATTCAATGACGGCACACTGGCGACACTGGTTAACGTGCCGACTGACTTCCCCTCAGTGTCTGTCAAAGTTGTTCCGGTGGGTAGGGGTGCTTCCAGTTCGACCCTGACCAGCATTTTGGCTAATTTCCCACGACTTTCCATCCGAGCGATAATTTCCTGACCGATATAGCAGCCTTTATGAAAACTCACCGCATCCCATAGTCCTAACTCTAAGGGGATATATTCTTCCGTGAGTTCGTGGCCTGTTTCAGGTAATCCGGCTTCAATCCGCAACGCCTCCATCACCTCGGCAGTAGTCTCCATGACGTGATGCTCGGCTAATTGCAGTTTGAAATTTTCCAAAATCCCCGGTGTGCCAATCACCCAAAAACCATTCCCTGCCAACCCCGGTACTCGTATCAACAGGGTTTTATCATTAGGCTTGGATTCATCAAGGCTCGTTTCTATAAAATGATACCCGGGCAGTGTCTCTGCACCTGACCACCATTGACCAACCAGTGCCGCGCTGTACGCCCCAAAAATGCCGATGTGCCCAAGTTCCTGACTGACATCTTTGGATTGGAAACGGTCATTAAAAAACACATTGCGCTGTAGCCATCCACGAATTTGATCAGTTTTACCTCGGTTGGTAATCATCAATGCCTGTTCGCCTCGATTGAGTACCACCACGCAATCTACAATCCGACCTATTGCCGTAGTGAATACCGTCGCGCACCCTTCACCCACTTGGAGCTTGAGGGTATCGTTGGTTGAAAGCCGATGGATTAAATCGAGGCGGTCACGATCCATGCAGATGACCCGTCCCTTATCACTGAGGTCGGCCCAAACCGCGTGGGTGTGGGCAGTGTGAATCATTTCTATCAGCGTGTTGTTGACTGCTGCATTGTTCATTCGTCAGAATCCTCGCCCATCTCATCTGCCATCGCATTACGCCAACTCACAATATCCTCGGCGTGCTCTTCTTCATGCCAGATGGCGTTTTCATAAATCAGATAGGATAGCGGCTCGCCCTCCATCCAAGCAAAAGCCCGATTGTCATCAAGGGTTTTGTCATCTAATGCCTTGATCGCTTCTACTAGATATTTGGCAACCCCTTGAAAATCATCCCAAATCACATCCAACCCGCGTCCGGCATTGTTGTGATACTGTTCCTCATTCCATTCATCAATATCTTCAATCGTGGCAACGGCAGGAGCACCTTTTTTCTTGTTTTCGACATGTACTAAGCCTGTAATGAGTTCGGATTCCCAAGCTGTCAAATGCGCCAAAACATCTTTGACCGACCAATAGCCGACAGCCCCCGGCATCAGCATTTCATCTTCCGACAATCCGTCAATCGCACGCATAAATTTGGCGCGGGCACGCTCGTATGCGGCGATGATATTTAGTTTTGGCACGTTTGGGCTTGCTCCTAATTATAAAAGCGTTTCTTGGTTATTATAGCAGTCTAAACCGCGCCTTGAGATGATGAGAATTGCCAACAATCTATGACGGTAATTGTATTGCATCTGATCTTTATAGGGTTAATTTTGGGGCTACCCTTTACCCTGATTCAAATTTTGCACCATCGCTATCATGTGGGCTACCCCCTGTTGGTAGTTGGCATGATGACGTTCACTCTCTCATTCTTTATACGAACAGCGCTGCTCTGGGTTTTGCAAAATAGCCCCTTGGTCAATTCTCCCTTGATTGAGGCCACCTTGGTTGGATTGATTATTGGTTTTGTAGATATTGGCACGGTGACGTTCGGCTACGCACGGTTGGCCCGCACTACCCTCTATCGTCCTCAAGCCGTTATGATTGGGATTGGTCACGCCCTGCCCGAAATGATTTTTGTGGGATTGTGGGTCGTGTGGGTCGTATTGGGCTTGGCAAAACAAGGGGCGGCCCCGGTTGGCCTCTCCAAAGTGGGGGTAAACGCTATCGGGGAAATGATCAGTACCCTTGCACCGCTGGCTTTACATATCACCTTGTCGTGGCTCGTGTTACAAACATTTCTGCGTAATGAGGCGGCATGGCTTTTTCAGGGGATTTTATGGTGCGCGATGGTGTTTGGTACGGAGACTTTGTTATATCGCGGCAGCACCCAACCGGAGCAGGTCGTGAGTATTTGGTGGGTGCTGGTAACACTCATCAATGCAATGATTTTATGGCGTATCAAGCCGCCATTTGTGTGGCAGGCTGAAAATCAGGGTTCGGCGGTGACGTAGGCTCGAATATCATCTAATGTGCCCTCGCCGATGCCTTGCACCTCTAACAACTCATCAATACTTTCAAATGGCCCATTGGCATTGCGATAATCAATAATTGCTTGGGCCGTGGTTGGGCCAATTCCCGGTAAAGTATCGAGTTCTTCAAGTGTGGCTTCGTTGATATTGACAATACGTGGCGCATTGGGCGTTGGCAGGGCATTCCCCTCGCTAGTTTCTCCTTCGGCTGGAAGGGTCGGCACAAAAATCTGATCACCGTCCTGTAAACGTTGGGCCAGATTGACCGCGTTCAAATCAGCATTTTCCAATGCTCCCCCGGCGGCAGCAATCGCATCTTCGACCCGACTGCCGACTGGCAAACTTAGGCGGGATTGCGGGTTTTGCACCGCTCCGGTCACATAAATTTCTAAAGGCGCAGGCGTTGCAGTCGGTAAATCGGTTGCTGTCGGCTGGGGCGGGATAATTTCAACAGTAGTATGTTTGGGTTCGCGGAGTAGGTAAATGCCACCCGCAACAAACAATGCCACCACGAAAATAAGAGTAATAATTGGGCTATAGGGGGAGCGCTGGGATTTTTCCATAAAAATTGCCTATTTAAATCATCTGATGATTATATGTATTCAATTTTACCAACATCTATAGGTTATTCACAAATGAAGGGTAAATTCTTTAGTTGTGCGCTTAAACAAAGTTCATTTGATGCGGTTTGTGACTTTTGACGAAATATTTCACAAGCAATTGGTCACTTCAAACAATGATTAAACGCTTACCTACGTGGTATCTTGAGAGTACCTCCTAAACTCTAGCTCTACCGCTTACTTCTGCTGGTGAATGGTTGACATCCCCTTACTTATATCGTTAACTCGTTCACCAGCGGGGCGGAATTTTTTCCGAATGACCCCCTTCTCTCCCAAACTTCATAGAGATGAACCCCAAAACGGTACGCATATTTGCCTACCGTGTGATGATCTATCAGATGGTCAATTGATTAGGGCAGCATCAAATTTGCCAAACCCGTCAGTGCGCCAATTTCTTGAAGTGCAGTTGGCATAGGGTATGGACTGTGGGTTGTGGCTGGCAGTGAGGCCATGATGTTGATTTTGGAAAGGATTTCACCCAGATCACCACTTTGATAAATCTTGCGGTTTAGGTGATAGGGGGCCAGCGATTTTTCAGTAACCTCTTTTGGCTTATCCCAACGAATGAGCCGAATCTCACCCCGGTCAATTTCCAGTGCTGTAATCCCATTGGTATGAACACACGACCCCTCGTTCATATAATAGGGCACATTGTCCAACGACTGGTCGTTGGGTTTTTCATCATCAAAAATTTGGATGACTTGATGAATTTGCTCAATTACAGGTGGCAACAGACGACACATATTCGCATCACTGGTGTGTTCTTGATAATGGACTAACCATTCCTGCACTGCCCGCAGCAAATAGAGTTTGGACAGTGGACGGAACACAGGACGATGGGTATGGCCTGCAATGACCATTGTGCGATTTTCTTTGCCCCACTCCTGCAAATGCCGAGCGCGGTTGCACAAAATGAGGTTGTTGTCGGCGGCGATATTCAATTTCCATTTGGTGGCGTGTTGGATATGTCGCCAGCCATGCCGCACAATCTGACGACTGAACCATGCTCGACGATCTGCGTGTGGGTCGCCTTGATGTCCATGTGTGATAAACAGTCGCTCACCTAGCATCACCCCTGAATAGACATTAATCGGGCCAAGTATGGGACGGAGGTGGCGATTCACTTTTTGGGGGTCGGCCCAATCATCATCGTGATTGCCATAAATCCGCATATAGTAGGCTTCACCGAGGTTGGCATAGTCGCGCTCAACCGCAAACGCTGTGCTTTCATGGGCCGCGATGACATTCGAAAACTTACTTTTCCAACATTCTTCAATATCGCCATTCAACACAAGGCGGTAATCATTGTCCATGTAGTAGCGCAGGGCATTGATATAGAGTTCAGAATTTTGGAGAAAGTCGTCGCTGATGGGTGTGCCATCGCCTTTATGCACGTCACTAAGGATGACATAGCGATCACGGGCGATTTGATAATCGGTTATTCGCAACGCACTCTTTTGGGCAGCATCTAGAGACTTAAAGGTATGAGCGCGTTCGTTGGTTTTGAACATATTATCCTGATCCTATATTCGGCAAAAAATCGGTCAACACTTTGACCGACTAAGCTACGCATTGAAGTCCGGGTGCTGGGGAAAGGACCGCCAGCGTGCCAAATTGGGCATGATAACGGGCGGCAGTGCCAACCTTGTGGGTTTTGGAGAGCGATACAAACCGTTAAGTCGTTCATTCAGGGCTACCGCTTCCGTATAATACCCCTCAAGTTGGCCCATAATGGTTTCCCACGGGCGTTGCTCTGCAAATTGGCGGGCGTTGATTGCCATTTGCCGACGTAGTTCTGGAAAATCTCTCAATCGCTGAACAGCATTAACGAAAGATTGAGAATCGCTACTACAAGTATACCCGGTTTTATTCTGAATTACTAGTTCTGCGACTCCACCTTCGTTGATTACGATAGAAGGTAGCCCCGAAGCCATCGCTTCCTGAACCACCTGTCCGAAGGTTTCGTTCGGCCCTGTAAAAGTAAAAACATCGGCACTGGCATAAGCACGCGACAAATCCTCA
Organism: Chloroflexota bacterium; assembly: GCA_013112715.1. Taxonomy (GTDB): domain Bacteria; phylum Chloroflexota; class Anaerolineae; order Aggregatilineales; family J027; genus CFX10. Next base: position 181,117 of record JABFGB010000006.1, read on the forward strand.
CCGACTTGATAGCCCATAAAATAGGTATCCGTCCCGGTGAAGAGACTTTCCAGTTCCTCACGCATCGCCCCATCGCCAATAATGGTGAGCGCCACTCCCGGCAGTTTGGCGACTTCGAGCAGCAAGTCCACCCGCTTTTCGTAGGCCAATCGCCCAACATACAAACAACTCAGGGAGTTCGGGTCACGGCCATTTAACAACCGTTCACGCCCTTCTGAAGAGCGATGATTAGGGTTAAAACGCCCACCATCTACCCCCCGTCCCCAGATTCGCAGGCGACGATACCCCCAGTCATGAAGCTGGCGTAGGGTATATTGGGATGGCACCAGTGTCAAGTGGGAGCGATTGTGCAGGGTACGCAGCCAGTCGCGCAGGCCCTTGCCTAAGATATTCAATCCATAGTGTTCGGTGTAACCCGGCAAATCGGTTTGATAGTTGGCGATCACCGGAATTTTACGGTTGAGTCCTCCCACCAGACCGTTGACCCCCAAGAGGGCAGGGCTGAATAGATGAATTAAATCCGGTTGAAATTCATCTAACAGCCTGCCAACCCCGGGATTGGGCATCAGTCCGACCCGTGTCTCTGGCGCAAACGGCATCCCGAATGACCGCAGCGGAACAACCCGGCTCGAACTGACCTGTGTAGGGGCGAAATCTGGCGCAAAAACCATCACTTCGCGCCCGGTTTTTTCAAGATATTGTAGGGTGAGATAAGCCGATTTTGATACCCCATCTAATTTGGGCAAAAAGGCTTCGGCAAAAATGGCAACCCGTTTGACGGGGGCGATCTGTGGCCCGGTATTGGGTAACTGAATGGATTCGCCCCCAAAAAGCCGACCTTCTCCTACTGATTCCAATTCCTTACGAATTTCATTTAGCCGTTGGATGGACATCTGGTTGTTTGCCTTTGCCCAATAACTCTCTTAGACATCTTCTTACTAGGGTAACGCCGTTGGGTTAAGTAACAACCTCTATCTTTTCAAAAGTTTATAAGATTTCGGTTAATTAATTTTCACCGCAAGCTGAGTGAGGATTTGCCGTTCTCAATGCGTACAACATCAACAAGACGAATGCATTTAGGATGTGGTATACTGGCAAAAGTATGCCTTTTAATATTTCCTCAATGATTCTGGAATAGCTTATGTCTATAGACCTGACGACTTTAAGCATTGTGGAAGCCCGCGCTGGACTACGCAGCGGTCAATTTTCCGCGATTGATCTGACCCAAAGTTATCTGAATCGAATCAAGGCCTTAAATCAAACCGTCAAGGCCTATTTGCGCGTTACCGAAGCGCAAGCCCTTGAATCCGCACAGACTGCCGATCAAGCTATCCAAAATGGCAAAGATGGGGCACTGCTGGGGATTCCATTGGCGATTAAAGATGTGTTGAGCACAACGGGTGTCGAAACGACCTGCGGTTCAAAAATCCTCGCGGGCTACACCCCCCCCTTTAATGCGACGGCGGTGCAACGATTATTCGACGCGGGCGTGATTATGCTCGGCAAGACCAACACCGACGAATTTGCCATGGGGTCGTCCACCGAAAACTCCGGCTATTTTACGACCCGTAACCCTTGGGACACGGAACGTGTACCGGGCGGGTCGAGTGGTGGGAGTGCGGCTGCGGTGTCGGCTCGGCTCGCTGCTGGCGGATTGGGTACAGATACGGGCGGGAGTGTGCGTCAACCTGCTGCTTTGTGCGGTGTCGTTGCAATAAAGCCCTCCTATGGGCGTGTTTCCCGCTATGGCCTCATCGCGTTTGCCTCATCGCTCGATTCCGTAGGGGCGTTTGGCCGCACGGTTCAAGATGTCGGCCTGATCCTCGGTGTGATGGCCGGGCATGACCCCAAAGACAGCACCAGTATGAATGTGCCTGTACCTGATTATATGGCAACCATTGGGCAAGGGGTCAAAGGATTACGGGTCGGCGTCCCCAAAGAATATTTTATTGATGGGATGCAGCCCGCCACTGAAAAAGCGGTACGGGCCGCGATTGCTCAATTGGAAGCGATGGGCGCGGACATCCGTGAAATCAGCCTACCTCACACCCGCTATGCCCTTTCGACTTATTATCTAATCGCCCCCGCCGAAGCCTCGGCCAACCTTGCCCGGTTCGACAGTGTGCGTTACGGTCTGCGGAAAACACAAGGGGATTTGTGGGATACCTATAAGACCACACGCGGCGAAGGTTTTGGGCCAGAAGTCAAACGCCGTATTATGTTGGGAACGTATGCGCTCTCGGCGGGCTATTACGATGCCTATTATCTCAAAGCTCAAAAAGTGCGAACCCTGATTAAGCAGGATTTTGAAAAAGCCTTTGAACAGGTGGATGTCATCGCCTCGCCTGTCGCGCCAAGCACCGCCTTCAAAATTGGTGAAAAAGCCGATGACCCACTGCAAATGTATCTGAGTGACGTATTTACCCTGCCTGCCAGCCTTGCCGGGATTTGTGGCCTATCTTTGCCATGTGGGTTTGACGAGAGTAATCTGCCAATCGGGTTGCAGTTGATGGGGCCGTTTATGCGTGAGGATGTGGTGCTGCGTGTGGGCCATGTCTATGAACAGGCTACCAAATGGCACATGCGCCAACCCGCTCTGTAATTATTGACTTAAGCAATCAAAACCGGAGAAAATTTGATGAAGGTTGTCATCCCTCTTGCTGGATATGGCACACGCCTCCGTCCTCATACCTATACCCGCCCCAAGCCGCTGATTAACATCGCAGGTAAGCCTGTGCTGGGCCATTTGCTGGATAAACTCAGCACGCTTGACATCAGCGAATATATTTTCATTGTGGGGTATCTGGGTGACCAGATTGAAGAATATATCACAGAGCATCAACACGTGCCTGCCAAATATGTCGTGCAGCAGGAAATGTTGGGGCAATCCCACGCGATTTATTTGGCGCGTGAACACCTGACCACAGACGAACCGGTATTTGTAGTGTTTGGCGACCATATTTTCGAGACGAATTTCGACCTCATCAAAGATGGTAAACATGAGGCCGTGATCTATGTCAAAGAGGTGGATGACCCTCAACGCTATGGGGTGGTAATGTTAGATAACAACCGTCATATCGTGAAAGTGGTCGAAAAAGCGGCGCAACCCCCTACCAATCTAGCCGTCATTGGTCTGTATTACATCAACAGCGGACGCAAGTTGATTGACGCAATTGATCGTCAAATCAAAGACAACAAAAAGACCAAAAATGAATATTATATTGCCGATGCCCTGCAAAATCTGATTGACAGTGGCATGAAATTTGATATCGAAGCCGTTTCAGATTGGTTGGACTGTGGCAGCCCTGAATTGGTATTAGAAGCGAACCGCTATTTGCTCAGTCAGGGGGGCAAAGACAACAGCCATCAACTCCATTTCGATAATGTCATTGTCATTCCTCCCGTCCGCATTGATCCCTCCTGTCGAATTCAAAATTCCGTCGTCGGGCCATATGTGAGCATTGCGGCGGGCTGCAAGATTGAATGGAGCATCGTGCGGGATTCCATCGTGGGCGAGGATGCCGAAATCCAAAATACGCTGCTGGAATCCAGCCTTGTGGGACAAGATGCTTTTGTCAAAGGGCAGTTTACCTCCTTTAATGTAGGCGATTCATCCAGCGTGCGCTTTTCGTGAAATGAAATAATGGACCCAAGGGGGTTGCGATGCGAAATCTTTGTAGACGAAAAGTGATCCTGATGATCTACTGCGTCATGATGCCTATCTTGTTGGCGTGCAGCCTCCCTTCAATGTTCCAAACGGAATCGGCTTCGGGCGGTTCCAATTCTGTCCTATCTGATGAAGAAATCCAAGCGATTGTTGATGACTATCGAACATGGATGCGGCTGAACGAAGAGCCATTTAATGTTTCAGCTACGTTATGGGCCTTGTGTCGTTTGCCCTCTGCTGAGGAAGAGGCCTATCTGGATAGCCCACACGCGGAATATTACATCAATGTCTATGTCAATGAGTTGGGGTGGAATGTCATTACCCAAGAAGGGCCACGCACTTTCCCGGTTGGTACAGTGATCGTAAAAGAAAAACTCGCTACGCTGGAAGGTGAAGTGCGTAACGAGTTGGGTATCATGGTGAAAAACGACTCATCCGAATGGCAATATCTTTACTGGGATGATGGCACATTCTATCAATCCCCGGATGAGGTCGGGCATTGTGCGGAGTGCCACAGCGCCGAAACCGAAGGGGATTCGGTATTTTGGCCCCTATCTCCCCAATAGGCCTCTTTAGACAACCGGATTACTGACTTCGGCTTTGGGCAGTGTCACCCGCAGCACCCCGTTTTTAAACTCGGCTGTGATTTCTTGCGGTTTGATTGCTCGCGGGATGTGCAGACGGCGCTCAAATTTTCCAAAGCGTCGTTCTCGTTTGAGATAAGCCGTAGTGGGAATTGTTTCATCAGCGCGTGTTTCCCCACTGATCGTTAGAAAATCCCCACTGATGACCACATCAATGCTTTCCGGTACCACCCCTGCCATTGGATTGGTGATGACTACTACGCTGGTTGGGGTTTCATACATATCCACTGGAACAGCATAGATGTGGCTCGCCGCAAAGGAAAACGCATCTTCCATCGCCCGCTTGATCGAATCTCCGACATTATTGAATTCACGCCGAGGGTCAAAACGCGGATTGCCGGACATCGCAGCCTCCTATTGATAATATTGCTCAATCAGGCCAATCACCTGAAGCAGCACTTGGCGAACACTCGATTTTTGGGTGGAATTGCAGGGCATCACCGTAATGTCTGACCCGACTTGGGTACCACGCCGTACCTCATTCAAATTCGACGCCCCTTGCAAATCGGCTTTCCCGGCCACGACGAGATAGGGCACGGGATGGATGCTATAGAAATTTTCGATCAACTCAGTAGCATCGGGGAATGAGGCCGGGTCGGTGCTGTCCACGAGCACAATAAACGCCGTCATTTCTTTTGCCAAGATTTCCCACATAAAGCTGAAGCGAGCTTGGCCCGGGGTGCCATATAAATGTAGTTGGCGACCATCAATCGTGACCCGTCCGTAATCCATTGCGACAGTCGTTTCGGCTTTGATTCCGCTGTCCTCAGTCGTGATTTTGCGCTCAGTGCTGACCACTGGAACATCCGAAATCGCATTCACAAAACTGGTTTTTCCAGAGCTAAACGGCCCAGTCACAATCACCTTATACAGCGACATTCGATTCACTCCTCAGATTCCGCGCTTCAGTTGCCAGCATTTTATCGTGCCAAGCCGTAATTATCCAGAAATGGACTATTCCGGCTCTGGCGGCGGTGGCGCAGGCAGTGTGCCCTGTTTCCGAAAATCTACAAACCGATACCCTACGCCGCGCTCGGTCAAGATATAACGGGGATTGGTGGGGTCGGGTTCAATCTTTTCCCGTAGATAGTTGACATAGAGGCGGACGTAATGGGCTTCATCCCGATATTCATACCCCCATACCTTTGCTAATAGCTGTTCGTGGGGGACAGTCCAGCCTGCATTCTCAATCAAGTGATACAACAGGCGATACTCGGTTGGACGAAGTTTAATCCGTTCACCGTTGACGATGACTTCACGCTGGTTGAAGTCCACACTCAAATAATCATCAATTCTCATCACGGCATCGCTAGGTGGGGCAGGCATATCCAAGCGGCGCAGCACCGCCCGCACCCGGCTAGAAAGCTCACGCGGGCCAAAGGGCTTGGTGACATAATCATCTGCCCCAAGCTCCAAACCCACTACTTTATCATCTTCCTCACTCTTGGCGGTCAGGATGATAACCGGGATGCTGGAAAATTCGCGTAACATACGGAGGGTTTCAAAACCATCCACCTGTGGCATCATGATGTCTAATATGACCAAGTCGGGCAGTTTGGTGCGGATGGCTTCCAGCGCGTCCAAGCCATTGCGGGCCTCCAAAACATGGAAGCCCTCCAATTCCAAATTCATGCGGATGAAATCAATCATCCGAGCCTCATCATCCACCACCAAAATGCGTTTGGCCTCTTTGGGGATGGATCGGGGCATTTGCGGTTTCATAATCCAATCAATCCTTCTATATTAAACCGCCTAGTCGCGGATGAAGGTCATGACTTCTTCTTCTTCACCCGTTGGCATGATCTCGACATAGTTAATACGCCACCAAGGAATGATGATCTGAGTGACTTCTTCCATCAGATAGCTGAAATCTTTGCCGTCGCGTTTGCGCGGATTCACCAATGTCACAAATTGATGGGTCGGGTCGGGAAGTTCGGCCATCTCAGCCATAATTGCTTCACCATCCGAGACATGTACGTAAACGGTTTGCATCGTAGAACCATCCTATTTGAAGTAAATACGTAGCGCCAATTTTCCAAAACGCATTTCATCCCCATCATGCACAATACGTGCTTGGCGAGGGATAAGTCGCTGTCCATTCAAAAAAGTGCCGTTCACACTGCCTAGATCTATCAGGGTGAGCGTCGTATCGTTATATTGGATGATAGCATGGGCACGGGAAACCCCCTGCTCTACCGCATTGTAGGCTGAAAGATCAATATCAGGATAATGGCCGGATTGAACGTCGGCACGGCCTACCGTCATTTCTGCACGAAGCCGAACCACCATTGGTTCAGGCACCCCGCTGATATGAATCACCAACGATGAGATACCTTTGAGACTTGATGTGCCGCCATAAATACGGGTATTGATCGCATCAAACGCCGTTGCTGTACTGTTATGGAGTTCTTGTGTCCCAATTGTGTTTGTACTCGTACCCGTTGACCCTTGTAATGCTAAGAGAATAGGATTTCCGCACTCGTCGCAGAAATACTCTCCCTCCCGATTTCCTGTCCCACAATAATTACAAATAATCATGCGATTATTCCTTGCTCTCGTCGGTTGGTGGCAGCATCAATGATCGTGTGCCAAATTTGAGGGTTTTACGTCCCTCTTCTGAGAGTTTGTTAGTCTGACGCACCCGTCGGGCTTCTTCCATGGCCATATGGGCTAAATCTTCTTGGCCTGCTTGCAACAACCGCGTCGCCAGATTTTCCAGCCGTTGGGTGGCTTCTTGGACACGACCCTCACTAATGGCTTTTTCGGTTTTTTGCTGCATCCGATACAGCGCCAATTTACCGAGGGCATCAATAATCATCTTGGGTGGTTCTTCGGCAGGCGGTTTAGCCGAGACTTCAGTGGTCTGGTCAACAATCGCCTTAAATTCGTAGCGTTCCGATTCTCCAATCAAATCACCACTAACATCTAACCGCACCATCGAACGAAACCCCGGTTTCATATTGGCGGGCATCTGGAACTGAAGCAGTACACGGGTTGGGCGGGTGCTTTGTAGGGCTCCCAAATTAATGGGCTGCGAGGTGACCTCTAAGGGTTGGGCACTGGGGGATAACCGGAAGGCGGATTCAATCTGGATATCCGAATCGGGCGCAACAGTTAAACGCAGGCGTTCGGCAAAGGCCTCTGACAGTGTGCGAATACGATCATTCAAAAAGTTGACAACCGCACTAGGCGAGTTGACATAGGTTGCTCCTCCGCCTGTTTTGGCGGTTAAGTCATCCAAAAAAACGTCGTTCCATTCGTCCCCAATACCCATCGCACTGATACTGATCCCAACCTGCTTGGCATCGTCGGCGAGTTCAAGGCACAACTGGTCATCCCCATAAGTGCGACCATCAGTAATCAAAATCACATGATTGACGAACTTGCGGTTGAAATGCCGCTTAACTTCCTCATAGGCCGCAGACAGCCCTTGAAAAATCTCTGTGCCGCCACCCGCCGCAATGGTGTTCACCCGCGACTTGATGCCTTCCGGGTCGGTGACGGGTTCGCTTTTGACCAGCACATCGGCCCGATCACTAAATGCGACTACACAGAGGCGGTCTTCTTTGTTTAGCTGCGAAAGAATCTGATGGGACGCGACTTTGACTTTTTCCAATCGGCTGCCGCGCATGGATGAACTGTGATCAAGCACCAACGCAATATTGAGCGGTGCTTTACGTGGTTCTCCCGGATTGGCAGCCTGATCCCCTACGTTGCGAGCTAGAATTTCGAGCAGCAAATACATCACTTGTGGCTCTTTAATGACAGGCAAAATACGCCTACTCGGAACGCAACGCGCTGCAAAAGACGGACGTTTCGTGTTAGCCTTGCTCGTCAACACCCGATGGTAGGTCGAGCGTTGCATTTCGTCGCTCAAGACCTCGTAGGCCAGATTAATATCCTTAAATTGAAGCGCCGCGCCTTCGTGCGGATTGACATCGGGATGAAAGCGTCGAGCTGCCTGACGATAGGCCGATTTAATATCGTCAGCAGAAGCAGACGGCGATACCCCTAGAATCGTGTATAAATCATGCTCTTGATGCTGAGAAGCCATGTATGACACTCGGTAATGGATGTTCTATGATTGGACTGGAGAGATGCGAATAATCACTACCGTGATGTTATCGCGCCCCCCACGTTCATTGGCAAGTGCCACCAGTTTTTCACATGCAGCCTGCGGATTGCCGTTCGATTTCGACACAATCTCTAGCAATTCAGGCTGCGGTACCAGATTCCAAAGACCGTCACTGCACAGGAGCAAATAGGCCCCCGGCGGAATCTGCCGCGTAATCGCATCCACCTCTAGGCTCTCGCTTTGACCAATCGCCCGATACAGCACATTGGATTGGGGATGGTCAATCGCCTCTTCTTCGTTGATATGATCCAATTCCTTGAGACGTTCAACCAACGAGTGGTCACGAGTGAGTTTATCAATGCTAGCGGGGGTAATGAGATAGGCGCGGCTATCGCCCACATGCGCAATATAGGCTAGATTGCCCATAATCGCAGCGGCTGTTACGGTTGTACCGCCTTCGGGCACTTTTTCCGAGACGATCTGATTGGCTTTTTGCACCGCGCTACGCAGTACCTCCGAAATCGTCGGACGTTCGGCGTCTCCCCCGGCTTCGTTATACAGCAAGGGTAGGAAAATGTTATTGACGACTTCACGGGATACTACCTGTACGGTCATAGCCGAGGCTTTTTCACCGTCTTCATGTCCCCCCATGCCATCGGCAACAATAAAAAGACCAAAATCGGGTCGTTCCTCGGTGGTAGACATAGATGCGACCATTGTGAACATCGAATCTTGATTATTCTCGCGTACTTGACCGATGTCACTACGCTGTCCAACAATCAGTCGCGCTCCGGTTGATGAATTGGGCATAACGGTCTCCAAGGGGGGTAACTGGCGGGTGCGCCCATCGAGTTCGATTGTGAGCTTGCCAGCAGGCGGCTCGGCAAGTTCGATATTTGGTAACGGGTGGGTATCTAATTCTGAAGCAGATACCACTTTCCCGTCAGTCGGCGGAACAGGTTTGGCTTCCACAATTGCATCTTGCGGAACGGCAGGTTTGGTGGGTGTTTCTTCGGCAGGCCGAAGACCTAATAAACGTCTTAGAGCATCCATACTCGTAGTTGCCTCCCCACCTTGCTACGCTTTAAGCGCATAAACATGTTGATCGGTTGATCCGATGTATACCATTCCATCTGAGACACAGGGCGACCCAGTAATGGCCCCACCTGTGGCATACGACCAGCGCTCCTTGCCTGTTTTGGCATCTATGCTATAAACTTTGCCATCCACGCCGCCGATATAAATTGCCCCATTAAAATAGGCCGGGGAAGAAGTCACTTGGTCGCCCGCTTTAAATTTCCAGCGTTCGCGTCCACTTGACGCATCAAGGGCATAAACATAGCCATCCACTGAGCCAAAATGGACATTGCCGTTGGCGATAACAGGCGATGAGATCACGGGCTTGCCGGTGCGATAGCGCCATACACTCCAACCATTTTTCGCCTCAAGTGTATACAAATGGGAATCACTAGAGCCGAAAAAGACCATCCCTTCATAGACTACTGGCGACGACATCACCGAGCGCTTGGTCTTAAAACGCCATTTTAGTTGACCGCTGAGGTCAAGGGCAAATACATCGCCCAAATCGGTGCCAAAAATAATGAGTTCGTCGGTCAAGGCGGGTCGGCTGCGGATGGGTGAACCCGCATCATATTTCCACGCGGCTCGTCCGGTTGCAACTCGCACTGCATAAAATTTGTGGTCATCGCTGCCAAAAAAAACATGCCCGTGTGCGACGGTGGGCGAGGAACGAATTGGCCCCTGTGTCGTTAGTTTCCAGTTTTGCCGCCCGCTGCGAATATCTACTGCATAAATGTTGAAATCATTCGATCCAGCAATCACCAAATTTTCTTCTTCGGCAATTGCAGGCGTGGTCGCCACACCGCCATCGGTGGGAAATTTCCAGCGTAATTGACCATTTTCAACATTCAATGCCCAGAGGTTATTGTCATAGGAGCCAACAAATAGCAAGCCTTGATGTACAGTCGGGGTCGAACGGATTTCTTCTTCAAATTTGAATTTCCATCGTACATCAATGGCATTACGTGAGGCTTCGGCCCATTCATCCGAAAGAGCAGTTGTGGCTTGACTTGACCCCCCACCGCCAGCCCCGGCAGACACAACAGGCAGCCCTTTGGACTTGTTCAATACCGCTTCCAATGCTTTTTTCATGGCCTCGGCACTAACAAATCGCTGACTCATCTCGAAGGTCAGCGCCCGCATGACAACGGCTTCAAGTTCAGGCGAGACATCCGGATTGGCGTCACGAATAGGCCGATCTGCAAAGGTGAAGGGGGGTTCAAGGCGTGGGTCGTGACGAGTCAGAGCATGATGCAGGGTCGCCCCTACTCCATAAATATCACTACCGGGGTTGGCTTCGCCCTTATATTGTTCGGGTGCAGAATACCCCTCTGTACCAATCGTGGTGCCCTTTTGCCCAACTTGGAAGGTGCGTGCGATCCCAAAGTCAATGAGACGCAGTCGTCCAAATTGGTCAATCATAATGTTGGCGGGTTTGATGTCACGGAAAATAATGGGAGGTTGATGCTGGTGTAAATAACTAATCACATCGCAGACATCAATGCCCCATTTCACAATCATTTCAATCGGAATATCGGGGACAGTATTGAGAATGGACTCAAAATCTTTGCCATTGATATATTCCATGACCAGATAGGCCCGGTCACGGACGGAAAAATAATCATAAATCGTGGGAATCGCGGGATGACTAAGCGCCGCCAGCAAGTTGGCCTCGCGCTCAAAATTGCGTAGGCTCATATCCCGCAATTCCGGGTCTTGCGAGAGATTGAGCATTTCTTTCACCGCGACGTAACGTTCTACATTGGGAAATTGTAAATCGCGGGCTTGATATACTGAACCCATACCCCCAACACCTAATACCCCTGTGATGCGATAGCGATTCACCAATACGACATTGGGCTGAAGCGCACCATCAACACCGAGCAGGTCTTTCTTGGGTTCGCTTGCGAACTGCCTTGTATCTACCATATGGATAAGACCTTTGCCCTACATAAAAAGCTAATGAATGGAACTCAGATGACTGTCTCCCTATCCAGACAACCTAATTCCTCTCTTGTATTGTACATCGGGAACAGATTCAACAATAAATGATGAATGATTAACGAAATTATAGTAAATTGAGGTTTGAATCGCAATTATTCGGCATTGAGGTTTTAAGAATGGCGCGGTAATCGAGGGAAAACGGCTTGGCGAATACGCTCTTGGATGATTTCCACCCCGCCCATCCCATCAACGACGACCCAACGGGCTGGCTCCAGTTGAATTAAGGTTTGATAGCCGACATGGACCCGCTGATGAAAATCGAGGGCCAATGCGTCCAGCCGATTCCATTCTGCTCCCTGTTTGGCGGCAATTTGACGGCGCTCCAATCCCGCTTCTGGTGAAATATCAAGATAGAGTGTCAAATCAGGCTTCAATCCCTCGGTGGCAAAATCCAAAATCAAGCGGAGGGTGGTTAAATCGAGGCCGCGTCCATAACCTTGATAGGCCAATGTCGAATCAACATAACGATCCGACAAGATAATCTCGCCTGCTGCCAATCGGGGGCGGATGACCTCCGCCACCAGTTGGGCGCGTGAAGCGGTATAGAGCAGCAGTTCGGTACGGGCGTGCATTTTTTCATTTTTGAGGGTGTGCAACACTTCGCGGATTTGATCCCCAATATCCGTACCCCCCGGTTCACGTGTCTGCGTCACGGTGTAACCCTGTTCACGCAGCGCCGCCGCAAGAAGTTGAATTTGGGTGGTCTTACCGCTGCCTTCTGGCCCTTCAAATGTGATAAACAAGAGGTGTATCCTTTTGTTGAGATATTTTATCGTCCCAGCCACGCGGCGGGGTGTTCGACGGCGACTATTGTTAATTCAGTGTAATCCGCTTGGGGTTGATTTTTTGTCCAGACGGTCAGTTCGCCCTTGTATGTTCCCGGCTGGGTGACGACCATCGCCACGCGCATCCGTAGGGATTCATCGGCCTGCAAAATAGGACGGCGCTGGATGGCAAAGGTATATTCGACCCATTTGGATTGACCTAGATCATCCGCTTCACGGTAGGGTGGCACCATTTCAACCACGCTTATTCCCTGTTCCAGCAGGTCGCGTTCCACCCCAATACTAATCAATTCTTGTTGACTGTCGGTGGTGTTATTCAGGGTCAAGGCTACGTCAAAGGGCTGATTAACCAGCACAATATGGGGTGCTTCCGCTTTAGCTTCAATCACATTGGCCTCGCTACCCAAATAAGCCAAGACTGCACCCCCTAATACAGTCAGCATGACAGCTATTAAACTGGTACTGACCAAAAGTTTCTTCCAGCGGGTTTTTAAGTTCATAGGTGTTCCCGAAAATTAAAGGGTGATTGCATCAACCACCCTTATCATTTTTGCAGCAGATTGGCACGTTTTCAACTAGATGGGCTGCTCATTCCGCAAAACGCGCACATGGCGGAATGGCTCCGTACCATAACTCTTGGAGACGAGGTTTTCGTCCCGAATGAGTTCGTGCTGACGGCGGCGGATATGTGGCGACTGCGGACGCAAATCTACATAGTACACCGCGCCATCACGGATTTTGTCAATGGCCTGTCGTGTTTCTTCCATCGCTTCGGCGAAGGGGTCAACATGGGTGTTCAGGTCAATGCCGAACAAATCTGCCAAGAAGTTTTCTACTTGATTGGCAGTATTGGCCCGCAAGACATGAATCGCCACATTGCGCCGTTCCGCGTCCACAATGAGCTTAGGTCGCTGACGATAGTAAGTTTTCACCGTGACCAGTACATCCGCACTTCGCAGATCATCTACCAGATGAATTGGTACGTTCAATCGTTCGGCGGCTTCCGTCAAACGATTACGTGCCACTCCATAGGCATAGATTTTGATTTGCCGATTTTTCAACTGCTGGGGCAATGGAAGCGGCTGAGTATGGTCAGGATCAGAATCATCCATCATCAACGTCGTGGTATTTTCCAATGGCATTGATTTAGGTCTAGGTGGAGCGGCAATCGCAGCGTGTTCACGGTTGCCATTTTTCGTCGCCACAATAGACTCATCATGGTCGCGGTGTTCTCGGCGTTCTGTTTTATGCCGTTTGCCATTACCCCCACTCGCCCGTAGATCAACGACTTCACGGGCATGGCTGCGGTCTGGCACCAGTGTGGTTTCAGGGATAATCATTTCTTTATGAATGGCCCCGTTCTCATCACGCCAACGCACTTCTACAGGTAGTGGCCGCCCGCGCAACTGTGAGTCAACCGCCGCCCCGACATCGTTATGGATAACCATACGATCACGGGCTTGGATTTCGATCAACACATCAAAGGTTGGGGGCGCACGTCGCTCCAAAACAGTCTTCTGAGTACCACGTCGCCGCGCCTCTTCGTCCGAAAGCGTCACCGACTCCACTCCACCGACTAGATCGGAAAGGGTGGGGTTACGCAAGATATTTTCCAACGTATTGCCGTGTGCTGTGCCAATCAATTGCACCCCGCGTTCGGCAATGGTACGGGCGGCCTGCGCTTCTAGCTCACGCCCAATTTCGTCAATAATGATGGTTTCGGGGTTGTGGTTTTCCACCGCCTCGATCATCACTTCATGTTGTAGGGTTGGTTGCGCCACCTGCATCCGGCGTGAATTGCCGATTGCGGGATGTGGCACGTCACCATCCCCACCGATTTCATTTGAGGTATCCACAATCACCACGCGGCGGGAAGCCCCCAAGACACGAGCAGCCTCACGCAGCATCGTCGTTTTGCCTACGCCGGGTGGCCCCAGCAGCAGTACACTTTGCTTGGACTGGATAATGTCTTCGATAATGTCAATCGTGCCATAGACCGCACGGCCCACGCGACACGTCAACCCGACGACATCCCCGCGTCGGTTGCGGATAGCGCTGATACGGTGAAGGGTACGTTCAATGCCCCCGCGATTGTCGGCGTCAAACATCGCAATCCGCGAGACCACATACTCCAATTCTTCATGAGTTATTTCGTGGTCGCTCAACGGATGATTACCGTCAAGATAGCGTGCCATCGGGACTCGTCCTAGATCGAGGACGACTTCCAACAGCATATCATGACGGCCCAGCTTGTCTAACGTGGCGACAATGGCAGGAGGCCAGATTTCCTTCAGCCGGTCAATGTCATCAGTTATCCGATGTTCCATATGGTTTGTTGTTTTTCTCCAGAGTTGTTTTAACGCATAACGAACATGCGTAGGGCGACAAACCGACCCCTAGCGCAGCGGTTCAATCGAAATTTCCGCTGAACTTACGAGCGTGCCAAATTCCAAAGTGGCCCGTGCTGGCTCTGTCCCGTTTTCCATTCGTGCTACGGTGTGTTTGACAAACACCGCCTGCTGGTCACCCGCTACTAGGCCCAACAGATTCAGCGGTATTCGCAGCCAATCTTGATAAGATCGCACCGCAAAATACATGGGCAGGCGTTCGGCTTTTGACCAACAATTGATGGCATGTTCAAGGATGGCTTCCGCTTCTTCATACACGTCCGGGTGTAGATAGGGCTTGACCATTAACCCCGCTTTGCCTTCAATCACCGACAGATAACCGAGTAGTCGTTGTTCACCAATGACCTCCACCACCAGACTGCCGGCATTAATCTCCGGTAGAGGGTCAGCCTGTTGGATAAGACTTGGCACCAACGCGGCATGAAGCGCTTGTACGCGAATCATGTCAATTTCATTGGCAGGCCGCACATGCAACCGCTCCAACGAACTACTTGCCCGGATTGGTCCCGGCGCTCTTCGGAAAATGGTCTGTCGAGCGTAGACGACAAACCCCGCTTTACGCAGCAGCTTAAACGCACTATGTTCATGCTCTAGCACCTCCGCTGTAATTGTCCACGCACCCCGCCGCCCTGCTGTATGAACTAGCCCGTCAATTAACTGCAACCATGCCACATAATCGAGATTTTCTTGTGGAATGGGAGCAAGGCAAGCGATATGCGCGGATCGTTCTCCGACCCGATGCCGAATCTGCCCTATCAATCCATCGTCGCCGTCGCGCATAATCAATGTTGGAAAACCGAGATCAGCCATTGGCACCATCGCAAGCAGTGCCGCTTCCAAAGGATTAATCCCTCGGGTAAGTGCAATGGTCGTGTCGGTCAGTAGTTGGCGTGATGCCAGACGACGCACGAGAGCGAGGTCCATTGGGGTTGGGGCAAAGGGGCGAACGTCAGTCACAAATTTGTGTCGTTTTGAGTGGTCCAAAAAAGCTGCATAAGCGGTTCTCAGCGAAAACTCCACGAGCGCATCCCACAAAATTGTGCGCCCAATTAAAAGTATTGTATCACAAGCCATGCCCATTCGCGGCAAAAATTTATAGACTTCTTACTAAAATTAGCGCCATGTCATGAGATGGATAGAAATCGGTATTGCTCAAGCGGAAAATTAGGCAGAAAATGAAAAACCCCTGCCCAGCGCAGAGGTTCATGTTTCAAAGGGTGATTGAGAGGAATTTTAGCGGCGGGCGGCGGGTGTACCTTCAACGCACATGACGCCCTGAGGGCCAACGGTAATGCTGTGCCGCGCTCCGGCTGCAATGTCAATGCGGTCGCCTTTTTTCAGTACCACACGCTGACGGGTATCAGGCAGAAATACTTCCATGCTGCCCTCCACACAATAGAGCGATTTGGCGTGTCCGTGACTGCGAACCCCATACCGATAATTGGCATTATTCGACCATTTAAAGGGTCGTAATCCATCTTGCTCCAGCTGATGGGTCATCAAGGCAAGCGTTGGATGTTGACTGCCGTGCCAGCGAACGACGCGCAGCATATCAGTTTTTGTTGCGGACATATAACTCCAAAGTCCCTTCCAAAATTTGGTCTAAGTAACAAACCAAATTCTAATAATTGAATTGTCATTCAATTGATGCCGGACAACATATTATATCAATCCTAAATATTTTTCAAGCATCCAGCATGGCTCGTTGACTTGTACAATTTCACCAAGATGATTTACATACTGCCATTTACCGGGGTCATCCGCATACACGGTATAGTCATGGCGTTCGTACAATCGCCGCGCCCCCACATTGGTTTTAGCAACCGAGATGGTTGACCATTGGTTGTCGTGCTGCACCAACAGTCGCTCGGCCTCTTGCAACAACCGTGTCCCAATTCCTCGGTTATGGAGGTGTTCCATGACCCGCAGTGCGTAAAGATACCCTCGTCGGACGGGTTCATCTTCTTCGGTGTGATAACGATTACGTTTATAGGGGGTCGGCTGTCCGGGCAAAATAAAGACATGCCCTACTGGGAACCCACCTAAATCGGCAATCAGCATCAGGCGTTTGCCCAGACGTTGGTCTTCATAGGTCAGCCGGAACATGCGCCGAAAATGGGTATATTGACCATACCACTCCAATTTAGGCAAATCTTCGGGAATGGCTAACCGCAGTTGTAAATCGAGTTCGAGGTGCATTGAAGCGACAACAGTGATGTCCATAATTATTCCACTTCGGTCAACAGACTTGCTAGGAACGCCGCCTCTTCTTCAGCTGATTGAATTTCACCATCCAGCCATGCCCGCCGAACTTCGCGTAAAAGCTGACCAATAATTGGCCCACGCTTTAATCCTAGTGTAAGGAGGTTGTTGCCATTGATAGTAGGATGAATGTGACGCCATTCCATGACAAAATGTACAATTTTCTGCCGCAGAAAGGCAAAGGGGGCGGCGGCCCAATTCACTAACCAACTCACTTCCCCTAACGATTCCAACGCATAAACCACTGAACTGCGCGGCGTCTCAGGGGTAAATTGCAACACCACCTGATAGCCTTTGCATACGGCGACGAGGTGGTCAACGTTCGTCTTGGAAATCATCAAGCGCTGACCCAGTTGACGTAACTCGTCCTCAGTAAACCGCACCACTAAAATAGCGAACATAGCCACCCGCCAGTCATCAAAATCGGGGGATAAGGTGAGCGGGTGAAATTCCTTCGCATACAGTAGCGCCCGAATCGCCCCTTCCGACCAGTCATCCAAACGTAATTGGGGATGGATTTGGCGCAATAGGCCCAATTCATCCATCCGGCGGAGGCCCCGTAATGGCTGCTGCTCCGCCATAATGAGATTTAATTCGTGCCGCACCCGTTCGCCCGATACCCGATCTAGAAACGGGAGGGCGTCATGTAATAAATGTTCGGTACGCGGCTCGATTTGAAAGCCAAACCGCTGCTCAAATCGGATGGCTCGTACCATGCGCGTCGGGTCGTCCACAAAACTCAAACTATGCAGTACGCGGATCAGGCCGTCGTGCAAATCGCGTTGTCCGTTGTAATAATCCAGCAACTCCCCCATTGGTTCGGGGGCCAGCCGGATTGCCATTGTGTTGATGGTGAAATCCCGCCGATGCAGGTCTTGTTTAATCGAGCTTTGCCGAACGGTGGGTAGCGCGGTGGGTTCTTCATAAAACTCAGCGCGGGCGGTTGCAAAATCTATGAAATCCGGCCCATTGGCTAAATTGAGTCGGGTGGCATCTAGCACCCATTTTGCCGTGCCAAATTGGGTGTGAAAATGAACAACTCCCCCATATTTTTCACATAGGCTTTCCACCAAACGTGGTACATCGCCTTCGACCACAAAATCAATGTCCAGATTGGGCACATCCAGCAGCAGATCACGCACAAAGCCGCCCACCAGATATAGCCCCATTTGAGCTACCTGTGCTTCTTGGGCGATGGTCAAAATCAACTGCCATACATCGTTGGGCAGAACGTGTGCCAATTTTTGGTATATCAAGGTGGGTTGATTGGCATAAGGAGGTGGTTCCGTCCAGCGCCGAATAAGGTCAGTACGGGTTACAATCCCGATGATCTTGCCATCTTCGTTGAGGACGGGCATTTGTCCCCAACCGGAATCCATCATTTTTTGGCGCAGTGCTTCTAATCCATCGTTCGGTTGCACATAGACCTGTCCCGCTTCCATGATGGCGGCAATAGGTTGCTGACCCATCTGATGATTCATGGCCCGATCTACCGCGCGGCGAGTCAAGAGGCCCACCAGTGCTTTTCCGTCGAGTACCGGATAGCCTTCATGCCCGGAACGCTGCATCAAGAGAGCAGCTTCTTTAATGGGGGTTTTGGCTGAGATGGTCTGTACACGCCCCCCTGACATCAACTCTGCGACGCGCACACTGGGTTTTATAATCTGGGGCAGCAGACTTTCAATCTGGGCTTGTATACTGGCAATGTCCCCATCCCGGATAAGTGCAGCAGCGGCGCGATCATGCCCTCCTCCACCTAATTGATCGGCGATTACTGAAACATCAATTTCGGGGGTGGTGCTGCGGGCTACCAGTTGGACATTTTGCCCCATCTGTACCAGCAAAAACATTGCATCGGGGTCAAATAGGTCGCTCAGTTTGGGGGCCAGCGATGAAATCTCGGCGATTTGTTCGGCAGCCTGTGCTGTCGCTATTAAAATCCAATGGCCCATGACCTCAATCGTTTCCGCCGAGTCGCGCAGTTGGTCATAAAGTTCGAGTTGGTCGTCTTGCAAGGGGTGGCGCAAAAAATCGCGTACCAGATCAAGCTGTGCGCCTTGCTCCAACAGCCATGCCACCGCCTGAATGTCGCGCACCGTTGTTCGACTGTAGGTCAACGATCCTGTGTCCTCATGAATCCCCAACATCAGCAAGGTTGCTTCAAGAGAATTGATTTGTACGTTGTGACGACGAATTTTTTCGACGAGTAAGGTAGTATTGGCCCCAAGCGTCTCACCTTCGAATTCATAATGGGCGGGACGGTCAGGGTTAGGGGCATGATGGTCAATGACGTGGACGGGTGTTTTGGGCCGAATGCCACGCATATTGGCAATCGTCTGGGTATCTACCACATAGGCCCGTTCAATTTTGGGGTGGCGTGTCAAATCCTCTTCATGGATGGCGGGCAAGAGGCTGGCATAGAGGGTGAGGAAATTGCGCACATTGCGATTGACCCGGCTTGGCAAAACGGCGGTTGCTTGTGGATCAAGTTTGGTCATTGCCAGCAGCGAGGCGATTGCATCAAAATCAGCGTTATTGTGGGTTAAGATGAGCCGCACCGGACGTGCCCTTGTTCAATTTGGCCGCTAAACAAAAATGGGGCATACCCCAAGCGGAAGTATACCCCATTTCTGAAGCGTGTCTATTTTAGGAGGCGCGTTCACCCAAGCGGCGTTCTTTGCCCTTGATGAGCGCCTTAATGTTCTCGCGGTGGCGATAGAAAATCATGGCTGTGACGGCGATGTACCCCACATATACGGGGTCGGCTTCTTTAAGGATGACCATACCAATCATGACTGCCGAAACAAAAGCAACACTAGCAAGTACGCCCAGCGAAACGTAGCGGGTCACAAATACAATAGTGGCCCACAGCATCAGGCAAATGGCAATAATCAGCGGCGGGACTAACAGCACCCATGTTCCAGTAGCTGTTGCGGCGCCCTTGCCACCACGAATCCGTCCCGTAATGAGCGAGGCGAAGATTGACCAATTATGACCGACTACCACCGCAATCGCCGCGATAATCATGGCTGCGGAAGAATAATCATGGGCATGATGCGAGGCGATCTCACGGGCCAATAACAGTGCGCCGATGCCTTTAAAGCCGTCGAGCAGCCAAACCAGCAAACCCCATTGGAAGCCGAGCGCACGGGCGGTATTATTGGCACCCATGTTGCCGCTGCCGACCTCAAAAATGTTAATCCCGTGCAGCCGACCAATAACATAGGCAGTCGGGAACGAGCCGATTAGATAGCTGGTAATTGCGATGGTTAAAACTTCTTGGAAACTCATAGGTCGCCATGCCTCATGGACTGGGTTATTATCGTGCGATAAGCTGGCACAATAATGATAACACCGTTGATTCTGGAACGGTGCGCTTTTGCCAAAATGTATTTAAATCTTTTTAAAAAGTTGTTGTATTCTGTACAAGTCAAATACAAAAGTCGGAGTTGGCGATGTCCAAAATCCATCTTTCACTGGTGTTCCACAACCATCAGCCGGTTGGAAATTTTGATTATATTTTTCATGATGCCTATGAAAAAGCCTATAAACCCCTGACGGACTGCCTTGACCGTCACCCGACCATTTTGGCGGCGATGCACTTCACTGGCCCTCTGCTAGATTGGTTGATGGCAAATCAACCCGCCTATTTAGATCAAGTGGCATCCCAAGTTCAACACGGCCAACTCGAAATCCTAACGGGGGCCTATTATGAGCCGATACTGGCAATGTTACAGGACGCCGATAAGCTAGGTCAGATTCAAAAGCTAAATCGAGCGGTTGAACAGCTTTTTGGAACTACGCCTGCTGGCATGTGGCTGGCCGAGCGTATCTGGGAGCCGCATTTCCCCAAGCCGCTGCAAGAAGCGGGCATCCGATACACCATCTTGGATGATGCCCATTTCCAATCAGCAGGGTTTCCAGCGGAAGACCTTTTTGGTTATTTTGTGTCGGAGGAACAAGGCCAAACCATTAACCTTGTACCTTCCCATCGCCAACTGCGTTACTTGGTTCCGTGGAAGCCAGTTGATGATGTGATTAGTTGGTTGCAGGAGCAAGCTGATCAGCGCAATTCCCCCGGCAAACCCCCAGCGTGGGCGGTCATGGCGGATGATGGCGAAAAATTCGGCTATTGGCCCGAAACGTATAACAGCATCTGGGTAGAGGGTTGGTTGGATGAGTTTTTCACTGCACTAGAGCAAAACGCCGAATGGGTACAGTTGATTCACCCGAAAGATTATATGGCCCAATTCCGTCCGCGTGGTCGGGCCTATCTACCCACTGCCTCCTATATGGAAATGGGCGAATGGGCGCTGCCATCACCTGCGTCATGGGAACTACGTGACCTACGTGAACAATATCAACAAGAACTAGAGATTATTCCTGAATGGGATCAGGAGAAGCGTGAAGAAACCGGGCGTGTGTTGAAATTTTTGCGTGGCAGCTTTTGGCGCAACTTCTTGGTGAAGTACCCCGAAATTAACCATATGCAGAAACGCGGTCTTGCCCTCAGCCAGCGGATTCATGCCCTACCCCCAAGCCCTACCCGCGAAAAAGCCTTAAATGCGCTGTGGGCTTCGCAATGCAATTGTGCTTATTGGCATGGGGTGTTTGGTGGGGTCTATCTGTTCCATATCCGCTCTGCCAATTACAGCAATATCATTGAAGCTGAGTTGTTATTGGAGGATGGCGAGACGGCATCGGTACAGGAGAGCGATTTTAACTCCGATGGCTTTGCCGAGGTGATCGTCTCCAATGGGCCATTACAGGTGGTCATTGAACCAGCGCAGGGCGGTATCCTGACCGAATTAGACTATCGTCCCACCAAATATAACCTGCTCAATATTATGTCGCGCCATCCCGAAGGCTATCACATCCAAATTCAAGAGGCCGCCGACACCCATATGCTCATGACCCCCGGTGATGACCGTAGTAAGTTTGAAGGCGAACCCGTGCGGGCCAAAGAGAAGGGCCTCGAGAAATATATTTATGTGGATTGGCATCGGCGCGGCATGTTTGTTGACCATTTCCCCGGCGAACAAACCACCCTGCAAAATTTTGAGGCCAGTCAATACCCCGAACAGGGCGATTTTGTAGACCAGCAGTATCAAGTTGAAATCCAAACTACCGACCCTAGCCCCGTGCTGCGGTTGGTACGCGATGGGTATGTGTGGATGCGTGATATTCGATTAGCTGTGCAAGTCGCCAAGACCATCCGTCTTGAAAACGAAACTATCGTGGCGGTCTATCACATTACCAATAAGGGCGATGTGGCACTGGCGACCCGTTTTGGAGTCGAATTGGCCTTTGGGCTTGATGGGGGCGATAACCGTGAATACTGTGTGCTAGAAGTGAATGGCAACAGCTACGGGCTAGGCTCAACCGGCGAAGTGGGGGGTGTGACCCGATATCGCGCCTCGACCAAACTGCGTAAAGTGGCCCTCGAATTTTCCTTGAGCCGCTCGGCGACCCTGTGGCGCTTCCCGCTGGCTCCGATTACCCTGTCCGAAGGCGGTTTTGAACGGGTTCATCAGGGCATGGTGTCCCTTCCATGGTGGGTGCTCAATCTAGCACCCGGCGGGACATGGGAAACGGAAATTCAATTGGCGTTGACTCCACTCAAGTGAAACATTGTAGAGTCCCCACAGACTAATCAGGAAATGGGATGAGGATTCGTCTTCATCCCTTCATCGAACCGTTGTGGAGCATGAAAGGCGTATTGATGTGACCACTTATCCCGATTTACAAGGCAAGGTCGCAATTATCACCGGGGCGGCAGGCGCACTTGCCGAAGCTGTCATTCAACGATTTCAAGCCGAAGGGGTTTTGCTGGCGCTGGTTGACCGCGATCAGGGACGATTGGAGGCCAAACTGGGTATGGTTGATCCAGCTAAGTGTTTGTTGGTAGGTGGCGTTGAAATCTCCGATAAGACTAAAGTCACGGACGCCATCGAAAAAATTACGGCCCATTTTGGCAAAATCCATATTTTGGTCAATATCGCAGGCGGCTACAGCGCGGGCAAGCCTGTACATGAAACGGATGAGGAAACATGGGATTCGATGGTAAATTCCAACGCCAAGTCGGTATTTTTGATGAGCGGCGCGGTCATCCCTCAAATGCTGCAACAGGGTGAGGGTGGACGGATTATCAATATCGGTGCGACGGGTGGCCTTAAGGGGGGCAAAAATTCGGCGGCCTATAGCGTGGCAAAATCCGCTGTTTTTCGCCTGACGGAAAGCATGTCGGTTGAATTGAAGGACGCTCGAATTACGGTCAATGCCATTTACCCAAGCACGATTGATACTCCCGCCAACCGCGCCTCGATGCCGAAGGCCGATTTCAGTAAATGGGTGACAGCCGATTCAATGGCAGGGGTCATCGCGTTTTTGGCCTCCGACGCGGCACGAGATATTACAGGGGCGGCTTTGCCCGTGACGGGTCGGTCATAGAAGAAGGGAATTGGGGGCAGACCACGTTGACCTGCCCTCGAATTTTAGTAAATGTACTGTTCTTCGAGTTCGTCTCGCAGGCGCAGGTAGCTGTCATAGCGTTCTTCGCTGATATGCCCCGCTTCAACCGCTTCACATATGGCACAGCCGGGTTCATGCCGATGAGAGCAGTCGGCAAATTTGCAGGTTTCGACATAGGGCCGCATTTCGATGAAATAACTGTCTAACTCATCTGGTTCCACGTCCCATGGAACCATCGTGCGGAGACCGGGGGTATCGGCGACATACCCACCATCATTCATTTTGATCAACTGGCTAAAACGGGTAGTATGGCGGCCTTTGGTGGTGGCTTGGCTCACATCGTTGGTTTCGAGCTTTAACCCTTCCTGCATGGCGTTTAATAGACTGCTTTTTCCAACGCCCGACGGCCCCGTAAAGACCGATACGCGGTTAGGGTCGCCACTGAGTAGGGTTTTCAGACCGTCTAATCCCTCGCCTGTGAGTGCGCTGACCAAGAGGACTTGATAGCCGATTTTGCGATAGCCCTCGAACATAGCCTCAACTTCCTCGCGCTGTACAAGGTCAATTTTGTTGATACAGATCACAATGGAGGGGATTTCGGCTTTTTCGGCACACACCAAAAAGCGGTCAATCGAGCGTGGGTTGGGAGATGGGTTGGCGGCGGAAAACACAAAAATCGCTTGGTCGGTGTTCGCAATAATAATCTGTTCACTCTCGGCGGACGTGCCAGCGGTAGATTCACGTGACACCCGGGATAACACATGCTGGCGTTCGGCAACTTTAATTATCGTGCCCTTGTCGGCGGTGTCTAATTCAAGGGTTACGGTGTCGTTTAATGCCACCAGATCGCTGCGGGATGCGCCTTGACGCTGTTTGGCCCGTTGTGCGTCAATTTTGATCTTGCCGCTGATCTGGCAGGTGACAAGTCCGGCAGGTGTTTCGACGGTAAAAAAGCCACTTTGTGAGCGTATCACTCGTCCGGTTACTATTTTTTCGTTTTGGGCAGGGGCGGGAACAGGATTTAGGATTTGAGGAATCGCGGGTGAAACCGCTTCGGGCGCAGTTTCCTGAACTTCAATGGGCAGTGCTGCAATATCCAACGCTGAGGCTCCTTACTTGGTATACGATAACCACATAGCCACTAGGCGCATGACTCTGCCGCCAATCGCAGCAGTCGCGTGCGCGTCCTCCTTAGATAAACTTATTTGAACGATCTAGATATGAATGAAAAACGGTGGTTAGGACACTTGTTGGCCGCAACAAGTTGATGGCGAGGTAATAAGACACTTACCCCGTGATAACAGGCGCGTGGCAACATAATTATGTCGCATATTCACGATAACACACTTTGGCGCATGGTGTCAACGAATTGAGGCCAAAATTGGGTATAGTAATCAAGGGATTTCTCAAGAGGCATAAGGAATATGGCTGTTACCCAAAAACGACTCCGCTACAAACTCAAAGTCTATTTCCGTGCCACGCTGCTGATTATTGTCTTGGCCTTCACCATCAAAGATGGGTTGCCGGATCGAAGCCGGGGAGGTCGGATTCATGCCGCCGCCCGCCCCTATGGGTTTAATTACATTGCGTGGGAGGTCGAGGCGTTATGGAGCAAAACCAGACAATCGCTGTGGGGTTATCAGTCATATGTGCCGGAAGCAGATCGTAAAGACGCCATTCTGGAATATATTGAGTTGGTTGGGCAGCTATTGGATTTGGAGAGCCAATTAGAAGCGACCTATACCACCCCATCCGCCGCTGATACCGATGCGTTGCGCCGCCGGATTGCCGATTTGTCGAAACGCCGCGCCGATTTGCAACCGATAGTTGAGCCGATGATTGAGAGCCAAGTGAGCACGGTATTGGCGGAACAGGGCTTTGGTGTGATGGGCCAGATTGTACCACCTGTGTCCTTTCGATTTGTGGCGACGCCCGATGTATTGGTCGTATCCCCACGAGAGGTCATCCGTCAAGATTTTGCTATTTCGCTACGCCCACTGGATGTGGACGAGGCCGCACAATTGGAGCAAGAGGTCGAAACGGTTTCCCCCGACGATGCGGCCTATGTCACAGGGACAGGCGGAGTGGGCATTTGGCCTGCGATGGTAATAGAAAGTCGCTATCCGGCCTATGTTTTTGAAATCGTGGCGCACGAATGGTCACATCATTATTTGTTTATGTTTCCGTTGGGGATGGAATATTTGGGCCTGCCAGAAACCCGGATTATCAATGAGACCACTGCGACGGTGTTTGGGAATGCGATGGCCCTGCTGGTATTAGATCGGTTTTATGAAAAAGAGGTAGCGGATGGGCAAATCTGGATTCCCGATTACCCCACCCTTGCCGATTTTCAATCCCCCATTGCCCAAATTCCACCCTCCCCAACCACACCCGAACCCATCCGTGACCCCGATGGCCCTCACCCGACGACACGCGGCACGATCATCAATCGCACCCGCATCACCGCCGATTATCTTTTGGCTCTGGGTCGGATAGAGGCCGCCGAAGCCTATATGGAAAGCCGCCGTCAATGGCTGGGAATGCGCGTTTTAAATCAGGCATGGTTCGCATTTAATGGGGGCTATCAGGCCGACCCCGGTCAGGGTGGTGGTGCATCGGTGGGGACGACAGTGGATGTCACCGACCCGGCTTATCCCGGCGACCCGATTGGCCCCGCTATCCATGAAATCGTCGAACTTGCCCCCACATTAGCCGATTTTCTAAACATCATGCGGGATGTCACCACCCGACAGGCATTGATTGAGGCCTTGATTGAAGCACGGGCACGCTGGCAATAGATTGTTAAGGCGTTGGGGTGGGTTCGGGTAGTTCTGCCCCAAATTCGAATGCCCCAATATCACACACATTAGTACGCGGAGCACCTCGCTCATCCATTTGGGTACATGCGGGGAGATGCCCTGCTTCAATCGCATTGCTTCCTTCTAATAGGGCATGGGTTTTGGTCGGGCCACCATGATCGGCCAGTATAGGATCAAGCCCCTCTAAGTGTTGGGAATTGGGACAGCTTCCATCACTATCGAGATTGGCATCTCCGGTGACGACGATATATGCGGTCAATTTTAGGCAATCGCCACCTATATTTTCAGCAATGATCGTATTGTGGATGGTGAGTTCGCCTCCATCGGTCACAACCCCGCCTTGACTCTCGCCCACGTCTTGGTTGTTGTTGTAGATGGTGCTATGGATGATGGAGGTTTTAATAGGCAAGCCCGCCAGTGAGACTGTGTTTAGAATTGCTGCTCCGCCGTTGCCTGAAAGTGTGCTGTTGACCACCGAGAGAAAACCCGAATTCTCGACCACGTTCCCGATATTGTCGGCAAATAGGCTGCCGTCTATGGTGAGATGTCCATAAAACGCATTGAACACGGTCATTTCGTTGCGGTAGAAAACAGTGTTATAAACCGTCATCGTGCCCTCATTTTCAATGCCACCCCCTCCACCAAAGCCCATCTCGGTGGTCACATTATCTACAAAGCCGCTTTCTTCAATCGTAACGTTGCTGTCTTTGCAGTTAAAAATGCTGCCCACATTTTCAGAAAACAAAGTGCCCGTAATGGTTGTTGTACCCCCATCACAATTACGAATGGCATCCCCCAAATTGCCCTCAAAAACGCTTTTGGATGTGGTAAGCGTTCCCCCAATATTGAGAATCCCCGCTGCGTTATAGGCCCAACTACCCCTATTCCCTTCAATACGGCTCTCGATCAATGTGATGGTGCCGCCCTGATTTTTGATCGCCCCGCCTTCCATAATGGTCGGGTTTTGCCAGCCATCGCCACCGCTGATCGTGACATTTATGAGAGTGAGATTGCCAGCCATTTGAAAATTGGGGTCATTGAGTACCAGAAAAATGCGAAAAACGGGCGCATCGGAGGCACGTCCAATCTCAAAGCCCTGACCATCTATCGTGATGGGACTGGTAATTGGGGGGAGGCCCGTTTCACCGTCGGTGTGGTCAGCCGCCTCGATCAGGGTGACGTTGCGTGCTAGGACAATAGTATCCTCCCCAACACCAGCCTCACAGCCACTATATGCTTGGTCATCATTGGCGCTGCGAATCGCATCAATGAGCCTGCAATCTCTGTCAACAGTGATGGTTGCGGCATGGGCGGTTTGATTGGCGAAGGGCACACTATGAATCAGGGCAATAAACGAAATGACGACGGCAAGGCGCAGAAACGGGGTTATTTCCATTCACAGGTCTCCTGCAAATTGAGCTAATAACCCCAATTATAAATTTCAGGTTAATTTTGAGAAGTGACACCCGAACAAAATTGCCTGCTATTTAGCACTGAGACCCAGCTTAAAATTCTGCCTCCTCGTTCAGCAATTTGCCCATTTTCTGGTGTTCACGACGGATGGCATGGGTGACATGTGACATGCGGATATAGGTTGAGTCCTCGGATGCTGCCAAAAATGCCGACGCAATCGCCGCATTACGAATATTGCCACCTGCCATACGATAACGACGGGCCACAAAGCCGAGGTCTACATCTTTGCCGATTGGTGCTCCGGTGGGGAAGCTGATTTGCCAAATTTTCAGGCGATCTTCTTCTTCAGGGAAGGGAAAATCTACCAAAAAATCGAGACGGCGGGTAAAGGCTTCGTCTAAATTTTGACGCAGGTTGGTCGCCAAAATCGCAATACCATCGTAGCTTTCCATGCGCTGCAAGAGATAGCCGATTTCGATATTGGCATAGCGGTCATGGCTGTCTTTGACCTCCGAACGTTTGCCAAAAAGAGCATCAGCTTCATCAAAAAACAGAATCGCACCGCTGTGTTCGGCGGCCTCAAACAACCTTGAGAGATTTTTCTCCGTTTCGCCGATATATTTACTGACGACGCTGGCGAGGTCAATTTTGTAGAGTTCGAGGCCGAGTTCTTTGGCGATGATTTCAGCCGCCATCGTTTTACCTGTACCACTCTGACCTGCGAACAAGGCCGAAAGCCCACGTGAATTGGCGACCCGCCCGCCGAACCCCCATTTTTCATAGACCTGCACGGCATAACGTAGTTGATTGCAGATTTCTTGTAGCTGCTGCACGCGGTCTTGGGGCAAGACAATATGCTCCCATGCGTAACGTGGCTGGATTTTGACGGCGAGGTCGGTCAGCTTGCGATTATTTTGTTCACGACTGGCGGTATACAAATCGTCAAGTGTTGGCTGATTATCCCCTCGCCATGCCGCCATGTCGTAGGCCATCGAAACAGCGTCCCGGATTTGACCGCCCGTCAATTTAAATTTATAGGCGAGTTCATCAATATCGAGGGTGCTGCCATTGAGATATTGCCGCCACTGCTGGACACGCTCATCATATTCTGGCACACCCATTTCCAGCCGCAGTACCGAACGCTGACGGGCCACCCCGCGCGGCTCCCATGTTTCACGACCACTGAGGATGACGGCGTGGCTATAGCGCAAAATTTCTTCCCACATCCAGCGCGGCGGGTCTTGGTTGGTATCTAACATCACTTCCCAGCGAGAAATGAGCAGGGCTGCATCGCGCAATAGTCCCTCCCGAACGCCAAAACGAAAAACTTGGGCTGCTGAGGTGCTGGGTGAATCTTGCTGCAACTGTTTAAGCGCCTGCAAATCAATTTCGATAAGGGAGCGGCCCTGTTCAGCCGCCAATGCATTGGCTACCGCGCGTTTGCCGCTGCCATAGCTGCCATAAAAATGAAAGATGGGGGCCTCTTGGCGATTGGCGTTCCGAAGGGCCTGTCGGAAATCTTCTTTAAGCACCAGCGATTCTAAATCCGTCGCTTGGTCGGTGACGGGGCGGATAACATTTTGCCATTGGGCAGGGATAGTATCCAAGCCTTGTACATATTGGGCGAGACGGGTATCCACTCTGAGGAAATGGTTGATAAAAGGCATGTGCTGTCCACCCGATTCGGTGAACGGAATCACAACAGCATAGCGGATTAACGTTGAGGTGTCGGTGAGATAGCCCAGCAATCGTGTGCGCTGTTCCCAATTGCCGCCCAATAAATTAATCACGACGTTGACCGTCGGTTGGCGTTTGGTGACATCATCCTGCAAATAGCCATAGATGCGCTCATAACGGCGGTCAATGGCTGGCGCAAGGCATACCAGAAAAATATCAAATTCTTCTTCGCTCAGTTCCAACGCCTCAATGAGATGCAGCAGGCGCAGCGGGGTATTGGTTTTTTTGGCGTCATGTTCGAGGGCGGTAATTCGATCCACCGCTCGACTATACTGCTGCTGCAATACCGCACTTGATTCTGGCGGTGGGGTAATGCTGTCCCATAGTCCAGCCCCCGGTGCAAGCCCCAGATGTCGCTGCATTTCTTCATCTGAAATATATAACCCCTGAAACTCATTATTGGGGTCGAATCCGGCGGCTTGTGCCCGTTCGACGGCGAAACGAAGCAGCAGGTCAATCCGAATGAGATGAGCCTGTAAATAGGCAAGATTTAATGGGAGTATCGTTTGCATGGAGAGTTCTAGCCTGCCAATAAGATAAGCATTAAGAATCAGATTCTGACAACTTCTATTCTAAATCCAACCCTAGCTTGCGCTATAATCAAACTTAAGTATACGATTTTATCCCCATGAGTTGGAAACCAACACCATGCGTACCTTCGTGATTGTAGATAATCGCTTGCTGACGCCCTTTAATGAACCGGCCCGTAATTTATCAGTGGTCAGTTCCAACATTATGCCCAACTTCTTTGGGACACCAACCCAGCTGAAAATTCACCAAAACGAGGTGACGGCCCGTGTTTTGGGGTCGTTCGCTGTCGAAGAAGATCTCCATCATATCAATGATTTGTTGCAAGTCCTCCAAAAACCCCGCCTCGATGCCAACCCTAATGATGAGATTTTTGTTTACCGAGATAACATCTATTTTGACCAAGAATTTTTAGATTATTTTCTGAAGGTAGCGCGAAAACTAGGCAAACCCTCTCAGGCAGTGCTGCCACTTGATGATCCAGCGTGGGCCAAATATACCTTGCCTCTTAGCAGTCTCCAGCGTATGTATCCGATGGAAGGCCCGCCCTACTGCCCGATTGATATGTGGTATTTCCCCAAAGGTTGGGCGAATCCTGACGAATGGGTGCCGATTGCCGTTCCATCTGGGGCGATTGAAAAGGGCTATTACAACATCCCCGACAGCATGGCGAATATCAAGATTGACCCCGACAACGCCACCCAGATGCGCGAGCAAGACTTGACCCATTGGCTTTCGGAACGTACCTGTATCGTCATTGAGAGTTGGGTACACCTATGGAATGCCACCATTCCATTGGGTACATTCTCACAAGGTAGCCGTTTTGAAGAATATGTCGCCAAGCATAATGTTTTTGCCATGCGCTTGTTGATGCAGGCGGTGATGGAGCAAAAACAAATGCTGTCCAGTTCGCGGGTGGTCAAGGTTGGGGCGGGTACGGAAATCCATCCCTCCGCTGTGATTCTGGGGCCGACCAGCATCGGCAAAAATTGCGCAATTGGGCCGGGGGTGGTCTTGGACAACTGTGTCATTGGTGATAACGTCAATATCGCACAGGGTTGCCAATTGATGTTAAGCGTGGTGGGGCATAACTGCTTTTTGCCTTTCCGCGCTGCCCTGTTTATGACTACCCTTATGGATAACACCATCGTCGCGCAAAACACCTGTTTGCAGATGTGCGTGGTGGGCCGCAACAGCTTTGTTGGTGCAGGCACGACCTTTACCGATTTCAATCTTATCCCCACCCCCATCAAGGCACTCAATTTTGAGGGTGAGTTGGAAGATATTCGACAGCCTGTCATCGGCGGATGTATCGGGCATAACTGTCGGATTGGGGCAGGCATGGTGGTTTATCCGGCCCGCACGATTGAATCCGACTCGGTGTTGATTGCCTCCCCGGATCGCCGTGTGATTATGAAAAACATCACGTATGAACAGAGCGACCATCATCGCCTCAATCCTGAAGCAGCCAAGCAGCAAAAACGGCTGTATCGGCGTGGCGAACTGGCAGATGAGCAGCAGTTGTTGGAAGAATGGACGTAATTTGTCTTGAGCGTGCAAATTTTCAGAGGGACTCCATAAATGACCGACGACACCTTTTGTTTCATCATTCATCCCATCACCATCAAAAAAGATGTGTCGCGTAAATACCCCATTCTCGGCAAGATTTTGACTGAGGGGCAGATCAACTTTTTTTCGCAATTTTTTCCACCCGTCTATATCAGCGAAATTCACGGGGTAGTGTCGCAAGATAATGGCAAAGAGGCGACGGGCTGGTTTATCGCCTGTCCTTTTACCCCGCCAACGATGATGCGCCTGCCCGTCGAGAAGGTCTATCGCAAGATTGTCGCGTGTGGGCACATGGCCGAAGAACTTGGCGCGAAGGTGCTTGGGTTGGGAGCCTATACCTCAGTAGTCGGGGATGCAGGGGCGGAGATTGCCAAACGACTAGACATCCCCGTCACTAATGGCGACAGCTACACGGTCTACATCGCAGTCGAAGCTGTGCGAGAAGCCGCCCGTGTCATGGATATTCTACTCGAACAATCTCGCGCCGCCGTCGTCGGAGCAACGGGTACGATTGGCAGTACGTGTGCGGAAATTTTGGCGGGGGATGTGGCGGAATTGATTTTGATAGGCCGCCGCGAAGAAGCCTTGAAGGATGTGTATGAGCGTTGTCGGGGTAAAAAGGCCAAAGTGCGCTATAGTACCGATATTGAGGCGATTTATAATTCCGATTTGATTCTGACGGTGACCAGTGCCACCCATGCCATCATTGAGCCGGAACACATCAAACCCGGCGCGGTGGTGTGTGATGTGGCCCGTCCGCGTGATGTCAGTTGGCGGGTGCATCAACAGCGCGATGATGTACTGGTGATTGAGGGTGGAATGGTCGAAGTCCCCGGCCCGGTGGATTTTGGGTTTGATTTTGGCTTCCCCCCCGGCAAGGCCTTTGCGTGCATGGCGGAGACAATGGCGCTGGCACTTGAGGGGCGCTATGAAGATTACAGCGTGGGGAAATATATCTCAATTGACCAAGCCCTTGAAATCGGGGATATTTGTGCGCGGCATGGCTTCAAACTCAGCGGTTTTCGTAGTTTTGAAAAAGCCGTGACACCGGAACAAATTGATCGTGTGCGTGAGAAAGCGCAACACAATCGCCGTACATGGACGCCCTATCGAGAACAGGCCATCCTTGTGCCCTGAGCTATCCTACGGAATGGATATAAAACCATTAGGGAAAAGTTGAGGCGCGGTAGTTGGTAAGCATTCAGGCTTCATGATATGATTAACTTCTATAGGCACGCTTCATTTATCCAATACATAGTAAGAGAGGAGGACGGCGCATCGCACCGTCGCCGCAATCGGGGCGAACGTCACCTGCGCTAAATTGATTTTATGAGCAAAGGCCGCATTCTTGTTGTCGAAGACGATTTTGACATCTCCAATATGCTCCGGATTTATTTTAGTGGGCAAGGCTATGATGTACAGGTGGCCCCGCGAGGTGGAGACGCGCTGGCCCTGACGCGCAAACAGCTTCCCCAGTTGATTGTGCTGGATATTATGCTGCCCGACATGAATGGGTATGATGTGTGCCGCGAATTACGTCAGACCACCCGCACCAGTCATATTCCGATTATCTTCCTCACCCAAAAGGATGAACGCTCGGACAAAATTGCTGGGTTGGAGTTGGGTGCGGACGATTACATCACCAAGCCGTTTGACATTGAAGAATTGAAACTGCGTGTCAAGAATCAAATTGACCGGGCTGAACGCGAAAATTACACTGACCCCAATAGCGGCCTCCCCAGCAGTGCAATTATCGAAGATCGGCTCCGTGAATTGATGCGCTCTAGCGGCACATGGACTTATCTGGATTGCAAGATTTTAAACTTTGATGATTTTAAGGAAGTCTATGGATTTGTAGCGGGCACTGAGGTCATGCGATTTATGGCCCTATTGATGGGCGAAATCGTGGATAACTATGGCACGCCGAATGACTTTTTGGGGCATCCCGGCAGCGATAATTTTGTCATCATTACCTATTCAGATCGCGCCGAGACGTTTGAGAGCAAGTTGAGCGAACGCTTTAATGAAGAGGTGCAGCAGCACTATTCCTTCATTGACCGTGAGCGTGGACATATGTTAAAAGAAGGCAAAGAAGTATCCTTGATGAAATTGGCAGTGGGGTCGGTCTCCAACGCTAAAAATCAATTTGCCGATATTCGTGAAATTACGGAACGGGCCGCCGAAGATCGCCGCCGAGGGGATAACGACACCTTTGAGGAAATTGAAACCTCTTGGTAATCATTTCAGAGTAGCGCAGGCCGTGAGGGTGGAAGGCCATGTTGGTTGAGATATTTTTTGTCATAATTGGCCTTGCCTTTATACTGTGGCTATGGGGGTTTACCTATCAACTTCTCCGCAGCCGCCGTTATGAACCGCAGGTCGAAGAAAAACCAATCCTCCCTGTCAATTTGCTAGACAATAATGACGGGGTGATTGTAGCTGAGGGACGTGGGCATTTGGTGTATATCAACCAGAATGCCCGCAGTTTGTTTGGCTTAAATGGAGGCGACCCCAACCTAACCTCGCTTTCATCGCGGGTCGAACCCTCGGATGTATTCCAAGATTTGTTCGCCGATGAAGGTCGGGCTTCGTTCCGTTTGGGGATGAAGCGCATCCAAGCGGCCTCTCACGCCATCCCAACCACTGAGGGTCGACGCATGGTGGTGGTGCTGCGGGATGCCTCGCGGGAAGCCGACGACGATGAGGAACTGCTTGACCCCGAACGCGCCTTGATGGTAGTGCAAGAGGTTAGCCAAACCATCTCAGGTGGTCTCGATTTGCGACAAACCCTCAATACTATCCTGACTAGCCTCTCGCGTGTCCTCCAATTTGACGCGGGGGAAATTACCCTGTGGGATAACAATCTTAACGCCCTCCGTCCGGTGGGGCGAATTGGGGATCGGGTATATGCCAATCTGCTGGATGAAACAGGCGGGTTGTATGAGATTGATGAGGGCTTTACGGGCTGGATTGCAAGGTATCGCCAACCCTTGATGTTGGGGGATGTGAGCGTTCGTTCGGATGTGCGCCCCAAACTTGAAGCCTTTCCTTTCAAGAGTTATGCGGGGCTACCCCTGCTGATTAGCAGTCGGTTTATTGGCACACTGGAACTGACCAGCTATCAGCGTCACGCCTTTGACCATGAAGACCTTGCCCTGCTCCAATCAGTGGCAGGCCAAGCCGCGATTGCGATTGAAAATGCCCGCCTGTCCGGTGAACAAGCCAGCCGCCTAACCCAACTCTCCGGTCTGCAAGATATTGTTCAAACGATGGGTGAAATGAGCAGCCCACGTGAATTATTTGAACAATTAAGTATGCGAATCGCCGACCTGATGAATGTGGAAGTCTGTGGCCTGCTCCTCTTTGAAGATGACAGCGAATCGCTGGTCAGTCAGTTACCCTTCTATGGCGTACCAGACTCGGTGATTTCGCTTTACCGCATTCCTGCTCCCCCCAACAGCGCGGGTTATAACATCTGGCAAAATTCACCATGGTGGTTTAGCAACGACCTACTCAACAACGAACTGGTCGGGGCGCTAAATATGCGGAATATGGCGGAGGTTATTGGCCTGCGTTCAGCGGCTCTTGTTCCCCTATCCATCGGCAACAACCGTATCGGCCTTGTCCAAGTTTCCAACAAGCGTGATGGCGGCGGTTTTAGCGAAGACGACATGCGCCTGTTGAGTATCTTTGCGGCACAGGCCACCATCGTTATCGAAAACGCCAACTTGTATGAGCGGGAACGACGCTATGTTGCGGAATTAGCAGGTCTGCAACAAATGACGCAGGTTATGAACGTCGCTGACCAAAGCGAACTGCTCAAAGAGGTGACTCAGCGTATTTCGGGCATGATGCAGGCTGAAATGTGCGGCCTGTTATTTTTTGAAAAAAATACGGTTCAGGGCGATGAACAAGAACATATTCTGGTTGCCCAAAAGCCGTTTTTTGGTATTGATGAAGATGGTATCCAGTTTTATCAAGTGCCCGTAGCA
Organism: Chloroflexota bacterium; assembly: GCA_013112715.1. Lineage (GTDB taxonomy): Bacteria > Chloroflexota > Anaerolineae > Aggregatilineales > J027 > CFX10. The sequence goes on from JABFGB010000006.1 coordinate 216,571, forward strand.
TTGGGGTCGGTTTTTGACCAACTGTATGCCGGACGGGACTATTGGTTTACCAATGACCTGAAAATGGAAGTTTGGGCAGGGGCGATGAATTTCGCTCAATTGGCCTCTATGCTCGGTTTCGAGCGCACGCTGATGGTCCCGCTGGTCATTGGTGGACAGCGTATTGGCCTCCTGCAAGTTTCGAATAAGCTGAACGGCGAAGATTTCACCGATTCCGATGCCCGTTTGATGATGATTGCGTCTGGGCAAGCGGCGGTATTGATTGAAAATGCCCGCCTTTTCCGCGAGGTGGAACGGCTGACGCTTGAAACCGACACGATGCGGACAATCAGCGAAGCTGCGGCAACCCAAACCGACCTTAGCAAGATTTTGGAAGAGGCATTGGGTCGGATTGCGCGATTGTTTGGCACACAAGTGGTGGCTGTTGGTTTCTTGGATACGCAGACGGGTGATTTGATCTATGAACCCACTGCGATCTTTGGAACAAAACTGTCCTCCTCGATTGTAATGGATGCCTATAGTGCCGGATTTGCCAATAGTCCGGTGATCTCACGTCGCCCCTTCCGTACTGAAGATATGGTACGCGATAAACGTGTTTTAACCCCCTACCGACAAATCGCCAATCGCCTGAATTTGAAAAACTGCCTGATTGTGCCATTGGTGATTAACCAGCGTTCATTAGGAGAAATCATCGTTGCCAATCGTCTGGCAGGTGAATTTACCGAGAGCGATGAACAACTGCTGTTGACGATTGGGGCACAAATTGCCGCCGCTGCCGAACGTGGTCGTCTCACCGCTACCTCCGACGCTGAATTACGGGCACGTTTGGAAGAACAAGAATCTATTGAACGCCTTAGCCGTGAACTTGGTGAAACCCTCATTCTGGATCGCCTCTTAGATGTCATCCGTAATGAGGTACTGCGCAGCACCCCTGCCCAAGAGGTATCGGTTGTCCTGTTTAAACCTTCGTCCGAATGGATGACAGCAGATAAACCCGAAATCGAAAGCCGCATGGGGCTGACCCAATTGTTCACCCTCGAGACCGTCGGGGCCGATGAAGTCCCCATTTTGCCCATTGAGCAACAGGTCTTGCAAACGGGGGATGCCGTCACAATTGAAGATTTTGCCACAGCTTCGATTGCCCCCGGTGTGCCGACAGCCCGTTCTGCGATTGCCCAACCGGTACGTTTGGGGAATGAGGTCGCCGGGATTATTTCAGTCTTTAGTGACCAACCCTCTGGCCTGCCCGACCAAACCCGTGTTCTGCTTTCACGCCTAAGCCGACCGGCCTCCTTAGCGGTACGGAATGCACGGCAGTACAGTGAACAATTGCAACTCAATGAGCGCTTGACCCGCCGTGCGGTGCAATTGCAGCATATTTCCTATCTGGGGCAGTTGCTGCGTGAAGGTGCTGATCTTGCCCAGTTGATGCAAGAAGTCGCCCGTGCCATTAGCGCAACCATCGGCTTCCGGGTGGTGGCGATGAATGTATTGGACGACAAAGTGCAGTCCTATCGCATGATTGCGGTGGTGGGGGCCGAAATTCCTAAAGAGGAGCAGGACAAAACGATTATCCCTGTCGAGTATATTGCTGGGATGATGCAGCCACGTTGGAAGATCGGCGACTCCTATTTCCTGCCTGCCGAACTCAAGAGCGAATGGCTGCCCGATCAAAAAGACTTGAGTATCCGCACCGACCCTGAATTTGCTAAGAAGACGGGCCCACGTGGGTGGCGTAATGAAGATGAATTGTTGGTGCCTATTCGCGGCTCAACGGGCAATCTGCTCGGTTTCATCTCGGTAGATGATCCACGTGATGGCCTGCGTCCCGACGCTGAAGAAGTAGAGTCACTTGAAGTATTCGCGGCACAGGTCGGCTCGATTATTGAAAACTTCCGCTTGGTCGAAAGTGTGCAGCAAGAAGCGGAATCGGCCCGCCGCGAACGTGACCGTTTAGCACAGTTGCATCTCGTTTCCAGCGAAATCCAGCGTGCCAGTGACATGAGCGCCCGCCTGCAAGCTGTTGCCGATGGTATTGTTTCGGCAGGTTGGCAGCGTGTGCAGATTACTCTGCGCGATGAAAAACTAGAACCCTCCCTGCTGATTTATTCGGGTTATGACCCCGAAGAAGCCAGCAATCTGTATGGCAAGCTACTCCCCGGCAAAATTTGGCGCGAACGCTTTAACGACCTCGCCTTCCACGATTTGCGTGTTGGGCGAGCCTATTATCTGCGCTATAACCACCCTTGGGTGCAAAAGAACATCTTCCGAGGACGCCCCCCAACCCCACGCGAAGTGGGCGAGGACGACTGGCATCCGCAGGACGTGTTGTACCTGCCGCTGTATGGACAAGACCAGAAGCGGATTATTGGTTTAATCCGCATGGGGATGCCTATTGATGGCAAACGCCCCACCGAAGACAGCCTGCAACCCATTGAATTGTTCGCGCTGCAAGCGTCGGCGGCCATTGAAAACACGCGGTTGTATCAAGAAACCGCTCGTCAAGCCGAAACTGAACAGCGGCTAAATGAATTGATGGAAGCGATGGCTTCTACCCTTGACCAGACCGAAATTGTACGGGCGCTGGCGGGTGGATTGAAGCCGTTTGTAGTGTTTACTCGTATGCACCTTGCTCTGCCTGCTGGTGAAAATGCTGCTAACTTTGAAATGACCCGCGTTGAGTTGACGCCAGATGGCCGCGTTCACATCTTCCCCGATAATCCAATCCCAACCAGCGGTACAGCCTTGGGGATTGTGTTTGTTACTGGCCGTTCCCAGACCTTTGAGACAGGCCTCGGCTCATCCTTTGAAGCCTATGAAGACCTGCCGATTTGGGCCGCTGAAGGCGAACGCATGATGTTGATGGTGCCGATGATCGCGGGTGGTAAAACGCTCGGCGTGCTTCGGCTCGGCAGTGAGTTGGGCGGGACGTTTGGATTAACCGATTCGGACAGCATGACACTGGTTCAACGTATGGCGAACCTGTCGGCTGTGTCTATCCAAAACTCGCGCTTGTTCGGCTCGTTGGAAGAAAGCACCTCGTTTAACGAAGCGGTGGTACAGTCCATTCAACAAGGTATTGTCGTGTTGGATGCTGAACTGCGAATTCAGCTGGCAAACGCCTTTATGATTAGCCACTATGGTTGGAGTCCAGACGTGGTAGGCCGCCAGTTGTTTGACTATCGGCCTGAATTTCGGGATTTCCTTGAAGACCCATTGCGTGAAGCCCTGACCACCGGGCGCGAATATCATCAGTTTGACTTGCAAGATATTGACTCGGATGGCCGCCTTGTCATTCGCAACTTCTATACCTACCCGCTGCGTCAGCGCGAGCGTATTACAGGTATCGTATTGTTGGTTGAAGACATTACGCAGCGTGCGGTGTTGGAAGCCAACCTTGCCACCCAAGCCGAACAATTAGCGACCCTGACTGCTGTGTCCAGCCAGATGACGGGCACACTCAAACCCGACGAAGTAGTTGAGGTCGTGTTGGATGCGTTGGATAACGTGATTCCATATGATGGCGCAGTGGTATGGTTGCTTGATCCAAAATATCCAGACCGTCTGCAGATCGCTGCGGCACGTGGGTTCTATGATCCCGGTACAGCCTCATCGCATGAACTGATTGGCCTGTGGGTTGAGATTGACAGCAGCGAACTGTTCCGTGATATGTCAGCTAACCGCAAAGTGATTAATGTAGGCGATACCACCAGCGGCGATCCTCGATTCCCGTATGGTGAGGCCCGTGTTTATAAAAATTGGCTGGGTGTGCCATTGATTTCCAAGAATGAAATCATCGGTGTGCTGCAATTGGAAAAGAAACAGGCCAGTTTCTACAACAGCCAACATGAGCAACTACTCCAAACATTTGCCAACCAGTCGGCAGTCGCGTTGAGCAATGCCCAGTTATTTGCGGAAACCCAAGATCGTGCCGAAGAACTTAATCGTCAGGCCGAGCGTTTGGCTCTGCTTAACCGTGTGTCGGTGTCACTGTCCCAGTCCCTCGATATTGAAAACGTCTTTGAGATCACCCTGCGCGAGACCGCCATCGCTCTAAATGTGCCTGAAGCCGCCGCGATTAAGGTGGATCAGGAAACAGGTATTTGCAAGGTGTTGATCGAGCACCCACGTGGGGATGAAGAACCCTCATTGGTCTTTACAATGGGGGATAATGCCCTGATGCAGCGTATCCGTGAGGCTCTGCTGCCGCAGGTGATTGAAAATGTGCAGACCGATACTCCGATTACTCGCGCTGCCCGTGAAATCATGCGTCGCAAGGATGACGTACAGACGACCTTGATTGTGCCGTTGGTGATTAGTGGTTCGATTATCGGGGCAATGCGGTTTGATATTTTGGAACCGAACGCCCGGTTCACCAGCGAACAAATTGACCTTGCCCAAACGCTTGCCAGCCAAGCCGCCATCGCGGTGCAAAACGCGGGTTTGTATGAACAATCGGTGCAACGTACCTATCAACTGGAAACCTTGTTCGAGGCGGCCCAATCTACGGCGGTCACGCTCGACCTCGAAGACGCCATGCGTCGCGTAGTGACGCAGATGTTGATCGCACTACGGGCCGATACTTGCTCGGTCATGACATGGGACAACATTGAAAACACACTGGTCTTGAGCGAATCAGCCAGTACATGGGTCGAGGAAGTGCCACACGACTCCAAAGGCACCGTCTACGATCTAGCCAAGTACCCGCTGCGAATGAGCGTTCTGAATGACCGCCGCGTGATCAGTATTCGTGTTGATGACCCGAACGCGGACGAGGCGGAAGTCGCTTCAATGCAAGGTGTTGGCGTGAGTTCACGTGTGTTGGTGCCCCTGATTGTGAATGAAGTGTCCATCGGGATTGCCCAACTCGATCTGCGCGAAAAAGGCCGTTATGTTGAACCCAGCCAAATTCGACTGCTGCGTACGCTTGCCAGCCAAGCTGCGATTGCCATTGAAAATGCTCGCTTGCAGACCGAGACACGCAGCCAGATTGAAGAACTCTACCTCATCAATGATCTCTCGATGGCAGTGTCCAGCACGGTAGACTTTGACCAGATTTTGGAAAAAATCCGTGATCAACTGCCCATGCTAACCGATGCCCAATTTGTCTATGTGGCCTTGTATGACCGCGAAAAGAACGAAATTCAATTCCCGGTTGCAATTGACCAACTTGGCGACGATGTGCCTATTTCAAACTATGCCCCTACGCCTAAAGATGAATTTGGATATATCATCCAGCGGCGTGCGCCTTTGCTCATGGCAGGCTTGAGCCTAAGTCAAATTCGTGCCAATTTAGGCATAACCGAGACTTTGTTCCCAACAGCCATGTGTTTTCTCGGTGTGCCGATGTTTGCCGGGGATGAATTGACAGGTATTTTGGCGGTGCGGGATGATGAAAATGCCCGTAAGTTCAGCCTAAATGACCAGCGTATTTTGAATACAGTAGGCGCTCAATTAGCGGTGGCCCTGCAAAATGCCCGCTTGTTCAAACAAATGGCCGCCTTTACCGAGACATTGGAGCGGCGTGTTTCGGAACGCACTTCGCAATTGGAGCAGGAACGTCAGCGCCTGAGCACCCTCTATAACATCACGTCAGAAATCGCGGCGGCCACCCTCGACCTTGACCGTATTTTGAACAGCACCCTTGAAGCGGTGTCGGAAGCGATTGGGGCCACGAGTTCAGTCGTATTGGCGATTGATGATATTTCGGATCGGCTGTATGTCTTGACCCATCGTGGGTTGGAGGTGGACGACGAATCCGATCGTTTGCAACTTCGCCAAAATGAAGGTTTGGCCGGATGGGTGATTCAAAATCGGCAGGGGTTGGTGTTGCCAGATGTGCAAAAAGACCCACGCTGGTTGTCTATCACGGATCGTGACCGTCAACCACGTGCGTGTGTGGCGGCTCTGTTGGAAAGCGCCGAAGATATTCGCGGGGTGATTATGTTCTTTAACGAAGCGACAGGTGTGTTCAACGATGAACACCTGCGCCTCGTGGTTGCCGCCGCGACACAACTTGCCAATGCCATGAACAACAGCGAATTGTATGTCCTAATCCGCGATCAGGCTGAACGTCTCGGCGCGATTCTGCGGCAGGAGCAAGTCGAATCTACCAAGAACACCGCCACCTTGAACTCCATTGCGGACGGTGTGATGTATGCCAACGAAAAAGGCATTATCCGCGTATTTAACAATACAGCCGAACGTATTCTGGGCCTTTCCAGCGACCAAGTGCTTAATCGCCATATCCGTGAATTGACAGGAATTTATGGTGGACGTGCGACGGGCTGGGCCGAGACGCTGGAAAACTGGATGCAGAACCCGACCCATCATCTCGATAAAGCCGAGCAGTTTGTTGAAGAACTGCTGACATTGGAAGATGAGCGTGTCGTCAGTGTGCGTTTGACCCCCGTGAACATGGGTGATCAATTCCTCGGCACGGTATCAGTCTTCCGTGATATTACGCGCGAAGTCGAGGTAGATCGCCTCAAGAGTGAGTTCGTGGCGACGGTATCCCACGAACTACGTACCCCGATGACCAGTATCAAAGGCTATGCGGACTTGCTGTTGTTAGGGGCGGCGGGTGAAATTACCGAAGCCCAGCAGCGCTTCTTGCAGACTATTAAACAAAACGCTGACCGCCTAAGCATCTTGGTGAACGATCTACTCGAAGTGTCCCGTATTGATCAGGGTCGGATGCCGCTGCGATTCGCTCCAGTGGAGGTTGGTGAAGTTCTGCAAACCGTGCGGACACATCTTGAAGGGCGTATCAAAGATCAAGACAAGTCTATGATACTAGAGATGGATGTTCCGAATGATATGCCGCGTGTTCGCGCAGATTATGATAAAATCATTCAAGTCATCCAGAATATTGCGGATAACGCCTTCAACTATACACCCGAAGGAGGCACAATCCGTCTAAGCGCCCAATATGTGCCGGACGACGAGGCGGTTATTTTTGTTGTCCGCGATAGTGGAATTGGCATCCCGCCGGAAGTGCAAAGTCGCGTCTTTGAGCGTTTTTTCCGGGGTGACGAATACAGTGAAGTCGTGATGGATACCCCCGGCACAGGGCTTGGATTAGCCATTGTGAAGGAATTGGTCGGGATGCACAACGGTACCATCTGGTTAGAAAGTGTCGTTGGCAAGGGTACTACCTTCTATGTCAAACTTCCGGTAGCAGTGGATACGCTGGAGACAGAAGATAATCAGAACTAGGATTATTTGGGCAAACAATCTAGGAAGTGAGTTGCAGGAAAGCGTATGGCTAAAATTTTGATAGCTGAGGATGAGCGCGACATCCGCGACCTGATTGAGTTTACACTCAAGTTTGCGGGTCATGAAGTCGTCAAAGCGGCTAATGGGGCAGAAGCAGTTGAGCTTGCCCCAACGGTAATGCCTGACTTAATCATGATGGACGTGCGGATGCCCAAGATGACCGGGTATGAAGCCTGCAAAGCGATCAAAGAAATTGAATCGGTCAAACATGTCCCAGTGGTTTTTCTTTCTGCTAAAGGTCAGGAATCGGAAATTGATACGGGCCTTGAAGCTGGGGCATTTGAATATATCCTCAAACCCTTTTCGCCAGAACTGCTTACACGCCGTATAGCGGAGATTCTGGCCCAGTTTAATCTTAAATAGCGGGTCACGGAAGGCAGATTTAGCCACGCATGAGCGCCATTTCAATCGGCAGCGACCTTGTACATTATGAAGTGCTCGGCAGGGGTAAACCAGTGGTGTTGCTCCATAGCTGGTTGGGGTCATGGCGGTATTGGATTCCGACCATGCAGCAACTCAGCGTGAAATATCGCACCTATGCCCTTGATTTATGGGGATTTGGGGATTCCGGTAAAAACTATCCCCAGTATAGTCTTGAGGGACAAACCGAGCTTTTGCGCGATTTTGTAAATAAGATGGGGATCCCCAAAGCGGTGTTTATTGGACACGGGTTAGGAGCCGCAGTTATTACTCATTTTGCTAATGACCCGGAATGCCGTTCGATTGTCCATCGGTTGATGGCGATAGCGCCACCCTTGTTTGATATGGCTCCTCGCCCCTTGACGGCTAATACGGCCCAACAAAAGTCCCCGCTACCTGCCATTGCGCCTGTCGCTTCCAATGAGGCGGTTGTCGCGGGAATAAGCAGCAGTGGTGCGGCAGATGCCCCTACCTTGATTCGGCCTACTAGCGATATTGACCGGGAGAAATTGCGCCAAGCTGCCCTCGCCGCAGGGTTAGATGGCTTGGCCTCGCGCATTAAAACCAATACAACCGCCAATCCTACACCCACGACGCCAGCCACCCCTGCTCCATCAGAAGCACCAAGTACCCCAGCGCCCGTTGTCCAAACTCCGCCCGCCGCCGCTGTTGAGGAAACACGCCTGAGTGGTCAGCCGACACCCGCCAAAGGGACACAGGCCTTGCTTAATAATCCAATCGCGGGGCTGATGGGAGATATGAACCCATTAAATATGCTAAAGGCGCATGTAGATAACTCGTCCAGCGATTTTGAAAAATTAAAAGCCGAAGTGGCGAAGGTAAAATCGGATGTAATTGCCGCCAGTACCGATTCATTTAAACATATCAACACCTTCCGTGAATTGTTGCAGGTCGCTGCCCCGACGGTTGTATTATTGGGTGAAGCCGACACTTTTATGAAGATGCCTGAAGAAACTGTTTTATCTCAACTTTCGGCCCGTCAGCAGTTCAACTTGACAGTCATGGAGGGGATTCGGCACTTCCCAATGCTAGAAGACCCCGCCAAATTTACCCGTTTCCTGCGCGACTTTTTGGAAACACCGGATGTAACCGATTTGGCGATGAAAGAGGAATGGCGACGACGCACGCGATAAGGGTCTGGGCAATAAGAATACGGTTGACAGCCCGCTTGTGTTCCGCTACGATGTTCAAGCGATACTGAAAGCGGTTGTGTTCAGTAAGCTCGGACTTGGCCCTGCGCGGCAGAGCCTTCGAATCTGGTCAGGCCTGAGAGGGAGCAGCCATAAGGAGTCTCCTCTGGGTGTCGTAGGATCACCGGGTCTGAGCTTACTGCGGATAACCGCTTTTCATAACGGTCAACATTATGTCCCGGCAAATCAAACTTAGCCCCGCGCTTCTCCCCGACTCTCCATCTCTGTTGGCACGCCGCTGGGTTAGATTATCGCTGTTAGGGATGATTCTCATTGTGATAGCGGTTGCGGTATTTGTCGCTGAGACCATTTTTGCCCGTTCCACAATTACCATTGATGTCAACGGCAACGTTCGTGAAGTACGAACAGATGCCCGTACCGTGCAAGAAGCCCTCCAAGATGCTGATATTTTGATAGACGAGGCTGATAGAGTCACCCCTCCCTTGCAAACGCGAGTGAACGATAATATGACCATTACGATCACCAAAGCCCATCAATTGGTATTGGAGATGGGGGGGGATGTGCGGCGCGTCTATACCCATTCTAGTGATCCCCTCGTGATTCTCACCGAACAGGGTATTCAATTGGGGTCAAAGGATGTGTTATATGTTGACCATCGGCTCTATCAACCGGACCAATCCCTTTCAAAGACCCCACCACGCTATTTGCAAGTCATCCGCGCCAAAAATTACACCCTGATTGATGGCGAACATGAACAACCCCTCTATGGGCAATCCGTGTCGCATACTGTGGGTGAGGTTTTGGAAGAAAATGGCGTGACGCTTTATCTCGCCGACCAAATTTCGCCTTCACCAAATACCTCCCTAACTGATGGCCTTGCTATTGTCATTACGCGCTCGACGCCGGTTCAAATTTCAGTGGATGGACAGCAATTACGGACACGGGCTATTGGCGCTACCGTGCATGATGTCCTTAATATGCTGGGATTTCCATTGTTGGGCTTTGACTACACCATTCCAGCCGAGGATACTCCGTTTTCACCCGACATGGAGATTCAGGTCATCCGCGTGATTGAAGATTTTGAGGTTGAACAGGCCCCCATTCCATTTGAAGTGGTTATGGTCAGTGCCGAGGATTTAGGACCGGATGAACAGCGTATTATCCAAGAGGGGGTGCCGGGGGTGCAAGAAATACGGGTGCGGGTGCGGCGGGAAAATGACCAGATTGTCAGTCGGGTAGTTCAAGAAACATGGACAGTTGTTGATCCCATCCCACAAATTGTGGCGTATGGGGGTACTCCTCCTCAATAATAATATAAGGATGGCTTGCCATTAGTAATCCCAAAAATTTGCTTGAGTCGTTGAACATTCTCCCCAAAAAAAGTTTGGGCCAAAATTTTTTGCATGATCCCAACGCATTGGAAAAAATCGTGCAATCTGCTGAACTCCCCCCCGATGCGCTTATATTAGAAATTGGCCCGGGGACAGGTGCATTGACCGCTCGTTTGGCTCAAGTAGCAGGCCGAGTGGTGGCTTTTGAAACCGATGTGCGGCTGCGTCCGGTTTTGGAGGCGATGCAGCGGCAGTATCCTAATCTGAAGGTCGTTTGGGGCGATTTTTTGGAAGTGGATTTAGAGGAAGTTGTGGGGGACGATCCGTATTATGTGGTCGCCAATTTACCCTACTACATCACCAGCGCCATTTTGCGGAAGCTGTTGGAACATCCCAATCATCCCAAAAGGATGGTTGTTACAATTCAGCGTGAAGTGGCAGATCGCATTACGGCGAAATCGGGTGAAATGAACCTATTAAGTGTCAGTGTGCAGTTTTATGGCAAGCCCGAACTGGTGATGCGTCTCAACCCAGCGGTTTTTTGGCCGCGCCCCGATGTCGAATCAGCCGTTGTGCGGATTGACACTTTTTCTCAACCCCCTGTAGATGTCCCCGATGATATGACCTTTTTTAAGGTAGTGCGGGCTGGATTTGGGCAAAAACGCAAGCAGTTAAAAAATTCGCTAGCAAATGGTTTGGCGCTGACCAATGAGCAGGCCGATCAAGTGTTAGCAGGAGCGGGGATAGATGGTCGGCGGCGGGCTGAAACCCTGAATTTGGAGGAATGGGCAATTCTCACGCGCATTTATGCCGCATTGCCTAAAAACTAGCGTCTGATATAGCCCTGTGCCATGACCTCGACCTGATCTGGCTGACCCGTCAGTGGAGTGGCTCGGATCGAAAATGAGACCTTCCCCGTGTCTGGATCAGTTAGGGTAATTTCCTGTGAACGGAATCCACTTAGCTGTCCGGATGAGGTAGTAAAAGCAGCAAGAGCGCGGATACTCTCCAACGGTTGCCGCATATCATTCACAATCTCCCCTTCAATCAAATATTCACTGCCATTCCATGTCGTTTCAACATTGATAACACTCAACGACACAATCAAAGGGGGAGAATCAATGACCAATGCCTCAACGCCGCGTACATCGGCATAGGTCGTCCATGATTCGGTGGGGATTTCCGAAAAGATCACTCGATAAGGTAGGCTGGTATGTCCAGATAAAAGCGATAAAGCGGTTGTGGTGTCGGTGATTTGGATGGGTTGACCTTGAGGGGTAAGCAGGTAGACGGTAATCAGAGGATTGAGCAGGGGGTCATCGCCTGTGTTGCGAATCCAGCCGATGCAAACCAAACTTTGCACTGCCGATTCATAACAGGTCGGGGCATCAACGCCAATAAATGATGATAATTGCTGGGAAGCCCGGCGGGTTGCTACATTCCCAAAAGGGGTCAAGGTATAGACAGGGCGAACAGGAAGTGTCGGCGGGGCAGTGGCTTGGGGAGTAAACCCTTGCAGTGACGGTGTGCGCGTTTGGGGTTTGGGAGTGGGAGTGGTAGATGAAAGCTGGGCACAAGCGGTTACGAGTACGCTTAACCAGCAGAACAGCCAACGCCAACCCCAGCGTCTCATGCTGAGACTCGCCTTTCCGAAATACAATCAACAATATGAGTTCCACTTTTATTATAGCCCATTATGCTAGGGGCGAAAGTCTGAATCATCCCCTTTTGCCACATATCCACCCCTGAATTTGGCGTAGGGCTGTGTTACAATGAATTCAATCCGGGTTGGTTGGACGGTTGCGCCTCGGCTTTGGTCGGGGTGAGGAAAGTCCGCGCTCCATAGGGTACGGTGCTGGCTAACTGCCAGGCGGAGTGATCCGACGGCAAAGTGCAACAGAGAGACAGAGTGCCCCAGACGATGGGGTGAGGGTGAAACGGTGCGGTAAGAGCGCACCAGCGTGGGTGGTAACACCAACGGCTAGGCAAACCCCACCGGGAGCAAAACCAAGCAGAGGTCAGGGGCGACCCGTCCCGTTATGAGCCTCGGGTAGGTTGCAGGAGGTGTCGAGTAATCGCCATCCCAGATAGATGACCGTCGCCCATCTTGGGTACAGAACGCGGCTTATAGACTGACCCGGATAGCCCTTATTTTTAGGTCGGCGACACTGTACCCGACCTTTTATTTTTGAGATTTTCAGCGCAATGGCTCACCCCAAGTATCGTATCCTCCGCTTCTATAAACCCTATGGTGTCCTGACCAAATTTACCGATGCCGAGGGGCGCCCCACCCTTGCTGACTATGTGGATGTCCCGAATGTATATCCAGCAGGGCGATTGGATATGGACAGTGAGGGCCTGCTCATTTTGACCGATTTTGGCCTGCTCAGTCAACGGCTCACTGACCCGGCCTATCGCCATCCGCGCACCTATCTGGCACAGGTCGAACGCATTCCCGATGAGGTGGCATTGGAAAAATTACGGGCGGGGGTGGTCATTGAAGGAAACAAGACGCTACCTACCCTTGTCGAATTATTAGACCATGAACCTGATTTACCCCCGCGTGACCCGCCTGTGCGATTTCGTAAATCTGTGCCAACAGCCTTCTTAAAAATGACGCTGCACGAGGGGCGCAATCGTCAAGTGCGGAAGATGACGGCGGCGGTGGGGTATCCGACCCTTCGGCTCATGCGGATTAGCAGTGGGCCAATCAGATTGGAGGGATTACAGCCGGGAGAATGGCGCGACCTCACGGATGAAGAACGGGCCACCTTATTAAAAAGTGTCAGATTGAAGGGGTGACTCTCAAAAAAGATCACCCCTCATCGCTACTTGCTTATTCCGCCGCCCATATCCAATCTTGAAGCGTGCGGAAACGATCTGCCGGAGTGGTAATGAAGCCGACCTGTACATTTTCGAGGCGGTCATCGGTGACATAGCTGTAGACAGGATAGTATAGAGTCAGGGCTGGGGCGCGTTCTACAAATAACCGCTGAAATTCCTTATACAGATACACCCGATTGATGCCGATTGTTTCGCGGCGGGCCTGCTGCAACAATTCACTCAAGCGCAAATCACGCATCGCGCCATAATTTTGCCCATCTTCGGCTTGCCCCACATGCCAAAAGGTATAGGGGTCGGGGTCGGCATAGGGCGCGAAACTAAATTCGACAATGGCCGTATCGAAGTCCCCATCCTCCAAGCGTTGGCGCAATGTAGCCCGATCAACCGCCTCAACTGTCACCGTAAAATTGAGGGCGGCCCATTGCGTTGCTAAATCTTGGGCTAGAGCCGTCAGCGCAGGGTCGTCGAATACCAAGATGGTGAAACTACGCCGCACCGGTTCAGGCGTTGCCGAGGGTTCAGGGGTGGCGCTCGGTGTGGCATCAGGGGGAGCAGTTTCTGGCGTGGGTTCTGATCCTGTTTCGGTAGGTGTTGGTTCAGGCGTGCTAGGGGATTCAAAGGATACGGTATTCAGCAGAGCATTAGCGGCATTGACATCTGGGGAGGGATAAACGGCATTGGGGTCATAGGCCCATGAACCCGGAATCAAAGGACTGTTGGCAGGAATGGCCTTAATACCCAGTGTGCGCTGTACAGCCCCAACACGATCCATACCATAAGCAAAGGCTTGGCGCAGACGTTGGTCACGAACATAGCGGATGCCGTCTCGATTCCAGTTGTAGATCAACACGCCTACTGCTGGCAGAGTTGTGTTATAGACGGCGAGATGGGGCAGGCCGCGCAAGCTGGCGAGTTTATCGGTATCTATTTGCCCGATGCTGTTGACCTCACCTTGCACATAAGCCGCAATTGCCTGATCTATGGTGTCGTAGGTATAAAATACAATCCGGTCAATCGAATAACCCGTTTGACCTTCGGGCCGCTGGCGATAGGTCGGAGCGACTCGTAAACTAATGCCGGCAATTTCCCCTTTGCCCACTATGGAAAGCAGCGATTCTACTTGATATGGGCCTGTCCCAATGGGATTGGTGAGATTAAACGGATGTTTATGCAAATCTTTGACGGGATAGCCTTGCAATACATGGAAAGGCACAATCCCCATTCGAAGTTGTTCCGGGAACGAAGCCAACGGCTGGACTAAGCGGAATCGCATGGTGTAATCGTCAATCACCGCAACCTCAACGGTTTTCCAAAATTCAGCAAGGCTGGCGTTGCCCTGAAAGTCGGGGTCACGGATAGCATCAATCGTATAGCGTACATCAGCACTGGTAAACGGAATGCCGTCTTGCCACAACACATCCCGTCGAATCGCCACGATATATTCTAGGCCATCTTTGGAGACTTCCCACCGTTCGGCTAAATCCGGCACGACTTCCCCATATTGATTGATGGTTGTCAACCCTTCAAAAATCAGCGAGGTGATGTCACGGTCAACGGGGTTAAATTCAGCATACAGCGGATTAATCTTGCTGATTCTGCCGACCAGCGCCTCCGTTAATTGACCGGGGACAGGCTTGAGCAAGGTTTCCCCGGGTGCGATCTCCACTGTTGGGATAGCCGTCGGTTCAACAATTTCTAGGGTTGGGCTGGGGGTGATGTGGGGTAGTTGACCGACAGGGACTTCCTCAGTGGAGTCATCTGTCGTGTCATCGCTGGCAAGTTGGGTATAGAGAGCCGCCATCAAGAGCATAATGGCAAAGAGCAGGGCAAACAAGGGCCAGCGTAAGGCTTTCCACATAGGTGTAATCCTTTTTTACAAACACAAAAGGGGCAGTCTTGCACAATGCAAAACGCCCCCGCTATTCAATACATACGCCTGATGTGAAATTAAAAAGCGCGATGAGCAGGCCATAGAAAGGACTGGACATCAATACCATACTGAAGGCGTAGCCAATAGCGCAACAGATGGGCGGTGACTTTGGCAATCAGGCGAGTTGC
>JABFGB010000007.1 GCA_013112715.1 Chloroflexota bacterium
GGATACGGCGACCCATTAATTGCTTGCTCGATCTCGGCAAGCTGTTCGTCGGTAAGGTGAAAGTTGACTCGTCGGCTCATGCCCTCCAGTCTACCTCACTCGCTCATCTTTTTCGACTAGTGGCTTAACTGTCAACAACAATGTACAAAACTATTCTCTTTCGTTATCGCCCGGTGACACTATTAATTCGGCTGGCAAAGTTCTGGGAGAAGGTCTTTATATCTATCTGACCTTATATGATCCTACAGGAAGGCAGCTAGAATGGGATGGCGCCAACGCGGAAGTTGAACTAAGCTTTGTCGTACCCGCCACAGGAACTTATGTTTTGAGTATCGAGCCTGCGGGCAGCGGCGTTGGGGTATACACTATATATATCGGTTGCACTTTGCGTGATGGAACGGTCATTGAACCGGGTGATATACCACCCGCCGCATCCAACACACCTTCAGTAGGTGGTAGCGGTACTGCGATATTCTCCGGCACTGGCTTTCCCGGTATTGCGCCAGTAGATTTCTCCAATGTAGCAGAGCTACCTCTACCATTTGGCGTACCAATGGGTGGTGCAGTCACTCCATCCGGTGGAGAAATTCTTGGTTTCACTTTTGAGGCCAGCGCTGGCGACACGTTGGATTTAAGTTATACCCGTCTATCTGGTAATCTCAACTTAGGGGTAGTCGTGCTGGTCGAAGATAATAAGGTCGTGTTTCAGGCCAGTTTGGTGACATCACAAACTCTCACGACAAGATTTACCTTACCCATCGCTGGAAAATATACGATTGGGGTGTTCCGCGTAGACCTTTTGCCACCGGATGCACCTGAAGCAACAGCATTTCAGATTCAGGCGACGCTCAATCCTCAATAAATCAAAAAGGGCAGGTTTTGTCATGCCTGCCCTTCCAAAGTCATCTTTAATTTTACGACCAGTTCTCCAGTCGCTCTTTAAGTGTCATCATCCAACCATCGCCCGTCGCGCCATCGGCAATACGATGATCGAAAGTGAGACTGGCATAACAGCAGGGGCGGATGGCAATCGCGTCATTAATCACCTTCACCCGTTTTTCGATGATGCCAACCCCAAAAATCGCCGCTTGGGGCTGATTGATAATTGGGGTGGCGAACAGACTGCCACTGACGCCATGATTGGTAATGGTGATCGTGCCACCTTGAATATCGTCTGGTTTCAACTGCTTGTTACGGGCGCGATTGGCGAGATCATTAGCTTGGCGGGCAAAGCCCATCAAATTATATTCGCCCGCGTTTTTGATAACAGGGACAATCAGGCCATCGTCAATCGCCACCGCCATCCCGATATTGACAATGTGGTGCAAATAAATACCTTCGTCCGTCCACTGGCTATTTATCATGGGTACGGTGCGGCAGGCATCCACCATCGCGGCAAGGAAATAGGCAGTCAGCGTCAAATTTACCCCACTCTTGGCAAATTCGGCTTTGTGCGCCTCGCGGTGGGCCATCACTCGGCTCATATCAATCTCAAAAACGGTGGTGACATGCGGGCTGGTCTGCAATTTCGAGCGTACCATATGGTCAGCAATGGCCCGACGCATGTTGCTTAGAGTCACTAATTCACCGGGGACACCCTGCGGAATGGGTTCGGCGGGGATGGCACGCGGCGGGGAGGACGGCATAGGAGCAACAGGTGGCGACACAACGGCGGCAGGTTTGGCTTGGGGTTTAAACTCACCCGTCGGCTTGAACAAATCCCCAGAGCCGGGTTGTTCCCATGGGGGCAAATCGGTGGTTGGCGCAGATGTCGGGTTTTGCAGATAGGCTTCCACATCTTTTTTGGTGACACGTCCGCCTGTGCCCGTACCCTTAATTTGGGTCAAATCCAATTGATGCTCGGCGGCCATACGTGCCACAACGGGGCTAATCCGCATGCTGTCGGGTGATTCCGCTTTTCCGCCATTGGTGTGGGCAGAGGTGGTTGCGGTTACAGTGGTCTCCATCACAGGTTGAGGGGCATGGGTAGCGTGAGAAGCACCACCGCTGGACTGTCCACCTGACGGCACTTCACCGGGTTTGCCAATCACCGCTAACAGCACACCCGCTTTGACCGTTTGGCCCTCCTGCACATACACCTCCAGCAAAGTACCTTCGGCGGGGGCGGGTACTTCGGTATCTACCTTATCTGTACTGACTTCCAGCAGCGGTTCATATTCGCGCACCGTATCACCGACCTGATGCAGCCAGCGGTTGACGGTTCCTTCGACCACCGACTCACCAAGTTGGGGCATAATCACATTGGTTGGCATATTCTATGTCCTGTCTTCAGCTAATGACTGCCAATATTCGCCGGGCTGTACCAATTGGCCCTCTTCAGCATAAATTTGTAGTAGAACTCCATCTATCGGAGCAGATATTTCCACGATCACTTTGTCGGTTTCTACCGCTACTAAGGGTCTATTTTGTTCGACTACCTCGCCATCTTGATAGAACCAACGCTTGACTGTAACTGCCTCACCATAATTTTTGGATATCCGGGGCAGAACCACATCTGTGGGCATCACATCTCTCCATGCGCTAATAAGCAGCTAAATCGCGGATGGCATCGGCAATTTTCTGTGGTGACGGCATAAATTCTTCTTGGACGGGATGGCTAAAGGGTACACCCGGCACATCTGGCCCAGCGAGGCGGCGAATTGGCCCATCCATATATTCAAAGCCATCATCGGCCAAAACCGCCGCGATTTCCGCGCCATAGCCCATTGTGAAATTGTCTTCGTACACAATGAGCGCCTTGCCTGTTTTCTTAAACGAATTCAGGATACCGTCGCGGTCAACGGGCAGCAGGGTACGCACATCTACCACCTCAGTGCTGATGCCATCCTGCTGCTTGACCATCTCGGCGGCCTGCAAACAATAATGGGCCATCATGCCATAAGCATACACGGTAACGTCTGACCCTGTATGCGTGATGTTGACCGGGCCAATCGGAACCATATATTCGCCATCCGGCACATCGCCCTTAATCGCACGATAGCCCTTCTTTGGTTCAAAATACAGGACCGGATTGGGGTCACGCACGGCACTCTTGAGCAGGCCTTTGGCGTCATGGGGGGTACTGGGAATGACCACTTTGAGGCCGGGGCAGTGGGTAAAGTACGCCTCTAAACTTTGGCTGTGATAGAGCGCCCCACCAATGCCGCCACCATAGGGAGCACGAATGGTCATCGGGACGTTCCATGTGCCGTTGCTGCGATAATACATCTTGGCGGCTTCGTTCATGATTTGATTCATGGCGGGGTGGATAAAGTCGGCAAATTGGATTTCGCAAATAGGCCGCAAATCTGCCATCGCCGCACCAATGCCGATAGCGACAATGCTCAACTCGGCAAGTGGGCTATCAATAATCCGCGTCGGGCCATATTTGTCGAACAGGCCCATAGTGGCGCGGAACACCCCCCCACGCTGTCCCACGTCTTCGCCCGTAATAAAGACCCGTTCATCGCGGGCCATTTCTTCATCCATCGCCTCACGGATGGCGTCAATTAAAGTCATGTTACGCATTAAGCAAAGTCTCCGGGGGCATATACGCTACGCGGATCAAGATTGGGTTCAACATCCGGATATGGGGCATCCTCAGCGGCATGTTGGGCCGAATCCACGACAGATTTAGCTTTCGCTTCAAGGTCATTAATCGCATTCTGAGTCAACACCCCCCGATCCAACAGCACTTTTTGGAAACGGGAAATGGGGTCTTTCTTTTTCCACTGCTCCACTTCGTCGCGGGTGCGATAGCTGCGATCATCATCGTCGGAGGAGTGCGGCACAGGGCGATAAGTTTTGGCTTCGATCAGGGTTGCACCATCACCTGCATACGCCTTGTCCCGCGCATACGACATAACATCATAACACGCCAAAATATCATTACCATCTACCACCAGCCCTTCAACCCCATAGGCTGCCGCACGATCCGCCACATCATTCACCGCCATTTGACGCTCCACTGGAACAGAGATGGCATAAATATTATTTTGCACGAGACAAATAAATGGTAATTTGTGGACTCCGGCCCAATTCATGCCCTCGTGCCATTCGCCCTGACTGGTTGAACCTTCACCGAGGCAGGTCAGCGCGAGGCGAGGTTGGGTATCATCGTGGGGGTCTTGGAGGCCATGTGATATTTTATATTGGATCGCAAAAGCTAATCCAGCAGCCTGTGGCACTTGGGTAGCAACGGGAGAGGAGTGCGACAGGATATTGAGCCACTTGGCGCTGAAATGGCTGGGCATCTGACGCGCACCGGAACTCGGTTCGCCTGCCTTGCCAAGCAGACTGAGCATAAATCCTTCGGGCGGAAACCCAACAGTCAGCACCAATGCAAGGTCACGATAGTAGGGATGGACATAATCCACGCCCCGATTGATGGCAAACCCCGCGCCAACCTGACAGGCTTCATGGCCCATGCCGGAAATATGAAAGGCAATGCGACCTTGACGGTGCAGAATCCATGCACGTTCGTCTAAGCGGCGACTGAGCAGCATCATCCAATACATATCGCGGAGGGTGTCGTCGGAGAGGGAATCTGAGGGGCGTGAACCACTGGCAGTCACAAAGGCGGTGATTTCTGCCGGTGCGTGATTGGTCATTCAATCTCTCCCTAAGCTAACTCAGCGGGTCAGAATAATCTACCCGCTTCTAATGGGTACGGTTGCAAAATATCCAAAATCAAGAGTTTTGATTTTTAAATCATTTGCAACAGAACCATTATAGCAACTATTCTCATTTCGACAATTCACGAAATTCTTTTAATATTTTTCCTTATTTCACAAAATGAATCAAACTTTGAAATCCATGACACAGAGGATTATAAAACGAAAACGCGCCCAACCGAGCGCGCCTTCATTTTCCCTAGTCGCTAAACCAATAACACAGCATCAAATTCTGGAAAGTTTGCGGATCATCTGGAGGATTCGCCCCCGCGAACCAGATGCCGCGTTTTTGTCTACCGTTGCAGCGATGGCTTCTTGCCGAAGTCGCTCCACTTCGAGCAGCACCCATCCACGCTCACGTTCTGCCCCGTCAATGACAAACATCCGCCCAACCAGATGATAGCAGTCGGTTGGGTTTTGCCCATGCACAGAAAAATAAGCCGAGCGATATGCGTCCACAATGTTGCGACTGGTCAGGGTATCGGCTTTGCTAGGATAGAGCAAAGCATGGTTATCCGCTGTAGAATAATCGCTCATGGGGTCACTTTTCCTCTCATCACATGGAAAGGTGTTAATTTGCGTTCTTTCCCCTCATCCCCAGTATAGCGGGAAACAAGTCACAACCTTCTGAATTCCGTGTGAATTTATTATGAAGAAATTCAAACTATGTTTCGTATGCACACGTTCACCCAAAATGACCTAAACCTGTATACTTAAAAGACATCCACTGAGTCGGCTCTTTTTGTGAGGTACGAATGGAAGACCTAAGCGGTCAGATGATTAAAGGTTATGAATTACATGAGATGATCGGTGCGGGTGGTTTTGGGGCGGTCTATCGTGCCCACCAAGCAATTGTTGACCGTGAAGTCGCCATCAAGATTATTCTGCCCAACTATGCCAGCCAGCCCGATTTTATCCGTCGTTTTGAATCCGAAGCCCAACTGGTCGCCCGCCTAGAACACCTGCATATTGTTCCCCTCTACGATTATTGGCGTGACCCCAGCGGGGCCTATTTGATTATGCGCTGGCTGCGAGGGGGCAGTTTGCAGGGACACATCAAAAAATTTGGGCCGTGGCCCCCGGAACAAGCGGCCCATTTGCTCGATCAGATTGCGGCGGCACTGATGGTGTCGCATCGTCACCATGTTATTCACCGTGACCTCAAACCCGCCAATATTTTACTGGATGAAGATGGCAATGCGTATTTGACCGATTTTGGGATTGCCAAAGACCTCGGTGGGGATGACAGCCGCGAAGATACCGGGGTGATTGGTTCGCCCGCCTATATGTCGCCAGAGCAAATTCGCAGCGGCCCGATCACCCCTCAGACCGATATTTATGGACTGGGCATGGTGATGTATGAGGTCTTGACGGGGGAACAACCGTTTGCGGGTACGACAGCCTCCGATTTAATCATCAAACAGCTTGGGCACGCCCTGCCTGAATTACGGGAACTTCGGACGGACTTACCCGGTGATCTGAATCGCGTGCTGCAAAAAGCCACCGCCAAAGACCCCCATGAGCGTTACCTTGATGCCCTTGCCTTTGCTAAAGATTTTCGCCACGCCATTGGCGAAAAATCGCGTGCAGACGAGACAGGAACATGGATAGATGTAGATAGCGGCGATGAAATTTTTATCTCGATTAGCGACGCTACCACCCGGCTACAAATCACGGGGGAAATGCTGGGTATCACCATCCCTCTGGAAATCAGTAATCCCTATAAAGGACTACGCGCATTCCAAGAAGCGGATGCCGATGACTTCTTTGGTCGTGACATCCTAATCCAACACCTCATCCATCGCCTCAATGAAAAACACCCGTTGGCCCATTTTCTAGCAGTGGTTGGGCCAAGCGGAAGTGGAAAATCAAGCGTTGTCAAAGCCGGGGTACTGCCTGCCCTACGTAAAAATGCGATTCCGGGTTCCCGCCGCTGGTTTGTGTCTGAAATGACCCCCGGTGCTGATCCTATCAGTGAACTGGAAACGGCATTATTGTGCATTGCACCACAACCACCGGATGATATGGCCCAACGCCTACGAGCCTCGCCCAACGGATTACTCGAACTGTTACCAGAGGTCTTGCCGGATTACCCCAACTGCGATTTTCTGCTGGTGATTGACCAATTTGAAGAAGTTTTTACGCAGGTCGAAAATGAAGCGGGTCGCTCCCATTTTCTAGAAAGTTTGCGAATCGCTACGAGTGATCCTAATATTCCCTTCCGCGTCATTATCACCCTACGAGCCGATTTTTATGACCGCCCTCTCCTCTATCCCGAATTTGGCGGATTGATGCGAGAACGGACGGAGGTTGTATTACCTCTTTCGGCAGAAGAATTGGAGCGGGCGATTGCTGGCCCAGCGGAACGAGTGGGCATGACGGTTGAACCCGCCCTGATTGCAGGCGTGATTGCCGATGTGCGCGAGGAACCGGGTGCGCTACCCCTCTTGCAATATACGCTGACCGAAGTTTTTGAACGGCGGGAAGGCAAAAATCTAACGCTCGACGCCTATCATTCCAGTGGGGGGGCATTGGGAGCATTAGCCCGTCGTGCCGAAGACCTGTTTGTGGATATGTCAGAGGACGAACGGCAAGTCACCCGCCAATTGTTTATGCGCTTGGTCACACTTGGCGAAGGCACGGAAGATACCCGACGGCGGGCGCGATGGGCCGAATTGATTTCGATGTCGGGCGATTCGCAATTGGTGCGGCGTGTCTTGGATAATTTTGGCAAGTTCCGTTTATTCACTTTCGACAATGACCCCCAAACCCGTGAGCCTACCGTGGAGGTCGCCCATGAAGCCCTGATTCGGCAGTGGCGGCGATTACGGGAATGGTTGGATGACAGCCGCGAAGATTTGCGGATGCAGCGTCGGCTGACCAGCGCCACCGAAGAATGGCGAATTCAGAAAAAAGACCCCAGTTTCCTTGCCAGTGGGGTACGCTTGCAGCAGTTTGAGGCCCTTGCCAACAGTGGGCGCTTGGCCTTGACGCAGCAGGAAAGTGAATATATTCAGTCCAGTGTGGTTGAGCGTCAGCGGCAAATCGAGGCCGAAAAAGTCCGCCAAGAACGCGAATTGGCCCTGATTAAACAAGGTCGAGATCGCCTGCGATTATTATTGACCGGGGCAAGCATAGCAGCGGTGGTGATGCTGGTATTGGCGGTTTTTGCGTTTAATCAACGTAGTGTGGCCCGTGATAATGAAGCGCAGGCCAAATCCAATGAACGCCGCGCGGTTTCGGAATCCAATTTGCGTGCGACGGCTCAAGCGGAGACACAGGTCGAACGTGACCAAGCCCTCGCCAATGAATCACGCCTGCTCTCGAATTTATCGTTACAGCAGTTAGCCGTTGACCCGGTAGCGGCCCTCAATTTGTCGCTACGTGCTCTACCGAGTGTTGGCACGCCGCGCCCCTACGTACCCCAAGCCGAATACGCCCTGACCCGCGCCCTGCAATCCAGCATGGAACGGGCTTATCTCCAAGCCTTTGATGGCTCCATTCGGGAGGTGGCATTTGATGAAGGCCAAATCGCGGTGGGTGGCAGCACACTCATCCTTGTGAACGACGGTCTCGACAATGATTTGGTCATCCCGTTAACCGACCATACCCGTACTGTGCAAGGCGTCGAATGGGGAGTCAATCATCAACTACTGAGTTATGACGACCAAACCGTGCGGGTCTGGCAAGATGGCACACTCATCAACACCTATACCGCCGACCAACAGGTTTTATGCGCGACATGGCAGCCGAATTCGGATGTTATAGCGATCTGCGTCGGTCAGTTGTTGTTTGTCTGGACACCTGCCACCAATACCGTCGCGGACGTACATCTGTTTAACGCCCCTATCCAAGCCGATACCGCCAAATGGTCGCCGGATGGTCGTTGGCTGGCCGCTTGGGATAGTACCACACCGGGAGCCGCTCCTAGCACAGTGATGATTTGGGATAGCCAAACAGGAGAAGTAGTCATCCAGAACAACGCCGTCCACACCAACACCATCAACGCCGCCGCATGGTCGCCGGATAGTCAATTTTTTGTGACCGTCTCCGCCGATTTCACTGTTCAAATTTGGCAACCCAACGCCGATCCGGTAGCCTTGACAGGCCATATGGGAAATATTGTCGGAGTGCGCTTTTTGGATGATACCCGCTTCGTGACATGGGGCGAAGATGGCACAGCGTGGTTGTGGAATACATCGGGTGAGGCCCTTGCCACATTCGGCAGAGGGTCGGTTGCCATCAATGCGGTTTATCTTTCGCCAGATGGCAGTAAAATTTTACTGGCCTTGAATGATGGCACAGGCGAAATCTGGGATGTGACATCGGCGGCATTGGTGACGGCCCTACGCGATTTGTCGAGCGTGATTCAAGCAGCCGTTTGGCGCGATGAAAATATCCTTGCGACGGGCAATGCCGATTTCCAAATCCAGATTTGGGATGTCAGCACAGGACGCCAAATCAATGCACTGCTCGGACATACGGGGCGATTGGTTGGATTACGCTGGCTAGATAGTCAGCGGTTGCAAAGCTACAGCCAAGATGGGTCGCTACGTATTTGGCAGGTGTTTGATGCTAATGATGTTCCACAGGGGCGCGGCATAGATTTGGTGCTGGCAGGTCACACCAATCGTATTGAAAACGCGAAGTGGCTGGATGACAACACCATTATCAGCAGTGGGCGTGATGGCACAGCCCGTAAGTGGTCACTCGATACAGGCACAAGTCTAGTCTTGGAAAATGAATCTGGTAATGCACGTACCCTCGTGTGGAGTCCCGACGCCACCCGTATTTTGGCTTATGTACCGGATGGGGATGGCAGTATATGGGATTTAGCCTCACAGACTAGCCTCTTGGATATTCCCGGCCCAATCTTTAACGCGCTTTGGCTGAATGAGGGCCTATTGATTACACGGGCCACTGGCGAAACCATCCTCATCAACCCCGACGATGGTCAGCGCATTGTGGGTTTGGAAGGTCATACCGCGCCCGTCAATGATGCCCAAGTCTATGGCACGACACTCGCCACCGCTGGCGCAGACAGCATGATTTACCTGTGGGACTTGTCGCAGGCCAATGGGGAACTCATCGCCCCAACCCTGAGTATGTCTACCGATAACCGCCAACCTGTGCGTTTGCAATGGAGCGTGGATGGCACACGACTACTGAGTGGCGGGTTTAATGGGGATGTGCGCCTATGGGATGCCAAAACGGGTGAGGTGCTGTTGTTCCTAACCGAAAATCAGGAATTTCCGGCTCGTAGTGTGCGCTTTAGCCCCAATGAGCAATACATCGCTGCACCTGTTGGGGAAGCGGTATTCGTTTGGAATATGGCAGGTGAACTCATCTGGCAAACCAATGCCCATAATGATTCGGTTTTGGGATTGGACTGGTACCAAAATGGCGACACACTGCGTCTACTCACATGGGGCGCGGATGGCACAGCGCGGTTGTGGGATTTCCCATCCGGCGTGGAAGTGCTGCGTTTGACTGATACGGATGGCATCAGCGAAGCCGGATTCAACAGCACGGGTACACAAATTATGACCGCCGGACGGAGTGGCACGATATTGGTGTGGCAGGCATGGCCCAATGTGGGTGCCGCGATTACTGATGCTGAGGCATGTTGTCGCATCCGCCCATTATCGGAAGAACAAAAGGCCGCTTTCAACATCGCGGAGTAATTTCAATGTCGGATTTCGATCTTGCATTATTCAAAAAGCAATTAGCTGAAACCATTGAATGGTGCGTGCCTCGTTTTTCAATGGATGACCTTAAAAACTGTCTAAGGACGCCGCCCAAGCACTCAACCGAGTATATTGATCCCTACAAATATGCTGAGATTGAGCAATTCGCAAAAATCGTCTTCGAAAAACGGGCTAAAGCGTTTGTGGGCCGACCCATCGAAAACATAAATGACAGCCTTCAAGGTGGGAGATTACTGCTATTTGATATGAACATGTCCGGAAAAGAAGGCACATCATCGGTTGAATCATATGATTTTATAGACGGCTGGGATGTTCCTCCTTGGGACACATGGATATATATTGGAGTCGAAAAAGAAGAAAAAAAACGGGATTGGCCGTATCTTATCTCATGGATACCACTTGAGGCAATTCATTTAGTGAATGAGGCTATCCGCTGGAATTCAACTGAATGTATTCAATGGGTGCAAGATGTAACTTACTCATTAAGTTTCATTGACCTACTCCGTAGTTGAACTGAAAGGTGTCAAACAACCAACATGCGTGAAGCTGTAATCGTTGCCGGAGCGCGGACTGCTGTCGGCAAATCACACCGGGGGGTCTCCAAAACGGCCCGCCCCGATGACATGGCTGCTACCGTTATTGCCGATTTGCTGCGCCAGACCAACGGCAAACTTGACCCCGCCGAGGTGGATGATGTGGTGATTGGCTGTGCCTATCCCGAAAGTTCGCAGGGGTTGAATTTTGCCCGGATTATCGCACTGCGGGCAGGGTTGCCTGTGCATGTAGCCGGGCTGACCGTCAATCGGTTTTGTGCCAGCGGCCTGCAAACCATTGCCCAATCCGCCGAGCGCATTATTGCCAATGGCGCGGATGTGATTATCGCAGGCGGGGCAGAATCCATGTCCCTGATTGTACGCGGAGGCACCCGTCGTAGCCCTAATCCTTATCTGGCAGCACACGAGCCGGGGACGTATATCAATATGGGGCTGACAGCGGAAAATGTGGCGGATGAATTCAAAGTCAGCCGCGAGGATATGGATGAATTCGCCGTGCAGAGCCATCAAAAAGCCGCCCATGCGCTCGACGCCGGATATTTTGCCGAGGAAATTGTGCCATTTGAATTTGAGGAGACTGTTATCGGCAAGGATAGTCGTCCGCAGATCATCACCAAAGTGCTAAAAGACGATGAACACCTGCGCCGCGATACGACCCTACAGGGGTTGGCAAAACTACCTCCCGCATTTAAAGAAGGCGGGCGAGTGACGGCAGGCAACTCCAGCCCTCTCAGTGACGGTGCAGCGGCGGTCATCATCATGGAAGCCAACAAAGCCGCCCAATTGGGATTAACCCCGCTGGCTCGTTTTGTCGGATTCAGCGTGGCAGGGGTGCGGCCAGAAGTGATGGGGATTGGGCCGATTGAGGCAATTCCCAAAGTTCTCAAACGCACAGGTATTCATCAGGACGACCTTGACCTGATTGAACTGAATGAAGCCTTTGCCGCCCAATCGCTGGCGATCATCCGCCATCTGGAACTCGACCCGACCAAAATTAATGTCAACGGTGGGGCGATTGCGTTGGGGCATCCGCTCGGCTGTACCGGGGCGAAACTGACGGTGCAGCTTATGAATGAGATGAAACGGCGCGATTCCAAATATGGCATGGTGACGATGTGCATCGGCGGGGGTCAAGGCGCGGCGGGAATTTTTGAGAATTTGAATTAACCATAACTGGGCACATTCAGAAGTGGGTCATTTTTAAATGTTCCACTTTTTTGATTTTTAAGGAAATTTGACCAAACACGCTATACTATATTTGAATAGTGGGTAGTGTATTTAATTTTTAGCAACCCAAGCGCTAGAGGGGATTATAGTTTCGCAAATGGCTGACCGTACCTTTGTCGGCAAATCTGCCGAGTCCTTTCAGTTTGAAAATATCCTTTATGAAAAACGTGACCACCGCGCCACCATCACCTTTAACCGTCCCAAAGTCCTCAACGCCGTCAATTATGGTGTCCTCAGTGAACTCAATATCGCACTCAAGGATGCCGCGTGGGATGATGAAATTGGCGTCTTGGTGCTGACTGGTGCTGGCGAACGCGCTTTTTGCACCGGGGCCGATCTCAACGAACAAAAACAATTTATCCAGCGCCCCCGCGATTATTACAAATGGATGGGTGAATTTATCGAGGTGCATGAACGTCTGCGTAATCTCGGCAAGCCCACCCTCGCCCGCCTGAACGGGATTGTCGTGGGAGGGGGTAATGAATTTAATCTCAGTTGCGATTTAGCCGTCGCCGCCGATGACATCTACATCCGGCATGTGGGCACGAGTCATGGAAGTGTGCCATTAGCCGGGGCGACCCAATTTTTGCCGCTGGTGGTAGGTGAACGCCGTGCCCGTGAAATCTTGCTGCTGAACGAAGAAATCCCCGCCCCCAAAGCCTATGAATGGGGTTTGGTCAATTGGGTCGTGCCGCGTGCCGAACTTGATGCCAAAGTGGATGAAATTGTGAATAAGCTGCTGGCTAAATTCCCCGAAAAAACGCGCTATACCAAACAGCAGTTGAATTTCTGGCGTGATCTCAGTTGGCATTTGACCATCGGTCATGGACGCGATTGGCTGGCGATTCACAATACTAGCCCCGAAACATGGGAAGGTGTACAAGCCTTTGCCGAAAAACGTCAACCTGATTATGATGAAATCCGTCGCCGTTGGGCCGAAGATGACGCACCGGAGTGGTTAGGCGGTGATATTCCCGATGCAACCGATAGGTCATAGAAGAATTGGATGGAAGCCATGTACGGCGCAACAGTAGACCCAATCGAGGATATTCGTACCGACGAAGAAAAATTAGCCGAGTTTGAAGCCAGAATCGCACGCGGAGAAAAGATCGAGCCGGGGGATTGGATGCCGGATGAATATCGCCGCCAGTTGATTCGTATGATTTCCCAACATGCCCACAGTGAAGTGGTCGGGATGCTGCCAGAAGGTGCGTTTATCACCCGCGCTCCCAATCTGCGCCGCAAGCTAATTTTGCTGGCGAAGGTGCAAGATGAAGCGGGGCATGGGCAATATCTCTATCATGCCGCCGAAACATTGGGGGCGACCCGTGAAGAAATGTTGGAGGCACTGCTTTCTGGCAAGGCGAAATATTCCAGCATTTTTAATTACCCCACCCTGTCATGGGCCGATATGGGCGCGATTGGCTGGCTGGTAGACGGGGCAGCAATTCTCAATCAGACCATGCTGGCAAAATGCTCGTATGGCCCCTATGCACGGGCGATGGTGCGGATTTGTGCCGAGGAAAATTTCCACCGCCGACAGGGACAGGATATTGTGATTACTCTTGCACTGGGCACACCTGAACAAAAAGGCATGATGCAGGATTCGATTAATCGCTGGTGGTGGCCGACGCTCATGATGTTTGGCCCACATGATACCGACTCGCCCAACAGTGCCGTACTGATTCGATGGGGTATCAAAACCAAGACCAACGACGAACTGCGTCAAACCTTTGTTGACCAGACCGTCCCTGAGCTCTTGGCGCTTGGCTTGACCATCCCCGACCCTGAATTGCGTTATGACGAAGCCAGCGGACATTGGCATTTTGGCGAAATCAATTGGGACGAGTTTTGGAATGTGGTCAAAGGCAATGGCCCATGTAACGCCGAACGCATGGCAGCCCGTCGCCAAGCCCATGAGGACGGTTTGTGGGTACGTGAGGCAATGGCAGCTTATGCGGAGAAACACCAATCATGACCGATACCCAGTGGCCCCGTTACATGGTGCTGCATCAGGAACGTGACGATAGACCCCACCCGCACGCCGGAACGGTTCATGCCCCCGATGCGGAGATGGCCCTGCTGAATGCACGCGATGTATTTGTGCGCCGTCCCGATTGTGTGAGTTTATGGGTGGTGCGGGCCGATCTCATTTTTACGCGCACCCAAGAGGAATTGACCCTACATCCCGATTGGCTGGAAAGCATCCAGCCGAGGGGCGACACCGCCGAAACCTATTATGTGTTTGCCAAGCTGACACAAAAAGGTCAGTTTTCGCATGTCGGTGAAGTCGAGGCAGAAAACCTGCCCCACGCGCTGAAAGTGGCCCTGCAAAAGTATCCCGATACACGTGGTCTGGCGTGGTGGGTGTTTCCAGTGAAGACCGTTTTGAAATCCACCCCCGATGACATCACCGCGATGTTTGCCCCCGCAGCGGTCAAGGATTTCCGTGATCAAGCCAACTTCCATGCCCTCTCGGTACTGCGAAAATTGATGCGGAAGCAGGAAGCCGAATGAACGCAAATTTGAAACAGGCACTCACAGATTATCTGGTTGCGATGGCCGATGATGAGTTAATTTTGGGGCATCGCAATTCGGAATGGTGTGGGCACGCCCCCATTTTGGAGGAAGATATTGCCTTCGCCAACATCGCGCTTGATGAAATCGGGCACGCGATTGTGTGGTATGAATTGGCGGCGGATTTATCGGGTGAAGACCGCGACACTTATGCCAATCGTGTGGTCTATTTTCGAGACGCCCCTGATTACCGAAACACTCAAATGGTCGAACTCCCCAAAGGCGATTGGGCCTTTACCATGCTGCGCCAGTATCTATTTGACCAATTTGAAATGGTACGACTCGAAAAATTAACCCAAAGCAGTTATGCCTCCCTTGCCGAAGCCGCCGCCAAAATCCGTACCGAAGAAATCTACCATCTGCGCCACACGCGAGCATGGGTGCGTCGTTTGGGGTTGGGGACGGATGAAAGCCACCGCCGGATGCAAGCCGCCCTCAATGATTTGTGGCCTTATGCACTTGCTCTGTTTGAGGCATCCACAAGGGAAACATTATTGATACAGGCGAGCTATATTCCCGACATATCAATCCTAAAAACAGCATGGCAGGTACAAGTGACGACTTATTTACAGGAAGCGGCATTGACCATGCCTACAAATTCAAGTCACGCAATTCCACCGCGCACTCATCATACTGAACATTTGGGGGGGCTATTGAGTGATTTACAACAGGTAGCGCGTCTTGACCCAATGGCGAAATGGTAGATGGAATAATCGTAATGACAAGCGAGGCAGTTCGACAAATCTGGCAGGCACTCGATGAGGTGAAAGACCCTGAAATCCCGGTGGTGTCGCTGGTGGAAATGGGCATTGTGCGGGATGTGACCATCAATGATGCTTGTGTAGCCGTCACCATCACCCCGACCTTTTCTGGTTGCCCCGCCCTCCATGCCATGAAAGTGGATATTGTGGAACACCTGCATACACTCGGCTATGCGAACGTAGAGATCAAAACAACCTTTATGCCAGCGTGGTCAACCGATTGGATTACCGAATCGGCCCGTGTCAAATTACGAGATTTTGGGCTTGCCCCGCCACCCATTCATCGCGGTGATGTAAATGTGATGTTGTTGGAGGTAGCGACTTGTCCATATTGTGGCTCAACCAATACCTCACTTCGCAATAGTTTTGGACCTACCGCCTGCCGCATGATTTATTATTGTAATGCTTGTAACCAACCCTTTGAGCAATTTAAACCCCTATGACCGAAAACATTCTCATCGAACGTCCTGCCGACTATGTGGGCCTCATCCGCCTGAACCGACCCAAACAACTGAACGCCCTCAATCAAGCTACTTTTGATGAACTGCACGCCACCCTAATCAAATTTGCCGCTGATGAAACTATACGGGTGGTTATCCTCACAGGCAACGAAAAAGCGTTTGCGGGGGGGTCGGACATCACCGAAATGCAGGATAAGTCGGCGGTGGAGATGCTGGATTATGGGGAACACCGGATGCAGCAGTGGGATTATCTCCGCACCTATCCAAAACCCTTAATCGCCGCCGTCAGTGGGTGGTGTCTAGGTGGCGGCAATGAATTGGCAATGGCCTGCGATATGATTGTCGCCAGCGAAACCGCCAAGTTTGGGCAGCCCGAAATTTCATTAGCAATCATGCCGGGGGCGGGTGGTACACAGCGATTGGCCCATGCCGTTGGCAAAATGCTGGCGATGGAAATGGTGCTGGCAGGGCGGGTGCTATCGGCCTACGAAGCCGAGGCGTATGGCCTCGTCAATAAGGTCGTCCCGTTGGAACTCTATTTTGAAAAAGCGATTGAACTGGCCCAAAAAGTCGCCGCCCAAGCCCCTGTCGCCACCCGCCTTGCCAAAGAAGCGATTTTGAAGGCGTTTGAATTGGCACTGGATGACGGGCTGGTTTTTGAACGACGCAGTTTCTACACCCTGTTTAGCACCGAGGACAAACAAGAGGGCTTCTCGGCCTATCTTGCCAAACGCCCCCCAATGTGGAAAGGGCAATAGCGTGGCCGAGCATACACCGATATTGACCGAGCAGCAGGGCGGCATTTTGACCATCACCCTCAATCGCCCCGAAAAACTCAATGCCATGACCGACCCCATGTTAGAAGGGTTGCTCGAAGCATTGAAACAAGCCGAACGTGACTCGTCGGTGCGGGTAGTGATTTTGACGGGGGCAGGTCGTGGATTTTGCCCCGGTCAAGATTTGGGCGCGGCGCAAGAACGGGGCAATGAGACGGGCGATTATGGCTACGGCAAACATTTGCGTGAGACCTATAATCTTGTCATTTTGCGGATGCGCCGACTCTCCAAGCCAATTATTGGCGCGATTAATGGGCCAGCCGCCGGAGCAGGCATGTCAATTGCGCTGGCCTGTGATTTACGGGTTGCCGCCGAGAGTGCCATTTTTGTGCAGGCCTTTGTCAAAATCGGCCTTGTGCCGGACAGCGGGGCGACTTGGTTATTGCCGCGCCTGATTGGACAAACCCGTGCAATGGAATTGATGTTCACCGGACGCAAAGTATCCGCACAGGAGGCGTTGGAGTTGGGCATGATTCATCAGGTCGTCGCCGATGACCAACTAATGCCAACGGTATATGAACTCGCCGAAACATTAGCCAATGCCGCCACCAAAGCCATCGGTTATATCAAGCGGGGTCTTGAATTCGCCGCGACCCACACCCTTGAAGAAAGCCTCGAATATGAGGCCGATTTGCAGGATATGGCAGGCCGCACCGCCGACCATCATGAAGGCTTGACCGCATTCCTTGAGAAACGACCACCCCAGTATCGAGGTGAATAAATGATTGAGAACATCAAGAAAATCGGGGTACTCGGCTCCGGCACAATGGGCGGGGGCATCGCACAGGTCGCGGCCCAAAGCGGCTTTGATGTCCTGCTCTATGACATTAACACCGAGATTTTACAGAAGGCATTTAGCAAAATCAGTGGATTTATCAACCGTGCCGCCGAAAAAGGCAAAATAACCCGCGACGAGGCCGATATTGCTATTGAGCGCATCATCACCACGACCCATCTGCCCAATATGGCGGGCTGCGATTTTATCATCGAGGCCGTGCCGGAAAAATTGGAGTTAAAACAGAGCCTCTATCAAGAATTGGACACGATTACCGCCCCCAAAGTCATTTTGGCGACCAACACCAGCACCTTGAGCGTGACCCAAATCGCCAGTGTAACCAAAAATCCGGGGCGGGTGGTCGGGATGCACTTTTTTAACCCCGTGCCGTTGATGAAACTGGTCGAGGTTATTGGCGGGGCGATTAGCGATGAGGCCGCTATCCAAATCACTGTCGAGATGGCAAAACGGCTTGGTAAAACCCCCGTCGTAACCAAAGATGTCCCCGGCTTTATCGTCAATCGCGTAGCCCGTCCATTTTATTTGGAAGCGCTGCGCTTGTTGGAAGAAGGGGTGGCGGATTATGCCACGATTGATCGTCTAATCCGCGAGGGTGGTGGATTTAATATGGGGCCGTTTGAATTGATGGATTTGATCGGGCTGGATGTGAACTTTGCCGCGTCTGTATCTGTCTATGAAGCCTATTTCCACGAGCCGCGCTATCGTCCCAGCCTATTGCAGCAGCGCATGGTCGAAAGTGGTCGCTTGGGTCGGAAAAGCGGACGTGGGTGGTATGAATATGGCGAGGGTGAGAAATAATGAGCAATGTGTGGGTAATTGGCGACGGGACACCCGCTTATGAAATAGCCAAATTAGCGCAAAATGCAGGCCATTTAGTGTTTACATCTTTTGTTGATGAGAAAGGCAATCCCGATGAACTAATTTACGAACAGCCTCGATGGGGGTTTGCTCCATTTACACGCCGGCCCGAAACCAATCCTGATGTCATTATTGAAGCGATAATTAAAAAGTCACAAAAGCTAACTGCATGGCGCGGTTATGCGGTTGAATTACAGAAGAAATTAACAGATACCTCAATGCTCGTTTCAACTCTATCTGCTAGTGCAACTGAAATTAGCGCATGGGTAGCGAGAACGAAAATGGTACCTCGCCAAAATATTATTGGTTGGGCTACCTTACCTCCAATGGAACATTCATCCGCGATTGAGTTATTACCAACTCAATTTTCAAATGAGAGGGTATTAAACCTAGCAAAGGAATTCTTCACCAGTCTCGGCAAAGAACCCGTCATCATCAAAGATTGTGTGGGGGGAGTATTGCCGCGTGTGGTGGCGAGTCTCATCAACAATGCCGCCTATGCCTTGATGGAAGGGGTTGCCAGCGCCGCCGATATTGACATCGCCATGAAACTCGGCACGAATTACCCCTATGGCCCGTTGGAATGGGCGGACAAAATTGGCCTCGATCAAGTCTTGGGGATTTTAGAAGCGCTATGTGAAACCTATGGGGAAGATCGTTATCGGCCTGCCCCCATCTTGCGCCAATTGGTGTATGCGGGGCATTGGGGTGAACGCACGGGGTGCGGTTTCTACGAATATCTGTAATTCTTTCTGCTGCCGGGGCATTCTGTTTATCGGCTCTTTCTCCTACCTCAATTTAGCCAAAAACAAACCTCCTGTGGACAATTGTTATACAAATTTCATGGGCAAAACACAGAATTTAATTACAATATAAAATAGTGCTGTTTCAATCTTTGTACAAATTAGAGGGTTTCATGTCACTTATAACCCCCGACCCCGGCTTGCTTGGCAATACGATTATTAATAACCGCTATCAACTTGAAGACCACCCCAAAGAAGGCACGTTTGCCTATGTCTATCAGGCATTTGACAATCAGTTGGAGCGTAAAGTAGCGGTCAAAGTATTAAAGCCTCTGCGCACGCAAAATACGGAATGGGTAGACCATTTTCGCAGTGAAGCAGCTGCGTTAGCCCAACTGGAAAATCCCTATATCGTGCGGGTTTATGAAGTAGATACCGATACCACCTCTGGTCTTGATTATTTGGCAATGGAATGGCTGGGTGGGCAAAGTTTAGCAGAGTGGCGGCGGGCGGTGGTGAATCCAACTATCGAAAGCCTACTCGACATCGCCATTGATATTTGCATGGGTCTGCACGCGATTCATGACCGGGGTTTGATGCACGGGGATATTACACCGCGCAACATCTACCTTGAACCAGACAATAGGGGTTGGCGGGCCAAGTTGATTGACCTCGGTTTGATGTGGCAGCTAAAACATATCGCCCCGGCTGAACTCGACGGCACCTTGTCATACGCCGCACCAGAACAACTCCGCACCCCTATCAGCGACAGCATCAATTATCGTAGCGACATTTATGGGCTTGGGGCGCTGTTGTTTTTCTTATTTTCTGGTCAACACTATCTCCAAAATTTCACACCCGCCCCCAGTCAATCCCTCGCCGAACAAAAGGCGTATTCGTATTATGACCGCGAACAGATCCGCCAAGTCATTTTGTCCGAACCGGCTCGTTCGCTGCAAAGCGTTTTGGGAGCGTGCAATCACGAACTGAATAGTTTATTGCTGGCAATGCTGGAAAAAGATGTGGAGGCGCGTCAACCCGCGACGGTGGCCGAAGTCGGGCATCAGCTAGAGGCCATTCTACACGATTATGAACGCGAAACTTCAAGCGGCGGAGGTCGGGTCAGACTCGAACAGCCCAGTTTTATAGACAACATCGAATTGGAACTCGAATTGTTTATCGCTGATCGGACGGCGGAAGACATCCGCACCCAATTGATTAGCCAGCTGGTCAGTCAGGGGCATCTACCAGAATCGGCTTTGCGTGCGCCCGACCAAGCCATCACCCCCTTGCTGTTTCAAGGTAGCGAGGCTTATGATTGTTATCTCTACAATGAGGGTAGCGGGGTCTATGAAAGTGAACATCGTCTACGGATTGCTCTAGCCACTGACAGCAATAATCCCAATAACCTGTACTACACTGAAACTCTGCATGGATCGCTAGTCTTGGAATGCCTCAAAACCCCGCGCTATCCCAATAGTCTGCTGGTGCGCCGCATTTATAAAGCACCTGCTGATATGGGCCTACAGAGCAATATCACCCTCGCGGCCCGGCTCAAGTTCACCAGTCGCGGAGCAGGCTCGAACACAGCCCAAAATATCCCAGATACGATTATTGAATTGCTTAAGGCCAAGCCCAAAGAAATTGAGGCGGATCCACAGGTGATGCAGCGATTGGGCTATTGGCGTAGCCACATTAATGCGTGGAAGAGGTTAGTGAATGAGCGGGAATTTGAAGTCGAGTTTGTGGATTATCGCTGGCGCAATGCCCCCAATAATAGTGTATTGGTCTGGTTCTATCTCAACGAAGAAATCACCATCCCATGGGAGCGCTTGCGGGCCAGTGTAAATTCCCCACTATATCTGCGCCAATATACTATTACGGCACTTGAAGATGAGGATAGCCATGACCTGTTGGACAGTGAAGATATTTTGTTGGGCATCGTAGAACGCCTTGACGAAAACACGGCGGCGGTGCAGGTACGTCTGGACGCGGATTTTATCGCACAGGCTCAGGCCGATGACATTTTTCCGCTTCCCGGTTATCTCGCCTGCAAAATGCTGCCGGATTTAGCTCCTATTCGTCGGCAAGCTGAGGCACTGGAGGCGTTGGGACGTGGACGCACACCCAATTCACGCCTTGCTCGGTTTATCTTTGATGCCACACAAGCGGCTCTGCCCGGTGAAGCTAGCGAACTGATCGCCCTGCGGCGCGACATGCTGCTGCTGGATGATTTGAACACCGACCAACACAAAGCAGTCGAAAAGGCCCTGAATGCCCCCGATTTGTTTCTGATTCAAGGCTTGGCAGGCACAGGCAAAAGCCGATTAATTGGGGAAATGTGTTACCAATTTGCCAGCCGTGACCAGCGTGTTCTGGTGGTGACTCAAACCAGTACAATGATAGATCGCCTGCTAACTATGCTGCCCTATCATCCCGCCATTCGTCCGTTGCGAGTGGGGAAGGGTCACAATGGACAGGGCTTTACCCGTGAGAGGATTCTCAATACGTGGTTTAGGTCTATGGCGCTAGATGCCGAGAAGCGGCTGACCAACCGTGACCACCAGCAAGAAATGGCCGGGTATCTATTCGGTGACCAAAGCCGTTTACAACTATATCTCAGCACACTTGAAGAAGATGCCGAGCGTCGTCAACAATTGGAGGCTAATTGCGAACAGGCGTATAAAATGCTTGACCCGGTGCAAGATGCCTTGGTTGTGGTACAAGAGCGCGAACGGGAGCTCTATAGCCTGACGGAACATTTGCTGGCAGCAAGCCAAGCGGTCAAAAATGAAGAGGCCGCTGAATTTGAGCCGACCCCTAATCCACGTTGGCGCTCTGAGATATTTAACGTGGTCACTAGCCCTGAATATCAGGCTTATCTCAACCGCTTGGTTGAGGCGATAGATTTGGTCGAGCAGGCCCAACCCGGCGTCACCAAAGAATTGCTAGAGGAAGCGCTCAATACGCAGGACTACCTGATGATCCAGCGGCTGCGACAGGGCGTCCAAGAGGCCAAATTTTGGGCACACCGCGTCACGTCGGTGTTGAGGGTCGGCCCGCTGTTGGCGCAATCATTGGAGCAATCTGCCAATCTGTTAGGGATTTTGCAGTCGGATGTAGATTCGCTGCTTAAATTGGCCTCGCTGTATGATGATATTCAAAATCAATACCTCGCAGGTACGGAATTGGCACTGGCGTCGGTGGCCCTAAAAAATATGACCGATCCGATGCCACGTATTGATAAGGTTGTCAACAGCTACCAGACCTATATGAATGCCTTCAGCAAGGTGCAGGAGACGCAGGAACAGTATAAACAGGCCGTTGAAAGTGAAGCCGACCTCGCTGCCGAAGTGGAATCCAAACAATCTATTTTGATATGGCAAACGCAAGTTACCGAACTTCAGCAGCAGCCCATCGAAGTCTTGGAATTTATCAAGGAATCGGCGAACGAACTTGAACAATATGCCACCGCGAAAACTACCGGTTCTCTAGCAAGTATTGACAATCAACATCTAATTGCACTGCAACAGTCTATTTCTGATCAGCGCGACTTGATTACCCAGTGTATGAACATCCAAACTTCAATGGATGAGGCGATGATCAGCGTTGGCGAGTGGCTATTAAGCGGGCAAACCATCACATTAGGTGAATATTTACCCGACCCGTTGGTAAAAGCGTTAGAACAACACCGCTGGGTTAACGAAGACCCCATTTATCGTGGCATTGCCGAAGCCTACAGCATTTGTCGCGGTGCAATTGCCGAGCTTGATCGCGTCATCCCCTCCAAATATTTCTTGTTGAATACCAAGCCCGATAAGGTTTTGAGTGATCGGCTGCGTGATTTGTTTGACGACAAGCGGCAAACCGACAAATTCAACTGTGTGTATCCCGCCAACATCAACAAGTTCACCCAGCAGTTACAGCGTATCTTGTCAGAGCGGCTGAAGAATGCCCGCACCTCACGCAAGGCTGATGCCCAAGCATGGCTGCCAGTGGTCAGTGAGTATTATGTCATCGTCGGGTTTGAAAAATTACTAAATCGGCAGATGATGGCGCATTCCGCCCGTCTCGCTGAACCGATTGTCCAGCAGGGGCGCCATCGCTTGGTCATGCACGAACTCCTGCCGCGTGTGATCAAAGAACAGCAGTTGGAATTGCAGCGTCTCACCGAGCAGCTTGACCGCATGAAAACAATGATTTCGGCAAAGGCCAAACGCGCCGAACAGCAACGCGAACAAGTCGCTCAAAAAATGGAGGCCCATTTAGAGGCTTTTCGCTCGGCTATTACACAGGTCGAAACTCAACTGGGCACGAATGTTTATGCCGAACTGCGTACCCTGCTTGATCAAATTAATTGGAAACTGACCCCCGAACCGGTTGGGGCCGCCGCCCTGTTGGAAGAAACACTCTATGCCGCCCATGAAGCTATTGACCAGATATTTGCGGGCCACCATGAAGTTTTGGAAGATGCCCGCTATGAACTGGCCGAGGCGCAGAACATCAAGACGCAATGCCGCGAGAGAATTCAGCAG
The DNA here is from genome assembly GCA_013112715.1 of Chloroflexota bacterium. Classification (GTDB taxonomy): domain Bacteria; phylum Chloroflexota; class Anaerolineae; order Aggregatilineales; family J027; genus CFX10. The sequence continues at coordinate 23,730 of JABFGB010000007.1, forward strand.
GCCCAAAAGGATATGGGGCAACTAAAACGGGAGATTGCCGCCGAGACCGAAACGCTCAAGAGTTTACAAGCCAGTTGGCAGCAGTGGGAAAACATTCATCAGCAAACGGGTATCGCCGCCGAGATTCAAAGTTTGTTTACGCTGGTGTCACGCGGCAAAAGCGTCCAAGCGATTTTGGACATTCGAGACAACATTGCCAATGTCTATCAACAAACATATCAAGCATTGCTCGAAAGTGTGGAAGCCAGTGAAGCCCGTCTTGCTCAGAAAAAGGCTACTCAAACGGTTAATCCAGAACAGTTAAAAGCGGAAATGAGCCAAGCCGACACCAAACGGCAATCTATGGCCCAAAATATTCAACGGGAGATGGAGCGGCTTGGTGGTCAGCGCTTGGTGATTGCCCTAAATGGCACCCGACCCCCTGTGGATATTACCCCTGAAGCCCTGATCGCATGGCAACGCCTGCTTGACCTCATCAATAAGCTGGTCACCGAACTTAATACCTTACCGCGCTATCTCGACCCCCTCACGCTGTTGGATACCCTGTTGGATCAGGTGCATATCTTAACCGTCGAGAACGCCGAAAACGTGAAACAATTGATGGGGGAGCGTGATCTATTATCTCAACGTCAACTTCAGGCCGAACACCAGTTGGGACAATATGTTCATGATGTCGAGATGGAGCGTACTCTGTGGGAGGAAATTCATCAATCCATCCCGCGTCCCCTGCTCGAGACACTCGGCCCGGTCAAAGATATTCATTACCCCAGTTATGTGAAGAAGGTTATGGAACGGGCATCCAGCGACGAATGGCAGCAAGAATGGTCACGCCAACAGATGCTGATGGCAGGGTTGGAAAATCTCGTGCAGGGATGGATTGCCCGTCTAGGTGAACAACGCCCAAGCGACACAGTAGAGTTGCGCGAACTCTACCTCGCCAATGTCAACGTAATGGGGGCAACCTATAATGAACTCAGTCAAATCGGGCCATATCATCGTGAATATCGGCCTTTTGATGTGGTCATTATTGATGATGCCCAACGCGCTACCCCATCTGAAATGCTGTTGGCGATGTTGATGGCACATAAAGTGGTATTGATCGGCGATGCCCAACAACTACCACCAATGGTCGGGGAACAAACCTTGTCAGAGGCAGTACAAGCCTTCAATTTGCCGTCAGCGGAAATGGAGCATCTGCGTCAATCCTACTTCTGCAATTTGTTTAATTCTGCGCCACAAGCCTTGAAAGCGACCCTTACCCAGCAATATCGGATGCACGGCACAATTCAGGAAGTAGTCAACACCCTCTACAATTATCAGCTATCTGGTGGGCATGACCGCGAACATGGTTTGATTCTAGCGGCGGTTCTCCCCAATATCAATGTGGTCAAGATTGTGACACCCGCTGAAGGCCTATATAACGAGGAACAAGCCAGCGGAAGTTATCGAAATCAGGGCGAGGTGGAAATCATCGAACGCCTACTCCATCAGATGAACGACGCATGGATGAAACAAGCTGAAGGGGGAATACCTAAATCCGTGGGGGTGGTCACATTTTATGAGGCCCAAGCCCGCCGTCTGAAAAATCGCTTGCAAGGGCCATATCGGGCGTTGGATGTGCAAATAGGCACGGTTGATGGGTTCCAGAGCGACGAATACGACATAGTGCTGGTCAGTCTGGTACGACGCCAAACCACAAGCGAGTTAAGCCGATTGGTGACGGCCCTTTCGCGGGCCAGCGAACTATTGGTGATTGTCGGTGCCTATCCTACTCCCGATAACGATTATTCTCATGCTCTATATCGAAGTCTACTAGACACCATCCAACAGGAAGGGGCGCTGCTCGATGTTTCACAGTTCGCCTAGAATTGACTCGCGCCTCGCCGAGGAAGTCGCCCAAGTCGAGCGGCAAGTTGCTGGTTATCTGGTTTTAAGTGCTCATCTCTGCACCGCGCCAGTCGCCTATTTCCGCGCGACGTGTGAGGTATTACAGGCCCGTCGCCTGAATGCGATAGAAGAATATATATTGCAGGCCGCGATTGAGCTTTCACCAGCCGCCACCCCGATTGAATTGGCCGATGCGCTTGGCGTAGACCTGCGGTTTGTTCATGAGGTTACGACTAGCTTTACCGAAAAACTGGCTGTTCTAAAAATTGGCAGTGGCAACACGCTGACTGCCACCGAAAAAGGTAAAGATTTTTATAAGCGCCGTCAAATCCCCAAACCGCCGTGTCTCGAAACCGTTGATTTAGCCTATTTCACACCCTATTATGCGTTTATCGCCCTCCCCAGTGGTTATAAAGAAGATTCCCTTGAAATCGCGCCCTCCTTGCCGGGTGTTCCTCCTCTTGAACAAGTAACCCTCAAACGGGTGATGGAGCAGATCAATAAAAATACGGTGGCTGCCGCGACACAATCCATCGGAAAACCCATTCATCACCCCGAAGCCGGGCAGACACTGGGGACGATGCGTTCCGTTGAATTGGCCTCGCAAGGATTATGGAATTGGGCGGTGCTGGTGGTCTGGGATGCGCTGGAGAAAGAGGTGTTTATTCGCCTCAGTAATATCAGCTATGCGGCGGTCCCTCCGAAAGAAATTCGCGGGTTCGCATTGGATGAATGGCTGGAAGATGCCAATGTCCACCTTGAGGATTTGCTGCAATTGGAGGATGCCGATTACCAAGCCTTTGCCGATCTCGCCCCCGCCAACCGTGCCCAACTTTCTGATACACAAAGTCGGGCGGGCATGGTCGCTCGATTGGTCGAAAGTGAGTTGCGTGAAATCCGTAATCCGACGGGCGGAATTCTCAATCGCAGTTTGTATGAAGGGGGTATTGCAGAAATCCTTCGACAGCAGGATATTCCAAATGCCCTGCGTAACGCCCTAAAGCAAGCCAAAGGGCGGGTCTTGATTGTTGTGCCACGCCTGACCGATCAATGGCTTGATGAGCAGTTGATTAATCAATTCCGCGAATTGGCCGCACGCCGTGTCATTACCGTGATTGGATGGGGAACGGCCAGCCAATACAGTGATGAGGATAGCGCCCCTTCTTTGCAACTTCTCAGCAAATTGGGTGAAATCAAATCACCGGATGGGCTTCCGGCGGTGTTGGTACAATGGCTTGGGAGTCAATATAGCAAAGATGTGATCATTGATAATCGCCTGCACCTATGTGCAACGGCCAATTGGGTGCAGCACCATGATGATGACTTACCCGGCGTGGAAATGGTCTACAAAGTGACCATTCATGAACAAGTGATACGGGCCGCTGAAACAATCGAGCAGTTGTTTTTTGAACACACGACCAGCAATTGGGAAACCCGTATCCAAAGTCCAGTCAAAGAGGCCGATATTGAGCTGCTGTCCGGCTATCTGGCGGTATTGGCGGCGGTTGGACGATTTGGCGAAGCCGCTGCACGCGCGATCAGTCTCACCCAAGTGCCGCATCGCCATTTTCAACCACTGGTGCGCTTATGTCAGGCCGCTACTGAAAATATCTATGGCATCAACGCCGAAACCCGCACCGACCTTTTACAGATCATCGGCGATGAATGGCAGCGCCCCAACAACATCACCAAAATCAGTGAATTTTGGAACGAGGATGAACGCAGCATCTTTGCAAAAATCTTGTTACTGTTGATGGGAGAACTACTCGACCAAGACGAAATTGCCCTGCGGACGACGCTCGATGGCTATCAGAAGGTATGGAGTGGGTTTGGGGTGTTCAAAGAGGACCAGACTATAGACGGTTTAATTGACCAAATCCGCAAACAGAAAAGGGTCAGCGGCACAGGGCGCTTGAACCAAGCCAAGTAGGATGGGGGTCAAGTGTTGACCTCCATCCTGTACCCGCTTAGTCATAAAGATATTCCAGCAGTTTATCGGGCAGGCTGGCAATCACATCTTTCTTGAGCCAGTACATGATGATGCGATTATCCAGCGATTCTTCGGTAATCAAACCGCCGTCTTTCAATTGAGTCAAGTGGCGTGACACCGCCGAGGCCGATAGATTCAGCATCTCTGCAATTTTCTTGCCATTCATTTTGCCATCGCTGCGAGCAATTAACTGCAAAATTTTCAAGCGAGTGGCGTCCGCCAACGCCTTCAATGTCGCCAGCGTTTCCTCTTTGGCTTCTTCAATTTGGGCTAGGCGTGCGGTGGTGCGCTCGGCATCAAACAAAATCGTGATGTTGCCATAGCCAAAAAACATCGTCATATGGCCTGAAATAAGTTGGACAGGTACAAGCAAAATCTCAGTGAAGGGCTGATCGGGGGGCAGTGGATTGGGTAGTTTTTTGTTGACCAAGAGCTGATCCAACACGGCACGTCCACCACTGCGGGCCATTAGTTCTTCCTTATCCATCAGGCCTTTTTCCCAGACGGGGTAGAAGGTTGCGACCCGTGAACTGAAATAGCTATCCCAATAGATTTGCCACAAATCCGTCAGGCGTCTTTGGAAAGCTGGAATATCCTCGACCACTTTATCCATTGGGACGTGTTCGCAAAAATATTGATAGTAGCTTGGTTCGCTGTGTTCCAATTCATGCGTCAACCCTTCAACCGTCAAATCTATCTTGCGCAATACAGCCAGCGGAATCACCCGTCCCACCAGATGGAAAATAAAGGTTGGCTCGTCCATCGAACGTACATAGTTGATAAAACCGGGGACATCATCGTGATTGGGGTAATAGACAGCTAATTCCAAAAGATCACGCCCTTGATGAAAGGGTTCAACAATGGCCCGTAACTCATCCCAAAATTCAGCCGAGAGTGTTTCGCGGGCATGATTGGCCCATGCGATATGTCGCCGCCCATCCAACAGGGTTGCTAGACTAATCAGCATTTCATAGACTACCGATGTCCGAAAGCGGATCATCGAGGTAATTTCATCCGTGACTTCAATCCCGTGCAGCGGCGGCATACAATACTTCCCTTATCGTGGATACGCGAGTTCCTATAGTGTTACAGACGTTCCCAATATTCTATATCTAACTCTTTTTAAAAGACACTCAGAGAATTTAATTTTGCCATCAATCCGCGTAGTTCCACTGTATCACGGGGCAGGCTAATGAGTTCCTGTGCCCCAAATCGTTTAACTTTTTCTTTATTTTCAGGGCTGCATTGTTCGGTTTGGCGAGTAACCACCGCAATTGGCGTCAAGGGGGCGGCAATGCGAATATACCGAACCAAAAAGAGGCGATCCCGTTGATGCGTATCCAAGCCAATTAAAATTAAGTCATATTTTTGCGTACCCAGACGATTGAGAACGGTACTTTGGTCGGGGATATTGGTAAACGTCAAATCGCGTTGGAGCAGGGCAATCGTCTCACTGAGTACATCGGCAGGGCCATTGGGGGAATCTACTACTAAGATATGGGCCGGAGCGACAGGTTTGGATGAGTAGAGTGATGTCTCTTGTTGAACATCGGCTTTCGTTTTTGTCAGTGTCATCCGCGTTCCCCTTTCTATGTTCTATTTTACAATTGCACAATTATGCAATTGAATGAAGTGTATAACACTCAATAGCCCATGTCAAGTAGATTGCCCTGCGAAATATTACGAAATCAAAAAAGGATGGGTTTTTATTTGCCCATCCTTCTCATCAAAATCCTAAGTCACGAGTTTTGTGTCTTACAGGCCAGCTTCTTTGCGGAGAATGGCAGCCTTGTCAGTCTTTTCCCACGACACATCAAGGTCGTTACGGCCAAAGTGACCATAGGCCGCTGTCTTACGATATTGAGGGCGGCGCAGATTTAGGTCACGGATAATGGCAGCGGGGCGCATATCGAAATGTTTGTGAATGAGGTTTTCAATAACCTCATTCGGCACATTGTTGGTGCCAAAGGTTTCGATGGCGATAGACAGTGGGCGGGCCACGCCAATCGCATAGGACACCTGCAATTCAAAGCGATCTGCCAGTCCAGCCGCCACAACGTTCTTGGCAATGTAGCGGGCCATGTATGCGGCGGAACGGTCAACTTTTGTTGGGTCTTTGCCAGAGAATGCACCACCGCCATGACGCGCAACCCCGCCATAGGTATCCACGATAATCTTACGCCCGGTTAGACCCGCGTCACCTAACGGGCCGCCGACCACAAAACGCCCGGTTGGATTAATGAAAATCTTGGTATTGGCATCGAATAGGTCAGCAGGAATCACAGGTTTAATGACGTGTTCGATCACATCTTTGTGAATCTGGTCGTTGTCAATTTCGGGGGCGTGCTGGGTCGAAATCAACACAGTATCTACGCGCTTGGGTTTGCCATATTCATATTCAACCGTGACTTGGCTCTTGCCATCGGGTCGCAGATAAGGCACTGTCCCATCGCGGCGTACCACCGACAGACGGCGGCATAATTGATGGGCCAATGAAATCGTCAGCGGCATTAGCTCGGGGGTTTCATTGCACGCGAAGCCAATCATCATACCCTGATCGCCCGCGCCAATCGCTTCAATTTCGGCGTCAGACATCTTGCCTTCACGGGCTTCGAGGGCTTTGTCCACCCCCTGCGCGATGTCGCCCGACTGCTCTTTGATAGAGACAATCACACCACAGGTATCGGCATCGAAACCGAATTTACCGCGTGTATAGCCGATGTCACGCACCACGTCACGTACCAACGATTGAATGTCCACATAGGTGCTGGTGGTGATTTCCCCAAACACCAAGACTAGACCAGTAGTGACGGAAGTTTCGCACGCCACACGCGCATTGGGGTCATCTTTAATGATGGCATCCAAAACGGCATCAGAAATTTGATCACAAATTTTGTCAGGATGGCCTTCTGTCACCGACTCTGAGGAGTAAAAGAAACGCGGTGAGGTCATAAAGGTGTTGTTACTACTCATCGAAACCCTTTCCACATATTGAAAAAGATGGGTAAATGAAACGCCCTCCGAAGGGCATGGACTCAGAGGGCGCGTGGGTACTAGATCATGTTCCCGCTTATCAGAAAGGCCCAAGCGGACTTTGACACGTCGCTCTCATCTTCCAGAAAAATCTACCGGAATTGGCACCTTCGGCAGTGGTTGTGGCCTAACGACCCACTGGCGGGTTGCCGCGACATCATCGGGCCGGTCCCTCCGTCGCTCTGGATAAGAGTGTTTTTTTGATTTGTTGATATTCGGTTTTGCGGCGCATAGATTACCAGAGGGGCTATCGGCTGTCAACGGTAACTATCCGGCATTGGTTAAATATGCTATGCTTATGAGGCGTAAGAACTAATAGAGACCCTCCATATCCACCTAATGACCACCTCCCCACACCCTGATATGCCGGATTTGCAGAAGGCCTTTGATTTCACTGATAAGGATTTGCAGGCTAATCACAATAGTTGGATTACTGACGAGCAGAAGGCAAAGGCGCTAACCTGTGCCAGCGATTATGCTTGGCTTGCAAGTGCAGGTTGGGCACTATTTGGCATTCTTGCATTAGCCACTCTAGTCTCCAAGCTACCTTTCGCGGTCATGATTTCGTGTCTTATAGTAAACATCCCTCTGACATTGGCCGGTTTTATTTGGCGACGTAGAACGCTATCCAATTTGAACCAATCGCAGGTTAGGATAGTCGAGGGTTACAGCGTGCTGTATTTCAATAAATTCAAGCACTATAGTTTATTTCATTGGAAATGGCGTAACCCTGAAACACATGGTTCAGTACGTTGTTTTTTGGAAATTCAGGGGAGTGCAGGTGTAAAATTCAACATCACCATTCCCCAATATCATGCTTTGCGTGATCTGCAACCTTACAGGGTTTTCTATTTACCTGCTGTCAAGCATATCCTCTCTATCGAGCCATTGTTCTAATCCAGTCAGCCAGTCGTCAGCAATTCGCCTATACCCCGCCAAGCAGACACACGCTAATCTCCCAAACCTAAGACAAACATAAACGTAGAGTCATAGTAGAATTACCATAGGGCGGGAATCAGCTTTATTTATCAGCAATTTCCGTGTTTCAAATCCGGCATGGCATGTTTCAAAATTGTTTCACGGCTGACACCCCATTGTAACAGGGGGGTGATACGGTTATACATGCCATAACAGGACATGCCCTCATTCATTATTTAGCCAATCCCTAGGAAGTGGTTATGGCTTCAACCAAAACCCAGCAACCAATCACCGAACTCGACGAACAACCCAAAATTCCTCGTCGGCAAATCCAGACCGCTGAACCGCGTGAATTGCAGCTAACCGAGCAGGTCACCCGCCGTTCACTGGTCAATCAAATCGGCACTGCCTTGATGCAGCCTGCCAATTTTTATCGAACCCTACCCGCCAGCCATACCTCACGCCAATGGGTATGGGTCGGTCTGTTGATTCTGGCATTAGTCGGTTTCAGTGCCGTGAGATATGACGCGCTCAAAAATTCCGAAACAGCGGCTACCGATACCGGAACATCCATTGATGGTGAGATACCCATTAATGACAGTGGGGGCAAAGGTGGCGGGGGTGGGATTGATTTTGGCGGCATCCCCTCTGATGTTGGCGGAGCACCCACTGAAACTACTGAAACCGAGGCCACACCAGAAGAAATCACTGCCAAGTGGTCAATCGCCCTCGAAGCAGCGGGGGAGATCGTGTTGCAATGGATCATCATCTCGATTCTGCTGATTGAGGTGTCATTGCTCCGAGGTCGCAAACCGCGTATGGGCCATAACTGGCAAATAGCGATTTATTCCAGCTTGCCTTTTGCGTTAATGGCAGCCTTGCAACTGGCCTACTATTACGCGGGTGGCAAAGTCGGTGAAGAAGGATTATCCGGTCTGATTGACCAATGGAAAGGCTATGCTGACCTCTCCGACTTCCAAAAAAACGTGGCCTATTCACTGTCTACCCACCTGACATTATTCTGGCTGTGGAGTCTGAGCCTGCTCTATCTTGGGGCACGTTATGGTCTCAAAGGGCGCACATGGTCGGCTACATTGGTCGTCCTGATTTGGGCGGGTGTCTTGGTGGTTGGGCCAGTGATGGCGGGCTGGGTCGAAGCGCCCAAAGATGAGGCTCAGACCGAGAGTGTGCCCGGTGAGATACCCTTTGACCCAAGCCTCCAACCCAGTGACCCATCGTTGGACGGCAGTGGTGGAGGTGGTGAATCCGTACCCGAAACACCATCTGAACAGCCGCCACATGCCCCGATGAAAGGCTAGGTTATCCGATGGCAAATCATAATGGCAATCATCGCACCCCCTATATCAGCGGCTATGGCCTACGTAAACATTTTAAGCTGGGTGGGCAGGTAGTTCGGGCACTGGACGGAGTAGATGTTGAAATCCCAAAAGGCCAGTTTCTCGCCATCATGGGGCCAAGCGGCTCTGGCAAAAGCACCCTGCTGTATGTGATGGGTGGCCTAGACCGACCCACTGGCGGCGAGGTCAGTGTAGGAAATAAATACTTGCACAGCATGAATGCCGATGAATTGGCCCGTTTTCGGCGCGAAAGTATCGGGTTCATCTTCCAACAGTTTCATCTTGTGCCAACCTTGACCGCGCTGGAAAATGTGGCACTGCCGGGGGTGTTCGCAGGTATCCCGCGTGAGGTGCGTGAAAAACGGGCACGTCAGCTGCTCAACACGCTCGGCATGGGGGAACGGCTTGACCACAAACCCTCTCAGCTTTCCGGTGGTCAACAGCAGCGTGTGGCGATTGCACGGGCTTTGTTTAATAACCCGCCGATTATCATGGGTGACGAACCTACCGGTGCGCTCGATAGCAAAACCGGACAAACCGTGATGAACCTATTACGCTGGCTGGCAACACGACAGGGCAAAACCGTTGTGTTGGTGACGCACGATGCCGGGGTCGCCAGTTACTCAGACCGTCTATTGCATCTAAGAGATGGGCGTATTGTGGATGATATTCCAGTCGCCCAACAGGAGATAGAAGACCTCCATGTCATTCGTTAAATCGCTAAAAATCCAACTCATCGTCGCCTTGCTGATTCTGTCACTACTGATTGTGATTGGGGTAGGCATTTCAAATTCTGATCGTGCAGCGGCCCAAGACGGTGTACAGGCCTCCGCCACGCCTTCGATGGTGGTCAACCGAGCAGAACCATCCCAAATTACGGTTGGTGGTGCCCAGCCTGCCTATATGTCCATTTTTGGCTCAGGCTTCACTGCATCCACCACTGTCCAGTTGATGGGTTATGGTAACTTACCCACTCAACTGATTGATAATGGATCACTGGTGGTCTCGTTCCCCGGCAATATTAACCCCGGTCAATATGTCATTCAGATTTTGGATCCGGTAGGGGGTATCGTGACGTGGCCCACCCCGTTGACCATCCAAGTCGCGCCGACCCCAACATCCACCAATACCCCGCCCCAACCCATTTTTGTAACACGAGCCGAGCCTTCCCAAGTCATGGCGGGTCAAGGGGGTACACTCTCGGTTATCGGGGGCAATTTCACCAATACCACTGTCATTCGTCTGGTTGGGGTTGGCTTGCTCACCACGACTTTCATCAATAGCGGTGCGTTAACGGCACAATTGCCTACTAGCCTACTGCCGGGGGTCTATAATGTGGAGGTTAGTGACCCGTTGGGTGGGACACAATATGCCCCCAATGCACTGACCGTCATCCCCGTGCCCCCAACCGCCGCCCCAACCAATACCCCTGCGCCACCAACGCCGACCCTTGAACCATCCGCGACGCCGCAGCCCGCCACTCCCATTCCGGGTCAACCCTCACTCTTGGCGCGTAATTTCTCGGTCAGTCCGGCGACCATTGCTCCGGGCGGCACAGTCACACTCAATTTTGAAGTGGTCAATCAGGGCAATCGCGCCGCGCAGGGTGTCTCGGTAGCTGTAGATTCTGGTGGAAAATTTGTCCCCGCAAATGGTCAGGCGACGGCGACCTTGCCAGATATTCCAGTTGGCGGACGGGTGAATGTCACCTTGATGGCGGTGGCGGCGATGGATACTCCTGCTGGCCCGATCAGCATTCCCGTTACGATGGCCTACCGGGATTTCAGCGGCGAGAATTACACCAGCAAAGCCAGTTTGAGTGTTAATGTTGAAGAGGCCGGGGAATCGTCACAGGTCGTGATGTCCAGCTACAACGCCGAGCCAAATCCGGTCGAACCGGGCAAGTCGGTTATCATGGCTGTGCATATCACCAATTCTGGCAACAAAAAGGCCTTACAGGTGCTGCTGCGGGTATCAGGTAGCGAAAATGTATTGCTGGCAGGGCCAAACGGCGACAGTTTTCCAATCGGCGATCTTGACGCAGGTGAATCGGTTGAACTTGAACTACCTTTAGTAGTGCGTCCTGATGCTAAATCTGGCCCACAATCACAGCCGTTCACGATCACCTATCTCCAAGATGGCGAGGCCCAACAAGCCGCCGGCAGTATGACGGTTGAAGTGCGGCCTGTGCTTGCCACTGTCCCGCTGATGCTGTTGGAATCCTACGACTACGGCAAGGATATTCTGGAGCCGGGGGAACAGTTCACGCTCAATCTTGATCTGAAAAATGTCGGAAATGGCGACGCCACAGAACTGGTTGTCGTCTTTGGGACAGTCGAATCCAGTGGGGATTCGGGTGGTGGCACACCCACAAGTGGAGGTGGCACGACGACCACCCCCAGCACGACCTTTGCCCCAGTCGGTTCAGGCGGCACACAATATATCGGCACGGTTGAAGCCAATGGTGAGGGGAAGGCCATCTCACAAGAGTTCATCGTTAACGGCACCACCACTAGCGGGGTCTATAGCCTGCCTGTCACCGTGCGCTACAAGAAACCCGATGGCACAACCGCCCAAGATAATTTGCGGGCGATTGTGGTAGTGGTTGCCCCGCCGAATTTGAACATCACCTTGCAAAGCCCTGTGCCCGAACAAGTCAATGTTGGTGAACCACTGCCGATTGGCTTGACTATCAAAAATCTGGGCACTAAGGTAGTCAATTTCACGAATGTCACGTTCGAGGCCGAAAATGCCGATGTGATGGACGTGGCGGAAGTTTTTATCGGGCCAGTCAAAGGCGACGAAGAAACCACCTTTGGTTCGGCGTTTGCTCCTAGCAGTGAAGGCCATGTCAAAATCACCGTGACCATCTACTATCTGAACGATCTCAACCAAGAGGTGAGCATTGTGCAGACCTATGAGACCGAAGCAGTGACACCGCCACCGCCGCCAGATGATAATGGGGGCTTCCCCATTGATCCCACCCCTGAACCGGAGCAGGAAGAAGAGGATGCCTCTCTAGGGGATGTCATCTTGGGTTTCCTCGGTCTAGGGAGTTAAGCGCAATGTTTTCGGAACTCGCAGGTCTGGCGATTGGCAATCTATTCCGGGCACGAGCACGGCTGGCGATGACAGCGGGCGGCGTGGTAGTCGGGACGAGCGCGGTCATTTTGTTGGTCGCGCTGACCTTTGGCCTACAACGTTCGGCTGAGGCAGGCATTGGAAACAGCAGTGCCGTCACCGAGATTCAGGTCTATCCCAGTTGGGAAATTCCACCGGGGCAGTCACCCGAAGATATACCCCAACTGAATCTCGAAACCGTTCAGAAATTGTGGCGTATCCCCGGCGTGGCGGCAGTTATCCCAATGGTCAATTTGCAGGTCGGTGGTGATTTAATGTCGGGGGACTACATTGCGGGGGCGAATATCGTGGGGATAGACCCGCGCCTGCTGCCTTATCTTGGCATCACATTAGAACAGGGCACGCTGTCTCTACAACCGGGGGAGATGATCGTCGGCCCGTATATCGGCGAGAATTTTTTTGACCCCACCAGCGAATTTTATGAACCCGTCCAAGTGGATGTGTACAATACCCCGCTCAAATTCCGCGTGACCAATTGGAACAATGGCACGGAACTGAAGAAGGACATCAAAGTTTCCGGCACATTTGCGGCTGGCACGAGTTTTGACTACACCATCTTCATGAACGTCAATGATATTATCGGCTACAACGAATGGGCCTCCGGTCAAGAAACTGACCCTGAGACCTTCACGTTTGGTCAGGTGCTCGTCCGGGCTGACAGCCGTGAAACCACGATTGATGTCACCAACGCTATCAAAGATTTGGGCCTCAATGCCTACAGCATGGGCGAATTTTTGGGGCAGATGAACAATTTCTTCCGCACCATGCGCCTGATTCTCGGCGGCGTAGGCGGGGTCGCACTGTTGGTGGCAGCGTTTGGGGTCGCCAACACCATGACAATGGCAATCCTCGAACGCACCAAAGAAATCGGCCTGATGAAAGCGATTGGGGCGACTGACCGCGACGTGTTGACCGTCTTTCTCATTGAGTCCGGCTTGGTCGGATTGGCAGGTGGGGTCGTTGGCGTCCTACTGTCATTCATTCTACGGCGGGTGATTAATCAGGCGGTTGCCAATGCGCCGACAGGGGAAGACAGTGTTACCAATTTTCTGCCGTTTAATACCTCGCAGATTGGCGGCAACCTCATCATCATCCCAACTGACCTGTGGCTGTTTGCAATTGTGCTGGCAACGTTGGTCGGCTTGGGGGCGGGATTGTTCCCATCGCTACGGGCGGCCCGACTCTCACCCGTGATCGCGTTGAAGCAGGAATAAATCGCCGGAATGCCCTCTGTGCTACACTGATGAGTAGGCAGAGGGCTAGTTTTTGGCGGGAAAACCATTATGGCTGACGAATTCAAGTACGAATCAACACACTACCCACAATTAAATCAAATGACATTGCCAGAGCTTATGGCTAATTTTCGTGCCGAACATCTTGATGAAGAAGGCGATGAGGATTGGTGGCAATATGATGATACTGCCCTTCTCATTAGAAAATTGGATGAAAGTGCAGGCATTGACTTTCTTCTACAAATGTTCAATTCCACCCAAAGTATCGCAAAAAAGAGGGCGATTCTTTCAACGCTGACCTCTCGACCAATGCTAGACACTCCTGAAATCTTTGATTTGCTCATTAAATCTCTTGACGATCAAGAAGACGTCGTTGTGATGGATGCGATTGATGGTCTGGAAAATCTCAAAAAATTCGATCTCCTAGATCGTGTCATGGCTTTTAGAAACCACCCATCACCCTATGTTCGAGGTGGTGTTTTCCGATACATTAGTGAGCTTTTTCCAGTTCAAGCAATTCCCGTTCTCATTGAAGGTATCCGCGACCCTCACCCCATCCCGCGTGGTGTAGCCGCCGATATGATGAGTGAATTGAAATTGAACGAAATAGAACTTCGGCAATTTTTGCCTTATCTGCAATCCCTCCGAAACGATGAAGATGAAGGTGTGCGGGAAACAGCCAGAATTTCGATGGCTATTATTGAAGGTACAGAGTGGTAAAGATAAATGGGAACACAATGGCATAAACCAGCGTTTTAAGTGCAGGGGATAGTTCCGCTTCCCTTGCTTGCATCCAATATCCTAGCAATGGAGCATTATGCTTATTCTAAGTTAGTGAGGAGAAATTGATTTGACACGCAAAGCCTTGTTATTTACCCTGCTGGTGGTTAGTCTTATCACCAGCGCGTTGACAGGCGTCAATCCGACTCCTGTTCATTCGCAAGACGGCGGAGGAACGGACATCCCCCCGCAGGTCATTGATGTTTGGCCCCTCCCCGGCGTTGAAATGGCAGCCAATAATCCCCTGACCATCACCTTTGATCAGCCAATGGATCAGGCCAGTGTGGTATCCGCCCTGACCTTTGACCCTGCAATTGAGGGCAGTCTGACATGGGCCGACCCGCGTACCGTCGCGTTTATCCCGTCGGCGGCATGGCCTACCGGGATGGAATATGCTGTTACGATTGGCACAGGCGCGACGACCACTGGCGGTACACCCTTTACTGACCCATACAGCTTCAATATCAAGACGGTTGGCCCCCTTGAAGTTTCAACTGTCATCCCCGAAGATGGCTCAACAGGGATTTCCGCCGATTCGACCATCCTAGTCACCTTCAATCGCCCCGTTGTGCCATTGGTGACAACGAGCGAGATGGGTGATTTGCCCGTGCCAATCACCATCACCCCCGCAATTGATGGCAAAGGTGAATGGCTCAACACCGCCATTTATCAATTTACGCCATCCGTCCCCCTACAAGGTGGCACCACCTATACCGTCACCGTTGCCAGTGGATTGACCAGTGTGGATGGCGCGGTCTTGGCGGAGGAGTTTTTGTGGTCGTTTAGCACCCTGCCGCCGCAAATTTTGAGTTTGTCGCCGTCGGTGAATCAAGAAACCGTCCTGCTGGAATCGCCGATTGTGGTGACATTCAGCCAACCGATGGACAAGCCCTCCACCGAAGCGGCCTTCTCGGTAATTCAAGCCTTCACCTCTAATCCACCCATTGCAGGTTCGATTACGTGGAACGAAGATGCCACCCAGTTGACCTTCACCCCCGCCGAAAACCTGAACATCGCCAGCGCCTATCAAGTCATTATCAAACCAACGGCGATGAGTGCGTCCGGTGAGGCCATGCTCGATCTTTCGACGGCCTTCGGAAATGCGGAAGGCTATATTTTCTATACCGTGCCCTATCCCGGTATAGATTCCACCTATCCTGAAAATGGTGCTACTGATGTCTCCCCCGGTTATGGAGCGACGATCTACTTTGTCTCGCCCATGAATACCGAAACGTTGGAGGGCAAGATTCAGATTGACCCTGAACCGGAAACTTGGACACCTGAAGTACGCGGCAACCAAACCCTTTCAATTAATTTCGCCTCTAAGCCGCTAACCCAGTACACCATTACCCTTTTAGCGGGGGCGGAGGATGTCTATGGCAACCCGATTGCCAATGATTTCACTTTTACCTATCGCACCACCGATATTCCGGTCTGGGCTACCCCCATCACCAGCTACAATGATGTGATTGTAACGGGGGCGTACCGGGAGAACACCACCATTGCGATGTCGGTCAGTGGCAAACCGAGTGTTTCGTTTAACCTCTATCGTCTCGACATTAGTCTGTTAGAACCCGCCGTCGAATTTTACGATGATACCTCGCCCGCTTGGGCATCGAGCGAAAATCTGCTGCGCTCATGGACACAAGCCTTTGACTCCAATGGCTTTCAAGGCATTGCCCGTGAAGTATATCTGGCTTCCGAGCAAGGCGGACAGCTTGCTCCCGGCCTCTATTGGCTGACCATCCGCGAAGAAACGTCTGATTATCCTTCGACCTATGACCTAGTGCTGGCGGTCGTCAATGCGGGTGTGACCTTTAAGCGCGGCCCGGAGGAAGGCTTTATCTGGGTCACGGATATGCAGACAGGTGCTCCTGTTGCAGATACTACGGTCTCGGTCTACTATCTCGGTGAACAAATCGGGCGAGGCCAAACGGATTCTGATGGGGTTTTCCGCGCCCCGATGGATGCCGCCCTTAACCACGAGTTCATCAGTGTAGTTGCTGAAGGGGCGGGTGCATATGGGGTGTGGTATGGCTGGAATGGAGGCGAACCCCCAACCCGCACAGGTTATGTCTATACAGATCGCCCGATTTATCGCCCCGGTGAAACGCTCTATTTCCGGGGGGTCATCCGCAACAAAGACGATATGGCCTACAGCGTGCCCAATGTGCGCTCGGTGACGGTACAGGCCGAAATTGGCTACGACGGGGTATATATCTTCGACGGCAAAGTTGAGGTCTCGGAGTACGGGACCTTTAGTGGCGAAATCCAAATCCCCGAAGATGCTCAATTGGGTGACGGCTATATCAATGTCATGCCGGACACCCCCGATGAAAATGGCAATCTCATCTATTATGGTAGCGTCTACTTCACCGTTGCCGAATTTCGCGTGCCAGAATATGAAGTCAGCGTCACTGCCCAACAAGACGAAATCTTTCAGGGCGATCCCCTAAGCGCAATCGCCAAATCCAGCTACTATTTTGGCGGTGCGGTCAGTAATGCACAGGTTAGTTGGTATGCCTATGGCGATCTGGCCTATTTCAACTATACCGGGCCGGGACGCTATTCGTTCTATAACGATGAGTGGGAATACTACTACTATCAATATATCGGCGAAGGCACAGGTGTGACTGATGGCAATGGCGAATTTGTCATCCAGGCTGATACCACTCAATCTGAGGCTCATGCACCACTCAACATTACGGTTGAGGCGACGGTAACGGATGAGAGCAATCAAGCCATCAGTAATCGCACAACGGTTCTGGCTCACCCTGCCAATATCTATGTCGGTACGGCAACCAATCAATATTTTGGCTATGAGAAAGAGCCGATTACAATAGACCTGATCGCCGTTACCCCCGACAGCCAACCCATTGCCGATAAACGCTTGGATATTGAAGTGATCGAACAACGCTGGGTGCAAGTGCCCGATTCGACACAGTTCGGTGTGTACTATTGGCAGCAGGAAGAAATCCCGGTAGAAACAGGCAGCGTCACCACCGGGGCGGATGGGACGGCCAGCTATACCTTTACCCCACCCAACGGCGGTATCTTCCGCTTTAAGGTGACGGGCATGGATGAGCGCGAACGCACCAATAGCAGCACCCGCCGATTTTACGTAGTTGGCAGTGGCCCGATTTATTGGGGACAACCGTCGCAGTACATCAGTTTGATGGCGGACAAAGAATCCTACAAACCCGGCGATACGGCCCAAATCTTGATCCCCCATTCTCTATCCGGTGAATCCACTGTTCTGGTTACGATTGAGCGCGAGGGCGTTCTCAGTTATGAAGTGCTGAAATCCGAAGGGGCAACGCTGGTCTACGAGCTACCTATCAGTGAGGATTTTGTCTCCGGTGTAACAGTTACGGCGACTGTCGTCAAAGGCATTGACGCCGAAAATACCAATCCAACGATTCGTATCGGCAGCGTTTACCTTACCGTTGAACCTGTCCAGCAGCGGTTAAATGTGACCGTCATGCCTTCTGCTGAACTTACCCAACCCGGCGATACCGTCACTTTTGACGTCTCGACCACCGATGCGGCTGGCAACCCGGTAGCGGCGGAAGTTGGCATTGGCTTGACCGATAAGGCTATTTTGTCCCTGATGCCCCCCAACAGCGGTCTGATGGAAGATACTTTCTATGGCTATCAGGGGAACTACGTTTACAGCTACTATTCGCTGACCTCGCTGCTCGATGAACTCACCGATAAGAACATCGAACGCGCCCGTGAAGCGGAAGAAAGTGGCGTGCTTGCCCCTTCCGCAGCCGATGGTATGGGCGGTGGCGGTGGTGGCGGTGGTGGCGGTGGTTTGACCAGTGTCAACGTCCGCGAGAACTTTGAACAAACACCGCTGTGGGCACCGCATGTCGTTACCGATGAAAATGGCAAGGCGTCAGTCTCGATTGACCTGCCCGATAATCTGACGACATGGAAATTGGATGCACGAGCCGTCACGTTGGATACGGAAGTGGGCCAGGCAACTACAGAGATCGTTACGACCCTGCCACTGCTGATCCGTCCCGTCGCGCCACGTTTCTTCGTGGTGGGGGACAAGGTTCAATTAGCGGCAGTGGTCAATAACAATACGACTGAAGCCCAAACCGTACAAGTAATTCTCGAATCCAGCGGCGTCACGCTTGAAAGCGAAGCCACCCAGACCGTGACCATCGAACCTGCCGCCCGCGCGAGAATTGAATGGAACGTGGTCGCTGAAGATGTGCCGTTTATTGACCTGACCTTTGGCGTCATCGGAGCGGATTATTCCGACGCGGTGAAACCGACCCTTGCCACTGGCCCGGACGGTACGATTCCAGTCTATCGTTATACCGCACCGGATACGGTTGGTACGGCAGGTCTGTTGATGGACGCAGGTTCACGCACCGAAGGCATCAGTTTACCGACACGCATTGATACCAGCCGGGGTGAACTCACCATCCATCTCGACCCATCACTTGCCGCAACCCTGACGGATTCGTTCGACTATCTTCAGAATTATCCGCATCAGTGCATCGAACAAACCGTTAGCCGCTTCTTGCCGAATATCGTCACCTATGCCGCCCTCAAAGATTTGGGGATTCAAGACCCCGAATTAGAAGCGAATCTGTTTGTGGCCCTCGAACAAGCGCTTGATAAGCTCACGACCCAACAAAATCCTGATGGTGGGTGGGGCTGGTTTGGCGGCATGGAAAGCAACCCGTTGGTGACGGCCTATGCTGCCCTTGCGCTCATCGAAGCACGCGAGGCAGGGTTGACCTATGATGCCAATATGCTCAGTCGCGCCTTGAATTTTGTGAAGAGTGATGTCGAAGCGGTGACGATCAATAGCGACACATGGCAACTCAATCGGCAAGCGTTTTATGCCTATGTCTTTGCCCGTGATGGTCAGGCCGATCTGACTCAGTTGACCTCGCTCTATGACCAGCGGTTGCGGCTGTCATATATGGCCCGGGCCTACCTGTTGATGGTCTATCAACAGGTGAACCCCAATGCGTCTGAAATCGCCGATTTGGTCAGCGATTTGACCAATGCTGCCTTCCTTTCCGCAACAGGCGCACATTGGGAAGAAGAAAATGACGACTGGTGGAACTGGGGCAGCAACACCCGCACGACTGCTGTTGTCTTAGCGGCGCTTGTGCAAGCCCGTCCTGATAATGAACTTCTGCCGAATGTAGTGCGCTGGTTGATGGTGGCGCGTGAAGGCGACCATTGGCAGTCTACCCAAGAAACCGTGTGGGCTATCATCGGCTTGACTAAATGGATGGTGCATACGGGCGAGTTGCAGGGCAACTATGAATACACCACCGATCTAAACGCCGAAAATATCGCCGATACTACCGTCACGCCAGATACCGTGCGCGAAGGACAGGTGTTGCGGATTGCCGTCAGTGAGTTGCTGCAAGATGAACTCAACCGTTTGGTGGTCGGACGTGGTGAGGGCGAGGGCGTGTTGTATTACACCGCCCACCTCAATGTTCGACTGCCCGTGGATGCGGTTGAACCCGTCAGCAAGGGGATTACTGTCACCCGCCAATATTTCTTGGAGGGTGATCCCGAAACCCCGATCACCAAGGCCAAAGTTGGCGACATCATCACCGTCCGCTTGACCATTACCTTGTCAGAGGACATCTACTACTTCGTGTTGGAAGACCCCATTCCCGCCGGAACGGAAGGGGTGGACACCTCGCTACTGACAACTAGTCAACGCGCTGAAGGGCCAGATTTGCAGATCGTGTGGGATGACTATGATCCGTTCTGGTATTGGGGCTGGTGGTGGTTTGACCGCACCGAACTGCGCGACGAACAGACCAATCTCTATGCCGATTATCTGCCCGATGGCACGTATACCTATACCTATCAAATTCGGGCCAGTGTTGCAGGTGAATTTCAAACCATCCCGTCGCACGCCTATGCCTTCTACTTCCCAGAAGTTTTTGGCACAAGCAATGGTACGTTGTTCACTGTTGAGACAAGTGAAGCCGAGTAGCATCACCCGTATTCAATAGACTAGCTAAGATACCCCCCTTGCCAATAGTTCGGTGAGGGGGTTAGTTTATCAATGGAGGCTCTATGAGTAGACCCAAAAAGAAACGTGGCTTTCGCCCAATTGTCGTGGGAGATCAGCGGTTTCGATGGAGATTTAGGGCAGGGTACGACAACAGCTTCATGGAAATTAGTGCCGAAGACACTCATGGGCAGAAATTGATTGTGACGCTATTGAATTGGCGTGATCCTTGGCTAAACCTAGCAGGCTTTGAATTGATACCAAATAGTATTCAGTTTTATACCTCTGTCCAAAATAACCCTCCCGTGATTACATCTAAATTTGTGCGACAAGCGATCTTGTTCGCTTTATCCGAAGGTTGGCAACCGAATAAAAAGGCATCAGCACCACTGAAGATTTGGTATCAAGATGATAAGTTTTCGCTTCTTGCCGAACAGGTGGTATCTGTCCCTATCAATCCAGACAGTAGTATGTTTAGATTCAAGCGGGGGCAGCTTTTACTAGATTTTGCATATGAGCCTAAGGGAGATACATCTATGCCTGCCCAAGACGAAATTTATCAAAAACATGCGGATAAATATGATTTGCTGGTCATGCGCGAGGACTATCAAGAAAATATTCTGGCTGCACTGCGAACCATCCATCCGCTGCAAAATGCCGAAGTGGTTGAATTTGGCGCAGGTACGGGTCGCATGACGGGCATTGTCGCCCCCTACGTCAAATCCATTCTGGCAACCGACATTTCTGAGCATATGCTGGCCGTTGCGGATGAAAAATTAACCCCACAGTATCCCCACCTGCGCTTGGCAGTGGCCGATAACCGCCAGATGCCGATCAAAACTGCCAGCGCCGACATCACCATTGCTGGGTGGAGTTTTGGACATGCGACAGTCTGGTATCAGGACAGATGGCGTGAGGAAATTAGCCAAGCAGTCGCTGAAATGAAGCGAGTTTTGCGTCCGGGTGGGGTCGCCATCATCTTAGAGACACTGGGGACAGGCCGCGAAACCCCAAATCCGCCAACTGACATCCTTGCCGATTACTACAATTGGATGGAAAACGAGCAGCGGTTTAGCCATACATGGATTCGCACCGATTATCAGTTTGAATCACCCGAAGAGGCCGATTTCTTGGTGCGCTTCTTTTTTGGCAATGATTTCGCGGATGCGGTCATGAAGGATAAGCGCGTCACTTTACCAGAATGCACTGGCATCTGGTGGCTAACCGTGTAAGGCCAATTGGACGGCGTTCCACACCATATCACCCGCGGTAAAACTTTCGGCGGTACAGTCATTCACGGCCACCCAATGGGGGTTGGTTGTCCATTCATCCGCCAAGATGCTGTTACGAATCGTGCCACCTGTCACCTCAGCCCGATAGAAAAAGTGGAGGGTATGCCAGTGTTTGCCGCTAGGGGTCAAGAAGAAATTGTCCTGTACATGCACCAGTTCAATGATCTTGGCTTCGAGACCTGTTTCCTCCCATACTTCGCGGATGAGCGCTTCCTCTACTCTTTCCCACACCTCGACCCCGCCGCCGGGCAGGTCGAATTTGTGGGTGTGGATGTTATCCTGCACCAATAATTCGCCTTTGTCATTCAAAATGAGCGCATAAACACTGGGTCGCCACACTATTTTTTCGACCAGCATCTCGACCCGTTCACCCTGAACATTACGCCCTTTGACAAATTCTGGTGGCATGGATGGTCTATCCTTTGGTCATAAGTGGGGCAATGGCTTGGAAAATTTGCATTTGGAAGCCCTCAATCACCTGTGAAGTCCCTGTCATTCCACGCAAGCTGTCGTATGAAATCATGACACCTGTCCAGCCTTCGGTGTGCCATTGGGCCAGCGGCGGCAGTGGAATATCTAATAGACCGGGGGGAATGGGCCACGCATACGCATAAAAGTAGGGACGCGGTAGGCCGTCACTGAAGGGGGCAAACCCAAAATTGAGGTGGGGTGCTTGTTCACTGGCCTCGTTGGTGGCAAACCATAAAAATGAGAGATCAAAATGGTGCGGCCACACGACAATCGGCGACATTAGACCGTCTAACCGCGCACGAAAACGGGCGGTGGCGGTAAAGATTGAGTACAGGGCGTCGGCATAATCTTCGGCCAGTGACGGGCTGATAACAAATGGTTCGGTATCAGATAGTTTGTCAGTGGGCAAGGTGATGGGATGGCCGAGATGGGTTAACAAAGCACTGGTGGCCTCTGCTAAGGTAGCTTGGTTGTGCCCAATCAACGATATATCAATAGTGGGACTGCCTGCTGACCGATAGACCAGATGGCTGTTTACAAAATCGAGCAAAACTTCACCGCCAAACGGCAGTAAACCCGTGCTTAATCCCTCTGGCACGACCTGAAGGCTGTGATGTAAGGCATGGGGCAGTGGTTGAAGTGTCTGCAAGCGAATTTCACGCAGCACTTTGCAGGCACGGTGCAAACTATCGCGGGTGTCATCCCAAAAATTCAGTTCAGGCAGCAGCATAGAGATTTCCTTTTAGGATTATTTTGACGGAGGCATAATCGGCAGGTTATTAGAGCGCCCCCGCCAACTGACTATTGCAAACGTACCCAGCACAATAATCATCATCACCACCAAGCCCAGCAGTTTATAGAGGCGGCTGGTGGTCAACAGCGCGATACCCCCAAACAAGGCGCTGAACACATAATAGCCTAAAACGATGGTGCGCTGTGAATAGCCCAAATCTACCAAGCGTAAATGTAAGTGTCCACGATCCCCCATCATCGGATTACGGCCCTCACTCAGGCGGCGAATCGCTTGCCACGCCAAATCCATCAGGGGTAGCCCCATCACCAGCAAAATCGTCGCCATTTTCGCCCCGCCGATGATGGCAAGGCAACCCAGCGTGAAACCCAAAAAGGTCGCACCTCCCCCCATAAAGATTTTGGCGGGGTGGAAATTATAGGGCAGGAATCCTAGTGTTGCCCCAAACAGAGCTAAGGGTAGCAGGCCGACGCTGATTTGATTCAGTTCAAAGGTGGCGTGGAGAAAAATGACCAGTGAGGCAATCGCACCAACACCCGCTGCTAGACCGTCTAGGCCATCCAAAAAATTGACGGTGTTCATCATCAACCCCAACCAAAACAGGCTGATGGTGACAGTTACCCAATAAGGCCAGTCTGATGTGGTATTCCCGCTAAAGGGATTATTGAAACTCTCAATAAAAATGAGGAAGGCAACCGCAATGGCAGCAGCAGTCAACTGCGCCAGATAATTGACGATGGGCGAAAAATCGTATTTATCATCAAGGAAACCCATAATATAGATGAAAATTCCGCCAAGCAGCAAACCTATCAGGCGGACAATTTCATTCGAATCAGTGGTTTCTACATCGGTGAACTGGGCGACAATCACTGCCACTACAAATGACGTTGCAATGGCTAGGCCACCTAATTTGGAGGTTGGGTGTTGATGTAGGCGGCGTCCCCCGGGTTTTGCCAAAATATTGAGCCAATGCCCCAAACGAATCATCAAAGGGGTCAGAAGCAGTGACAGCCCAAAGGCCACCCCAAAGACAATCAAGAACGATGGCCCGTGTTCTGACACAATATTTGTCATATCAAATGCCTATTCAGTGAAAACCCATTAGGCCGTACCGAACTGACGATCTCCGGCATCACCCAAACCGGGCACGATGAAGCCGATCTCATTGAGGTGGTCATCAACGGCGGCAAGGTGAATGGGCACATCCGCGTGTACGGACGAGAGTTTATCAATCCCTTCCGGCGCACCAATCAAACCAACATACTTAATATGGTGGACACCCCAATTTTTTAAGACATCTACCGCGGCAACGGCTGAACCACCCGTCGCCAACATGGGGTCGAGAATTAGGCAAAGCTGGACAGTCGGCTCAACAGGGAGTTTATTATAGTATTGCACTGGACGCAGCGTGCGTTCGTCGCGGTAGAAACCCAGATGCCAGACCTGTGCGCCGGGGATCATTTCGAGCATCCCAGACACCATCCCAAGACCAGCCCGCAGAATTGGAACGAGGCCGATTTCCTGCTTAAGACGGTGGCCCTGTGCTTGACCCATTGGTGTGTTAACGGTCAGTTCTTCCAATTCAAGGTCGGCTGTCGCCTCATAACACAACAATTTTGCCATTTCGCCTACCAACTCACGAAATTGGCGATGTTTGGTTTCTGTGTCTCGAAGCAAGGCAAGTTTGTGCTGCAAAAGGGGGTGTTTGGACACATGCACTTGTGCCATAAGAATAATCAGGGGCAATAAATCTTGCGCCTGAAGTGTCCTCCTTCGTGAATTATTCATTAAAACTTTCGATCTCGCCGAAAGATTATACGTGGCGAATAGGCGCATGTCAAAACATTGTAGCTAGGCCTTTTAGCCATTTTGCGCTAGTTGACTTGCCTATAGGACAAGAGTATAATCCCAATGAAGGTTGGCTGATTTATTGATATTGCATTAACACACCGTCAAGGCTAGTCTCTAGCGACTCCAGGAGCATTACACGTCAATGGCGCTTAAAGGTAATCTAGCGGTTTTTACAACCACGCAATTGCTCAATTTAATTAACCTGTCAAAGAAATCTGGAGTCCTTACCATCTACGAAGGTCACAAAACGGGCAAAAAATTGACTTTGGGGGACGGCCTTACCCAAATTGATGAAGTCGCTCCCGGTAAAGAAGTCGCCAATCTCAATTTTCAACAGGGGATGCTGGTATTTGCACAGATGAACGGCAAGGATGGTCATCTTGCCAGCATCTTGCAGCGGGCTGGGAAATTGAATGAAGAACAGGCCCGTACCATCCGCGAGAAAGCCGCCTCGCTCAACGATAAAGGGCTGGCATTGCGCCTCATCAATGCCAACTATGTCACCAAAAATGATATTGTCCGCAGCATCCAAAAACACGCCGTCAGCATCGTCTTTGACCTGATGACGTGGAAACAAGAACCCTTCGAATTTAAAGAAAACATCGCCCCGCCCGACAGCCACATTCTCGTGCCAATTGACCTAAAAAACGTTATTATCGAAGGCACACGCATTATCACCGAGCAAAAACATCTGGAAGAAGAAATCGAAAATCTCGATTTTGCGTTAAAATTCCCAGAGAATCCGGGTGAGAAATTCAAGAATGTGCAACTTGGCACGAATGAATGGCGGGTAGTGGGGTTCATCAACGGCAAGAATACCATTCGGCAGATCGGCAAGGCGTGTAACATGACCGATACCGAAATCCGCCGGATTGTTTATGGCTTGTTACAGGCTGGTTTGGTTCAGATGATTCGACCTCAATCGGCAGAGCAACCCAAACGTGGCACAGACCTGAAACGTCAGCAGCCCGCCAATACGCGAATTGAGCGCGATGTCATTCAGCGTCTGATTGTAAAAATTAAGAATACCTAGTTTAGTCATCATTTTTTATCATCCGTGCTAGGGAGGGGGTTACTCCCGGCTTTCATGGTAGAAATGCGAGTAACGAGACACCTATGCAAACTGTAAAAATGGTTATCACTGGCCCTTTTAGTTCGGGCAAAACTGAATTTATTAAATCCATTAGCGAGATCGAGGTTGTCTCGACGGAAAGCCCTATCGCTAAAGATTCGCCAGAAGCGATGGAGAAAGCCAATACCACCGTTGCGATGGACTTTGGCCGTATCACAGTGGACGACGACTTGGTGTTGTATTTGTTTGGTACCCCCGGCCAGCGCCGTTTCGACTTTATGTGGGAAATTTTGGCAGAAGGCATGTTGGGTTTCGTGGTGATGGTGGATAGCTCCAAGCCAGAAACGTTCCGTGAAGCCCGCAGCATTTTGGAAACGTTCCGTGCCTATGCCCCAACGCCGTATGTGGTGGCCGCCAACAAACAAGACCACGAAGACGCATGGAAACCAGAAGACTTGCGCATCGCCCTCCGTATTGAGGACGAAAACGTGAAACTGCTGTCCTGTGTTGCCAAGAACAAAGAAAGCGTCAAAGAAGTTTTGTTGGAACTGCTCTATTCAATTTTGGAAGAGATGGACGCGCCAAAATAATCCTTGCAATTGGCGAGGGGGCAGCAAACAAATTTTATCTTTTAATCACCATTGCAATCGCTAGGATTATTGCTGTGCCTTTATTGGTAACTGAAGCGCCTAATCCCGGTATTATCCACTATGAAACTTATGGTCGGGGTCGTCCGGTTTTATTTTTACATGGATGGCTTGGGTCATGGGCCTTGTGGCGTCCCACCATTGAGGCATTGGGTCAAGAATATAAAACCTATTCCCTAGACTTTTGGGGCTTTGGTGAAAGTCGCGGATCGGGCGAAAACTCGGCTAATCTCCAGTCTTTTCAGGTAGATAGCTTCGTCGAGATGGTCAGCCAATTTATGGATAAATTGGGCATCCCCAAAGCCGCCGTGGTTGGACACAGTATGGGGGGGACGGTCTCGCTGAACACAGGGATCAAGTACCCCGATAAGGTTGTCAAAGCCTGCTGCATTGGCTCCCCGATCAATGGAAATTCCTTAAATCTGCTGCTCAAGCTCTCGGGTGTCCCCGCCTTTGCCTTCATTGTGTGGCGCTTCCCTCCACTCTTGCGCATGTTCTTACGCATCTATAGCCGCTTTATGGCAAAAGATGGCAAAAAGATGGCCGCGATGATTAGCCAAGATGTGTCGCAGGTTACAATGGAATCGTTCTTCCAAAGCATTGGTACCCTGCGTGAGACCAACCTCACCGATCAACTCAACAAAATCACCATGCCGACACTGGGGATTTATGGCAAGCGCGACATTATTGTAAATCCCAATCAGCGCCATCTCTTGGCAAAAGGCGTACCCCATGCCAAAGTTGTCTATATTGAGGATGCAGGACATTTTCCCATGCTGGATACCCCCGACCTCTTCTTGGAGACGCTACGGAATTTCCTAAAAATCAAATAGTCCTTATTGCCGCCCACCCATATTTTGTCCCAACGAGGTGCCGCATGACCGAACTCCTCTATCAATTAGATGCGTATCTGCGTGAATTTGAGGCTGTTGTCACGGCGATAGACCCTGAAACGAATGGCGTCATGCTTGATAAAACAACCTTCTATCCGGGTGGCGGGGGTCAGCAACCCGATGCCGGGATGTTGATCGCAGGGGATGTTCAGTATATCGTCAGCCAAGCCAAGAAAAATGGCGATACCGTGCTTCATTTAATCGAAGGGGAGACCTGTCCTGCTGTCGGTACGATGGTCAAAGGGGTATTGGATTGGGAGCGGCGTTATGCCGCCATGCGTACCCACACCGCCATGCACATCCTGTGTGGGGTGATCTGGCGCAAATTTGGCGTCAGTGTGACGGGAGGTAATATGGAATTGCTCAAAGGGCGCATGGATTTTGAATTTGGCGAACTGACCCGCGAGACGATTGCCGAAATTGAGGGCGACATCAATGCCGAAGTAACGGCGGCGCGTCCGGTGCGAGTAGCGATTTTGCCTCGTGATGAAGCCTTTCAAATCCCCGACCTCATTCGCACCAAAATCAACCTGCTGCCTCCGCAAATCCAACAAGTTCGTACAGTGGAACTTGTCGGATTAGATTTGCAGGCGGACGGCGGCACCCATGTCCACAATACGTCGGAAGTCGGGCACATCCGCATCACCGACTATCAAAGCAAGGGCAAAGCCAATAAACGGCTGTACATTGAGCTAGACGCATAGGGAAAATTTAGGGAAATCTCATGGAAATTCGCCACGCGACCCCTGACGATTATGCGCCCATTATCAAGGTTATAAATGATTGGTGGGGTGGTCGTCAGATGAGTGACATGCTGCCCAAGCTGTTTTTTGTGCATTTTCAGGACACCAGCTTTATCGCTATGGAGAACGATCAAATTGCAGGCTTCCTCATTGGCTTCCTGTCGCAAACGTTTCCAAATGAGGCGTATATCCATTTTGTGGGGGTGCATCCCGATTTTCGAAAAAAAGGCGTGGGCAAGATGCTGTATGAGCATTTCTTTGAGGTCGTCCGTCAGCATGACCGCCATATCGTGCGCTGCGTGACCTCGCCCATTAACCACACCTCAATTGCCTTCCATACCCGGATGGGGTTTGTCGCCGAATCCGGCACACTTGTCAGCGAATCTGGAGTTCCCGCTTTTCCCAACTATGATGGGGCAGGGGAACATCGTGTGCGATTTGTCAAGGAAATTTAGTTGAAAACTCCCTAGACACCCCGCTGTAGCGTCCTATAATAGTCGTTAAGTATCAACAAGCTATCAGCGATTGGGACTCATGCTATGCTGACCGACCAAGATTTTGCCCTTGAACGCGAGCATATGGTACGGGAACAACTGATTGACCGCAATATCAGTGACCCACGAGTATTAGATGCCATGCGCCGTGTTCCTCGCCATGCTTTCGTTCCCGATAATCTCCAGTTTGCTGCTTACCGTGACCGTCCCCTCCCCATTGGACATGAACAAACGATTTCCCAGCCCTACATCGTGGCGTTGATGCTTGAATTGCTTCAATTGAGCGGGCATGAAATCATTCTGGAAATTGGCACCGGGTCAGGCTATCAAACTGCATTATTGGCGGAATTGGGGGCTTTTGTCTATTCGCTTGAGCGCAATCTCGATCTTGCCGAAAAAGCTGGCGAACGTTTGGCCGACCTCGGCTATCATAATGTTGAAGTCCTGCCCGGTGATGGCAGTCAGGGATTGGCGGATATGGCCCCCTTTGACGCAATCATCGTGAGTGCCTGTTCCCCCTCGATTCCCGGCCCCCTCCGTGCTCAGATGCGCGATAACGGACGGATGACAATTCCAGTTGGCTCGATGGAAAGCCAATATTTGGAGCGGGTCTGGCGTACAGGCGATACATGGCACATTGAACGTTTAATTCCAGTGATGTTTGTACCACTTTTTGGACGCTATGGTTTTACGGGACGCTAAACTGTAAGCCCTTAATAAAAGAACACAAAAGAGGCAATTTGCTATGATGCAGTTGCCTCTTTTTCATTTGATTTAGGTCACAAATCAGTGCGTTTCAAATTGGGCCATTTCCGTTGACCCCGCCAGAGCTGCTGTCGAAGTCGCCCCGCTGGTAATCGTCAAGAGCACCTGATCAAAATAGCCTGTGCCAGATTCACGTTGATGGCGTGTCCCAGAATAGCCATATTGCTCGGCAGCGAATTCTTGCTGCTGCAATTCGACATAGGCGCTCATCCCGGATTGGGCGTAGCGTTGAGCCAAGTCGAAGGTGTGATAATTGATCGAGTGCCACCCCGCTAATGTGATAAATTGGAATTTGTAGCCCATCGCTCCCAGTTCGCGCTGAAACCGAATGATCGTGATGTCATCCAGACGGCGTTTCCAATTGAAAGATGGGGAGCAGTTATAGGCCAGCATCTTATCTGGGTACAGGGCGTGAATCGCCTCCGCAAATTGACGGGCCTCATCCAAATCCGGCGTTGAAGTTTCACACCAAATCAAATCCGCATAGGGGGCGTAAGCTAGGCCGCGTGCAATCGCGGATTCAATGCCGGGCTGCACCACAAAATAACCTTCAGGAGTACGTTGGCCTGTCGTGAATTGATGGTCGTAAGAATCAATGTCACTCATCAATAGGGTGGCACTGTTGGCATCAGTGCGGGCGATCAAGACCGTCGGCACATCTAACACATCGGCGGCTAAACGTGCAGCAACCAAAGTACGAATAAACTGCGAGGTGGGGATCAAGACCTTGCCACCCAAATGCCCACATTTTTTCTCCGCCGCCAATTGATCTTCAAAATGGACACCGGACGCCCCTGCTTCGATCATGGATTTCATCAATTCAAACGCATGGAGCGGGCCACCAAAACCCGCTTCGGCATCGGCCACAATCGGGGCATACCAATAGGTGCTGTCATCGCCCTCGGCCCGATGAATCTGGTCAGCGCGGGTCAAGGCGTTGTTGAGGCGCTTAATCAAATTCGGCACGCTGTTGGAAGGGTAGAGGCTCTGGTCAGGATAGGTCTGCCCGGCTAAATTAGCATCAGCGGCGACCTGCCACCCACTCAGGTAAATTGCTTTCAAACCAGCCCGTACCATCTGAACCGCTTGTGCCCCGGTCATTGCGCCTAATGTGTGGATATAGGATTCATTTTGCAACAATGACCACAGCCGTTCGGCCCCAACCTGTGCTAAAGTGTATTCGACCAAAATCGAAGCACGGAGGCGAAGCACATCCTTTGCACTATAGGGGCGTTGAATACCCTGCCAACGTGGATTAGTTTGCCATTCACGTTCTAGTTGCTGCTCTTGCTGTTGGATGGTAGTTTTTGGCATGGCGTCCTCTCACATGAATTCAATTATTGGAAATTTGGTGAATCCCGATCTATTGTGAATAATGGTACAAATTCGGGTTATGGGTTAAAACGCATCTTTCGATAGTTTTTGAAAAACAGATGGGTAGGTCAGTCGGTCAATACTCCCCACCCGGTTGTGTAGGATTTCACAGATCGCCGTTTTGAGGTAAGGTATCGCTTTTGGAGTTTTGTGAGGTTAGATAAATTGCCCCCGAAAAATGAACTTGCCTCGCGGCGGATTCTCTCGGTAACAGAGGAAGAATTAAGCCGCATCGTCTTAGATATTCATGATGGGCCAGTCCAGAATTTGTTCGCGGCCCTCTCGCTCATTACCCGCTTGCAAAACGAAATTTCCCATCTGTCCTTTGAACAACTACAATCAGCAGGAGTTGGCGAACTTATCCCGATTGTGGGGCAAGTGGAGAAATTGATTGAAAACTCGCTGCACGAAATTAAATTCTTTTTGGGGACTTTCCGCCCACCTGAATTCCACCGCCGAACACTGGCTTCGATTGCCGAGGGGTTGGTATATCAGCACGAAGAATGGACAGGCTGCACCGTCGAGTTAAAAATCTTGCCACTGCCTGAAAATATTTCCCTACCCAGTAAAATCGCACTGTATCGGATTTTGCAGGAAGCACTTTCGAATGGATTTCGCCATGCCGGGGTAGACCGTCAGTGGGTAAAATTATGGAGTGAGGGCAGCATGATTTGTTTGGAGGTGGTAGATGAGGGCAAAGGCTTTGATCCACCGCCGCTTGAAGGGCCAACCGCCACCGAACAAGAAGCCCACATCGGCCTACGCGGGATGCGTGACCGGGTGGCACTGCTCGACGGCACATTTCAATTGACCAGCAGCCCCGGTAAAGGGACTCGAATTTTAGTGAAGATACCCGCCTATGTCTGAAAAAATCCGCCTCATGCTTGCCGATGACCATGCGCTGGTATTGCAGGGGTTAACCACGCTGCTGGAACAAATCCCGGATATGGAAGTCGTGGCGACGGCCCATAATGGTGACGAACTATTGAACCTCTTAGGCCAGCATCAAGTTGATGTAGTGGTTATGGATTTACAGATGCCCTATCACGGGTTGACGGCCCTTGCGGAAATCCGCAAACGGGGTATGGCGGTGCATGTGCTGGTACTGACCGCTTTTGGGGATGGAGACAGTATCCGGTCGGCCCTTGAATTGGAGGCGGAAGGGTTCGCCCTTAAAACGGAATCTCCCACCCAGACCGTCGAGGCGATTCGACAGGTAGCACAGGGGCGATTGGTCTTTCCGCGTGCTGCCCAACGCTGGTTGGCGGTACAGCAGAAACCTCAGATTCAAGCCGAAAGCCTGCTATCGCCGCGTGAATTGGATGTCTTGAAACAAGTTGCACGTGGGTTGACCAACCCAGAAATTGCAGGTCAGTTGAATGTCAGCGAAAATACCGTGCGTTTTCATCTAAAAAATATTTTTGAGAAATTGGGAGTCACCAATCGCACTGAAGCCGCCGCATGGTTTTTTCAACAGGGTGGTTCAGCCGAATTGTAATGGGGGAAATCCATGTTAACGATTGAGGACGCAGACATCATTCAAGGACTTCGACGTGGCGACGAAAGCGTCTTTGTATCCCTGTTTGACGGCTATCAAAACTCATTGCTCCGCTTGGCATTGATGTATGCCACCGACCAGCGACTTGCCGAAGAAATTGTCCAAGAGACATGGCTGGCGGTCTTAAAAGGCATACATCGCTTTGAGGGTCGTTCGGCGCTCAAAACATGGATATACAGCATCCTCATCAATCGAGCCAAAACCGTTGCCCAACGCGAAGGTCGTTACAATAACCTGACGCTATCCCTTGATGAGCAGACTGAATCGAACGAACCATCCGTGCCGGTAGATCGCTTTCATCCGGACGACGATCACCCCTATCCGCATCATTGGCTGAACGGCCCTTCGGATTGGGGTGAGCTACCTGAGGAAAAATTACTCTCGGATGAGACCCAAAAGGTGATTTTAGCCGCGATTGACGGCCTATCGCCAAATCAGCGTGAAATCATTACCCTGCGTGATATTGAAATGCTGTCGTCCGAAGAAGCCTGTAACATCTTAGGGATTAGTGAGTCTAATCAGCGGGTTTTGCTGCATCGCGCACGAGCCAAAGTACGGCAGGCATTGGAAGAATATTTGGAGCGATAAGACGGGCAAATATGGACGAACACGATTTAACCTGCCAAGAATTGGTAGAATTGGTTACAGATTATTTGGAAGGGGCATTGCCTGAAAAGCAGTTTAAGCGTTTTGAGCAACACCTCTCCGGCTGTCATGATTGTCATCATTATTTTGACCAGATGCGGTATACCATCCGTCTGGTGGGTCGGCTTTCCGAATCACACTTGAGTTCCGGGGCCAAAGATGAACTTCTCAGCTTGTTCCGCGATTGGAAAAAAGAATTGCCTGAACAGGAAAAACCCGAAAACTTAGAAGAATAGTTGGTTATTTCATCCAAATGTATTGACAGAAAATTTGGACTGCGTTATCTTTTTGCCCACTTACAAAGTATCAACGAGCCATTCATCAATATGACCATTTCATCTGTGACTTTGAAAAAAGGCAAAAAAACGAACCGCACCTAACTGGGTGGTTTTTGTGTTTTGCCAAGAAGGGCACAGCCAAAAAACAGAAATGAATGCCACCCGATGCGGTGGTTTTTTGTTTTTTGGGTCATGGGTAACAGGGAAATCAGCATGTTTTTTATAGACAGCATCAGCAAAAAAGCGAAAAAAACGAACACCCGCTGGCGGCGATTAGCCCGACAGTGCGCTTGATGCTGGATTGAATGCAATCAACCCGCCGCGCCCTCTCTGGTAAATCGCTAGAGGGGGCGTTTTTGTTTCTTAGCCAAGTGTTCAATCAATAGGAGCGTTTCAAAATGAGCAATAACAATGTCGAATGTCTGGAATGTGGTGCGGATATACGAGTGCCCAACAATGTCATGCAGGGCGAAATCTTAAAGTGCGGTGACTGCGGCATTGAGCTAGAAGTCACCGAACTGAACCCCCTGACCATTGACCTCGCGCCGATGGAAATGGAGGACTGGGGCGAATGAGTGCCAGAATCGGAATTTTGTGCAGCCGCGTCCGCATTGAAGAAAAATTGTTGTTCGCGGCATTCGACGAACTAGGTATAAATCCAGTGCGTTTGGATGAACGGGAGATGATCGCACGGGTTGGCGAATTCGCCCCGGAAGTGGATGTGGTGTTGGAACGCAGCATCAGCACCTCGGCGGGATTGGTCGCGGCCCAATTGTTGGAGGCGGCCCATATCCCTGTCATCAACAGCTATGCCACCGCCAGCACCTGCGCCGATAAGATTCGTACCACCATCGCGTTGGCTCAACGGGGTGTGCCGCAACCGATTACCGAAGTCGCCATGAGTGCCGAATCTGCCCTTGCCGCGATTGAGCAGATGGGCTATCCGGTTGTCCTCAAGCCGACCATTGGTTCATGGGGGCGCCTGCTGGCACGGATCAATGATCGGGACGCCGCCGAAGCCATTCTTGAACACAAAGAAACGTTAGGGGGTGTCAGTCACCAAATTTATTATATTCAGGAATATATCGAAAAGCCTGCCCGTGACATCCGTGCTTTTGTCATCGGCACGGAAACCATCTGCACGATCTACCGCAACTCGCCCCACTGGATAACCAACACGGCACGCGGCGGCAAGGCCAGCAACTGCCCCATCACCGATGATATTGCCGAAATTTGCCAGAACGCGGCGTTGGCGGTCAGCGGGGGACAGGGGGGCATCTTGGCGATTGATTTGTTGGAAGACCCCGAACGCGGTTTGCTGGTCTGCGAAGTCAACCACACGATGGAATTTCGCAACAGCATTGATACAACGGGGGTCAATATCCCGCTACGTATGGCCCAATTTGTGCTGAACAGTGTCGAGGTGGTGCGATGAGTCGGTTGCAAGTTGGTATCGTTGCGGCATCGGGCTATACAGGCGGGGAATTATTACGCCTGCTCAGTCAGCACCCACAGGTAGAAATTGTGCAGGTGACGGCGGGGCGCAATGTAGGCAAGTTTGTCCACAACGTCCATCCCCATTTGCGGGGTCAGTTGAATCTGCAATTTATCGCGGATGAGGGTCTGCAACCCTGTGATATATTGTTTCTCGCACTGCCACATGGACAAGCCCAACAGTCTATCGAACACTACACCACCCTCGCCCCACGTATTATTGACCTTAGTGCCGATTTCCGCCTCCGCAACCCTGCCGACTACGCCACCACCTATGCCCATGACCATCATGCACCGACGTGGTTAGATCGCTTTGTGTACGGCCTGCCGGAAATCAACCGCCAAGCCTTAATCGGCGCGAATTACGCCAGCGGGGTCGGCTGCAACGCGACGGCGACCACATTGGCGCTGTGGGCATTGGTGCGTGCTGGGATTTTGAATGCCGACCAACCGATTTTTGCTGATATTAAGGTCGGCAGCAGCGAGGCAGGCAGCACACCGACCCCCGCCAGCCATCACCCGGCCCGGAGTGGCATCGTGCGCCCCTTCCAACTCACCGGACATCGGCATGAGGCGGAAGTCCGTCAGGCCCTACGTGATTGCGGTGATTTCGATGTCCGGATGGCGGTGACGAGTGTCGAAATGGTGCGCGGGGTGGCGGTGGCGGCGCATGTCACATTGCCCACTGGACTACGAGAACGGGACTTGTGGCAGGCGTATCGGGGTGCATGGAAGGGGGAACCGTTTGTGCGTATTGTGCATGAGCAGGATGGTCTGCACCGTCATCCAGAACCACGCCTCTTGGCAGGCACAAATTATGCCGATGTCGGCTGGGAATATGACCCGGCTACCGGACGCACAGTATTGCTGGCAGCGATTGATAATCTTGGTAAAGGCGCGGCGGGGAGTGCCGTGCAGTGTATGAATTTGATGTGTGGATTCGACGAAACAACCGCATTGACCTTTGGGGGAATTTATCCATGACAAGTGTTTTGAAGATCGGGGGCGGCGCTGGGGTTGACCATCACGCCGTCCTCCGCAATTTAGCCGAACGTATTCAAGCAGGTGAACGCTGGGTTTTGGTACATGGCACCAGCGCCGCCGCCGATGACTTGGCTGGTCGGTTGGGGGTTGAGGTACGTACCATCACCAGCCCCGGCGGGCATGTCAGCCGCTACACCGATGCCCAAATGATCGGCCTTTATGAGATGGCCGCCGCCGCCGTGAACCAACAATTGTGTGCTGAATTATCGGGCTATGGCGTGCGGGTGGTTGGATTAGCTGGCCCAACTGTCATCACGGCCCAACGTAAGCAGGCCATTCGTGCCATTCAAAATGGACGACCTGTGGTCATTCGGGATGATTTTTCGGGCCGCATTACAGGTATTGACCATGATTTGCTTGAATCTTTATTGGATGCAGGCTACACCCCGGTCATCGCACCATTGGCAATTGGCGAAGCAGGTGAATCCTTGAACGTGGATGGGGATTTAATCGCCGCCACCGCTGCCCGTGCGCTTAACGCTGATTTGCTGATGATTCTAAGCAATGTCCCCGGCTTGCTGCGTGATGTCAATGACCCGGCCTCGGTGATTGAGCATTTCGCCTTACACGAAATCGAGCGTTATGAAAATTTCGCGGCGGGGCGCATGAAGAAGAAATTATTGGCGGCGCGGGAAGCAAATATCGAGCAGGTCATTTTAGCCGATTCCCGACTGGCAAATCCGATTGACGCGGCACTGGCGGGTGCGGGCACACATATTTGGCGGGAGGGACAGCATATTGGACACCATGCTTGACACTGTTGCCCTTGAACAAGCCCACACCAGCGGCGTCTACCTGAAGCGCGATTTGCAAATTGAGCGCGGCGAAGGCGCTTATCTCTATGATACGACGGGTCGGCGTTACATAGATTGCGTCGGGGGGCAGGGGACGGCGAATTTAGGCCATGCTCACCCCACGATTGTCACTGCCATTCAACAGCAGGCCGCCGAACTCATTTCATGCCCCGAACTTTTCCACAACCCGATACGGGCGCAGTACCAAGCCGCCTTGTGTGAGGCCGCTGGCATGAATCGCGTGTTTCTATGCAACAGCGGGGCAGAGTCGGTGGAGGCCGCCATCAAGTTTGCACGCGCCAGCACCGGGCGGACGGGCATTATTTCGACCATGCGTGGGTTTCATGGACGCACCTTTGGCGCACTCAGCGTGACATGGAACAAATCCTACCGTGAACCAGTTGAGCCGCTTGTGCCGGGGGTCAATTTTGTGCCGTTTAATAATATTGAGAGATTGCAAGCAGCGCTGAACGATACCGTAGCGGCGGTGATCGTCGAAGTTGTGCAGGGTGAAGGTGGCGTCTATCCAGCCGAACCGGGCTATTTGCAGACCGTCCAAGAATTGTGCCGCGCCAACGGGACACTGCTGATTGTAGATGAAGTGCAAACCGGATTTGGGCGCACCGGAAGCCTATTTGCCCATCAACAGGATGGCATCACGCCTGATTTGCTGTGCCTCGCCAAGAGCATCGCAGGG
Organism: Chloroflexota bacterium; assembly: GCA_013112715.1. Taxonomy (GTDB): domain Bacteria; phylum Chloroflexota; class Anaerolineae; order Aggregatilineales; family J027; genus CFX10. The sequence continues at coordinate 60,942 of JABFGB010000007.1, forward strand.
GGCTTGCCAATGGGAGCGGTCTTGATTGGCGAACGGGTGAACGAACTTGCTCCCTCGCTTCACAGTAGCACATTTGGCGGCAATCCGTTGGCGTGTGCGGCGGCATTGGCGACCCTTGAAGTGCTCCAAAATACCGATGTGATTGAACAGACCCGTCAGCGTGGCACTGCCGTGATGGAATATTTACGGAATACTCTCGCCGCAAGCATGATACGAGAGGTGCGTGGACGCGGGCTGTTGATTGGGATTGAACTCCGTGATAAGGCCGCACCATTTTTGCGCCGACTACAAGAGGAGGGCGTGTTGGTACTGACCGCTGGCCCAACCGTTTTACGACTGCTACCCCCACTTGTGATTAGTGAATCCGATTTATGGGAAGTCATTTCGATTATCGAAAGGGTTTTGACCGATGCCGCTTAACCAATTTGCCATTATTGAAAGCACCCTGCGCGAAGGGGAGCAGTTTAGTACGGCGACTTTTTCCACCGCCCAAAAGCTGGAAATCGCGGGACTGCTCGATGATTTTGGGGTCGAAATGATCGAGATGACCTCCCCCTGTGCCTCTCCCCAAAGCGAGGCCGATATTCGCGCCGTCACCAATCTGGGGCTAAATGCCCGTATTTTGACCCACATCCGCTGCAATCGGGATGATGCCGTCCGCGCATTGGATACAGGCGTGCATGGGTTGGATATTGTGATTGGCACATCGCCCCAACTCATGCAGCACAGTCATGGCAAGAACATCAACCAGATTATTGACCTCGCTGCCGATGTGATGTGTTTTATCCGCGAACAAGCCCCTGATATTATTCTGCGCTTCAGTACAGAAGATACCTTCCGCAGTCGAGAGGCCGATTTGCTGCGGGTGTATCTAGCCATTGCCGATCTGAGAATGGTTAATCGGCTCGGGGTGGCGGATACCGTTGGGGTTGCTATGCCACAGCAGGTCTATCAGATGGTCAATCAATTGGTACGGCTAACCGGGTTGGATGTCGAATTTCATGGGCATAACGACAGCGGCTGTGCGATTGCCAATGCCTGTGCTGCGTTGGAAGGAGGCGCGACCCACATTGATACCACCATCTTAGGCATCGGAGAACGCAACGGCATTACCCCATTAGGTGGATTGGTAGCGCGGCTCTACACCCTCAATCGAAATTATGTGACCAAATATAATCTGCGCCTACTGCCCCAATTAGATCGGCTGATTGCGGATATTTGTGAAATAGACATCCCCTTTAACAATTACATCACCGGAGCAAGCGCTTTTATCCATAAGGCTGGGATTCATGCCAAAGCCGTATTGGCTGATCCCTCGACCTATGAAATTTTGCGACCTGAAGAATTTGGGCTGCATCGGGAAGTGGCGATTGGGCATCGGCTAACGGGATGGAACGCCATCCGCGAACGGGCACTGTCGCTGGGAGTCAGTTTGGAAAACGCGACCCTGCAAGCCATTACCCAAGACATCAAGCGTCGCGCCGATGTGCGTCCCCTGACCCTACCCGAAGTGGATGCGCTGATATGGGAGGCGGCAAACGCATGAGTGGCAAGACCTTTGTAGAGAAAGCATTGGCCCGTGCCGCTGGGGTCAGCGAAGCCAGCGCTGGGGACATTCTGGATGTGCGGCCTGATTTGATTTTTAGCCATGATAATTCCGCCGCCATCCGCCGTATTTTTGAGAAAATCGGGGCAAAAAATATTGCACGGCCTGATCGGGTAGCCATCACGCTTGACCATGCTGTGCCTGCCCCCACAACGCAGCACGCCCAAAATCATGCCGAAATCCGTGAGTGGATTAAGCAGCAGAGTATCCAACACTTTTTTGAGGTAGGGCGCGGCATTTGCCATCAGGTGATTAGCGAAGAAGCCCTGATTCTACCCGGCGAAACCATCTTAGGAGCAGACAGCCACAGCACGCATTTTGGCTGGTTAGGGGCATTTGGAGCAGGCGTGGGTCGGACAGAAATGGCAGCATTATGGGCAACAGGTGAACTTTGGCTGCGTGTGCCCGAAGCGATGCGCGTCACACTGACAGGCCGCTTGCAATCCGGTGTCACTGCCAAAGACATCAGCCTGCGAATTTTGGGGGATATGGGGGTCGAAGGTGGCCTCTATCGTTCGGTGGAATTCGCCGGGGATACCCTCAGCACCCTTTCATTAGATGAACGGCCCATCCTGCCGAATGTAATGGCGGAATTTGGCGCAAAAAATGCGTACATGCCACCCGATGACATGGTGTTCAATTATTTGGAGGCCCGCCGCACCCGCGATTATACGCCGCTGTATCCTGACCCTGACGCGCATTATGAAATCGAATATGCGTTGGATGTCAGCCAATTGGAGCCGCAAATTGCGCTACCCCATCAACCCGATAACGTCGTGCGATTATCCGATGCGATTGGTGAACCCGTCCAGCAGGCATTTATCGGGACGTGTACCAATGGGCGGTTGGAAGATCTGCAAGCAGCGGCGGATGTCTTGCGGGGTCATCAAGTGGCGTGTCGGTTGGTAGTCATTCCCGCCAGTTCACAGGTGCTATTAGAAGCCACCCGTTCTGGCATTATCGAAACGCTATTGATGGCAGGGGCAACGATTGCCACCCCCGGCTGTGGGCCATGTATGGGCAATCATATGGGCATCCCCGCGCCAAATGAAGCAACCGTCAGCAGCGCCAACCGTAATTTTAAAGGGCGGATGGGCACACCTGAAGCACCCGTTTATCTCGCCAGCCCCTATGTCGTCGCTGCCAGTGCCATTTGTGGGGCAATTGCCGATCCGAGGGAGTTTCTATCATGAGCAGTCATCGCTGTTGGGTTTATGGGGATAACGTCAATACTGATGTCATTTTCCCCGGCAAATATACGTATACCCTCAAGACGCCAGAAGAAATCGCGGCCCATGCACTGGAAGACCTTGATTCAACCTTTGCCGCCAATGTCCGCCGGGGGGATGTCATCGTCGCAGGGCAAAATTGGGGCTGTGGCAGCAGTCGTGAACAGGGCGTGACCGCGCCCAAATATGCCGGAGTGGACATCATTATCGCCGCCTCATTCAGCCGTATCTATTTTCGTAACTGCATCAATCAAGGCGTGCTGCCAATCGTCTGCCCCGGTCTGAATACACTGGTGCAAACCGGAGACGCCATTGAGATTGATATAACCAATGGACAAATTCACGCGGCAGGGCAAACCTTCACTTTCCCACGCCTATCCCCCTCGGTACAAGCCATTTTGGACGCGGGCGGGTTGGTTCCCATGTTGCAGCGTCGTTTTGCAGGAGAAAGTCAACCATGACCCAAATGATTACCTTTATCAACGGAGATGGCATCGGGAAAGAGGTTATTCCCACTGCCCGCCAAGTGCTTGAGAGTCTCGGTTTGCCGATGGAATTTCTAGAGGCCGAGGCGGGTTTTGGCACGTTTGAAAAAACGGGGAATGCTCTACCGCCGGAAACATTGGCCTTATGTCAGCAAAGTGATGCGGTGTTGTTTGGGGCGACTAGTTCACCCATGACCAAGACTCCCGGCTATCAAAGTCCGATTTTGACCCTGCGCCGCCATTTTGATTTATTCGCCAATCTGCGTCCGGCGGTCAGCGAAAATATTGATATGCTGATTGTGCGCGAAAATACCGAGGGGTTATATAGTCGGCGGGAACGAGTTGAGGATAATGGGCAAACCGCCATCGCCGAACGAGTGATTACCGCTCGTGCCTCAGAACGGATTGTGCGAGTGGCCTGCCAACAAGCCATGCAGCGCCGTCAGCAATTAACCATCGTCCATAAAGCCAATGTCCTATCAGAAACCTGCGGTTTATTTCGGCGAGTAGCGTTTGAGGTGGTCAAAGAATTTCCCGATCTGACCATCAATGAATTACTGGTAGATACAGCGGCGATGAAATTGGTGCAAGCCCCCCAGAATTTTGATGTCATTGTAACGACCAACCTATTTGGCGATATTCTGAGCGATTTGGCGGCGGGATTGACAGGCGGGTTAGGCATTGCTCCATCGGCGAATGTGGGCATCGGATGTCCTGCGGTGTTTGAACCCGTGCATGGCAGCGCCCCTGATATTGCCGGACAGGGTATCGCTGACCCGCGTGCCGCCATTCTCAGTAGCGCCATGATGCTTGATTTTTTAGGGTATGCTGAAATCGCCGAACAGGTACGCCAGATTACCTATCGAACAACCCATCAAGGCACAACCGCAGCGACTACCCAAGCCATCATTCACCAATTGCAAGAGGTCGTCGTCCATGCCAAGTGAATTATTGGTGGAATTGGTCAGCCGCTACAGCCCCTCCCGCCATGAAACCCCCGCTGTCGAATATTTAGTGACATGGATGCAAGCACATGGTTTTGAGGCACGCATAGATGAGGTGGGCAATGCGTTTGGTCGTCGCGGGCCAGCCGATGCCCAACACACCTTGATGCTACTAGGGCATAGTGACACTGTGCCGGGTGAAATTCCAGTGAGAATTGAGGATGGCACCTTATACGGGCGGGGGAGTGTGGACGCCAAAGGGTCGTTGTGTGCGTTTGCCGATGCTGCTGCGCTTGCGACGATTCCCGCTGGGTGGCAGGTGATTGTGGTGGGTGCAGTCGAGGAGGAAATTGCCACCAGCAAAGGCGCACACCATATCCGTGACCAATTTTGCCCAGATTTGTGCATCATCGGCGAACCGAGCGGCGCTGACCGAATCACATTAGGGTACAAAGGGCGGTTGTTGGTGGATTTCTCGCTGACCCGCCCCCTCGCGCATACCGCACGGCCTGAACCTAGTGTCGGAGCGATTGGGACAGCCTTTTGGCATGAGATTTTGGGTTGGTGTACGGTGCAAAACGAAGGACATACAGCGCATTTCGATCAGGTCATGCCCCATCTACGCAATATCAATACCGAGTCGGACGGCTTTCAGGATACCGTGCGGCTGACTGTCGGCTTTCGATTGCCACCCCATCACACCCCGACCAGCGTATTTCTCGAAATCAGCCGATTCGCCCCGCCCGATGCCACCCTACACCCCTACAGCATGGAGCAGGCTTATCAAGGCGACAAAAATAATGCGTTAGTCCGGGGAATGCTCAGTGCCATTCGTGGGCAGGGGGCGCGTCCGGCGTTTGTGTTGAAAACAGGCACAAGTGATATGAATGTGGTCGGCGCAAAGTGGAACTGTCCCATTGTGGCATATGGGCCGGGCGATAGCAATCTCGACCACACGCCCAATGAACACCTGCTCCTCGCTGAATATGATAAAGCAGTAGCGGTGTTACAGCATTTGATTGAGCGTCTTTAGGGAAACACTACCTGCCCGGTTTGGCGGGTATCATAACCGGGCTGTTCACCCAATAATTGATGAAAGCGGGGGTCGCTCAGAGCCGACAGTAAATTTTGGATGCCGGGGTGGGATTGGTAGACATCAGGAATCACCAAATCGTACTGCTCCCAGCCAAGCGGGATAAAATCCAACCCCATCGCAGATGCCGCACTCCGTACCCCCATCCCACAATCCGCTACCCCCGAAGCCACCGCCGCCGCAACCGCTAGATGCGTAATTTCTTCGTGGTCATAACCTGCGATAGATTCCGGCAAAATCCCCTGCCGCTGCAATTCGTAATCCAACAGCAAACGGGTTCCTGCGCCGCGCTGACGATTGACAAAACGAACCCGGCTGAGATCGGCAACCCCTTGAAATTTGTGCGGATTACCCGCCGCCACAATGAAGCCCTGTTCACGATGGGCAAAATTGACCAGCGTCACCGCTTCGTTGGGGAGATATTTAGCAAGGTAGGGGATGTTGTATGTACCTGTTTGGGGGTCAAGCAGATGCACCCCAGCTAAATGGGCCTCTTGACGACGCAGGGCCACCAACCCCCCACTTGACCCAACATTCGCCGAGGCCAGCCGATAACCGGGGTAATGAATCGCCAGAAATTCCGCCAGTAAATCGAGCATGGGGTCATGACTGCCCATCGCCAAAATGGTTTGCTGAATCTCGTGTAGGGGACGATAAAGCAGCACATCAATCGGCTGGCCCGTATCCACCCCTTCGCTAAAACGCGGAATATGTGCAAGACCATCCGCTTTAACCAATGATGTAATGACCCCTGCACCACGATTTAACGGACTTGCCAATAATCGTTCTCCCACCTGCGCCAATGTCACCCGTACAAAATCATCGTCACCGATGGGGGACAACAATTTGCGGGTCATAATGGCTTGGACACGCGGACGAGTGGATGTGGCGGAAGGCTGTCCTAACCAATGCGCCAACAGCGGCTGAATAAATATTTCACCCGTCAACGCGGCACTAACTGGATAACCGGGGACACCTATCACTGGGATATTTTCGATTAGGCCAATAATCACGGGATGGCCCGGTCTGACCGCAACACCATGCACCAAGAGTTGACCCATCTCCCGAATGATCGAGGCGGTGAAATCTTTGCTGCCAGCCGATGAACCGGATAATACCAAAATCAAATCAGGTCGCTGTTCGATGGCGTTTTTCAATGCGGCACGAATGTTGTCGGGGGTATCCGACACGATGTCGGTAATCGCGGCCAGCACCCCCGCTTCCTGAATTTGCCCCGCCAGTACCAAGCTATTGTATTCGATAATCTGGCCCGGTTGGGGGGTCTGGGTGACGGGGACAAGCTCACTGCCTGTCGGGATAATCTGAACACGCGGTTGGCGACGTACCAAGACAGTCGAATAGCCACACCCCGCTATCGCCCCTAAATCCACCGGACGGATTTTGTGATTGGCAGGCAGCACCAATTCGCTGACGACCATATCCTCCCCCATCAGCCGCACATGCTGACGCGGAACGACACTGGCACGGATTTCAATCTGATTTGTGCTAAGGGGCTGCACATCCTCAATTTTGATAACGGCGTTGGTAGCGGGAGGCAAAGGGTCGCCTGTGTTAATGGCAAAGGCTTGCTGATCAATCTGCAAAATAATCGGGCGGGTTTCGGTAGCGGATAGCGTATCTTCGGCCTGTACCGCGTATCCATCCATCGCGGCGCTGTGATAATGCGGAGACGACAATTTAGCCCAGACAGCGGCGGCGGTGATACGACCCAATGCCTGTGATAAGGGGATTTCTTCGCCTGCCAATGGTGAGGCTTTGCCAACTTGTTCCAATGCCAGCATTAATCTGACCTGCGCCTCATCGAGCGGAATATCCTCAAGGTAGATGTTACGTTCAGCCATCCCACACCATCACTTCAACAGGTGCCCCTGCTTTGAGGCCGTTACTATTGAGTGGGATATGCACCACCCCGTCAGCGCGTACTAGCGTAAAAATGAGATTCGATTTACCAAACAGTGGTTCGGCCTGCCAACCGCCTTCCCGGTCAATCAAACGCACTGGTATGGTATCTTCCCGACCTGTCACCGAGGCAATATTATGGGTCACGGTAGCTTGGACAGATATCGGACGGGGTATTTTTTGCCCCAAAGCGTAACGAATCAACGGCACGACGATTTGCCGCGCTACCAACAGCGCGGACACTGGGTTACCCGGCAGACCAATGACAGGTTTGCCATCACAAACTGCCAAAATGGTGGGTTTGCCCGGTTTGACCGCCAAGCCATGCTGCAAAATCCCCGGCTGCCCCAAGCTGGCAATCACATCGCGGGTAAGGTCCCGGCTAGATACCGAACTCCCTGCTGTCATCAACAATATGTCCACCTCAGCGAATCCGGCATGGGCGCGGGCGTGATAATCGGCGGCGTCATCGTGGGCAATGCCCAACAAAATTGGATGTCCGCCTGCCTCTTGTACCAATGCCGCCAACATTGGCGCGTTAATATCTCGGATTTGGCCGGGGGCGGGGGTAGCTTCGGGGGAGACTAATTCATCCCCACAGCTTAAAATCCCAATGCGCGGCGGCTCAATCACCTTGATAGCTAACACCCCCACCGCCAACAATCCCCCAATGTCCTCGGGGCGAATACGATGTCCAGCGGGCAAAATCAATTCGCCCGTTTCAATATCTTCGCCGACCTGTACCACATTTTCACCGGGGGCGACGGGCGCAAGAATTTCGATTTCAGCCCCACCGAGTTTTTGGGTGCGTTCGATCATCACTACCGCATCGGCATGAGGTGGCAGCATCGCCCCCGTAAAAATCTCAATGCACTCGCCCATTTGAAGGCTGATGTTAGCGGCTTGACCCATCTGGATCGAACCAATACAGGTTAGATAAGCGGGGAGGGATTGGGTCGCCCCAAAGTTATCAGCGGCACGCACGGCATATCCATCCATCGTGCTACGCGGGAAATAGGGTAGGCGTTCGGGGGAGTAAATCGGCTCGGCTAACACGCGGCCTAATGCGTTGCGGGGGTCAATTGTGGCGGTCTGGCGATTCGGCGACCAATGGGCAAAGAGTTTTTCTAGGCCAGCCTGTACTGTAGCGACATTAAAAAATTCAGCGGTCATATCAGGCAGAAATCAGCGTAATCTCAGGCAAGCCCAGTCTTTCGGGATGGGTATAGACACGCATCCCGCCGCGCCGCACGTATCCGACGATACACATACCCCATGCCGTTGCCAATTGCACACTGATGCTGGTCGGGGCGGTGCGGCTGGCGACCAACGGAATCCCCATGCGGCGGGCCTTGCCCAACATTTCGGAGCTAATGCGTCCGCTGGTCAACAATAGACAATCGCGGGTATCCATGCCGGCCTGTAACGTCTTGCCCGCGATTTTATCAATCGTGTTGTGTCGTCCCACATCCTCGGCACTGACCAGCATCCCCGCTTCATTTGCCAGAATCGAGGTATGGACACCACGCACGGCATTGTAGAGTTGGGCCGCTCCTTGTAAATCGCCCATGCGCTGCAATACGACATCGGGGGTAATGGTAAAATCGGTTGCCAGCGGCGGGTGGATGGCGGTCAAATCCTGCAAGCTGATACCTCCACCGCAACCAGAGGTCAAAATCATGCGGCGCGGCGGGTTAAATTCGGCCCGATTGAGAAAAATATCCACCGCTGTGCCTGTAACATTCGCTTGAACCAGTTTGATTTCCGCCAGCGATTCGATGACACCTTCGTTATAGAGAAAACCGAGCGCCAATGCTTCTTGGTCAAGCGGGCTGCACATAACCGTCGCCAATTCCTGTCCGTTGACAAAGATGCTGACGAGCGATTCCTCAATTACCCCGCCCTCGGTCAGTTCCGTTTTTTCGAGGTCAATCGTCCAGTAGGTATAGGGAACTGCGCCGGATTCCATATTACCCCTCCTCGATTTCTACCGATTGACGGCGGCGGGGTCGGCGGGTACTTTGTCGAATTTGCTCTGGCGTCATGCCCTGCTCCATGCCCCATTGAATTTTTGGCTTGAGCGCCCCCGTCGGACACACCCCGACACACTGCCCACAAAACACACACGGCGATTCGGACATCGGAATGTCAAAGGCGGTGGCGACATGCGTATCAAAGCCGCGTCCATCAAACGTCAGGGCAAAGGTGTATTGGGCATCGTCGGCACAGACCTGTACACAACGCCAGCATAATACACATTGGCTGTAATCGCGCACATAAAACGGGTTGTCATCCAAAAGGGCATGTTCGCGGCGTTCAGCATTGGGAAAACGGGTAGGGTCGGCATCATAATCATTCATAAGGGTTTGAATGGCCGGGGCGTGATTTAAATCCACCGCTGAATTTAGCATTTCCAAGATGGTGCGCCGACTGCGTTCTACCCGTTCGTTGCGCGTTTCGACCTTGCTGCCATTGGCACAGGCCGTGACACAGGCCGCTTGCAGCAACCGCCCATTATTGACATCCACCACGCACACCCGACACAACCCGTTGGAGGTGGTGGCATCATGATAACAAATCACCGGGACTTCGATGCCCAACTGAGCCGCTGCTTCGAGTAGGGTGGTTCCGGCGGGGACGGTGATTTCTTGACCATCAATCGTCAGGGTAACGGTATCACTCATACAGGCTGCCCTTTCACGGCGAACAAATCAGGCCATTTTTCGAGGGCGCTTAGAACTGCTGAAGCCGCCGTCTGCCCCAATCCACATAAAGAGGATTCGGTCATGGTCAGGCCAATGTCACGCAGGCGTTCCCGATCTCCTTCGAGCGGCATGTCAGCCCGCTCCAAAATTTCCATCTGACGCTGCGTACCCAATTGACAGGGGAAACACTTGCCACAGCTTTCGTGTTTAAAAAAGCGTCCTAGCCGCTGCAAAATATCACGTAGATCAGCGGTCTCGTTAAACACCATGATCGCTCCTGACCCAAAAGTGCTGCGAATGGCCCGTAAATCCTCAAATGTCAGGCGCACATCCAATTGGTCGGGGGTCAAAAATGTGCCTGCCGCACCACCCATCAACACCGTTTGCAGATTGCCGACCACCCCGCCGCAAAATTCTTCCAACATTTGGCGCAAGGTCATGCCGGGGTTGATTTCATAGACCCCCGGACGCTGCACATGCCCACTGACCGAGACCAATTTCGGCCCAGTGCTTTTCTCGGTGCCCCATTGCTTAAACCAGCCGCCGCCATGTTCGACGATGCCGGGGATGGTGCTGAGGGTTTCGACGTTATTCACGACGGTGGGCTTCTGAAATAAACCGTGTGTGGTTGGATAGGGGGGCTTGATGCGCGGGAAACCCCGATCCCCCTCAATCGCCTCAAACAGAGCGGTTTCTTCACCGCAGATATATGCCCCGCCACCACGCCGAATTTCAATATCTAATGAAAAGTCGCTGCCAAAAATGTTCTCCCCAAGTAGGCCCGCGTGGGTCGCTTCATCAATCGCCCTTTGCAGTCGCTGCATAGATTCTGGATATTCACCACGCACAAAGAGATAGGCTTTCGTCGCACCGATGGCGAAGGCACACAGCGCCACCCCTTCTAAGATGAGATGGGGGCGGCCTTCCATCAACACGCGGTCTTTAAATGTGCCGGGTTCGCTTTCATCGGCGTTACACACCACATATTTGGGCTGACCAACGGCTTGACGGGTCATTTTCCATTTGGATGCGGTAGGGAAAGCCGCGCCACCCCGCCCAATTAACGCCGCTTTTTCGACCTCCCCGATGACCCCCTCTGGCCCTAATGTGGTAATGGCATGATGCAGGGCGCGATAGTCCCCATACTTGGCAAGGGATTCGACATGTTTACCATCCGCACCTTTTAGTAGGATGTCACCACGAACGATACTTTGATAGGGCGGAGTGATTTGGAGTTCCAGCACATCACTTTCGGAAGCCACCGGAGCTACCGCGATTTCCTCGTGTCCGCGCTGGCTAATCAAGGCGGCGGGAGCATGGTCGCATAGGCCCAAACAGGTCGTATGGCTAATGGCATATTTTCCGTCGGGGGTGGTTTCGTCGTGCTGGATATTCAGGTGATGACATAGACTGTGAACGACCTTATCCGCACCAGCCAACCCACATATCGGATCGGTACAAACACGAATGACTGTCTCGGCGGTTGGTTCAGCGGAAAACAGGCTGTAAAAGCTAATTACGCCATAAATATCAGCTTCGGGCACATGTAGCGCATGAGAGATTTGGCGCACCGCGTCCGGTCCGATATGCCCAAAGGCGGTCTGCATATCCCACAAGACAGGCAGCAAGGCGTCCCTCTGGCGACCTTGATAGGGAACTAAAATTTCAGCGATTGAAAGGGAGTCCATTCCAATTTCCTATGCCATTTGAATAATCATTCACCTGCCAACCGCCGCGCTTCCTCTAGCTCCTGCGGCGTGTTGACATTAAAAAACGACAGACCTTTGGGGTCAAAGGGTTGATATTCGGCCTCATCTAGATAACGCACCCGCACATCATCGTAAAAACCCATTACCTTAAGCTGGTCGGCCTCCAAGCGTTTGCGAATGGGGGCAAGGCAGGCTTGGCTGTAGATCGCGTGTAATCCTTCGGGATAGTTGTCTACACGCGGCACAATCACGTCGTGTGTTCCATCACATAGCCCCATCATATATTTCAGTAGGGCGGGATTGGCAAAGGGCATATCACAGGCCATCACCAATGTATAGTCGGTCTGGCTGTGGGTAATCGCGGTATAAATTCCCCCTAGCGAGCCTTTATCGGGCAGGACATCGGTGAACATGGGCAGACCTAGCGTGGCGTAATCATCAGGGCGGTTGGTGATCAGAATGCGCTCATCTTCACCCAAATCAGCCAGCTGATCCAATAAATGCTCAATGAGAGGCTTGCCGAGCAGGGTGACAAACGATTTATCCGTGCCCATACGGGAACTTTTACCCCCGGCCATAATCGCAAGGGTCAGGCTCATGACGTGCCCCTTTTAATGCACATAGGTGGTCGGGTCTTTGATCGTGCCCCGTTCATCCAATGCGATGTCAGCCCCTTCCCGCATCGGCGCATCCGTTTTCCGCAATCGCACCGCCGCCATTTTAAAGTCCGGGATTTTGGCGCGGGGGTCAATCTTATCCAGTGTGAGCAAATTCGCCGCCGCCTCGACAAAATGGAAGGGCAGAAACACCGTCCCCACCGGAGAGCGCCCTGTCACCATTACCCGACAGACGACACTGGCCCGCCGCGAACTGACCTCCACCCAATCCCCTGACACCAATTCAAGAGTATGGGCATCGTCGGGGTGCATCTCCAAAATCGGCTCCGGGAAAATCTCGTTGAGTTTGGAGGGGCGGGTCATCGTGCCGCCGTGCCAATGGAACAAGACGCGGCCCGTCGTCAAATGATAGGGGTATTCGGCATCGGGGAGTTCGCTGTCCGTACCATATTCCAATGCCCAGAATTTCCCTCTGCCACGTGGAAAATCGTGTTCAAACAGATAGGGTGTGCCGGGGTGGTCAAGGGATGGGCAGGGCCAATGCACACCCCCCTCACGTTCTAGGCGTTCATAGGTAATACCATAAAAATCAGGGGTCAGAAAACGCATTTCTTCCCAGATTGCCTCGGCGTCGGGGTAATCAAAGCCAGCGCTGTGTTCGGCCCTCAAGATTTTCTCCATACGAGTCGCAATTTCACACACAATTTGCCAATCGGGGCGCGAATCTCCATAGGCAGGCAGGGCTTGTCGAACCCGCTGGACACGGCGATCACTATTGGTAAAAGTACCATCTTTTTCGGCAAAGCTGGCGGAGGGCAAAATCACATCGGCCAGTTCGCCCGTTTCGTTCATAAAAATATCAATGCACATCATAAAATCGAGATGTTCCATCGCGTGGCGGGCATGAGCCAGATTGGGTTCGCTCATGAGCGGATTCTCACCCATCACTATCATGGCACGGATTTTGCCCAGCAGTGCTCCATCAACCATTTCGGTCACGGTCAGGCCAGGGTCGGGTGAAAGGGTTGTGTGCCACGCCGTCTCAAATTTGCCGCGAACGGCGGGGTCGGTGACTTTCTGATAGGCCGTGAACACATTCGGCAGGCCGCCGCTGTCGGAACAACCCTGCACGTTATTTTGACCACGCAGGGGATTCAGCCCCGTCCCCGGTTTGCCGATATGCCCGGTTAACAGGGCCAGATTGGTCAAGGCAAGGGCGTTATCCGTGCCATGTGTGCTTTGGCTAATGCCCATGCCCCAATAAAAGGCGGCGCGATCCGCTTGGGCATACATGCGGGCGACTTGACGAATTTGCTCGGCGGGAACCCCGCTGATTTCTTCGGCCCATTCCGGTGTAAACTGCTCTAGAGATTCAATATAGTCGTTAAAATCTTCGGTGCGGCGGCTGATAAAATCCTCGTTATAGAGCTTCTCGGCGACAATGACATGCGCCATTGCCTGATAAACTGCTACATCTGTCCCCGGTTTTTGCCGCAGCCATAACGTCGCAAAATCGGTCAATTCGATTTGGCGCGGGTCAATCACAATCAATTTCGCGCCATTCTGTCGCACGGCCCGTTTGAGAAATAGGCTAATCACCGGGTGGGTTTCGGTAGTGTTGCTGCCCGTAACGATGAACGTATCCAGATGCTCCATTTCGGCAATGCTGTTGCTCATCGCGCTCGACCCGATGGCGAGTTGCAATCCGGTCACACTTCCAGCATGACACAATCGTGCGCAATGATCCACATTGTTCGTTTTGAGGACGGCTCGCACCCACTTTTGGAACACATAGTTGTCTTCATTGGTGGCTTTGGCGCAGGCATAGGTGGCAATGCTATCCCCACCACTTTCCCGCACAAGCTGGCTGAGTTTTTCGGCGACAAGCGTGAGGGCTTCCTCCCAAGTCGCCTCACGAAATTCACCGGGGCCACCATTGCGAATGAGGGGCGTCGTGAGACGTCGTGGATGGGTCGTAAAATCCAGCCCAAAACGGCCTTTGACACACAGATTCCCATAATTAGGCGCGGAATCAAATGGGGCACTCACACGGTAAATGACATCATCTTTGATGTGCAAATTCATCTGACACCCCACCCCGCAGTAGGGGCAGGTGGTACGGACAGTGTGGTCTGGGGAGAGCATGGGGGCTGCGACCATAGACACTACTCCAATAAATTGTAAGCGTAGTGAAAGGTAATATTTCAAAGTTTAGTTATTTGAATTATACCGCAGAGGGTTGACCAGAGGAAAATGGATAGGGTAACGAATCACCCCATCCATTAAACACAAGTGGGCTAGATATAATCGTAGGCGATGACGGTCAAAAATTCGGGATACTCATCGTTAGTGACCAATTGATCGAGGATTGTTTCGGCGTCGGCATAACGTCCATTGGTAAAGGCCTTCTCACCGACTATCTCCTGAATTTTCGCAAGTTCTTCTTGAATGATCTGGCGGATCAGCGTCACATCCACTTTACGGCCATCATTCAATTTGCCATCAGGGTGATGGACCCACTGCCAAAGCTGTGAACGAGAAATCTCGGCAGTCGCGGCATCTTCCATCAGGTTAAAAATCGCCACCGCGCCATTCCCTCGCAGCCACGCCTCGATATATTGCAAAGCCACGCTGACGTTATTCCGCACCCCAGCCTCGGTGATTTGACCGCCGGGGATTTTGAAGTTAATCAGATCAGAGGGCTTCACATCCACTTCGGGGATACGTTCTTTTTGGTTAGCACGGCCCTGCAACCCTTCCTCAAAAATGGGGCGGGCGACGGGCACGAGATCGGGATGGGCCACCCATGTGCCATCAAAACCATCATTGACCTCGCGTAGTTTATCCTCCCGTACTTTGGTGAGGGCAACCTCATTAACTGCCGCATCGCGCCGACTGGGGATAAAGGCCGCCATGCCGCCCATCGCATGAGCGCCGCGCCGATGACAAGTCTGCACCAATAATTGGGTATAAGCCCGCATAAACGGCACGGTCATGGTGACTTGGGCACGATCTGGCAGCAGAAAATCGGGCTGGCTGCGGAATTTCTTGATACAGCTAAAAATATAATCCCAACGTCCAGCATTAATCCCGGCAATGTGATCGCGCAATTCATACAGAACTTCTTCGATTTCAAACGATAACAGGATGTGTTCGAGCAGGACGGTGACTTTGATTGTGCCAATCGGCAGGCCAAGTTCATTTTGGGCCATGACAAACACATCATTCCACAGCCGTGCTTCAAGGTGGCTCTCCATTTTTGGTAGATAAAAATAGGTGCCAGTGCCTTTTGCTAAGAGGCGGCGGGCATTATGGAAAAAATACATACCAAAGTCGAATAGTGACCCCGACATCGGCTCACCGTCCACCAAGACATGCTTTTCATCCAAATGCCAACCACGCGGACGCACCATCAAAAGGGCCGTCTGTTCATTCAAGCGATATGCTTTACCGTCGGGGTTGGTAAAAGTAATTGTGCCGTCAATCGCATCCCGGAGATTAATCTGGCCCTCCACCACGTTTGACCACGCGGGAGTATTGGCATCTTCAAGGTCGGCCATAAACACGTCTGCCCCGGAATTTAGGGCATTAATCATCATTTTGCGCTCGGTTGGGCCAGTGATTTCAACCCAACGACGTTGGAGATCGTCGGGAATTGGCGCGACCTGCCAGTCGCTGGCGCGAACGTGCTCTGTTTCGGGCAGAAAGGTAGGCATAATACCTTGATGTAAACGTCGCTGGACTTCTTTGCGGCGCTGCAAGAGTTCACGACGACGACTTCCAAAGGCCCGCTGCAACTTAGCAACAAATGCCAGTGCCTCCGGTGTCAAAATCTCATGGTAGGCGGGGGGGATTTGACCTGTGACCTGAATATCGGCAAACAACTGCATCCTCTAGCATCCTTTCTGACCATCGTGAAATCTTTTGCAATCTAAGAAATGATTGTACACGTGCCCACAAAAATTCCTGCTACAAATCCCGGTAGGGGGTTCACTACTCAGAAATATAGGGATAGTGATTTTGTAGATGAACAACACCAAATTTCCCCTGGCTACGACCCAAAATATCAACTGATCTCGTATGATATATTAACTGTTGACCGTTGGTTGGAAAACCGCACGAATTTACGATATTCACGGAAATTTCATGAAGTTTTCGAGGATTGAAAGGTAAATGCAATGTAGAATTTCATATAATATTAGTGGCTTGAAACTTTTATTTATTTCTTACTAGAACTTTTAGGCCTCTATATACAAAAGTTGAGGTCACGGTAATCAACGTCTCACTAGGCTATGGGGGAATCATCAATATGCACCTTCGAGGAAAGCTGAAATGGGCATTATTTCTAATAATTTTTTTAGTTCTCTCTTCCAGCATCCTGTTTTTTAATGATGTTCCAAAAACCAAAGGCCAAGAAACAACCTCCGGAGAATCCTGCGTATTAACGCCGGAAATCCTCGGCGGGCAAGGTTTCTCCGTCTCTGGGCTTGGGTTCTCGGTTTCGGGTCTCGGGTTTTCGGTCTCTGGGCTTGGGTTCTCGGTTTCGGGCCTCGGTTTCTCAGTCTCCGGCCTCGGGCTTGACCCTGCCCAAGTTGCCCAAGAAATCCGCGATAACCCTATCTCGAATCAATGGTTGCTAGATTTGCAACCAGACATTACCGCAGGATCGGATTTCAACACGACTCATGTGGCGATCCTCATTTTGGACGATTTCAGCACGCCCAACTCACACGGGAATGAAGTGCTGGCGGTGTTTAATGATCTTGCCAGCGTTGTGGACATGTCCAAAATCCTGCTAGTTCCAATTGATATTGGCGGCGGCAGCACAGGCTATCGCACCGAAAACCTAAAGGCAGTTGTCAGAAACGCTATTGAAGGGCCGGGAGGGTTGTTAGATCAAGGCTACAAGCATTTTGTCATCAACATGAGCTTCGGCATAATCCCATGTGAAGACCCCGGTATGGTGATTGATGACACACCCATTCCTCCGTTCAAATTTGATGAAGCGGTGTCTTGGATTGATGGATATGAGCCTGTCACCAATGGCGCGGTCATCCCAACCCTCGATTGCGTTGCCAAGCAAACCGATGGGAAATACGTGGCGTGGTTTGGTTATGACAACACGAATGATGTGATGGTCAACACCCCGGTAGGAACAAACAATCGTTTTAACCCGACCCCGACAGATCGGCAGCAACCA
The DNA here is from genome assembly GCA_013112715.1 of Chloroflexota bacterium. GTDB lineage: Bacteria > Chloroflexota > Anaerolineae > Aggregatilineales > J027 > CFX10. The sequence continues at coordinate 78,450 of JABFGB010000007.1, forward strand.
CGAGTATTTGAACCCGGCGATTGGCACAAGGTCTTTTCCGTCAAGTTTAGTCACGGAACGACATTGGTCTGGAAACTCAAAGGGCCGGATGGTGTAGAGCGGACGGTGAGTGCCAACAAATACTCCACCCCCTGCGAAAGTGTTCCCGCCACCTCAACGAACGCGGTGAAGCCTATCGTAAACTGTGTTGCTGATGCAGGCGACGGTGTATTTGTCGCGCGGTTTGGCTATGAAAACCACAATATGGTATCCGTCACCATCCCAGTTGGAACCAACAATTATGTAATTCCAAATCCCCAAGACCGCAAACAGACCATCACCTTCCTGCCGGGCGTCCACAATGACGTTTTCCGGGTCAATTTCAACGGTAGTGACCTCACATGGAAATTGAAATCACCTGACGGCAATTACTATCGGGTAATCGCCAACAAGTATTCCCCGCCCTGCTCAGATGAGGTTGGCGTTGGGCTAACGGATTATCTTACGCGACAAATGGGTGTACCAGAAGACAAGCTGGATTATTACCTCTTCAAACTGACGCAATCAGCAGATGATGAAGCCCAACTCGCCGACTTCCGGGGTTTGTTGAAAGAATACTTAGAACGTAGCGCTGAGTCCGACGGTGAATTCGCGGTAATTCCAGTAGCCTCTTCCGGTAATTTCCGTCCTTGGTTGGGATCGTGGCCGCTGTCGCCCGCCCGGTGGCCGGAGGTGATAGCGACTGGCGCGACGCTTGGCAACAATGGCCCGCTGTGGCAGTTCTCACACGACGGTAATGTGATTGCCCCCGGTGCAGGCTTCCCGTATGGTGATAACACCTTCCTTGCCGGAACATCATTTGCTGCACCCTATGTCAGCATGGTCGGCGCTCAATGGCTAACCTATCCCAAAGCCTGCCTTTTCGATGGGCAGTATCCACCCCTAACCGAAAACGCACTTGGCAAAGACCTAAATGCCGCGTTTGTACCGGGAGTTGCTGGCCCCTACAACTGCCTACCAGATCGCTCTTCCGCAGAATGGCGTTTGATTGAGTCAAATGACCCGATTGTGGCACGTTCAGGTTCTTGGGCAAATGTCAACACAGGAAGTGCCAGTGGAGGCAGCTATCTCTACGCCAGCCGCGCCCGTAACACCTATCTGAAATTCGACTTTGAAGGGGAAACGCTGGAAGTTATCTACATCTCAGGGCCGAAACTGGGCACATTCACCATTGTCGTAGATGGGGTAGCGGTTCGCACAGTCAACACCTACTCTTACAAGACGGAATATGGCAAGACTGAGGTCATCAACTATCTCACCCCCGGCCCACACACCGTAAAGATTGTTCCGGCCTATGGCACAGTCGCCATTGATGCCTTCTACGCAGCAGTCAATGACTAACACCCAAGCGGGGATGGGGTCATTCCGTCCCCTTTAATATCGTTGCTCATATAAAAAGGCCATCGCTAAACACAGATGGCTTTTTTACTATCCTATACCCGACCCATCATTTGCAGCAGCATATTGGCGCGTTCTTGCAGTGCCTCGGCTACCACCGTTTCCAAATCGAGCGCAACCCCTTTTTCGGCAGCGGCAGCGGCATTTTGAGGCGATACCGCTGATTTGAGTTTTTCCAAGACGGGAGTGGCTAGTTTCTTCGTGCCTTCGGAAGTCGCCGGATGGTGCATGACCAAAGCGAGCCATGTTAACGCACGGATACGGTCTGGAATCACATCGGCAAGTCCAATCAAGGCTTCCATTAAGGTTGGGATGGCTTGGATTTCACGAGCCAAACTGAGGGCTTGATAATAATAATCAGCCGCCCGTTCAAGGCTCTTTTCCGCACGCGCCACATGCCCCAGATTGACCAGTGTCGTCGCCATCCCCCGCCGATTGCCAATCGCACGAGCAAGCGCAAGACTGGCTTCAAAATAACGGGTGGCACTGGGATAATCCCCTTTGAGTTCGGCGACAAACCCCAAATTATCGAGAGCCATCGCTACCCCCCGCCGATTGCCAATCGCACGGCAGGTTTCGAGGGTTTCTTGGAAGTAGCGAGTAGCGCTGTCAAAATCGCCTTGTTCACCCGCCACACTGCCCAAATTCATTAGCGAGATGGCGGCTTGGCGACGATCCCCAACAGTTTGCCAAATCGTCAAGCTCTCGGAAAAATAGCGCCGCGCGCCAGTATAATCGCCTTGCGCATAGGACACTGTACCCAGATTGTTAATGACAATCGCGCAGCCCTCTAGGTCATTAATCTCGCCCACGTACCGCAGGCTTTCCTCCAACCGCCGCACCGCCGTCGCATAATCACCCGTCTCTGACGACACCATCCCTAAACGATTGAGTGATCGCGCAATGCCCCGTTGATCGTTAATGGCCCGTGAAATGGTTAACCCTTCCTCACAAATCGCTGCGGCTTTGGGATAATCCCCCTGTCCCCAATAAGCATCACCCATCAAGTTGAGAGCGCGGGCCGCTCCCGTCTGGTCATCTATAGTACGTGCGATTTGCAGACCTTTTTCAAGGCGACGAATCGCATTCACGTAGTCGCCAATGTACTGCAGCGTCTCGCCGAGCTTAGTGTGGAGTTCCGCCTCGATACGTTCCGCTGATTGGCTTGGCAGCAGTTCCAACGCCCGTTCAAAATGGGTAATCGCATCGGAAAAGGCGCTGATTTTCAGAGCATGTTCACCGGCCCGTTGAGAATAGAACCGTTCCTTATCCACATCCCCTGCTACACGCCAATGTTGGGCCATCGTTGCAGCTTGATCTAAAGCATTCGGATAAACCTTTTCAATCGCCTCGGCAATCTTGCGATGATAACTTGGCTGTTGTTCGGATGGGATGGCGTTCAAGGCAGCGGCACGCAGTTTATCATGGGCAAAGCGCCATTCCCCCTCCTGTACCTCCAAGACGGCGCGATTAGCACAGATGATGAGCCATTCATCAAGGTTGAGGCTGTCCTTCACCTGCTCCAAGACCGCTAAATCCAGTTCGCGCCCCAATACCGCTGCCAATTGCAGCAAAATTTGACCTTCGGCGGGAACACGATCCAACCGCCGCTTGATAACCGTTTGAATACCCCCGGCAAAAATGTGCTGTGGAAGATCAACCCGCCCAATTTGGTCAAGGCGTCCGGCTTCCTCAGCCAGCGCCCGCACCACCTCGACCATGAAAAAAACATTGCCCTCGGTCTCACGTTGCAGCAATTCCAGCACTTGAGGCTGACGACCCGTCTCACCCAGCATCGAAACACTGAGTTCCGCAATCCCCTCCGTCGAAAGGCGTTCGAGTTTGAGCAGGGTCATTTCGGGGAGTTCTTCCGCAAGCTGGGGACGATCTTCCGTGCGATAACTGCCCACAATCAAAATCGGCAGTTCTCCAATCATGCCCGACAGCCGTTTGACAATTTCCAGACTTTCGTTCGATACCCACTGCAAATCTTCGAGCAGCAACAAAACGGGCTGCTGCTGACGTTGGAAAATACTGGCAATCGTCCCTAATAGCCGCTGCTGATAGGCCGTACCTTCCAACTTCACCGCGTCCGGCACTTTTCGCCCGATGAGGTCTTCAATATCGGAGATCAAGTCCTTGAGAATGCCCGCCTCAACATCCGTGACATCGGAAGTCAGCACCAATCGTCGCAGTGGATCATGCCAGATTTCGTAGGGCAACCCCCCTTCGGATACGGCCTGACCACGCAGCAGCATGACCCCTTCAACCAGTGCATGGGTACGTAATTCGTCCAATAGACGAGACTTGCCAACGCCGCTTTCCCCCCCGACCAGCCATGCGCTGCCTTGCCCCGATAAGGATTGGCTTAGGGCTTTGGTAAGTTGCTCAAGTTCGGTATGCCGCCCAACAAATTCGGCGGCCTGCAAAAAGCTCTCCCGGATGGCAGGGGATTCAGCCGGAACTGCTTGACCAATAGCGGCGCATAATTCTTGAATAACATCATAGGCATCGTAATAACGGTCAGCAGGGGATTTTGCTAACAATCGCCCAATAATAGAGGCCAAAACATAACGTTCGTTAGGTGTGTCCGGTGAAATTTCAAATTCAACATCACCCTTGATGGGAGAGTTTTTTAGATGCTGTGTGTCATCTAATAGTACAATTCGATTTTCGTCAGTGATAGTTCGGTCTAGTTGGCTGTCTAGTACATCGGTAGCGGGTTGATTCCCCTCGAAATGAAGCGTATCCCCCAATTCCCCATCCAACTCCGGAACAATCTCCCCATAAAAAGTTTGGGCATAGAGCAGTTCCAAATCAGGGTTGATGTTTAAAATGGCTCGTACCAAATGATTGGTATCTCGGACATCAAAGGGATGACGGCCTGCAATGAGTTCATAAGCCATCACGCCAACTGCATACAAATCTGAGGCAACCGTGACTTGTTTGCCCTGCAACACTTCGGGGGCCATATAGGCAATCGTGCCCGCAATTTCTTTCGCTTGCTCAGATTTCGCCGCTAAACCAAAATCCAAAACCTTGACCTGACCATTCGCATCTACCAAGACATTGCCCGGTTTCAGGTCACGATGCAAAATGCCACGCCGATGCAGATAGGCCAATGCTTGAAGCAGTTCAACCAGCATCTCGATTTTTCGTTCCAGCGGCTCCCCTTGTCCGGCCAATACAAAAGGACGTGCTTCTTGGAGCAGTTCCATTGTCACAAAGGGCTGTCCAACCTCATCAAACCCATAGTCAAGAACGCTGATAATGTGGGGGTGACGCAGCGAAGCCAATACTTTGAATTCGCGGGCCAACGCCAAACGGATGTCGAATTTTTCGGTACTCGAATCCAAAGGACGGCTTTCAAACACAGTGGTCACACGCTTGACTGCAACCGTTTGTGCCGTCAATCGGTCAGTGGCACGATAAACTGCCCCCATGGCCCCACGTCCAAGAGATTCATGTAGCTGGTATCGCTTTCCAATGAGCGTTGCTGCCGAGTTTCCAGTCATTAGTGCCTCCCCATCGAACGGGGGTCTGATGTCGTAAATGAGGTAAATGGGTATTTTACCACTTGTGAGCGGACTCTCGATGCCTATCTTTGTAGTTTACGAGATGTTGACGGGGTTTACAAATTTGGGAATTAAAATCTTTTAATTTCCTCACACACATTTCTAACAAGGGTGACTGACAAGCGGAAGAAGTCCGCCAATAGACAATAAGGCCTCCACTGTTGATTCAAAGTTAGTTTACAAACCGTCACTCTTTCGGAAAAATTCATGCTAACGCGCTTTGTCACGCAATTCTTTCTTATATAATGTGATTTATGGAAGGTTTGTCTAAAGTTCATCCCACGCTGCCATTTCATCAGCTATAAGGTGGAGGATCAATGCACTATGCGATATAGCTATAAGCGCTTGTTCTTTAATTTGTTAACTATTCTAACCATTCTAGTCACGGGAACGTTGGGAGGAGTGCAGGGTCTGTTGAAGGACAGCCAGCCCCAGACTGCCCTCGCCGATGACCCACCCACACAAACACCCACTCCCGAACCACCTCCGCCAACTGATGGTAACGAGGGAGACAACACAACTGATCCAACCGCGACCACTGAAACCCCAGTAGCAGAACCCACTGAGGGCGTCATTACAGTTGATCCGGCAGCATCAGAAGATGAAGGTGGCATCCAAGCGCAACAGACGTATTGCCAAATGGATATAGGCAATAGCAACGACACCAACCCCTACACCTATACTTTCACAGCACTACATTCGCCAGACATTGTTAATTACACATGGAATTTCGGCGATGGTTTCACGGCGACTGGTCCCGGTCCCCACGCCATTACTTACACCGCAGCGGGTGTTAAGGCCATTACGCTCAATTGTGATGCGCTACCCCAACTCACCGGCAGTATTTCAATCACGACACCGCCGAATGCCGCCTTTACTCTCAATCCCGCCAATTATACGGGTCTGCTGCCGATTACCGTCCAGACCATTAATGCCAGCACGCCCAGTGGATTGACCTATGTGTGGCAAGTGACTGCCCAACCTGCTGGCGATCCAACAGTTTATCCCAATGCGACCACCCAAAATGCCTCGTGGTCATTCGGCTATTATGGCGCATATACTATTCAACTGACTGTGACCGATGGGGCTGGTTTGTTTTCAATCCTCAGCCGCTCGGTGGCCTTAAACGCACCGCAACCTTCGGCCAATTTCTCGATGGTGCCCTCCGACGGGACAGCCCCATTAACCGTCACCATTGTGCCGGAAGATTTGGGTACAGGCCCAATCACGTCATGGTCATTCGATTTCGGCGATGGCACGCCTGTCCAAACATTCACACAAGCTGCTGCTCCCGCGCCGTTTAATCACACCTATACAGCAAATGGCCCACTACCTAATCACACCTATGATGTGGTCATGACCTATACCGGTCCCGGCGGAAGCGGTACGGTGACACGACAAGTTGGCGTCTATCCTTCCGGTCAGGTCGTCGTTGCCAGTTTTACCTATCAATTCACAGGTAATAATCCCGGTGGGCAGATCGAAGTCTGCTTTACCAACACCAGCACTGGCCCTATCCTGCATAACCGCTGGAATTTTGGCGACGGCACTCCCGTTACTGAAGATAACAACACCATTGTTTGCCATCTTTTTGCCAATCAAGGGCTAGTCACCGTTATTTTGACGGTTGACGATGGTGGAACGCCCACCCCCGCCAGTTCCACCGATACACAAACGCTCAGTATCGTGTCTGCGCCCATTGCCAGCTTCACTTCAAACCCAAGCGGCGCGATTACATGGGGCACCAATGTTAACTTCACCGACACCAGTACAGGTGCAATTACAGCATGGTCGTGGGATTTTAATGGCGACGGCGTTGAAGATAGCAACCTTCAAAATCCCACCAATATTCCCGTTGGCAACATCCTCGGCAATATCACGTTGGGTGGTAATCCGATTCGGCTGACCGTAACAGGCCCCGGCGGAAGTTCCTATGCCGAGATGACGATTACAGTCAACTTGCTGCAATTGACCTGCGGCATCACAGGTGATTTTGACATTCTGCCCGGTGATCCAGCCCAAACCTACAACAGCAATGTGGGCAATATCAATAGCCGCACCGTCACCTATAACTGGACAGTCACAGGTGTTGGGGCGGGCCTGCCTATCACCGGATCAGGTGCAACTATCAACGTAGATTGGGCAGCGATTGGATTTGGCTCGTTCCAATTGGAATTTACAGCAACCACCCCCGATGGCGCGTCCTGTGCCGACAGCCAAACCGTGACCCGCTCATGGCTGCCCTTGAACTGCCTCATGGGTACAACTACCCCGGCCCTGCCTAATCCGCTTTATGCCAATGGCGCTACCTATACCTTTAGCTCTAACGTCCAAAACCTCAGTGGTCGCACGGTATTGACCTATCGTTGGTACGTTGATGGAGTCCTTCAAGCCGGACAAACAGGCCCGACTTTCGCGTGGACAAATACAACTGTCGCACCGGGAGCAGTCACCCCGATCGCTGTCCGCTATGAAGTGGATGTGGACAATGGCGCGGGTTACACGCCTGCGACTTCGACATGCTTTGAAAACCTCACCTTCAACCTCAATCCTTGGCCCACATTGACCTGTACAGGCATTACCGGACCCGGAGCACCCGTACCCGTCAATGCCACTACTGGGGCGAGTGTCACCCAAAATTACACCGCGACACTGACTGGCCTAGCAGGGCGTCCAGCAAGCTATCTTTGGACAGTCTCAGATGGAGTGATTACAACACCGAATCCGCGTCTGAACAATGCCACAGCGACGGTTCGATGGAACACAACCGCAGGGTCATTGCCGCCTCTAGCCAATGACGCTATTCAGGTCGCTGTAACCGTCACGAATCCGGATGGCACAACGGTCAATTGTAATTTCAATCGCACAATCACAGTTACCTATAACAATCTGACCTGCGGCCTACCCGTCGGTGATAATACTCCAGTTGTGGGCGAAACCGTTGGTTACACACCCAATATTGGCAATCCCTATGGGCGCACGATTACCTATGGATGGACACTGGAAATCTGGGATAGCACGCTCCCTGTCCCTGCCTATGTTCCATTTGCAACTGGCATAGGCACACCATATAACATCACATTCCCAACCGTCGGCGCACAGTATCGCCTGCGCTACACCGCGAATGCGGCGGTCAATGGAGCGATTCCTGCTGACAACTGCACCTCTAATTGGCAAGTGCTAACTGTTCAGGGGACAACTCCGGTCAGTTTTGCCTGTGATGGTTGGGGCGGTGGCAATAACTATAGCCCTGCCAACCCCGGCAACTTTGCCTACAACATTGATATTGACAATGGTAATGGGCTGCCGCTGCGTTATACATGGCGGTTGCTCGGCCCCGGTGGATACAATCAGGTACTGGCTGATTCAGTCAATACTCCCATCATCTTGACCAACAACGGGGTCTTTGCCAGCCCAGCCTTTACCTTCAATAGCGCATTGCTCGCCCCGGTTGGCGTAGATGATTTCACCTTGCGCGTGGATGTGGCAGATTCCTCGCTGACCACCACCGACACCTGCTTCCTCGAACATGCGCTGGCGATTGGCACGTTTAACGTGAGCTACACCTACACGGGCAATGCGAGTGCAATTGCAGTCGGCCAATCCATTTGTTTTACCAATACCTCTGGCACCAGCTTCGACGGCATTGGCGGCTTGACCTATCTGTGGAATTTTGGCACGGCGAATACCACCCTCGGTACGTTGACCAGCACGGCTGCCCAACCCGGCTGCCTTAGCTTTAATGCTGCGGGTACCTACAATGTCACGCTAGTTGGAACCAATCCATCTGGTTCACGTACCAACGCAGCTACACCGTTTAGTGTCACATTTAATGTGTATCCGGCTCAAAGTCTTGCCATCAACCGTACTGGCAGCAACTTTGCGGGCACTAACCAAACGTTCAATGCCATTGCCACCAATTTGACGGGCAATCTGCGATGGCGGGGGTATGATGCCGCCAACAATTTGCTGTGGACGGTCAACAATGTCCCACAAAACGGTAGTGTCACTCGTTTCTTTGCCACTCCCGGCCTCTATACAGTGGTCGTGGATGGAAACGGCCCGCTCGGCCCGACCTCAGCCAGCCTGCAATTTACGCTGATTGACATCAACAGCATCAGCGCGTCGTTTACCCCATCGCTCTATGCGGGCCAAGCACCCATGACCGTGTGCTTTACCGATACCAGTACGGGCAATAACATCACTGATTGGGCATGGGATTTTGGCAATGGACAGACATTGGTCTACACCAATTCCAGCATTCCCGCGTCCATCTGCACGAGCTATACCACCCCCGGCGGGACATTCCCAGTAACACTGAATATCCACAGTGACGTGAGTGGCCTTGACGGTACCGCGACCAACCAGATTCGCACCTATAACCCATTGGAAGCCTCCGCCACCTTCACGATCACGCCCAATGGCACCGCCAACTTCTGCTTTACCGCCGTACTACCTGTTGGGGTGAGCGTGACCAGTTGGGACTTCGGTGATACCACAACCGGCCCGGCCCAAAACACGATTTGTCACAACTTCGCGTCATCGGGCACCTATCAGGTGAGTATGCACATCACCAACGGCACAACGACGGGTATTATCACGCGCCCGGTGGTCGTCAATCTCAGCAACCCGAACCCTGTTCCTGCTCTCAATGTGTCCGGCACTTGCTCGGCCTATCGTGTAGCATCATTCACCGTAACCAATACAGGCGACGCGATGGTTACACCCGATCAGGTCACGATCCGTGATTTGAATGGCGTAGTGGTGCTCACAGACGCTATCTTGTTGGGTGCGAATCAAAGCCAAACCTTCACCGTCTCCAATTTGTCTGGTGTGGTAACGTTTAGCTCGTTGGACTTCGGCCTAACCGCCAACACCACCTGCAACTACCCACCCGACTTGACGGCCAATGGCACTTGCTCGGCTTATCGGGTCGCCTCCTTCACCATCACCAACACGGGTGGCCCCATGCCTGACCCCGATACCGTCACCATCCGCGACTTGAATAACAACGTCGTTCTCACTCAATCCTTCCAACTCGCGGCTAATGGCACCCAGACCTTTACCGTCAATAATCTCTCTGGCCCAGTCACCATGACCACTGGCACGTCGGGTGTCACCGCCAATACGACCTGTAATTACCCACCCGACTTGACGGCCAATGGCACCTGCTCGGCTTATCGGGTCGCTTCCTTCACCATCACCAACACTGGCGGCCCTATGCCTGATCCTGATACCGTCACCATCCGCGATCTCAACAACAACGTCGTCCTCACTCAGTCCTTCCAACTCGCGGCTAATGGCACCCAGACCTTCACCGTCAACAATCTCTCCGGCCCAGTTACCATGACCACTGGCACGTCGGGTGTCACCGCCAATACGACCTGTAATTACCCACCCGACTTGACGGCCAATGGCACCTGCTCGGCCTATCGAGTCGCCTCCTTCACCATCACCAACACTGGCGGCCCCATGCCTGACCCCGATACCGTCACCATCCGCGATCTCAACAACAACGTCGTCCTCACCCAGTCCTTCCAACTCGCGGCCAACGGCACCCAGACCTTCACCGTCAACAATCTCTCGGGTCCCGTCACCATGACCACTGGTACGTCGGGTGTCACCGCCAACACTACCTGCAATTACCCACCGGACTTGACGGCCTCTGGCACTTGCTCGGCTTATCGGGTCGCTTCCTTCACCATCACCAACGATGGCGGCCCCATGCCTGACCCCGATACCGTCACCATCCGCGACTTGAATAACAACGTCGTTCTCACTCAGTCCTTCCAACTCGCGGCTAATGGGACGCAGATTTTCACCGTCAATAACCTCTCCGGCCCTGTGACCATGACGACAGGTACGTCGGGTGTCACCGCCAATACCACCTGCAACTATCCACCCGACTTGACGGCCAATGGCACTTGCTCGGCTTATCGAGTCGCTTCTTTCACCATCACCAACGATGGCGGCCCTATGCCTGACCCTGATACCGTCACCATCCGCGATCTCAACAACAATGTCGTCCTCACTCAGTCCTTCCAACTGGCAGCGAATGGTACCCAGACCTTTACCGTCAACAATCTCTCCGGCCCAGTCACCATGTCTACTGGTACGTCGGGTGTCACGGCCAACACCACCTGCAACTACCCACCGGATGTCTCCGCGATTGGTATTTGCTCACCTGATCGTGTGGCCTCGTTCACCATTAGTAACAACGGTGGCCCCATGCCTGATCCTGACACAGCGACTATCCGTGACCGGAATGGGGTGGTCGTTCTGAGCCAACCCTTCCAACTGACTGCGAACGGTTCCGCCGTCTTTAGTGTCAACAATATGTCCGGCCCGGTGACGTTCACGACCAGTTCAACCGCGATCACCGCTTCCGCAACGTGTGAATATCCGCCAAACGTGAGTGTCTTTGGTGCCTGCAACTCGATGACCGTTTCGTTCACCATCAGCAACAGCGATGGTCCAATGATCGCGCCACAGACCTATGAAATCCGTGACGGTGCAAACAATATCGTTCGGACTGGCACATTCCAACTCGCACGTGGGGCTGCGCCGCTTACGGTGTTTGTCTCACCGACGATACCGAATACCAACTATCGTTTCGTCAGCACAGGCAACATCGGCAGCTTTGATGTACCCTTCACCTGTTATGAAACCGATGATCTGCCCCCGGCCACGCCAAATCCAAACAGCCCAACCAGCCTTGTACCGACCATTAAATTCCCGGTGGTCAATGGCACAACGGGTACCGTCTATGATGATGTTAGCCCATCGGCTCCTTGGCGACCTGTCCCCGGTTGCGGCTATCAGTGCGTAACCTTCCAAGTCTATCACACCAACCGTACAGGCGATTGGGAAATCTTCCGCCTCGGTGATTATCCCGGTCAACCAGACGCGAACCCGAACCTGTCACGTGGTGAAGGGGAAGGTGTGGATGATGTCGCCCCCAGCCGCTCCCCCAATGGTGAATGGATCGCCTTTGCCAGCAACCGTGATGGTAACTGGGAACTCTATGTCAGCCGTACCGATGGCTCTGAACTGCATCGCGTGACCTTTAACTCCGTTGCGATTGATACCGACCCTGCTTGGGGGCCAAACAATACACTGGTATTTGAAACCACCCGTGATGGCAACTGGGAACTGTATCTGCTTGACCTTTCGACAGGCGTGGAAATGCGTCTTACCGATGATGCCGCCGCCGACATCAATCCGTTCTGGTCACCCGATGGCGCTAAACTGGTCTTCCAAAGTGACCGCAGTGGCAAATGGCAGATTTATGAACTGAACCTCGCCACGATGGAAACGATCCTCTTGAGCGATGGACAGGGTGAAGACGTTGACCCGGCTTACTCGGCGAAGGGTGATCGTATCGCCTTCCGTTCAACCCGCGAAGGCAGCACCAACGCGATCATCTTTGTGATGGATGCCAATGGCGGTACGCCAGTAACCATTTCCGACGTGGCGGGTGATGCGACCAACCACACTTGGTCAACTGACGATACACTTATCGCCTATCAATCGAATCTCGATGGCGACCTCGATGTCTATGTCTATGATTTCGGCAGCGGCACTACCCGCCAAATCACTGACAATGTAATTGCCGACTATGCTCCAACATGGGTCTGCGGCACCAATGAGTTGATCTTCACTTCCGATGTGATGGGCAACCCGGACATCTTCGAGACCAATGCCCTGCCGATTGACGCGCCTGCTATCAAGGTTGAAGAAGTAGCGCTGCAATTGACCGATGAGCCTGCTGATGATGTGTACCCACAGAGCTTCCCGGCAGAAGAAAATGCCAGCCGTGAAGGTAAAGTACCCGCCGCCAGCATGGAAGGTATTCCGAGTATCCAGACCGACTACCTACATCCTGAACTAGCCGTGACACCGATTGATCCGACCAACCAAACCAGCGAAGGTGTCGAAGCCATGCAGGTGAATGGCTGCTCGGCGCTGGCCTGCGTAGATTCGTTGCTCTATCACACCAATCAAACCAACGATTGGGAAATCTTCCGACTCGATCTGGATGGCCTCAACCCTGTGGCTGAAGCCAACCTGTCACGCGGTATTGGGGAAGGCATCCATGATGTCGCCCCCACCCGTTCTCCCAATGGCGATTATGTGGCCTTTGTCAGCAACCGTGACGGCAATTGGGAACTCTATATCGCCTCGGCAGACGGCTCGTTTGTCCAGCGTGCCACCTATAACGAAGGGGTGGATACCGATCCCGTTTGGGCACCCAATGGCGAAAGCCTTGTGTTTGAATCCAACCGCGATGGCAATTGGGAACTGTATTCGCTCGATTTTGCGACGGGTCAGGTCATGCGCCTGACGGTGGATGAGGGCAGTGACATCAATCCCTTCTGGTCACCTGCCTCCGGTTCCATCGTGTTCCAGAGTGACCGCAACGGTCAATGGCAACTCTACTCGCTCAATATGAGCACCTACGAAACCACGCTCCTCAGTGACGGCTCTGGTAACGACTATGATCCCGTGTATTCCAACGCTGGCGATTATATTGCCTTCCGTTCAGATCGTCAGGGTGGCAGCGTCCTATTTGTTATGGACAAGAGCGGCGCGAACGTCACCGCGATTTCCGATGCTGCCGGTAACGCCAGCAACGCCACATGGTATAACGATGACGAACTCCTTGCCTATCAATCGGATGTTGATGGTGACATGGATATCTATGTCTACGAATTCAACACAGGCGAAACCCGTAAAGTCACCGAGAACGGCATCGCGGATTACGCTCCTACATGGGCCTGCGATGCACCCAACGTCGTCTTTACCTCGAATGTGTTAGGTGCGCCAGACATCTTTGTTACGCCCGCCCTCCCCATCACGGCTGATTCGGTGGATGTGGCGCTCAACACCAATCAATTAACCTTCGGTTTGGGCGATAACCTCTATCCGGAAAATACCCCGAATGAGGAAAACGCCAGCCGCGAGAACTATCTGCCCACGCGGTAATCAGCAGAGGGCAGGACTCAAAACCCTGCCCACTCCAATCAACTATAAGACAGGTGGTGTGTACCGCCTGTTTTTTGTTTTCCTTAGCATCTATACTGTTCAACAAAAATGATGTGTTAGCAGAGTAGACCTATCATGATTATGGCACGGTCATTTTTGGTAATTGGCAGCAGCGTTCTTTTATTGATGAGTGCCGCGTTGGTTTTTGCTCGGAAACATCCTTCCGAAGCACGTCTGGTCGCCCATTCGGATTTCTGGGACGGCAGCAGCGACATTCATCTCCGCATCCCCGGCACCGATTACGATGCCAATCTGACCCACCATCCGGCCCACGACACCCAACCCACATGGTCACCGGATGGCAAATGGATCGCTTTTGTCTCGGATCGAGAAACAACACGCCCCGGCGGACATGCCCTCAACGCCATGTATGTGATGCGGCCTAATGGCAGCGCTTTACAAAAGGTCGGCTTATCTTCGCCTGCGACAGGAACGCGCGTGATTAGCTGGTCAGCCGACAGTCAATGGCTCTATTCGCGGTATATCACACGTGGTTGGTGGGATAGCTATGTGGTGCGCATTCAGGATGGCTATAGCGAAACCCTGCGGCATGACGCTACCTTTACCTTATATGCCGCATGGTCTCCTAACAATGATCGGATTGCCTATCGCACTGGCATGGACGACGATCCTCTCATCTCGATTGGGCAGGCCATTCCCAATGGGGAAGGCGGGATAATGGAAACCCAAGTCCTGCTCAACAGCGAAGATTTTATAGATTATCTGGTATGGTCGCCGGATGGTCAGCAAATCGCCTTTATCAGTCACACGCGCTCCACCATCCAGACCTACAAACTGCATCTTTTAACGGTTGGTGAACACGAAGCCCAATTGCTCTTCTCGAGTTCCCGCCCCTTTTTGGATGTCATTTGGACTGGGGATTCCATCAGTTTTCTGAATACTGATGCTCAGGCCGTCGCGCTTCACACCGTTTTGCCAGATACCCTTGTTGTTATGCCTTTGCCTATCCTCGCGCTACCCGGTCAATATGGCAGGTTGGCATGGTCAAATCGTCAGCAATCACTCGTCGTTGTGAACTTCAATCAGGGCCAAAACACCATCTATCGCTTAAATCTGGATGGCAGTGATCGGAAAACCCTTTACCAGAGTAACACCCCTATTCAGCGAGTTACATGGTCATCCGACGGGGAGTGGATTTTTTTCGGGACAGGCTATCGGGAACAAACTCAACTCTACCAGATGCGCCCCGATGGGAGTGACCTCACTTATCTGACTGATGTTGCCTTTGACTGGGATACTCCCCTTTCACCGACCATTGATAAAACATGGCAAAGCGGCCTCCTCATGGGCCTCAGTATCTTAATGGGCAGTTTGGCAATCCTGCGGTATCGTTTTAGGTGAGCTAGAAAATTAGGTGCGAGGTCAAAAATAAACGCTTATGAAACGCATTGGAAGTTGTGCGATTACTACCCCCGACGATGTGGATACACTGCAATTTGACTGGGGTATTATCCACATGTTGAGTGAAGAACGGGTCACCGGGGCGACGAGTTTTAGCTTCGGGCGTGTCTTGTTACAACCGGGGCAGGGGCATATCCGCCATAACCACCCACTGGCCGACGAAATTATTTATGTAGTGTCGGGCGAAGCCGATCAAATGTTAAACGATCAACCCCCGGTTCGCATCAAATCCGGCGATTGCATCTGGATTCCAAAAGGGGTCTTTCATTCCACCATCAATCGCGCCGAGCAACCGATTGAATTGATTGTAGTTTATGCCCCTGCTGGTTCGGAACAAGCTTTACGTCAAGACCCAACGGTCAAAATTACCCCCGCCAAAAACAAATAATCTTTCCTAAAAAAGTAAAGCGGACAAAGGACGAGCAAGCGCTCGCCCTTTTGTTTTCTTAAAAAACTTTGGTTTCGATCACTTTTTTCATAACTTACTTTAAAAAATGAAATAAGTTCCGACAAAATTTTCTAATCTTTTTAGTTGCATAAAGCAACTAATGATGGTATGATTATTTGTATAAGATGTACATTGACAGGTATATCACAAGCTAGAGTTTTTAATTTTTGTGTTTGGGAACTTATTTTCCTTTGAAAAATTCATCTCTCCCTTCTGCGCTTAATGATCAGCAGCAGGTTCATGGCACATTACCTCTCAAACTTTCTGTGCCACAAACCAAAGCTGTTGAAATCATTCGTCAGGTTGGTACCCTCTCTCGTACCGAACTAGCGGATAGTATTGGCTGTTCTCGTTCCCAAATCACCTCCGTTGTTGGTAGCCTAATTGAACTTGGTATTCTTCACGAAATAGGTGACGGCAAATCCAGTGGAGGCCGCCGACCGCGCGTTCTTAGCTTCAATGCAGATTTTGGGTATGTAGTAGGGGTTGACCTCGGCGCGACCAGCCTTGATATAGCGCTCGCCAATTTTGAGGGCCTAGTGATAGACCGCCAATACGTGGTCGTTGATGTACGCGACGGCCCAGATATGGTGCTAGGCATCATTTGCAAACTGGTGTTAGAGCAAATTGAGCGTCACCATATTCCCTTAGAAAAAATCTGTGCTTTTGGCATCGGCGTACCCGGCCCAGTCGAGTTTTCGACGGGCTTGTTGATTGCACCGCCCATTATGCCCGGTTGGGAAGCCTATCCCATCAGCGACTTTATCCACAAAACCTTTCCAAGTGCGCTGGTCATTGTGGACAACGATGTCAATGTCATGGCGCTTGGTGAATTACGGGCGGGGGCAGGCACAAATGAACGCAATTTCCTATTCATCAAAGTCGGCACAGGCATTGGGTGTGGGATTGTTTGTAACGGTGCAATTTATCGCGGCGCTGATGGGTGTGCCGGGGACATCGGGCATATCTGTGTTGACCAAAACGGTCCGACCTGTCACTGTGGCAATATCGGCTGTCTAGAGGCAATGGCGGCTGGCCCTGCGATTGCGGCCCGTGCCATCTTAGCCGTGCGTGATCAAAAAAGCGCTATTCTTGCCCGCCACCTTGAAGCCCAAAACGGAATTTTAACCGCCGAAGATGTCAGCATGGCAGGCTCACAAGGCGACCCTGTTGCGAACGAAATTATCCGCGAAAGTGGACGCATGATCGGTGAAGTGTTGGCAAGCCTCGTCAATTTCTTCAACCCCAGCCTAATCCTGATTGGAGGTGGGGTCAGTCGCATTGGGCCGCAATTTTTGGCTTCGATTCGGCGCGGTGTGTTACATCGCTCGCTGGCCCTATCAACACGCTACCTACGGATTGATACCTCACCGATGGGGTCAGACGCAGGCATTGTCGGGGCGATTATGCTGGCCCTTGACCACATCTTCACCTATGAAGGGCAAGAACTCCCAACATTTTTGAAATCTTCAGTGGGTCAAAGCACCCATCCTTGGAAAACATTCGGTTGAGTCGAAGAAGGAGGCCATATCGAGCAATACCTGTTCACAAAGTTATCACTACAAAAGCAGAGTAGAAGCGAGTTTGGGAGAAAAATATGTTAAAGAAAACCTTCTCAGTATTGGTGCTGATTGCACTACTCAGCATTGCCTTCACCAGCAATTTTGCCGCTACCCCCCGTCCTGTCCAAGCGCAAGGTGTTAGTGAACTAACGATTTGGTGGGCCGAGTGGGACCCCGCCAACTATCTGCAACAAATCGGCAACGAATATGAAGCCGAAACTGGTATAAAAGTCACCGTCGTACAGGAGCCTTGGGCCAGCTATTACAACAAAGTAGGGGCCGAATGGGCGGTGCAAGGTGACTCCTTTGATATGGTCGTTGGTGACAGCCAATGGGTAGGTCAAGCGGTTGAAGCAGGCCACTATGTTGACCTCACCGAATTCCTCAATAGCAATGGCATTACCGAAACGGTAACACCGGCCACCCTGCAATATTACGGTGAGTATCCACAAGGCTCTGGCACCTACTATGCCTACCCAACCGAAGGTGATGCCAATGGTTGGGCGTATCGCAAAGACCTGTTTGAAGACCCCGACAACATGGCTGCCTTTGAAGCCGAATACGGTTATCCGCTGGCTATTCCCGAAACATGGGAACAACTACGCGACATTGCCAAATTCTTTACCCGGCCTGATGACGGTCTGTATGGGGTTGGCATTTATACGCAGGTGGACTATGACGCCATTACGATGGGTTTTGAAAATATCATGTTCAGCTATGGCGCGGACTGGAAAGATGCCGACAATAATGTGTTGGGCGTGATCAATTCACCCGAAGCCGTAGCCGCCCTCGAACTCTATGGTGAGCTTTACGATTATGCCCCACCCGGCACCGACAATGCCTTCTTTGCCGAAATGAACAATGTGTTCATCAATGGGCAGGCCGCGATGATTATGAATTACTTCGCGTTCTTCCCGTCACTGGACAACCCCGATATTAACCCCTATCGGGATTCGACTGGCTACTTCGCAATGCCCGCTGGCCCGACGGGTGAGCGTTTTGCTGCGCTCGGCGGTCAGGGAATCAGCGTCAATAGCTATATCAGCGACGAACGCAAGCAGGCCTCGCTGGACTTCATTAAGTGGTTCGCCACCCCCGAAGTACAGGCACGTTGGGCCGCTGTCGGTGGGTACACCTGCAATATCGAAGTGCTCGAATCCGAAGCATTCCTGACCCAGACCCCCTACAACGCCGCGTTTGCCGAAACGATGACGTTCGTAAAGGACTTCTGGAATATCCCGCAATTTGGGTTGCTGCTCGAACCCGCTCAACGCTACCTCCATGCCTATGTGGTTGGGGGTGAAGGCACGGCCCAAGAAGCGCTCGACGGGATGGCCTTTGAGATGGATGAAATTCTCATTGCCGAGGGTGTCATTTCCGAGTAGTAAACCGTTGTTCTACTTTTCAGGGGTGAGTCATGGACTCACCTCTGATGAGGACTGCCATGCCTGTAATTTAGCCGAGTTGGTGAGGTTCAGGCGGATGCGTATTCGCAGCACAACCATATCAGGTCGCTAAAAGGATTTCTCATGTCAAGTTACAGCCATCCCGCCAGACGACGACACTTAGGGGACAAAAGACTGATTCAGATGTTTATCATCCCAACAGTCGTATTGTTGATCTTAATGAATGTTTTTCCGCTTATTTACAGTCTCTATTTAAGTTTTACCGAATATTCCGCCATTAACCCCACGCCACCCAAATGGGTTGGACTCGATAATTACAAAAAAGTGCTGTCCGACAACTTATATTGGCACAATTTTGCGGTCACAGGCCGTTATGCCCTGATTTCTGTGTCCTTACAAATGATTGTGGGATTCGGCCTCGCCATGCTGCTCAAAGAAAAATTCAAGGGTAGTGGTTTATTAACAACCCTGATTCTGGTTCCCATGATGCTTTCCCCCGCAGTCGTAGGAGCATTTTGGAAGAATATATTTAACCCCTCTTTTGGGATTTTCGATCAGTTCTTGGGCTACTCCGACCCAAACACCGCACCCGAATGGTTAGGCGACCCCGATTTGGCACTATGGGCGGTGGTGATTGTGGATGTGTGGATGTGGAGTCCCTTTGTGATGCTGCTATCCCTCGCAGGCTTGAGCGCGATTCCAGATTATCTGTATGAAGCCGCTGCGATTGACCGCGCCAGTGCATGGTTTCAATTCCGCCGCATTACTCTGCCCCAAGTCATGCCCCTCCTCCTGATTGCTGTGTTGTTCCGTACTATCGAGGCATTTAAGCAATTTGACCTTGTGATGGGCTTAACTGGGGGCGGCCCAAGCCTGTTACAAGGCACACAAGCGGTTAATGTGACCGAAACGGTATCGGTGAAATTGTTCCGTTTGGCAATGCCTCCGCAGGCACAAACGGGCCTCTCAAGCGCGATGGCCTATGTGGTGTTGATTATTATCATTGCCATCAGCAATCTCTATATTCGCGCATTAAACAAAGTACGGGAGGGCTAACCAATGGCAACTCGCGCTTCTGCCCCAAGTGCGCCCGTCACAATTTCGACTCGCGTAGATAAGGTCGGGCTACGGCCAAAAGTGACCCGCGCCATCCGTGCTTTTGTGGTGGTCATTTTGACAGTGCTCATCCTGCTGCCGGTGGTTTGGATGGTCATGACCTCCTTAAAATCACCAAGCGATGTCGTCGCCGTACCCCCCAAAATCATTTTTGAGCCTTCCATTGAAAGTTTCATTTTCTTGGTGACAGAGCGGGTACAGTTCCCTACACGCCAAGAGGCCGATGAATTTCGTGCCCGCGATGATTTGAAGTGGTATGAAAAAAAGGTCGCCGAACGGGGTCAAAAAATCACCCGCGTTGGCGATTTCCCCAAGCAGCTACGCAATTCATTTATCATTGCCGGGACTTCGACCATTTTCTCGGTGCTGTTTGGCGTACTGTCGGCCTATGCTTTCAGCCGCTTCAAAATCCCCGGTGAAGGCGACCTGTTATTTTTCATTCTCAGCACCCGTATGCTGCCACCTGTCGCCGTGACCATTCCGATTTTCTTGATGTACCGCGAACTTGGGCTTGATAACACCTATTTTGGGTTGATCTTGCTCTATACCACCTTCAATTTGTCGTTTTCGGTGTGGCTGCTGAAGGGCTTCATTGATGAAATTCCCAAAGAATACGAAGAGGCCGCGTTGGTAGATGGCTATACCCGGTTGCAGGCATTCCGTAAGGTGGTTCTGCCCCAAGCCGTGACAGGCATCGCCGCCACCACCGTGTTCTGTTTTATCTTTGCATGGAACGAATATGCGTTTGCTGCCATGCTCACCAGCGATGCCACCCGCACCGCGCCGCCTAGCATCCCTTCGATTCAAGGCGTGGGTCGTATTGAGTGGGAAACGATTGCTGCCGCGTCGTTGGTTTTCTTATTGCCAGTCGTGATCGTAACCTTCGCCCTTCGCAAGCATCTTCTTCGTGGGGTGACGTTTGGGGCGATTCGTAAAGGATAGGCGGTTTAGAGTACCGATGGCAACAATTGAACTCATTAATGTCGAGAAAAAATTCGGCCCCAGCTACGCGGTCAAGCCGATGAATATGACCATCCACAGCGGTGAATTTGTGGTGCTGCTTGGGCCATCCGGCTGTGGCAAAACCACCACCCTACGCATGATCTCTGGCCTAGAGGCTGTGACCGATGGGCAGATTTTATTCGATGGCAAAGATGTCACATGGCTGCATCCCAGTGATCGTGACATTGCCTTTGTATTCCAATTTTTTGCGCTCTATTCGCATATGACCGCCCGCGAGAATATCGCCTTCCCACTTCAGGCACAGGGCGAACCACGCGACAGTATCCGCAAGCGGGTGGAAGAAGTCGCCAAAATGCTGCGGATTGAGCATCTGATGAACGCACGTCCCGGCGGCCTGAGTGGGGGCGATCAACAGCGGGTTGCTTTGGCACGAGCGTTGGTGCGTCGTCCGGCGGCCTTCTTGATGGATGAGCCGCTAGGGGCGCTGGATGCTGAATTCCGTGAATCCATGCGGGCTGAAATCAAGCGCCTACACATTGAACAAAATGCCACTACCGTCTACGTCACCCATGACCAAATCGAAGCGATGGCAATGGGAGATCGAGTTGTTGTGATGTCGGCAGCCGTTGTCCAGCAAAACGGCACCCCAGCCGAGGTCTATCATGACCCCGCCAATCTATTTGTCGCCAAGTTTATTGGCAGCCCCGGCATGAATTTGATTCAGGGGCATTACGCCGATGGCAGGGTCGCCTTACCCGGTGACAATCGCTACGACGTCCCCGCCGATTGGCACACGACCATTCATGAAGCCATTGGTCGGGATGGGGACATCATTTTAGGCTTCCGACCTGAAGCGGCCCATATCAGCGCGAGTGGCCCTATCGCCACAACCGTCTATACCACCGATCTGCACGGCAGTTATACCATGCTGCATCTAGAGATAGACCGGGACACGATTGTGGATGTCCGTGCCGGACGCGGGACGAATTACCCAATTGGTACACCTGCCCGCTTCGACCTCGACCCCGCAATGGTGCGATTTTTTGACCCCAAGACTGAGATGGCTATCCGCAAAGGGGGCAATCCATGAGCAGTATCACCCTTCAAAACATTACCAAACGCTTTGGTGAAAAAACCGCCCTCAACGATTTGTCGCTGACCATCCAAGACCAAGAGTTCTTTGTCTTGTTGGGGCCGACAGGTGCGGGCAAAACCACCACTCTGCGTGTGATTGCGGGCCTCGAAAAACAAGATGCCGGGGATGTCCTGTTTGATGGTAATTCAATGCTAGGAGCAGTGCCAGCGGAACGAGATGTAGCCTTCGTGTTCCAACAGTATTCGCTTTATCCCAATATGAGCGTATTCGACAATCTCGCTTTTCCGCTACGTTCACCCCTTCGCAAACTGCCCAAAGGTGAAATTGAGCGTCGGGTCAAAACAGCGGCGGAAACATTGCGGATTACCCATCTGTTGGAACGCAAAACGGCCAAGCTTTCCGGCGGTGAAATGCAGCGTGTCTCCATTGGACGGGCCATCGTGCGCGAACCACGTGTTTATCTGATGGACGAACCCCTATCCAACCTTGATGCCAAACTGCGCGAGGCCCTGCGTATTGAATTGGTACATCTACAAAAAACGCAGGGTAGCACCACCGTATTTGTAACCCATGACCAGATCGAGGCCCTAACGATGGCCCAACGCATCGCCGTCCTAGATGAGGGGCATATCCTTCAAATCGGGACACCACACGAAATTTACGATGCCCCCGCCACTACCTTTGTCGCCACATTGGTCGGCACGCCGCGCATTAATCTCATGCAGGCCAGCCGCCAAGATGGACGCATTTTTGTCAAAGACAGCAGTGTGCGACTGCCTCCACCGACGGGGATGGATCTTCCGTCGGATTTCTTGTTGGGAGTGCGTCCTGAAGATGTCCGACCCACTAGTGATGGGGAATTTTCCGGCAAGGTCGTGTTGACCGAACCGCTTGGCGTCGAGACGATTGTCCACATTCGATCCGGTGAAAATATCCTCACCAGTCTCGTCCCCGGCATTACACCAATAGGGGTCGGGGATGAGATACGATTCGATATTGTGCGTGAACGGTTACATTACTTTCAGCCGGGTGGCAAGCGCATTGTGGCTGCCTCGGCCTAGAAGGGAGAAATCGCCATGAAATTTGGAGTGAATTGCTGGGTGTGGGTTTCCCCTGCCAACCTCGAAGAAGTCACCAAACTCGCCCCTAAAGTGAAAGCAATGGGTTTTGATTGGATTGAAATCCCGATTGAAGGAACAGACGACCTTGACTATGCCGCTGCTGCTAAGATTGTGCGCGACAATGGCTTAGGAGTCAGCGTCTGTGTGGCTATGGGGCCAGACCGCGACCTTATTCATCCCGATACTGCCATTCAGAAAAACGGTGTGGAATACATTCGCCATTGTATTGATGCGGTGAAAATTCTCGGTGGTAGTCATGTCGTCGGCCCAATTTATTCCGCTGTTGGACGGGTATGGCAACAAACCGAGGCCGAACGAGCGAGGGATGTAGATACGCTGGTCAGTCAATTAACAGGGCTGGCGAGTTATGCTCATGACAAAGGCGCAGTCATCTGCATTGAACCTCTCAATCGTTTTGAGACCAGTTTTATCAATCTGGCTACCCAAGCGATTGAAGTGGTTGACCGCGTAGACAGCCCCGCCTGCCAAATTATGCTGGACACCTTCCACATGAACATCGAGGAAAAATCACTCGGCAAGGCGATTCGGCAGACGGGCAAACGGCTGGCCCATTTCCATGCCTGTGAAAATGATCGCGGTGCCCCCGGCTCTGGCAATGTCACATGGGGCGAAGTTGGCGCGGCCCTGCGTGAAATCGGTTATGACGGCCCGGTGGTGATTGAGTCGTTTACCAACAAAGTGAAATCCATTGCCCGTGCGGCAGCGATTTGGCGTCCATTTGAGCCAAGCCAAGACGCATTGGCCCAAAATGGCCTCACTTTCTTAAAGCATCTTTTAGCGTAGGGTTTTTATCCATGTCAAAATATCTTGGCCCTATCAAAATTCTAGGCACTTCAGCAGTGATTGTGTTCCTGTTTGGACGCATCTTCCCCCCGCTTAGTAAGGAATTGCTATCGGAGGATACGCGGGACAGTGTGTTGGTTCGGGCAATTCCGTTTGTGACCGTCTTTGTGAGCATCATTTTGCTCTATATCCTGCTGATTTTCATGGTCGCCATCCGATTCAACGGCAAAATCCCCTATCGCACCTATCGGCCCATCGAACTCACCATCATTGCTGGGATATTGATTGGGATTTTCTGCCTATTCCAGCCTTGGCAGTTAATCGGCTATGAATATGGCTTTTTGCTGCTGCTGGCCTCAACCATCGGCTTCATTATGTGGAGCCATATCGTCCCGCAAAGTGCCGCCAATGGCAAAGACCTTGCCCCGTTTGAGCTATGGCATCATGCCGTTGCGCTGATTGCCGCCCTATTGGTACTCGGTGTCTTTGCTTACAACTTCACCCAAAATGAGAAACCCGTAGCCCCCTATGGTTACACCCAGCGCCAATGGGATCGGGGGTTGCGCCCAGAACGTAAAGCCGAAATTATCAAAGAGGCTGAAGACACCTATAACACCTATGAAGTCCCCTTTTTGATCTTTATCAGCATTGGCCCTGCGCTGCCCATCTACTTCTTTTTGCGTGAAATTCTGGCTTCCACCGTTGGCAAAGAGCGACAGGCTAACCCAGCAGTCGCCGCCACAACCAGTGCTTGAGATTGAAAGGTAACACATAATATTCTCGTGTTTTCATTATTCTTTAGGAGCAAAGGATATGGCAAGACCAGTAACACTCTTTACCGGACAATGGGCTGACCTCACCCTTGATACACTTGCAGGCAAGGCAGCCAGTATGGGTTTTGATGGCCTCGAACTGGCATGTTGGGGCGACCATTTTGAAGTAGATAAAGCCCTTGCCAGTGATCAATATGCCCGCAGCCGTTGGGACATTTTGGAAAAACATGGACTAAGATGCTTCGCCATCAGCACCCATCTCGTCGGGCAATGTGTCGCTGACGCCTATATTGATGAGCGCCACAAGAGCATTTTGCCTCCGCGTTTATGGGGGAATGGTGATCCCGAAGGGGTACGTCGCCGCTGTGCCGAAGAAGTCGCCAACACCGCCCGTGCCGCCGCCCAATTTGGTGTCAAGGTGGTCAATGGCTTCACCGGCAGCCCGGTATGGCATCTGATTTACCGTTTCCCGCCGACCTCGGATGAAATGGTGGACGCGGGCTATCGTGAATTTGCCGATCGCTGGAATCCGATTTTGGACGTTTTTGATCAGGTTGGTGTCCGGTTCGCCCTCGAGGCACACCCCGCCGAAATCGCCTATGACATCTACACCGCCGAAAAGACATTGGCAGCCGTCAATCATCGCCCTGCATTTGGGTTCAACTTCGACCCCAGCCATTTCATTCACCAGTTGTTTAATCCGATTCACTTCATCGAGCGTTTTCCGGATCGTATCTATCATGTCCACGTCAAGGACTCCAAAGTTAAGCTGAATGGCTACACCAGCATCCTCGCCTCGCACCTGCAATTTGGTGATTCGCGGCGCGGCTGGGACTTCGTATCCCCCGGACACGGCGATATTGATCTCGAATCCATCATCCGTGTGTTAAACCGGATTGGTTATGAAGGGCCGCTGTCGGTGGAATGGGAAGACAGCGGGATGGATCGTGAACACGGTGCGGCGGAATCGGTGCAGTTCGTCAAGAAAGCCGATTTCAAGCCCTCTGCAGTGGCATTCGATGCGGCCTTCGCCAGCGACAAGTAAAAACATTTAAGGGAGCAAATGTCATGACCGATCAAGTCGGTTTTACCAGTATGGCAGGCGCAAAAGCGAGTGGAACTGCGCCCGAAATCGGCATTGGGATGTTGGGGTACGCCTTCATGGGGAAAGCCCACTCCAACGCCTTCAAGAAATTGCCCTATATGATGTACCCCCCGGTGGCGATTCCACGTTTGGTCGCAATCTGTGGTCGTAATGAAGAAGCCACTGCCGAGGCCGCCCGTCGTTATGGCTATGAGGGCTATTACACCGATTGGCGCAAGATGCTGGAAAATCCAAATATTCACGTCTTCGACAACGGCGGCCCGAACGATGCCCATGCCGTTCCCAGCATCGCCGCCGCCCAAGCAGGTAAGCACGTTTTTTGTGAAAAACCGCTGGCCCGCACTGCCGAAGAAGCCAAATCCATGCTCGACGCCGTGACCAAAGCAGGGGTCAAACACATGGTCGCGTTTAATTATCGCTTCGTCCCCGCGATTGTACAGGCCCGCAAGATTATCGAAAGTGGTGCATTGGGACGGATTTTCCATTTCCGTGCCAGCTATTTGCAGGAATGGATTATTGACCCCAATTTCCCCAAGATTTGGCGGTTAGACAAATCCGTTGCAGGCAGCGGCGCGTTGGGTGATCTCGGCGCACATGTGATTGACTTAGGGCGTTTCCTTGTGGGTGAACCCAAGCGCGTGATGGGCATGACCAAGACATTTATCGAAGAACGTCCCCTGCCGGATGGTTCAGGGATGGGCAAGGTAGATGTGGACGATGCCTTTGTCGCCCTGCTGGAATTTGAGAACGGCGCGGTCGGCACGGTGGAAGCCTCCCGCTTCTGTCACGGGCACAAAAATTATGAGGTACTAGAAATCAACGGCGAAAACGGCTCAATTCGCTTCAACCTAGAACGCCTTAATGAACTGGATGTGTTCTGGGCCGATGAAAACCCCAAAGAAACACGCGGTTTCCACAATACCCTCATCAGCGAAGGCTATCACCCCTACTGGGAAAATTGGTGGCCGCATGGTCATATGCTTGGCTGGGAACACAGCTTTGTGCATGAGTTCCATCATTTCTTCAATGCCATCGTCAACAAAACCAACGTAGCCCCCTATGGCGCGACGTTTGAAGACGGCTATCGCAATGCGGTCATCTGCGATGCGATTGTCGCTTCGGCTCAATCTGGGCGTTCTGTGGACATCAAATACTAAACCGTTTTTATAGGGAGGGTCTTAACCACCCTCCCATATATCCATTTTTTGAGGCCTGATGCTCATGAACAAAACAATTTGTATTGTCGGGGCGCTCGATACAAAAGGGGAAGAATTCGCCTTTTTGAAGGCCGAAATTGAAAAACGCGGGTTTAAAACGTTGGTCGTTGATACAGGCGTGATGGGTAGCCCGCTGTTTATGCCCGATGTCTCGCGGGAACACGTCGCCGATGCAGGAGGCACATCCCTAGAAGAATTGGTCGAGCAAGCAGATCGTGGCACAGCGATGGCGGTGATGACCAGCGGCACGGCAGAAATTGTGCGCCGTCTGTATGCCGATGGCAAGATCAACGGCATTATCGGAATGGGTGGCGGCGGCGGCACGGTGATTGCGACCAGTGCTATGCGCGGCTTACCCATCGGTTTTCCTAAAGTGATGGTTTCAACGGTTGCATCAGGGGATGTTAGCGCCTATGTGGGCACATCCGACATTACCATGATGCCCTCAGTAGTAGACGTGGCAGGCATCAACCGCATTAGCCGAGTGATTTATGTCAATGCCGCTGGCGCGATTTGTGGTATGGTCGGGGGTGAAATTCCGACTGGCGAAGTCAAGCCGATTATCGCCGCGACCATGTTTGGCAATACGACCCGTGCCGTTAATCATGCCAAAGAGATTTTTGAATCAGCGGGTTACGAAGTGCTGGTGTTCCACGCCACCGGAACCGGTGGACGCACAATGGAATCCTTGGTTGACGCGGGTTACATTGAAGGCGTATTAGACATCACCACCACTGAATGGGCCGATGAAATTTGCGGCGGGGTATTGACCGCTGGCCCAACTCGTTTGGATGCAGCAGGACGCACGGGGATCCCCCAAATCGTTGTCCCCGGCTGCCTAGATATGTGCAATTTCTGGGCGCGAAACACTGTACCGGAAAAATATCAGGGTCGCTTGTTGTACGAATGGAATCCCAATATCACGCTCATGCGTACCACCCCCGAAGAAAATGCCCAGATGGGTCATATCTTTGCCGAAAAACTCAACGCCGCCACTGGCCCAACCCTTGTCTATATTCCACGCGGGGGATGGTCGGAACTCGATTATCCTGAAAAACCGTTCTGGTGGCCGGAAGCGAATGACGCCTTTGTACAAGCGCTCAAGGCCGACCTGCGCTCGGATATTCCCGTGATTGAAATGTCGGAGGACATCAATCACCCGAATTTCTCTAGCACAGTCGCCAATCGGCTGTTGGAACTGTTAAAAGAAAGGGCATAACAATGGCCTTTACGCGCGAAGAAGTTCTCAATCGGCTGCGTACTCAGGTTAAAAATGGCAAACCGATTATCGGCACGGGCGCAGGTACAGGTATCTCCGCCAAATTTGAGGAGGCCGGGGGGACTGACCTTATCATCATCTACAATTCGGGACGCTATCGTATGGCGGGGCGAGGGTCATTATCCGGCCTGTTCGCCTATGGAGATGCCAACGCGATTGTATTAGAAATGGCAGGGGAAGTCCTGCCTGTCGTGAAAAATACACCTGTTCTCGCCGGAGTCAATGGCACTGATCCTTTTCGTCTCATGCCTGTGTTCCTCAAACAAATCAAAGAGGTCGGTTTTTCTGGCGTGCAAAATTTCCCCACCGTCGGCCTGTTTGACGGCATGATCCGCGTCAACATGGAAGCGACCGGGATTAGTTATGCCAAAGAAGTTGAGATGATTGGCATTGCCCATCAAATGGATATTTTCACCTCCCCCTATGTGTTTACACCTGATGAAGCCGAAGCAATGGTCAAGGCCGGGGCAGATCTCATCGTCTGCCATCTCGGATTAACCACTGCTGGCAGCATCGGCGCAGGGTACGCCTTATCGCTGGATGATGCCATCGCTAAGGTAATGGAAATGGCAGAACGGGTCTGGTCAATCCATTCTGACCAACTGGTAATTTGTCATGGCGGCCCATTTGATGAACCGGAAAATGTCGGCAAGGCCCTCAAGAAGATGCCGGGGATTGCTGGTTTTTATGGGGCGTCGAGCGCGGAACGCCTGCCCGTCGAAAAAGCGATTAAGTCACAGGTGGAATCTTTTAAGCACCTGCAAATTGTTCCAAAGTCCTAAAAGTACATATTTTTAAGGAGAAGCGTTGTATGAAAATCTGTATGCACAACTGGATGCGGCCCGAACCCGTCGAGGTGACGATTGCCCGCCTTGCCAAATATGGCTATGACGGCATCCAAATCATGGGTGAGCCGCGCAAATATGATGTTAAAGAAGTGAATGGTTATCTCAAAAAATATAAAATCACTTGTATGGGTTCGGTCAGCATCATGCTGGCAGGCCGTGACCTAATTCACCAAGACCCCTACTATCGGGAAATGTCGGCTGCCTATTGCAAAGAAATCATCACGATGATCGAACAGTTGGGGGGAACGATTCTAACCCTCGTCCCCAACGAAGTAGGCCGCGTCACTCCCCGTGCTGACCCCGATACTGAATGGGGCTGGTGTGTGGAAAAAGTGCAAGAACTGGCCGACTTCGCCAAGCCCAAAGGCGTGCATATCGCGTTGGAACCGCTGAATCGCTTTGAAACCAATTTCCTCAATCGTCATGACCAAGCCCTCAAGCTGGCCGAAGATGTAGGCCGCTCCAATGTGGGGGTTTGCCTCGATGCCTTCCACATCAACATCGAAGAGGCCGACCCCATGCAGGCGATTTTGAACGTGGGCAAGGCCGGCAAGTTGCTCGATTTCCACGTGGCTGATAACAATCGCCGTCCCCCCGGTGAAGGCAGCTATAACTGGAAACTGGTCATTGATACGCTCAAGAAATCCGGCTATGACGGCTATCTGACCAGCGAATTTGTCGTACCGTTTGATCGCTCGCCATTGGCCCACAAAGATGAGGACGCGGGCACTTCCGCTTCGGCTGAAGAATTGAAATTCATCCGCGATCATGGCAGTGACTTGATGAGCGACGCCGCCTATTCACGCCATGTCGAAAACACCATCAAGCATCTACGGGCTGCGGGGGCATAGTCACTATGGCAACCGTCCTCCTCATAGGAACGCTCGATACCAAAGGCCCGGAAACCGCCTATTTGCGTGACCGTGTACGTGAATTAGGCTGTGATACGCTAGTTTTGGATTCGGGCATCTTGGGGGAGGCGGTTGGCATTGACGCCGATTTTACCCGACAACAGGTGTCTATTGCCGCTGGCTCAAGCATTGATGCCCTGCGTAACGCGGGAACTCGTGGCAAGGCCGTCGAAGAAATGCTGAAGGGGGTTCGTAAAATCGCCCTTGACCTGTTTGCAGAGGGCAAGATTCATGGGGTGGCTTCACTGGGTGGTGCAGAAGGCGCTGTCCTAGCAGCCTCAGCCATGAAGGTGCTGCCGGTTGGTTTCCCCAAGCTGATTATCTCCCCACTGGCATCAGGCCATCGCAAATTTGCGCCCTTCGTTGGCACCAAAGATGTGATGGTTATGCACTCGGTAGTGGACATTTTGGGTCTCAATCCTGTCAGCCGTGCCGTGTTTGATAACGCCGCCGGAGCGATTGCAGGCATGGCCCATGTTTATGAGCTACGCCAGTCCACCCCCGAAAAATCGGATGAACGCCCATCCATTGCCGCTACTATGCTCGGTAACACCACCCGCCCCTTAATGCACATCAAACCTGCCATTGAAGCCAAGAATTTCGATTTTGTAATCTTTCATGCCAACGGCGTCGGCGGCCCCGCGATGGAGGAACTCATTGCCCGTAATACCTTCGCGGCAATTTTGGACTATACCCTCAGCGAAATCGCCGGATTTGTGGCAGGTGGATTCCACAATGGCGGGCCGCAACGTTTGGAAGCCGCTGGCAAGGCGGGTATCTCGCAGTTAATTGTCCCCGGTTGCCTAGATTTCATCGTATTTGGGGCCAAACACGAAATCCCAGAGAGCTTGCGGGATCGCCCTATGTACTATCACAACCCCGAATTCACCCTTGTACGCTTGACCCGCGAGGAACAATTACAGGCGACCCGCTTGGTCGTCGAGAAATTAAATAAAGCAACTGGCCCAGCGTCCGTCGTTGTGCCGCTGGGTGGGGGGTCGGTGATGGATATTCAGGGCGGCGCTTTTTGGGACCCTGACCTTAATGAACAATGCCGCACTATTTTGCGACAGGGATTGAACAAACACATTCAGTATCGTGAGGTCGAAGGCCACATCAATGACAATAGCTTTGCTGACGTGGTATTGGCAGAACTGGTTGAACTAATGGGCCTCGTGTAAGTCTGTTTGGAGGAATTTTATGACTCGTAAGACCAAAGATTTGAAATTTCCTTCCTTCTGTTTAGGAGATTTGACTTATGTGGACATCCAAGAATATCTGAAACTTTCGGATACCATCTTGATTCCACATGCCAGCTTGGAACAGCACGGCCCGCATTTGCCGCTGTATACCGACACGATCACCTCCACCGAAGTTGCATCTCGCGCTGGGGAGGAGGCAGGGATTTTGTATACTCCGACTCTGTGGTTGGGATATTCGCCCCAGCATATGCGTGCGCCGGGCTTTGGAGCAGGTACGATTACCCTGCGTTCCAATACTCTGCTCAATGTCATTTATGATATTGGGCGCAGCCTGATTCATCATGGCTTTAACCGACTGATTTTTGTAAATGGACATGGCTCGAATGTCAAAGTCATTGACCCTGTGCTGCGCCGCCTGCGATATGAAACGGGCGCGTTGATTGGCTTCTACAAACCCTATGCCGAACGCTATATCGGCATGTTGAAGGATGTTTTGGAAGGCACCCCCGAACAAACCCCGGGATGGCACGCGGGCGAACTCGAAACCGCCCAAGTCTTGGCCCACAACCCCAACATCGTCCGTATGGATCGGGCAGCCGTAGACAAAGCTCATGCTCCCCAATGGCTTGGCCCGGCGTGGGTGAAGAAAGATGGGATGCCCGATGCCGAATTTCAAGGCTATCAATATTTCAACTTCCCATTCGACCACGAAGAATTTACCGATTCTGGTGTGATGGGCGTGCCCTCGATGGGGACGGCGGAAAAAGGTGAAATCGCGTTTTCCCGCTTTGCCAAACACCTGATTGACGCCGTTGAAGAACTCGAAAAAGTCGAAGTTAATGTACGCAACCGCGATTGGACGATGGATAAAGCATGGCAGCCAAGCTAATTGAAAAACTCACCGCGATTGTCGGTGCTGCGAATGTCATTCCAGAGCCAGAAGCGCGGCGTCAGTATGCCAATGACCAATACTGGTATTCGGTAGCGGCGGCGGCAGCGGGTCAACCTCTCAGCCGTCCCGATGTCGCCGTGAAACCAACCACGCCCGAACAGGTGGCCCAAATCGTGCGGGTCGCCAATGAACTCGGCGTGCCGATTACCCCTTGGGGTGGTGGCAGTGGCGTTCAAGGGGCCGCTAACGCAGATCATGGCGGAATTGTAATTGATCTACGGGCACTTAATCGTATCCGTGAGATTGATCTCAAATCGCTGCTGTGTGTGGTGGATGCGGGGATGACCTGTCGTGACTTTGAAACCGAATTGAACCAACAGGGCCTCTCCTTTACCCACTATCCGGCCTCCACCGAATGGGCTACCATTGGCGGCTCCATCGCGGCGCGGGGATCGGGCGTCCTGTCCAGCAAATATGGCAAAATCGAAGACCATGTGTTAAGTGTCGAATTTGTCACGCCGACGGGGGAACTGATTACCACTCCTGCCGTCCCGCGTCATGCCGCTGGCCCAGAATTGACTCAATTGTTGATTGGCTCAGAAGGCACACTCGGCATCGTCACGGCGGCCAGTGTCAAACTCCGCGCCTTGCCGAAAAAACGGGTGTTTGGGGCGTTCGCCTTTGAGAATATCAGTGATGGCATCGAGGCAGGTCGCCGCATTATGGTGAGTGGATTGCGCCCGCCGGTGATGCGCCTATATGACCATCATGCCGCCTCGCACAGCCTTGCCCGCGCCGTCGAGGTTGAGTTGACTGCCCCAACGATGGTACTGATGTTTGATGGGGAATATCCTGAATTAGTAGAACTCGAAGCCAAAATCGCATTCGATATTTGCCGCGAATGTCAAGGCAAAGTCCTTCCCCCAAAGATTGCCGAAACGTGGTGGGAACGCCGCTATGTGTTCTACTACCCGCCCTATGCCCCGGAATTACCAAGTATCTGGGGCACGGTGGATGTCGTTTCCGATTTTAAGGTAATTGAAGCGGTCTATCACGCTACTACCGAGGCGATGCGTGCCGCCTGCCCACCCGAATATGGCCTGCAACTCAATACCCACCTCTCGCATTGGTACGAGTGGGGGTCAATGGTTTATGCCCGCATGAAAATTCCCAAAGGGCCAGACAACCTCGCCGAAGCCAAAGCCCTGCATGACCAAGTATTCTATGCCGGGGTTGAAGCCTCCATGAAAGCCGGGGCGGTACTCAATGACCATCACGGGGTTGGAATGCGTTTGGCTCCCTATATGAAAGCGCAATACGGTGAGGGGATGCTGGCCCTATCCCGGATTAAGAAAGGGCTTGATCCTAACAATATCTTGTGTCCGGGCAAGCTGGAACTCACGCCGGAGTTGGTATAGCAATGAAAGTCCGTTTACAACACGTCAGCATTCCCCGACCACCGGGGAGCGAAAATTTAACCCGTGCATTTTACGGGGAAATACTAGGGCTGGAAGAAATTCCAGTTCCCTCCACCATCCGGCAGTTTGATCTAATCTGGTTCGCGTTAGGGCCAGAGACCGAACTGCATGTGTTTGCGGAAGAAGCCTTTTCAGACCAGTCAGGGCGACATTTTTGTTTGGTAGTCGAAGATTTAAATGGATTGAAGCACAAACTGGTTGAAGCGGGAATTGAAACTTGGGAGCCAGCCACGATACAAGGTCGCCCGCGCTTTTTTTGCCGCGATCCTTTCCGCAACATTATCGAATTCACGACCATTGAGGCCGACTACAAGTCATTTGAAGAGTAAAATAGCGTCCAATATTCATTCTATCTGCATGTTAGGTAAAGCCTCATGGTCCACACAAGACCGATTCGTACTGCCGATCAAGCGTTGGTACGTGAAATCAATTTGTCGCTCGTGATGAAGCATCTGCACGAACACGCCCCTGTGTCACGTGCCAATTTAGCTGAAATCATTGGCCTCAACAAATCTACCGTTTCAAGCCTTGTTACCGAACTGACCGAACACAATTTTGTAAGCGAGATCGGCATTGATAACACTGGGATTGGGCGACCTTCGCGGTTACTGACACTGAATCCACAGGCTGGGTTTATCGTCAGTGCCCAACTCAATGTGGACTCCATCTCAGTGATTTGCACCGATTTTGCTGCTGATGTGTTGTGGTTGACCCATGAAAACTTTAAACCGCAGTCTCCTCAGCAAATCATCCTAGAGCAACTCGCCTCTTTGCTCCGCCAAGCCATCCAAATGGGTCATACCCTCCAACCTAACAAACCCCGTCTATTAGGACTGGCGTTAGGACTACCGGGGCTGGTAGATCAAACCAGCGGGACGCTTTTGTTTGCCCCCAATCTTGGCTGGCAGGATGTGCCCATTTCAAAAATTCTCGCCAATGCGCTTGGGCATCATTTGGCTGACCTATTATTTGTCGAAAACGAGGCAAACATGGCCGCTCTGGGTGAATATTTTTTCGGCGCAGCACGGGGGTTTCATCAAGTGCTGTATCTCAGCGCGATCGGTGAAGGGTTGGGCGGCGCTTTTGTGAATAACGGGCAGTTGTTCCGGGGCAAAAGCGGTTTTGCAGGCGAGTTCGGTCATATGACGATGGATCCCGATGGTGAGTTGTGCCGCTGCGGAAATCGGGGCTGTTGGGAAACCCAAGTCAGCCAAACTGCAATTTTTCGGGTTGTCCGGCAGGCCATTGAAGCGGGCCAATCCAGTCTGTTGGACGAGGCCCTTCAAAACGACACTCTGACTATTCCAATGGTGGTCGAAACTGCCGCACAAGGTGATCAAGTCGCATTACAAGCATGGGAACAGGTCGGCCATAAACTCGGTATAGGCATTGCTGCATTGGTCAACGCCTATAATCCCGATCTTGTGGTGCTGGGGGGGATGCTCAGTTCAGGCAGTCAATTTATGCTGCCCGCCATTAATGCCGAACTCCATCAACGTGCCCTACGCTGGACAGCCAATGCTACTGAAATTCGCATTGCCAAACATGGTGCTGATGCCTGTGAAATGGGCGGGGTAGCAATGGTAACGCAGTCGGTTTTAATTCATCCCGAACGCTTTCTTGGCTGATTAACTAACAGGGAGCCTTATATGCGTATTGTGGATTTAACGGTAACGATTGGCCCAGATACGCTGAGTCCGCCGTCGGCCAATAAACGCCTAACCTTGACTTCGAATTATCGTGGGCCGGGGTTCTGGCGAGCCTCATCAGTAGATATGGTACTGCATACAGGTTCGCATGTGGATTTCTCGCTGCATGTCCGAGAAGGGGGTGAAACCGCTGCCGATGTTGTGCTAGATCGTATCTGCGGCGAGGCGTTGGTACTGGACATGACCCATCTGGGGCCAGATATGCCCATCACCGTTGAAGATGTCATAGCCCGCGCCAACGACATCCGCCCCGGCGATATTATTCTGGTGCGAACGGACTGGACAGAAAAAATGTGGGGTAACTTCCCCGACTACTATCTTCACTCGCCCTATTGCAGCCCTGAAGCAGTGGAATATCTTGTCCTAGAGCGCAAAGTTAAGGCGGTAGGCTTCGATTGTTTTAGTGAATATTGCGCCCGTCTGCCCAATTTCACATCCGAGGAATTCATCGTTCACAAAATTATTCTCGAAAACGGCGCGATCCTCATGCAGCAGATGACCAACTTATCCAAGCTACCCGTGAATCGGCATTTTCAGTTTTTTGCCCCTTGCATCAAGATGGTCGGGGCCGAAGGATCACCTGCCCGTTTTTTTGCCCTGCTTGATGAATAGACGCGATCTACCGAGCTAGGGGTCGTGGTTTTCTCAACAAAAATATCGTTTTTTGGAGGTGCTATGAATGCAGATTTGTTTATCCCTCGTTCACTTGATGAAGCATTGAGTGTGGTTCAAACGCATGGTGCTGGCCTGCTCGTGATGGGGGGCGGCACGATGATGATGGCCCACCTTAATGAAGGCATCTTTTTCCCCAAAAAGGTGATGAGCCTTGCCCGCGCTGGGTTGTCGGGGGTCTATCGCAATGGTCACACCCAAATTGGTGCAACCACCAATCTGACTGAAGTTAGCCAAATTGCCGATTACCCGATTTTGTCGGAGGCAGCCTATCAAATCGGTGGCCCGGCGATCCGCAATATGGGTACGATTGGGGGCAACCTCTATATGCCGCAACCCGCTGGTGACCTAGCCGTTCCGCTGTTGGCCTATGATGCCCATGTCGAATTGGCAAGTGCCTCTGGCAGCCGGACAGTCTCCCTTGAAGATTTTCTCGCCGAACCCCGTTCACATCGCGGCGTTCATGAACTACTCGTGGCCGTTCATTTGCCTGATCCAACGGGTTATGCCGCCTACCTTAAATTAGGCCGACGTGAAGCCAATACACCCTCAGTGGTTGCGGTGGGCGTGCGGGTCGTCATGGATAAGCAGGGCCAAATCAGCGATGCCCGGCTTGCACTCGGTGCAGTTGGGCCATTCGCCTTCCGCGCCAAAAATGCTGAAGCCCTCTTGATTGGGCAGAGTCTCAATGCCAAGAGTATTGCGGACGCGGCCCAAATAGCGATGGAAGAATCCAATCCCTTCACCGACGCGCTCGCAACCGCATGGTATCGCCGTCATATGGTTGGTGTTTTTGTCAAGCGTACCCTCGAACAATTAACAAAATAGTAGCGGGAGCCTTTTTATGGAATCCATTACAGTCACCTTTAAATTAAACGGCAAGACCACCGCCGTCGCCATTGAACCTCTCGAAAGTTTGCGGACGGTCTTGCGTGAACATCTGCATCTCCACGCCACCAAAGCGGGGTGTGGGCAGGGAGGCTGCGGAAGCTGCACGGTTTTGGTCAACGACGAACCTGTCTTGTCGTGTCTAATGTTAGCGGCCTTAGCCGATGGACAAGAAGTCACCACGCTGGAAGGCATCGGCACCCCTCCGCACATGCACCCCCTTCAGACAGCATTTTTTGACCGATTCGCGGCCCAATGTGGCTATTGCAGCCCCGGTATGATTATGGCGGCCAAAGCCCTTCTCGATAAAAATCCACACCCCACCCGTGCCGAAATCGCCGAAGCCCTTGCCGGGAATCTTTGCCGCTGTACCGGTTACGTCGCCATTCTCGATGCCATTGAAGACGTAGTTACCCAAATGCAGGAGGCGTGAGATGGGCGTTAAACAACTAGGTATTGTCGGCCAATCAGTCAAGCGGCGCGATGGCATCGGCCACGTTACCGGACAAACCCAATATGTGGATGATGTGTTTTATACGGGCATGTTATGGCTCAAGATGGTACGCAGCCCAATCTCACGCGGCATCATTCATGGGATTGACGCCTCCAAAGCCGAAGCCTTCCCCGGTGTGGTAGCTGTCGTCACAGCTAAAGATGTTCCCAATAATTGGTACACCATTTTGTGCCTGATCGGGGTCGAACCCAATGACGAACCCGTATTGGCCCACGAAGAAGTTATGTATATGGGCGAACCCATCTGCGCGATTGTTGCTGAAACTGAAGCCATTGCCGCCGAAGCTGCTGCACTGGTCAAGCTCGATATTGAAGAACTCCCGCCCGTACTGGATATGGAATTTGCCATCAGCCCCGATGCCCCAGTCATCAAAAAATGGGGTAACAATACCTTTATGTATGATGGCTACAATCATCGTAAACTGCGTTTCGGTGATTTTGAAAAAGCCATCCAACAAGCCGATCATGTCATTGAAGGTGACTATTCGCTTTCACCCATTGAGCACGCCCCGATTGAAACCCACTGCTGTGTGGTCAAGCCCGAACCGGATGGTCGCTTGACGGTGCATAGCAACACACAGGCCCTCTATTTTACGATGGACAATACTGCCATCATCCTGCAAGTCCCCAGTCAACGCCTGCATATGATTGGCGGGACAGTCGGCGGCGGCTTTGGTGGCAAGGTGGATGTCATTACCGAACCCATCACTTGTATCGCCGCGATGAAAACCGGACGACCTGTCAAATGGCGCTGGACACGTGAAGAAGAAATGCGAAAATCCTCTACCCGCGCAGGCGTCAAAATGCACTATACCGACGGCGTGATGAATGATGGTCGCATTATTGCCCGCAAAGTCCGTTCGTTGGAGGATGCCGGGGCGTATCATCGTCACTCCCCCTATGGCGTGCAGAAACATATGGCAAATCTGCCCGGCCCCTATACCATCCCGAATGTGTGGGTAGATGCCTATTGCGTCTATACCAACCGTCAACCATCGTCGGCTATGCGTGGTTTCGGCGTGACCGAGGCCACTTTCGCGGTGGAATGCCAGATGGAACGCATCGCCCGCACCATTGGTATGGATTCATGGGAAATTCGCTTGATTAATGCCTATCGCAATGGGCAAATGCGTCCAGTGCGAAAAGTCGTTGAAGACGCGACATTAATCGAAACGATTCAGGCGGCAGCAGAATTGATCGGGTATGAATTACCTGCCCACCTGAAAGCAATGAGTTCAGATGATTACGGAGGCAAGGGAGGACATCATGGCTAAACATTATGGTCGCGGCATTGCAGCGGTGAATTATCCAACAGGCATGAATTTAGGTGGTGACCCCACCCAAGCCTTGATTTTCTGCCAGCCAACCGGTGGCTTTAGCGTCAAACTTGCCAGCACCGATCTTGGGCAGGGCCTAAAAACCGTGATTGCCCAAATCGCGGCAGAAGCCCTCGGCGTCCCATTTGATTCAGTGATTGTGGATACAGGCGACACGGATTCCGCCCCCCACTGTATGGGTACATTTGCCAGCCGTGCCACCCACCGCGTGGGGAATGCGGTCATCATGGCTGCCAACGAAGCGCGTAAAGCCTTGCTGGATGTGGCCGCCGAGGAAATGGAAGCCGCCCCCGAAGATTTGGTGTTAGAAAACGGCGAGATTTATGTCAAAGGTGCTCCTGAACGCAAAACCAATGTATTTAATGTCGCGCTGGCCGCCCATTTTAAACATGGTAAAACCATCTCAGGGCGTGGCATCTATCTTAAACAAAAAAGCGGTCTCGACCCCGAAACGGGCGCTTGTGATCCGGATTCCACCGAGGCCCACGCAACAACAGTGGCCGAAGTCGAGGTAGATGACGAGACAGGCGAAGTCAAAGTGCTGCGCCTCGCCAGTGCCTATGAAGTTGGGCGACAGATCAACCCCGAAATGGTGAAGGGTCAAATTGTGAGTGGGGCGGTCATGGGCATGTCGCACGCCCTGATGGAAACGGTCTTCCCCTATTATCCGGCCCTCGACCATCACACCTACAGTTTTGGCGAATATATCATCCCCACGGCACTTGACATTCCTGAAATTGAAAGTGTGGTGTTGGAATACCCATCATCCAACGGGCCATATGGTGTGAAGGGTGTGGGTGAGATGACCGCTAATTCACCCATCCCGGCCATTGTCAACGCGATTTACGATGCGGTGGGGGTGTGGGTCACGGATTTGCCCGTCACTCCTGAAAAAGTGCTGCGTGCTCTCGAAGAAAGATCATTGGAAACACACTAAGGAGACCTTATGATTAAGCTGATTTCTCTGATGAAACGTAAAGAAGGCATGACCCGTGAGGAATTTGCGAAATGGGCCGTCGAGGAACATTCGCCAATTGGCAAACGTTTCCCCGGCATCCGCAAATATCACATCAGCGTACTGCGGGCTGACCAGCCGGAAACCGAATTCGATGGGGTTTTTGAACTGTGGTTTGACAGCATTGAGGCGTTGGATGCTGCCCTTGCCTCACCCGTCGGAATCGAAGCCCGTGAAGACGCGATGGCCCATGCCTCTAAACGCATTCATCTCCGTACCGAAGAAAACATCATGGTCTAGTGATCCAAAAGGGCGCTGATTTCCATCAGTGCCCTTTTCATTTTCGATAGGTGTGCCACCCTCTAGTGAACGGGTTTGTGATGCTCGATATTGCGTTGAGCTTCAACATTGCGATGTTTCTGCCAGCGGTCAATTACCATCCCAAGCGCAATGTGACCGGAATCCCAACCCGCAGCAAAAATAGAGCGACGACGCTAAGGGTTAACAATACACTTTCCATGGAGGGTCTCCTTGAGTTTTAACCGAGTAGTTTATTGAACTCGTGATGGGTCGGATGGGTCGGGTTGTTTGCTGATTACAGCATATCAAAACTCTTAGGCTCATTGAATTAGGGAATAACATCATTTAAAAATGGGGCAAACACCCCATGCCAACCCCACCATTCACCCTATACAATTATTTTTAGACTGGACACCCAACCATGCTTCTTTGAAAGAGCTATCATGTCCACTGATTTTTGGGACGAAGCCTTCATCGCCATTTACTTCCTCTATGGATTAGCTTTTTATTCATTAGGATTAGCGTTGTTGGTGGAGTCGGGGCGGGCCTCAGAGCTAGGGTTTGCCCATTCCATGCGTTTATTGGCAGGCTTTGGTCTGCTGCATGGCGTCCATGAGTGGATTGATATGCTGGAACAGGTGAACCAAGAATTACATCAACAACCGCTTCCAGATTGGCTGTTGTGGCTGCGATTGGTCATTCTGGTAACTTCTTTCCTCGCCTTACTTGCCTTTGGTGAACATCTCCTCATTCGAGAACGCACAGGTAATGCTCCTACATGGCGGTTAACCGTCCTCGCAGTTGGGTGGTATACCGCCTCTTGTATTATGGTGCGTATTCTTTTCGACTTGGATGACAAAGAATGGCTGCTGGCCGCCGATGTATTATCCCGTTATGTGCTCGGTATCCCCGGTGCATTATTTGCGGCATGGGCCTTGCTGCATCAACGTAAGCCATTTCGAGAACGCGGCATGGGCAAGTTCGTCCGCGATCTGAATATTGCGGCGGTGGCCCTTGCGGTGTATGGCGGGGCGGGTCAAATCTTTCCAGCCAAAAGCGAAATTTTCCCAGCGGATACCATCAATAGTGATTTATTTCTAGATACCTTTGGCTTCCCCATCCAATTGTTCCGAGCAGGGACAGCAATTATCGTGGCAGTTGCCATGATGCAGGTGTTACGAGCACTGGAATTTGAAAATCAGCAGCGTCTTGCCACTATTGAAAATGAAAAGATGGAAAATGAGCGCCAGAGCCGTGAAGCCCTTGCGAATCTGAACGCCGAATTACAGAAAGCCAATGAAGAAACCTCCCGCCTATTACGGGAAGTCCAACGGCGTGACGCGGTGCGTGGCGAATTGCTACAGCATATTACGGCGGCTCAAGAATCCGAACGCAAACGTATTGCCCGTGAACTACACGATGAAACAGGACAAGCCTTAACTGGGCTGGCACTTGGCCTCAAAGGGTTGGTCTCAATGGTCGAGGCCAAACCCGATCTCGCCAAGCGCCGCATCGGAGATATGGGTGAAATGGCAAGCACCGCACTTGGGGAACTGCGTCACTTAATAAATGATCTGCGACCCCCTCAGTTGGACGATATGGGACTCATGGCAGCCCTACGATGGATGGTCGAACGTTCCAATGAGCGCGGCCTATTCCAAACCGAATTAAGAATCAGTGGTGAATCAATCACCTTGCCCTCGGAAGTAGAAACGACCCTGTTCCGTATCGGGCAAGAAGCGCTCACCAATGTTTCCAAACACGCCCACGCGAAACATGTTACTATTTCACTAGATTATACTGATGGGCCGTCGTTGACCGTCTGTGATGACGGAGTGGGTTTTGACCCAGACGCGATGATGGAGCCAGCTAATTTACGAGCCTCATGGGGATTAATCGGGATGCAGGAGCGCGTGAGTTTAATTAACGCCTCTTTGGAAATCGAGTCGGAGCCAAATCAGGGAACACGCTTAACCGTCCGCCTAAATCGTGAGTAGAAGTTTGAGGCGCATCATGACAATCCGAGTCGTAATCGTAGATGACCACAGTGTAGTCCGTGCTGGTATGCGAATGCTGTTAGAAAGCGACCCCGAACTAGAAATTGTGGGGGAAGGCGAAAATGGGCAGCAAGGGCTGCAACTTGCCCACCAGTTTAAACCCGATGTCATGGTTATGGATGTCACCATGCCCGAAATGGATGGGGTCGAAGCCACCCGCCGTATTAAACAAGAAATCCCCCAAGTCGCCGTCCTTGCCGTGACCATTCATGAAGGGGCGGATTATTTCTTTCGCATGTTGCAGGCGGGCGCGTCCGGCTATGTCCCCAAACGAGCCGCCCCCGATGACCTACTGCACGCCATCCATGTCGTTGCCAAAGGCGATGTATTTTTGGAACCCCGTATCGCCAAAGAATTGGTCTTTGATTATGTCAGCCGTGTACGGCAAGGCGTAGCCCAAGAAAGTTACGATGGACTCACCGAACGGGAACGCGAAGTATTGGCCTTGATTGCCGAAGATGAAACCAACCAAGCCATTGCCAACCACCTCAGTATCTCGGTCAAAACGGTGGAGCGCCACCGCGAAAACATCATGCAAAAATTGAACTTACACACTCGTACCGAATTGGTGAAATATGCCATTCGCAAGGGCATCATTTCGTTAGATGAGGATTGAAATCGCATCAGTGATAAACCTCACTTCGAATGATGACAAGACTGCTTGTAGGAGTATGTGGCGCACCCTAAAATAGAATCAAGAAAAAGTTAATTTATCGAGGGGATATTAACCTTTAACTGGCTGCATAGCTTTACTCATTTCAGCCTTGCAATCGCCCTCATAGACGCCAAACAACGACACAGCGGTTAGAGGGACTTTAATTAAATAGAAAAGCAAAGGGCGACTGCGAGGATGGGCACTCTCGTGAGGTTGCCCTTTTGCCTTCAATGGAGAGGCTACCCTTGGTACGAAAAGCTATAAGTCTCACAGTAGTTGTAATAGGGTTTGGCCTTGTGTTGATTGGATTGGCGTCGTTCTTCATGGAATCATCGCCCATTCACGCGCAAGATAACGGCGAACCAGAGTATGTGGGGGCAGGCGAATGTAGCGACTGTCACCGCGATTATAGTCAAAGTCACAAGGAATCCCGTCATGCCCGTGCTTTAATCGAAGCCGATGATGAAGATTTCCCATTGCTTGCCGATTTTTCGAAAGGCGACGATTTGCGCCAAGTAATGTTCCCCGGCGCTTCCGAGGCTCGTGCTTTTACGCTTGAGGATATTGTTTATGCTGTCGGCTCAGGCCGTAATGTACAGCGCTATCTTTATGCGACAGGCGAGGATGAATATCAGGTACTACCTGCGGAATGGAACGCCCAAACACAGGAATGGCAGGCTCTCACGCTTGCCGAAACTTGGCCCGATCCCGCCTATGATTGGAATCAGAATTGCGCTGGATGCCACACCACCGGATTTGAGTTAGACAAAGGCGAATGGGAAGATGAAGGCGTGCAATGTGAAGCCTGTCATGGCCCCGGTTTGGCCCATGTCGAGGCCGCCGATGATGCAGGTTCCCGCCCCACTGAAGAAGAACTTCAGGTTGTACGCGACACGATTGTCGTCAGCCCCGATGCTCAAATCTGTGGTCGCTGTCACAGTCAAGGCACCGAAGTCGCCAATGGTTTGCCCTATGCAGCAAGTTATCTCCCCGGAGACACATTGGTACAGGACGGCGTCTTTACCCTGACTCCTCCCGAAGATCATGAAACATGGTGGGCCTCTGGTCACAGCAAACAGCCCAATATGCAGTTTAATGAGTGGTTCAATTCAGCCCATGCCAATTCGCTCACCAATCTCAAAGCCAGTGAAATTGCCGAAGATAGCTGTCTGGAATGCCACAGTGTAGATTACCGCCAGCGCCAAGTGCTGATCGCCAAATACGAATCGGGTGAAATTGAAGGCACACCACCCGAACCCATCACGATGGAAACTGCGCAATATGGTATCACCTGTAGCACCTGTCATGTGACACACAGCGATACCCCACCAGCAGATTATCTACTGAC
This sequence comes from Chloroflexota bacterium, assembly GCA_013112715.1. Taxonomy (GTDB): domain Bacteria; phylum Chloroflexota; class Anaerolineae; order Aggregatilineales; family J027; genus CFX10. Next base: position 122,584 of record JABFGB010000007.1, read on the forward strand.
CAAAGAACCGTATGCCCTATGCGTGGATTGTCACAGCAATGGTCGAACGGGTAGCGTTCATTATCCAGTACAAGAAATGTACGAAGGCGACGCAATTGTTGCCGGGCTTGAGGGCATTCCCTCCGGACACTTTACCGCCGAAAATGGCCCCGACTGCCTGACCTGTCATATGCCATCGGTGCCTGTCGAATCCGCGACCCGTCTTAGCCATACCCTCAGTCCGGTAGCGCCGGGAGATGCCGAAGAAGGGCAACCCGATAGCTGCACGAACTGTCATACCGACCTAGAACAAGATTACGCCCAAAACTTCATTCAAGATACGCAAGAGGGCATCCATCAGCGTCTCTTGAATATTGAAACCGTCTATGCCCAAGTTGCTGAACCTCAGCCGTGGATTCGCACCATTCTTGACTTTATCGGTCAGGACGGCAGCCTCGGTATCCACAATTTTGCCTACACCGATGCTTTGCTGGATAAAGCGGAAATTACTCTCGGTGTGGTGCAAGACGTCAGTATTGAAACATTCTCGCCGGGTGAAGTGGCTGACCCAGCCGAATGTGCGGAATGCCATCGTGACGAACACCGTCAATGGCAGACCTCACCTCACGCCAACGCCTCGCTGAGTCAAACATTCTTAAATGATTATTCCGAAAATGGGCGGCCCACCTATTGTATGCGCTGCCATGCCTCTGGTTATGATTCCCAGACGCAGCAATATGTGTTCGAAGGCGTGACCTGTACCAGTTGCCACACCCTGCCAGAAGGCGGGGCCGAACATCCCCCCTCACCGATTGCCATTGCGGATGAATCGTCCACCTGCGGTAGTTGCCACAGTGGCGCTCATGCCCCGGCCTACGATGAATGGCTACTCAGTACACACAGTAGCGCTGGTATTGATTGTGTAGACTGCCATACCCCCCATAACAACGGCCTAATCTTAGACGACATCAACACGACATGCAGTGGATGTCACCAAGAAGCCATGATTGATGAAGTCCATATGGCCGACGATATGACCTGTGTAGACTGTCATATGTCGCAGCGCAACCAACGCAGCGGCGTTGTCGAAGTGACCCGCAACCATACAATGGGGATTGACCCCGGTGTTTGCTCCAATTGTCATGGCAACACCCACTTGTTAAGTGTTCGGGATTCCCGTCAATCGCCAGAAGAAGCCAGCGAAGTCGAAGACCTGCAAGCCGACGTGAAGGAATTAGAAGAAACCTCTGACCAGAATCTTTATTCGGGTGTCATCGGCGGCGCAATTGGGATGCTCATCCTGTTGTTTATGGTCTTTGCCGTGATCCGTTTCGGGAGGATACGATGAGTACCCCCACACGCACTCGTGAGATGACCCGCCGTGAGTTTGTCCTGCTCGCGGCGGGCATGGGCATCAGCCTGTTTGGGGCTGACCGCCTCTATAAGTGGTTCGTGGCGCATGAAGACCCACTTGGTGAGGCAGCCCATAGCGAAATTAACAAAAACGGCCCTTATTGGGCAATGGTTATTGATCTGCAAACATGTATTGGCTGTCGGCGCTGCGTTTATGCTTGCCAAGCGACCAACGACACCGCCAACGGTCATCTGTGGAATATCTTGCTTGAAGACGAGGATACCTTCGCCAAACCCGTCTTTATCACTCGCCCCTGTATGCACTGCGAACATGCCCCTTGTGTCGAGGTTTGTCCAGTACAAGCCACCTTCCACCGCGAAGACGGCCTTGTCGCAATGGACTATGACCGCTGCATCGGTTGTCGCTATTGCATGGTCGCGTGTCCTTATGGTGTGCGGGTCTTCAATTGGGAAGAAAACGACGGCGAAAACCCGCAAGTGCCGACATGGGGCGAACCCGAAGTGCCACGTCGTCCGCGCGGGGTTGTCGAAAAATGCACCTTCTGTGCTCATCGCTTGGACAAAGCCGAAGAGCGCGGTCTAACTCCCGGCAAAGACCCAGCTGTAACCCCGGCTTGCTGTGTGATCTGCCCCACCGAAGCCCGTGTTTTTGGCGACCTGCGCGACCCCAGCAGTCCAGCATCGCTTAAATTAGCTGGGCGACAGTCAGTAGTCCTACGTTCCGATCTTGGGACAAATCCGCGTGTTTTTTATCTGCTACCAAATGAGCAGGCCTAACGAAAGGAGCCTCAACGATGACCGCTAAGAACAATCGGCTTCAGTCTATCGGGGCAAAGGCACGCGCCGTACCACTGTTTTGGTGGTGGGTGGCCTTCCTGCTTATCCCCATCACATTTGGTTTGGCATCAGGCCTATGGGTATTTTACAAAGGTCTGGGTGTCACCAATCTCACCGATGGTGCGCCTTGGGGCCTGTGGATTGTGCTTGACCTATCCTGCATCGGTTTAGCTGCTGGCGCATTTTCGCTCTCGGCCATGACCTATCTGCTAGGACGCAAAGAATACCAACCCCTTGCGCGGATCGCCGTGTTTATCGGGTTACTGGGCTACAGCGGGGCTTTGATGTGCCTCATTCTAGACATCGGACGCCCTGACCGTTTCTGGCACGGGTGGGTCTACTGGAATATCCACTCCATGCTATGGGAAGTGACGATGTGCATCACACTCTACTTCTCGGTGCTTGCGCTAGAAGTCTTTCCGATGGTCGTGGAAATGCCCTTGTTTAATCGGTTTAAGCGTTTACAGCATTTCGGCCACACCGTCCATCATTTCGCCCCTGTACTGGCAGTCATTGGCATGTGCCTCTCTCTGCTGCATCAATCCAGCCTCGGCGGAACCTATGGGGTTGTGGTCGGGCGTGCCTCTTTGTTCCGTGCCACCATGCCCCTGTTGTTCATCGTCTCCGCCGTCGCAGGTGGGATGGCTTTCTCCGTCCATATGACGCTTATTGTGCAGTGGTTAAAGAAACGTACCCTTGTCCCCCTGTCTGTATTGTTTGAAGTGGGCCAAATGGCAGGAGCAATTCTGCTGATCTACCTATACATGCGTTTTTGGGACACCACTGTCGGCAATTACGGCTATTCACCGGGGCGCACCGAAGCCTTTACCTCGCTAATGTCGGGGTCGTTTGCCATTTCGTTCTGGTCGTGGGAGATCATCTTGGGTGGGCTACTAGCGGCCTATCTGCTGATTCGTGCCCGTCAAGCCCAAAGTGTTGCCATGCTGCTGATCGGCAGTGGGCTGACGATGGGGGGCCTCGTTGCAAATCGGTTACATACAACTTTGCTGGCCTTTACCGAGCCTTTGACCGAATCGCCTGCTGTGACAAGCCCATTGGTGTCACACTATTTCCCGGCATGGACAGAAATCGGGACAGGCATTGGCATTGTAGCGGGCCTCACGCTGATTTTCTCGTTGGGGATGCGCTACTTGCCCGCCTATCGAGGCGAACCTGTTGAAATTCCAGAGGAAGCCGTCGCCCCAACAGCATCGGCTGTCCCTGTTCCAGCGAGTGATTAACAATGAAGTTTGGGGAGTACCGCAAAAATGCTATCAAAAGCATGACGGGTGGTACTCCTCGTTTTACACCACATAAATTATTGTAGAAGTAGTAGATTTTTAAAAAGGGTTGTTGAGCTAGAGTAAATTTTCACATTTTACACTGTCATCGTCGTCATCATTGTTTGAATCAAAGGATGGTGTGGATGACTTTGAACACCAACAGCAGTACCAAATATGTTTTAGAGAGTACCGATTTTCAGCAGTTGATTGATGTACTTGTGGGTATCGGTTATCGGGTGATCGGCCCAACCCTTGACCACAACGCCGTAATCTACGACGACATCACCGCCGTAACCGATCTTCCCATTGGTTGGACAGATGAACAAGATGCCGCAACCTACCGCCTGAACCGTCGCTCGGATGAGGCATTTTTCGGCTATGTCATCGCGCCCCAAGCATGGAAAAAATTCCTCTATCCCTCCCAAGTCCGACTCTGGCAAGCCGCCCTCAGCAATGGCAGTTTCGAAATCTTGCTAGACTCCGAAAAGCCTGAACCAATGGCCTTCATTGGCGTAAGGTCTTGTGAGCTTCATGCCATTGCCATTCAAGATCGGGTCTTCATCGAAGGGGAATATGTAGACCCCACCTATCACGCCCACCGTGAGAATCTATTTATGGTCGCCGTCAATTGCGGGCAAGCTGGCGGGACATGCTTCTGTACCTCCGTCAATACTGGCCCCAAAGTGGAGGCGGGATATGATCTAGCGCTTACCGAAGTCATTGACCACGAAACCCATTATTTTGTAGTCGAAGTTGGCACGGAACGCGGTCAGCATGTCTTGGAACAGCTACCCGTTCGCAACGCCGATAAACGGGAAGCCAAACTTCCAAAGACCATTACCGACCAAGCTGCGCATCAGATCAAGCGGCATCTCAACACTGACGGGATCAAAGAACTGCTCTATACCAATAGTGAGAACCCCCGCTGGGATGAGATCGCCACACGATGTTTGACTTGCGCCAACTGCACGATGGTCTGCCCAACCTGTTTCTGCACGACGGTTGAAGATGTCACGGATTTGACAGGTCGGCAGGCTGAACGGGTTCGCAAATGGGACTCGTGTTTTACGATGGATTTTTCGTACATTCATGGTGGGAGTGTCCGCTATACCTCAAAGTCCCGCTATCGCCAGTGGATGACCCATAAACTAGCAACATGGATAGATCAATTTGGCACACTCGGCTGTGTTGGCTGCGGGCGCTGCATTACATGGTGTCCAGTAGGCATTGACATCACCGCCGAACTTGAGGCCATTCGTCAAACCAAAGCAAAAGGCGAGACTATCAAAGAGGGTAGCGATGAAAACATTGGATGAGCTTTTACATGAGCATGAATTCTTCAAAGGGTTTAAGCCGGAGCATTTGGAACTGATGGCGGGCTGTGCCACGAATGTCATCTTTGAAGCAGGCGAGTATATTTTCCGCGAAGGCGAAAATGCCGATGTATTCTACGTCATTCGGCACGGCCATGTCACCCTTGAAATTCATGACCCCCGACGTGGCCCGATTGCGATTGATACTTTGCAGGAAAATGACGTCCTCGGTTGGTCATGGCTGTTCGCGCCCTACCAATGGCACTTTGATGCAAAAGCCGTCAAGCTCACTCGCGCTGTAGCGATGGATGGGAAATGCCTGCGTACCAAATGTGAGAACGATCATACACTCGGTTACTTGATGATGCAGCGGTTTGCGACAGTCTTGGCAGACCGTCTACAGCAAACCCGACTACAGGTGCTAAAACTCTATGATTAATCTGACACCTCAACTGAAAACCCAGCAACTCACTGACCCAATGCAACCGGAGCCATTTCGTGTGAAACGGGTTATGAAAGAATCCTATGATACCTTTACTCTAGAGATGGAACCCGTTAACTCCGAACGGCTGTTTACCTTCGCCCCCGGTCAATTTAATATGCTCTATATCTTTGGTGTGGGCGAAATCCCGATTTCGATCAGTGGTGATCCCAATCAGCCCGCTATGCTTGTCCATACCACCCGTATTGTCGGGGCGGTGACTAAGGCAATGAGCAAACTGAAAGCCGGGGATGTCTTAGGCGTGCGTGGCCCATTTGGAACAGGTTGGCCCGTGAGCGCGGCCAAGGGCTGCGATGTCGTACTTGTCGCAGGTGGGATTGGGCTTGCCCCCCTTCGTCCGGTGCTCTACCAAATGTTGGCCCATCGTGATCGCTACGGCAAAGTCGTTTTGCTGTATGGCTGCCGCAGCCCCGAAGATATTCTATTCCGTAAAGAACTCGAAAAATGGCGTGCCCGCTTTGACCTCGAAATCTTTGTGACAGTGGACTATGGGGACAGCGATTGGCACGGCAATGTCGGTGTTGTCACCAAACTCATCCCCAAAGCGCCCTTCGATGCGCTCAACGCGGTGACGATGGTCTGTGGCCCCGAAGTCATGATGCGTTTTACCGCGATTGAGTTACAAAAACGCGGCGTGCAGGGCGACGCTATCGCCCTTTCGATGGAACGTAATATGAAATGCGCCATCGGCCTGTGTGGGCACTGTCAGTTCGGGCCGACCTTCATCTGCAAAGATGGGCCGGTGTTTACCTATCCCCAGCTTCAAAGCTGGTTGGCACAGTGGGAGATCTAAAAATGACACACAATAAAAAACCGAAACTGGCAGTCTGGAAATTTGCCTCATGCGATGGTTGCCAATTGAGCATCCTCGATTGCGAAGATGAACTACTGGCCGTCGCCGGGGCAGTCGAAATCGCCTACTTCCCCGAAGCTACTCGTGCGACCGTGCGTGGCCCTTATGATGTCTCGTTGGTCGAAGGTTCGGTTACGACCTACCACGATGCCAAACGGATTCAACAAATCCGCGCCAACTCCAAATTCTTAATCACGATTGGGGCGTGTGCCACCTCTGGCGGAATTCAAGCTCTACGGAATTTCAAGGATGTGGACGAATTTATCCGCATCGTCTATGCCCGGCCCTCTTACATAGAGACGCTAGAGCGCTCCACACCGATTAGCGAACACGTCTTTGTAGATTTTGAACTGCGCGGTTGCCCCATCAACAAATATCAGTTAGTGGAAGTTCTCAGTGCCCATCTACATGGACGCAAACCCAACACCCCGGCCTACAGCGTGTGTGTAGAATGCAAGCGGCGTGCGACCACCTGTGTCATGGTAGCAAGTGGGACGCCTTGCTTAGGCCCGGTTACTCATGCGGGCTGTGGGGCGCTGTGCCCGGCCTATCATCGCGGGTGTTATGGCTGTTTCGGCCCAATGGAAACCCCCAATACCGCCTCTCTCAGTGCCCAGTGGCAGGAATTAGGTGTGACCGACGAAGGATTAGTCCGCGCATTCCGAGGATTTAACGCCTATTCCGAAGCCTTCCGAAAGGAGAGTCAAGCACATGAGCACGACGACAATTAAAGTAGACATGCTCGCACGGGTTGAGGGCGAAGGCGGCCTCTATGTCAAAGTCCGCAATGACCAAGTACAAGAAGTCAAACTGAAATTCTTCGAACCCCCGCGCTTCTTTGAGGCATTTTTGCGGGGTCGTCAGTTTACCGAAGCGCCCGACATCACCGCCCGTATTTGTGGCATTTGTCCGGTGGCCTATCAAATGAGTTCCGTTCATGCGATGGAAGATGCACTGGGCATCAAGGTCGAAGGCCAACTTCGAGAACTGCGGCGTTTGTTATACTGCGGGGAATGGATCGAAAGCCATGTCCTGCACGTGTATATGCTGCACGCTCCCGATTTTCTAGGCTATTCCGATGCCATTCAACTCGCCAAAGACCATCCCGATGCTGTTAAGCGCGGCTTGCAGATGAAAAAGATCGGCAATGAGATTGTGACATTGGTCGGGGGACGCGAAATCCATCCCATCAATGTGCGGGTGGGCGGTTTCTATCGGGCACCAACCAAACGTGAACTGCTGACCCTTAAGGAAAAACTCGAATGGGCACATGACGCGGCCATAGAAACCATTTTATGGGTCGCCACCTTGCCCTATCCCGATTTCGAACAAGATTACGAGTTCGTCGCACTCCGTCATCCCGATGAATACCCCTATAATGAGGGACATGTAGTTTCTAGCAAGGGCATTGACATCCCCGTGCAGAAATATGAAGAGTTTTTCCGCGAGGAACACGTTGAGCATTCAACCGCGCTCCATTCGGTCGTGCGTGGGACAGACAACTATTTTGTTGGCCCGCTGGCCCGCTATAACCTGAATTTCGACCAACTACCTGCCCACATCCAAAAAATCGCGCAGGATATTGGGTTTGAACCGCCTCAGCGAAATCCCTTTAAGAGTATTATCGTGCGGGCGATTGAAACCCTCTACGCAATTGACGAGTCCCTTCGCATCATTGACCAATACGAGCGTCCGGCCCAACCGTATGTCGAAGGCAAACCCCGTGCGGGAGTCGGCTGTGGCTGTACCGAAGCTCCACGCGGCATCCTATATCATCGGTATCGGATTGGTAAGGACGGCGCGATTTTGGATGCCAAGATTACCCCGCCCACTGCGCAGAATCAGAAAACGATTGAAAAAGACGTGTGGCATTTTGTCGAGACGGCGCTTGATTTACCGCAAGATCAGTTGGTGTGGCAATGTGAACAAGCCGTGCGGAACTATGACCCCTGCATTTCTTGTTCCACCCACTACCTAAAACTTGAAATGGATCGGGAATAACTTCATGAAGGTGCTGTGCATTGGGGTTGGTAATGAAATGCGCGGGGATGATGTCGTAGGGCGTCTCGCCGTGCGCCTCCTGCGTTATCAACCCCTGCCAGACACCACCTTCATTGAAGCAACTGGTGAAGGTGCAGCCTTAATGGAGGCATGGGTTGGTGCAGACGCTGTATTTCTGATTGATGCGGTGTCGGCGGGTCAACCAAGCGGTACGATCTATCGCTTTTTGGCCCACAGCCAACCCCTCCCCGCTCAGTTTTTTTCATACTCCACCCATGCCTTTAGTGTGGCCGAGGCCGTCGAAATGGCGCGGGTCTTGGGTCAACTTCCGGCCCATTTTGTGATCTATGGCATTGAAGGGGAGAACTTCGCGGCGGGCGCATCCATCACCCCATCAGTTGAAAAAGCTGTCCACGAGGTTATCCGCCAAATTTCCGCCGAAATCCACGCTTTACATCATCTATAAAATTAAAAAGGGCGAGTCTTGGTAAACCCGCCCTTTTCAAATTCCCTTTATTCAGCCGAGGTTAGAGGTCTTCTTTAGAAGATTGCCCCTTATCCTTTAGGGCTGCATGGGCCGCCGCCAACCGTGCCACTGGGACGCGGAAGGGTGAGCAGCTTACATAGTTCAGGTTGGCGCGATGGCAGAAATCAATACTCTTGGGTTCGCCACCGTGTTCGCCGCAAATCCCGACTTCGAGTTCGGGGCGCTGCTTGCGACCACGTTCAACCGCCAATTGAATCAGATAGCCTACGCCGTCTTCGTCAATGACTTGGAATGGATTCTCCGGCAGAATGCCCTGTTCAACATAGTTCAACAGGAATTTACCTTCGGCGTCGTCACGGCTAATCCCAAATGTGGTTTGGGTTAGGTCGTTTGTGCCGAATGAGAAGAATTCGGAGTGTTCAGCCATCTTATGGGCAGTAATGGCAGCGCGGGGCAGTTCGATCATCGTACCAACTTTGTACTCGACCTTGACCTTCATCTTGCCCATCACATCATCCGCGATCTGAATGATCAGATCGCGCACCAGCTTGACTTCGTTGGCATGGTTGGTCACGGCGATCATGACTTCGGGGTGAACATCCACACCTTCGAGTTTCAGTTGGCAGGCCGCTTCAAACAAAGCACGTACTTGCATGGCGGTGATGGCTGGACGGGTGATCCCCAGACGGACGCCACGCAGACCCAGCATGGGGTTAAATTCACGTAGACCCTCAACTGCTGCCAGCAGATTTTCGGTGCGGGCCAGTTCGTTGGGACGATTGCCCATCAAACGCAGACCAACCACCTGACGCAGCAATTGTTCGTGGTCAGGCATAAATTCATGCAGTGGTGGGTCGAGCAGACGGATAATGACGGGTTGGCCTTCCATCGCCTTGAAAATGCCATAGAAGTCGTCATACTGGAAGTGCAGCAGTTTCTCAAGTTCGGTTGCTTCTTCGGCGCTGTTGGGTTCAGAGAGAATCATCGCCTGTACAATCGGCAAACGGTCTTCTTGGAAGAACATATGCTCCGTGCGGCACAGGCCAACACCTTCGGCTCCATATTCCCGAGCGCGGCGTGCATCTACTGGATAATCGGCATTGGCATAGATTCCCAAACGACGGAAATCATCCGCCCAGCCCAGCAGTTTTTGCAGATATTTTTCGCGGGCAAAATCAGGTTCAACACGATTGATTTCACCAACAAACACTTCACCGGTTGAGCCGTCAATCGAGAGGGTATCCCCTTCATGAACTTCCACTTCGCCAACCGTCATAACGCGATCACGCACGTTGATGTCGAGGGCTTCCGCACCGCAGACGCACGGCACCCCAAATTGACGGGCGACCACTGCGGCGTGGCTTGTTGCACCACCGCGACTGGTCAAAATACCCTTTGATGCCAACATCCCGTGTACGTCATCAGGCTTGGTTTCGGGGCGAACCATAATCACGGACTTCTTCGCCTTGCCCCATTTTTCGGCTAGGTCGGCATCAAACGCCGCCACACCTACCGCAGCACCGGGGGAGGCATTCACGCCTGTCGCAATGCGGCGACCCGCTTTGACAGCCTGTGTTTTGGAATCAATATCAAATTGCGGGTGCAGCAGCTGAGAAACATGGTCGGGGGTCACGCGCAAAACGGCTTCTTGCTTGGTGATAACACCTGCTTCAGCCATTTCTACCGCGATACGAACAGCGGCGCGGGCGGTACGTTTGCCATCACGGGTTTGCAGCATAAACAACTTGCCGCGTTCAATCGTGAATTCCACGTCCTGCATTTCACGATAATGGTGTTCCAATTTGCTCACAATATCATTAAATTGAGCAAACACCGCTTTGTTTTCTTTTTCCATCTCAGAAATCGGACGCGGGGTGCGGATACCAGCCACCACGTCTTCACCCTGAGCATTCATGAGGAAGTCGCCGAACAGTTTGGCCTCACCAGTGGCAGGATTACGAGTAAAGGCCACACCTGTACCGGAATCGTTCCCCATATTGCCAAAGACCATCATCTGAACGTTGACGGCTGTCCCCAAGTTATGTGGAATATTAGCGGCATTACGATAATCAATCGCACGCTTGCCATTCCATGAACCAAACACCGCTTCAATTGCATGTTCAAGTTGTTTGATGGGGTCTTGTGGGAATTCGCTGCCGACGTGTTCCTTGTAAATCTCTTGGAACTTGGCCGTGACATGCTTCCAATCGTCGGCGTTCAAATCCACGTCCGATGGCACGCCTTTTTTGGCCTTGACTTCGGTCAGATAATCTTCAAATGGTTCATCCGGAATACCCATCACGACGGAGCCAAACATCTGCACCAGACGGCGATAGGCATCATATACAAAGCGGGGATTATTGGTCAGCTTGACCATACCTGCGGCAACGGCGTCATTCATACCGAGATTGAGCACCGTGTCCATCATACCGGGCATGGAGAATTTGGCCCCGGAGCGTACCGATACCAGCAGTGGGTTTTCGGCATTCCCCAGCTTCTTGCCCGCTTTTTCTTCCAATTGGCTCAGGGCATGAATCACCTGTTCCCATAAACCTTCGGGCCAAGTGTTGCCATTTTCCAAATAAGAATTGCAGGCCTGTGTCGTAACCGAAAAACCGGGCGGAACGGGTAAACCCACGCGGGTCATTTCCGCAAGGTTGGCACCCTTGCCACCCAGCAGGGCCTTCACATTATCCCATTTGGTTCCAGTTACTTGTTCTACAAGATCGAGTTCACTAAAAAGATAGACCCAACGAGACGGAGATTTATCATCAGATCGTTTCTTGGGAAGGGGTTTTGCGGCAGTTACGGCCATAGCCCTATCCTCCTGTTTATATTATTGGCTATGCTACGTTCTCCATTGTCGCACCGCTCTCGTATCTACCACATTGTCATGAGGCATAAGCGTTCGTGATAAAAGTAACATTCTCATTTTTTTCTAACCCGCTGGGGATGTTTTTAATAGAACTGTGAACCCCACTAGGCCATTCAAAGAGTCTCCAAAATTTGCAAGTCATGTGATCTTCTATTAAATTTAATGAAAAGATGTCACCTGCAAGCACGGGAGATGATAAATGTCACTCCCTCCCAACATGGGCCGATGTATAAATTTAGGTCTCTTCTTTTTTGGTTTAAAGTATAAAAAGGCAGAATCCGATGAAGCACCGTTATTTATGGTGGGGTTTCATTATCATTGGATTGATATTGATTCTGGCGACACTCACAATGAGCCAGATTCACGCTCAAGACGGTGGTGATGAAGAGGAAAAAGAGTATTATGGAGCTAGGGTCTGTGGGGAGTGTCATTCTGATTTACGGAGTGACCAACGCGAGACGCATCACGGCCTAACCTTACAGGAAGTGGATGAAGAAACGGTCTTTGAGCCATTCGATCAAGGCGAAGACGCCCGCATGGTTCAATTCCCCGGTTCGGGCACCCCGCGTGCCCTTCAATTAGAGGATGTCGCCTTTATCATTGGATCAGGGCGTAATGTTCAGCGCTTCCTCTATGCTGTCGCCGAAGATGAATATCAAGTGCTGCCTGTCGAATGGAATGTAGTAGAACAAAAATGGCAGCCTTTCCAATTAGCCGAAAGTTGGCCTGACCCCGCTTATGACTGGACACAAAACTGTGCCTATTGTCATACGACGGGTTTGAACCTTGAGCGTGGCCGTTGGGAAGATGAAGGTGTTCAATGTGAAGCCTGTCATGGCCCCGGTAGCCTACATGTAGATATTGTAGATGAGGTTGGCTCACGACCCACCCCCGAAGAACTACAGCAAATTCGGGATGCCATCTATGTCAGCCCGGATGCACAGGTCTGCGGTCAATGTCACAGTCAAGGGATGGATGCGGATGGAATTCACCCCTATCCGACCCAATATCTACCCGGTGATGATCTGTTTGCCGCTTTCACCCTCGTTGCCGAAGATGATCCGGCCCATTGGTGGGCAACCGGCCATGCCTCACAGAAATATATGCAGTTTAATGAATGGACAAAATCAGCCCATTCGCAGGCGCTCACCAATGCCAAAGACCAAGATTTTGCCTCGGATGAATGTCTGCGCTGCCACAGTGCGGACTATGGTTTCACCGAGCGCATAATCGCCCTAACTGAAGAGGGTAAGCGCGATGGTGATCCACCTGCGCTGCCGACGCTTGATACCGCACAATACGGCGTGACCTGCTCTGGTTGCCACAATCCACATAATGTTGAGAGTCAAGGGGCATTGATTACAGAGGATGCCTATACGAGCTGCATCAGCTGTCATAATACCCAAGACCTCCCCGTGATTCATCACCCCAATCAAGAGATGTTTGAGGGATTGACTATCATTGAAAATGTCGAAGGCATCCCTTCCGCACATTTCACTGCCGAAAATGGCCCAGATTGCGTGACCTGTCACCTGCCCGCTGTACCTGTAGGCGAAGGCAATCGCCTCAGTCATACCTTCCAACCCATCCTGCCCGGTGAGGCCATGAATGTAGAAGGGTTGCTCGATAGCTGCACGACCTGTCACGAAGAACAGGCTGATCAAGCCGGGATGCAGCAGTTGATTGACGATGTGCAAACCAGCACCCAAACCCGATTAGAAGCCGCCCGCGCCGCCGTCTCAGAAAACAGCCCTGAATGGATTACTGCCGCATTGGATTTCATTGAAGGCGACGGCAGTCTTGGCATCCACAATTACTCCTATTCGAATGCTATGCTTGGCGCAGTCGAAAAAGAACTCAATATCGCCCCTGAAACTGATGAGGGACCGCAACTTAGTCCCGCTCCAACAGGCACAACGCCTACCACTGATGAAGAAACGGCGGTTACGGAGGAAGAAACTGGCCTCGCCACACAATCGGTCATCATCATCGTCGCCTGTTTGCTGGCAATGGCCGTCGCGGGCTGGGTGTTTTTTGTGAAACAGAAGGGTAGTGCCCAATGAAAAGAATACTCCGACACCTTTTTACCTTCTGTTTTGGAGCAGGACTAGCTTTGGTCATAATTGCCTTGTGGCCGAGTTCTTCTCCCTCACCGTCGGTATTTAAACATCCCATTGTTGAAGCGCAAGATGGAGGGAGTGGTACAGCCAAACAACCCACCGGCAATAATGCTTACTGCGCGGTATGCCATTCCCAAGAAGGCCGCACCGTTGAATTGGCCGATGGCTTGACCCTCGATTTGCATGTCACACCCGATATGATCGCCGATTCGGTACACGGTACCAGCAATCCGGAGGGGGTACTGGGCTGTGTGGATTGTCATGGTGAAGATGCCTTCCCACACGACGATCCCCTACCGGAAAATGGTCGAGCATTTACCATCCAAATGTCGCAAATTTGTACCGACTGCCATGTTGACCAAGCCCAAGACAACCTCGATGGTGTTCATGCTCAAGGGTTAGCCAACGGCAACTTGCGGGCGGCGGTCTGTGTGGACTGTCACGGCGCACACGATGTTCAACCCATCCAAAACCATCCTGAACTTGCAGCACAAACCTGTGGCACCTGCCATACCAGCATTTTTGATGAATACAAAGAGAGCATTCATGGTGAGGCACTTTTGGTAGAGGGCAATTCTGATGTCCCGACCTGCATTACCTGTCATGGCGTGCATGGCATCAATACCCCAACAACTGCCCAATTTCGCAACCGTTCACCCGAGCTTTGCGCCAGTTGCCACGCCGACAAAGACTTGATGGCAAAATATGACATCTCTACGAATGTCTTTGACACCTATCTCAATGATTTTCACGGCACAACCGTCGCCATGTTTGAGCAGGATGATCCCGATGTCGCCAGCAACAAAGCGGTCTGTTATGACTGTCACGGTGTTCATAACATCACACCTGCCGACGATTCCAAGAGCCAAGTCGCTAAAGAAAATCTGTTGGCAACCTGCCAGCAGTGCCATCCAAACGCCAGTAGCGATTTTCCTGATGCTTGGGTCGGTCACTTTGAGCCATCACGAGATCGGCATCCGCTGGTGTTTGTTGTAGACCTCTTCTATAAAATCCTCATTCCGGGTGTCATTGGCGGCTTTGCGTTCTTGGTTGGCACCGACATTTTTGCCCGAGCACGTCATATCGGCGGTGGCAAAAAAGATAAAGGGCACCGCGCACCGGATTCTGACGTCTTAGCTAAATCTGATCCGAAGAAGGAAGGCTAATCATGGCAGCGATTGGCACCACAGTAAAACAACAATACGTCGAGCGTTTTGGCGCTGCCGAACGTATGGAACACATTGTGCTCATTATTTCGTTCAGCATGTTAGCCATCACCGGATTACCCCAGCGGTACGCCAACTATCAGATTGCTAAGGATTTTATCGAGCTACTAGGTGGCATCGAGAGCATCCGCATCATGCACCGCTTTTTCGCCACCCTCTTAATGGCGGGTGCAATCTATCATGGTGGGGCACTGACCTATAAAATCTATGTGCGTGGTTCCAGCCTCAACATGCTTCCCACCGTCAAAGACCTCCGCGATCTAATTGGATGGGTACTGTACAATCTTGGCCTCCGCAAAGAACACCCCAAGATGGGTCGCTATAATTTTGGCGAAAAGGCCGAATACCTAGCACTGGTTTGGGGAACACTGGTGATGATTGCAACGGGATTTATGATGTGGAATCCCATTGCCACCTCCAAAATCCTACCCGCCGAAGTTATTCCTGCTGCACGTTTGGCACATAGCTCAGAGGCATTGTTAGCGGTGGCCTCCATCATCATCTGGCATATGTACAATGTGCATGTCCGCCGTTTCAACCGCGCCATGTTCACAGGTAAAATGCCAGTCCATCATATGGAAGAGGAACACGCCCTTGAATTGGTTGCTATGCAGGAAGGCACCGCTACCCCCGTTGTCCCGGCTGAAATTATGGCCCGTCGTCACAAGCGATTTTGGCCCTACGCGGTTCTCATGACCATCTTGCTGACCATCGGCCTCTTCTTTTTCGTCACATTCGAAGATAGTGCCCTCGACACTGTTCCACGTCAGCCCGTTGAAGCATCCGTTGACATCAATCCCGATCAAGGCAATGCCGAGGCAGGGGCGGCTAAATGGGAATCACTCCAATGTGGCAGATGTCATGGCGAAACCGGACAAGGTGTCCCTCCGATTCCAGCAATCCGCAGCACCCGACTCGAATTCGCACTGTTTGCTGCCGATATTCGGCGTGGCCCAGCCGACATGCCCGCTTATGGCCCCGGCCAAGCCAGCGAACAAGACATCGCCGATCTGTACGCTTATCTGCGCTCAAGCCTAGAGTAATTGTGAAGGGGGGTTAGCCACCCTCTTTTATTTTCACTAATTGACCAGAACAAATTTTCTGATAAAATGGGGGTATGTATCATCTTTTCATCCCTAACCTCCCTCTAAGACCTTTCATTGAGTGTTATTGGATTGCAAAATCCATGCCCTCTCAATCTAACACCCTCTACGAACACGTTTTTGTGGATGCCCGCGCCGACATTTTGTTCAATTTCGGCTGTCCCTATGCCCGAACCCGACTCGATGAAACGAGCAGCGAAAGTATGGGTACCTCGAATCTGGATACCCAGCGCACATATCCGGTGATTATTCAGCAAACAGGCGAAATTTACTTGATCGGCTTGCGCTTTAAGCCGGGAGGGTTATCGGCCTTTCTGCCCATCCCTATCCACGAAATTTCAAACCTCACGTTGGATATCGGTATGATGTTTAGTGCATCCATGATGGAACTTCAATCACGGCTATATGATGCAGCCTCCTTTTCACAACAAATTGAGTTATTAAATACCTTTTTCCTAAAACGGCTGAACCCCAACGCAGTTCATCCCTATGCCAATGAGGTCGCCCGACAAATTGAACAATATGGCGGCGAAATCAACATCCACGCTCTTTGTCAGCAGGTGGGTTATTCTATTCGCACGGTTGACCGCATCTTCAACATCACCTATGGCATTTCCCCCAAGGCCTATGCACGTATTGTGCGTTTTCAGCGTGCCCTACGGCAGATGAGACAAAATCCCTCCCTAAATCTTGCCAGCGTTGCCCAAAACTGCGGCTATTATGACCAAGCCCATTTCGCTAAAGACTTCAGCGCCCTCGCCGGACAAAACGCTGATCAATTCCGCAAATATCTTTTGGCAAAAAGCCTTGCTCCCAATCTTGTCCAAATTTTACAAGCTCCCTGAATCTAATTCGCCTATGCTAAATGCCATACACCATAGCTGAAAGGAACTCCGCATGATTACCAAATTGACGCATGTAACACTGATGGTACAGGATCAAGAAGAAGCCGCAAACTGGTTTATGGAAAATTTGGGTCTCATCAAAGTAAGTGACAGTCCAATGGGCGAAAACGCTCGCTGGGTGACGCTCGGCATCCAAAATCAACCCGGCCTTGAAATCATCTTGCAACATTACACTTGGGGGCCGGGGGATGCTACCGAGGCAGGTCGCGCTGCACGGATTGGCAAGGAGCAGGGTTTTATTTTTCAGGTGGATGATTGCCACAAAATGACCGCCGAGATGAAGACCAAAGGGGTGAAATTTGTTATGGAACCCAGCGATTTCCCTTGGGGCATTCAGGCGATGTTCCTAGATTTATATGGCAACTGCCATTCGTTAAGCCAACCTCCGAGCCAAGCCTAAATCACTCTCTTGACAGCAGTTTATGCTTCTTGTTATGCTAGTTCACATAGGTAAAAACTCTGACGGAGACATGCCTGCCCATAAAATGTCAACAGAGAGCCGCCGGATGGTGTGAGGCGGTGACACACCGGACAGTGTTCCACTCCTGAGTAGGTTGTATCATGATGAATGATGCCGGGAGCGCCCGTTAAAGCGCCGAGTCTGCACGACTCAATAAGGTCACAGACCGTGAGGTTGTGACAAATCTAGGTGGCACCACGAGTCCCCTCGTCCTAGTTACAAATCGTAACAGGGTGGGCGGGGCTTTTTTGTTTTCCCGCCTATCCAGCCAATGGAAAGGAAGGCACATGAGCACACGCGATATTTTTGACTACATTATCTACGGGGTTATTGCCATTGGTTCTATTTTGGCAGTGCGGCGGCTGTATCAAGATTTAACACGCCCACTACCGGAAGATAATTGGCATACAACGCGATCAACTGACCAAAAACGCGAACAACCCAAATAAGCTAAGGAGCACAACCAACATGCTGGATATTACCCTTATCCGCGAAAAACCCGACTGGGTAAAAGATCAACTGCGTAAACTGAATGACGAGGCCGCCGTCGCCCGCATTGACAAGATATTGGAACTCGATCAACGCCGCCGCGCCTTATTGACCGAGGTCGAACAGCTAAAAGCGTTACGCAATAACTTGAGCAAGGCGACGGGTCAACTGCGGGGTAACAAGAAATTGGAGGTCGGGGTTAAACACGCCACTGCCCAAGCCGTGATTGCCGCCCTCGAAGCCGACGACTATCAAAAGGCGCAGGGCTTCTTTGAAAATCCACCCCAGCATGGCAATAGCGCGACAGAAGCCGAATTTCAGGAAACGATGAACACCCTGTTTGCCCGTCTAGGTGGACTCGGTGACAAAATCACCGCTCTTGATGAGCAGGTGCGTGGGGTCGAGGAGGCATTTTATGAGGAGCAGTTGTGGGTTCCCAATATGCCCCATGCCAGCGTTCCGGTAGCCGATAGTGACGAAGCCAATATTGCCCATCCAGTGCAGGGTGAAATCCGCAAATTTGACTTCAAAGCGCAACCCCATTGGGAACTCGGCCCCGCACTGGGCATCATTGATTTCGAGCGCGGGGTCAAAATCGCTGGAACGCGCTTCTATATTCTGGCAGGCATGGGCGCACGGTTACAGCGTGCCCTCATTAATTTCCTACTGGACGAATTGACCACCCTCTGGAATTTTGAAGAACTCTACGTGCCGCTAATGGTCAAACGCGAGGCGATGTACGGCTCTGGTCAGTTCCCCAAGTTTGTGGATACCAGCTACCCCCTAGCCGATCTCGATATGTATATGCTGCCGACAGCGGAAGTGGCAATTGCCAATATGCTCAGTGGGGAGATTTTGGATGAGGCCAGCTTGCCACGCAACTATGTCGGGCATACCCCCTGCTTTCGTCAGGAAAAAATGAGCGCGGGTCGGGATGTGCGGGGCATCAAACGGGTGCATCAATTTGAAAAGGTGGAGATGTTCAAACTCGCTAGCCAAGACACCAGCTATGATGAAATGGAAAAGATGATGCAAATTGCTGAAAGCATGATCGCCAAGCTAGAAATCCCCTATCGTCGGCTGGAAATCGTGACGGGTGATCTTGGCTTTACCGCCACCAAGAAATTCGATATTGAAATGTGGGCACCCGGCTGCGAAGAATGGCTAGAAGTGTCTTCTATCAGCAATACCGAAGATTTCCAAGCCCGCCGCGCTAACATCAAATATCGTCCGTCGGATGGGGGTAAAGCCAAATTTGTGCATATGCTGAACGGTTCTTGCCTCGGCATTCCGCGCACTGTGATTGCGATTATGGAAAACTACCAGACCGCTGACGGCGCGATTGTTATTCCGAACGTGCTACGGCCTTATCTCGGTGGTCAAGAAATCATCGAGCCAAAGGGCTAATCCGGATGTTTAGACGAGTTCTCGCCAGACTGGTACATGGGGTGGGGACGATGCGCCGCTTTCACGCATTGGCCTCCCGCCACCGCACCGATTTTCAGGCTGCCGAACGCTGGTTTACCCGCGCCCTAAACTTGGATAACGGCTACCAGTTGGCACGCTTTAATCGGGGTTTACTACGCTGGCGAGAACTCGACGATTGGGCGGGGGCAATCGCGGATTTCACGACGCTCCTCACCCAAAATGCCGATTATGTGGATGCACTGTTTAATCGGGCCATGACCTATGCTCGTGCTGGCAATTACCAATCGGCGATTGAGGATTTTGAACGCTTTCTGGACATTGCCCCCAATTCCCGTTGGGCACGCCACGCCTATAATCAACTTGACGGACTGTACGCTATTGCCGATGATCTAGCCAAACCTCTGCCACCAACGGAATCCCCGCCACTGCTAGGGCCATAGATAATTATTCAGATGTGACCACCCGCCAAATATCAAGTCCCCTGTCGCAACCGATAACCAATGTTGTGCCATCGCGGGAAAGTTGCACCAAATCGGGTTGGACGCGGTCACACTGGCGATACGGGCCAAGATCAATGCGTTCGCCTGTTTCAACCACCCACGCACTCACCGTGCCGGGCCTATCCTTTGGATCAGCGCCGATAATCACATCTGCATTCTGTGTCAATTTGAGATGTGAGATATAGAACCCCTCTCCCAATGATGCGACCTCCCGATCAGACAGCGCCTCAAAATCCACAAGATGCAGCGCGTTATAGTCCTCATTCAGCCATACATAATGTGTACCGGACTGATTAACCGCCCCAAACATCGCTAATTCGCCAACAGACACCGTTGCAGTCAGCGTATTATCATTCATATCCCACCGATACAAATGTCCATCAAAATCCATCGTGAGCGCGAGTGGGGGTGGCACACGACCAACCCTTGCCGCCGCATCCTGATCGGGGATGACAAACAATTGGTCGTATACAAAAACGGGTGTATCCGGTTGATTCACATCCAACTGCCAGACTGCCGTTTGGCCCATCCTATCGGTGATTTCGACGTAGACGATGTTTCCACACACTGCCGGGTCTTGCAGCCACAAATCGTTCACAAAATCCGTTGGCGCATTCAAGGCCATCCGAACAACACGATCTTCTGCTTGATCAAGCCGATAAACTTCGACAAAACCTTGATACCCGGCATAGAGACACCTTCCATCACCGGACAACATGCGAAAAATGCTGCTGTCAGTGATCGGCATGACCGATAAATCCTCACCATAGCCCCATAAAATCGCAAAGCTGAGGGGCGGCTGTCCCGGCTCATTGCCAAAGGTGAGGATTTTGCTGCCATCGCTATTGATGACAAACAAGCCCGACGCCGACTCAAGACCTTCTGGTATGGCAGCGAAATCAAACTGTTGCACCGACTGTAAATCCTGAATATTTTCGGCAGTAATCACGGCGTAACCCGATTGCTGCGCCTGTACGGGTGCAACTAACACCAGCAACCCGACGAATATCCATATTCCTAAATGCTTCGCCAAAACCGTCTCCTTTTCGAAAAGCCTGCCCCTAACAAAATGGCCCCTATCACACAAGCCC
Organism: Chloroflexota bacterium; assembly: GCA_013112715.1. Classification (GTDB taxonomy): domain Bacteria; phylum Chloroflexota; class Anaerolineae; order Aggregatilineales; family J027; genus CFX10. The sequence continues at coordinate 143,410 of JABFGB010000007.1, forward strand.
AAATAGGTAAAAACGGTTTTGTCCATGCCCTAACCATCGGCGGCGACCATGCCGGAGCGGTATCATGCACCAAGTTATCGGTCAGTCGCTGCACATCCGACCCATCGGGCCGCATCCGATAGATTTCACGGTTGCCGTCGCGTTCGGATACAAACGCAATCCATTTGCCATCCGGCGACCACGCGGGCATCCCATCAAAACCGGAGGCATCCGTCAGACGGCGAACGACCTGTCCATTAAAATCCGTAACATAAAGATCGGTATCGCCCTCTCGAAAAGATTGAAACACAATCCATTTACCATCCGGTGACCACGCCGGCGCAAGATCGCGTCCGTTGTTATAGGTCAAGCGTATTAAATCCGAACCATCAGGCCGCATTCGATAAAGCTCATAATCAACGTGCCGATTGGATTCAAAGGCAATCCACTGTCCATCGGGCGACCACGCTGGGGAGTTATCCTCGTGCATATCGGTGGTAATTTTGGTCACCTGTGTTCCATCGGCCCGCACGGTATAGAGTTCAGAGCTATGTTGCGACAGAGGATCCGCCGAAACAAACGCGATTTGACTACCATCGGGTGACCAATCAGGGGCACGTGATGTCAAAGAAAATGCCGTAATCCGCTTCAAGTGTGTTCCGTCTGGAGCAATACGATATAAACCCGCCCCGTTATCCCGATACGAATAAAACACAATCCAATTCCCATCGGGTGACCATGCTGGCTCAAAATCACCCCCAACGCTTTGCGGTAGAGGGCGCAAAAACTTGCCATCTACACGCACAGTAAAAAGCTGCCATTCTTGTCCAACGCGGGAGTTAAAAATCACCCACATCGGCTCGGCTTCTTGATGCCGCCCCCACGCGATGACACCCGTAGTCATCCAGATCAGCAGTGCGGCAGCAACGGCAAATGAACGAATCATCAATCGCATTGGTAAATCCTTACTACTAGCGATAAAAGTTATAAGTAGTCGCTTAGATATGCTCCTCGTCCATTGTCTGGCCCCAACGGATGGCGGCAGCACTCCATGTATAGCCTGTACCTGCGCCTGCCATGACCACCAAATCACCGTTATGGAGCAACCCGCGCTTATGCGCAAGATCAAGCGCCACAATCTGATCTACCGATTGCATATGCCCATACTCATCCAGATAAATCGCCTGTTCCTGTTTCAAATTGAGTTCTTCCAACAGCGCATCATGGAAGGAGCGTTTCATATGCACTAATGCCAAAAACTTAATGTCTGCGAGAGTATACCCTTCGGCATCCGTTTCTACTGCCCGTTGAATGACCTCTTTGAAATTTGGCATGGAAACTTCACCCAAGTGTTCCCCCATATAGGTCAGGTCAGTCACATCCAGTTGATGTTGATGATGCGCCACCGTATCAGCACTGGCAGGTGCGACACTACCGCCCGCCTGCATCACCACCGTTTTGCTAAGTGACCCATCACTCAGGGCCGCCGCCCCCAGCACCAAATTTTCCGCGTAACCCCGTTCAAGCAGCATCGCCCCACCGCCCGCCCCAAAATTGAACATAAAACGGGCACGTTCATTACGATAGTCTACCAAGTCATTTTCTCGTGAGGCCGTCACCAACAGCACATGCCGCAGATGATGATCGTCGCGCATCATGGCCCGTGCCGATTTGAGGGCAATCGGTGCCCCCGCACACAACGCATACAACTCAAAGGCGGCGGCTTTTTTCGCCCCCAAAAGTTGCTGGATACGAGTCGCGGCTGACCACACAATATGATCTTTATACTCGCTGCCATGATAGAGGACTAAATCAAGGTCGGCGGGGTCAAAATTGGCTTTTTCAAGCGCCTGTAAACCCGCCTTTGCCGCCATTTCCGCGCAGTGGTCATCTGGCCCAGCCACATGTTTTTGGCGCAGGCCCATTTTTTCGATAACCACCTGTTCCGGTACACCACTGGCTGCAGCGACATCGGCGGCTGTTTCAATTTTTTCAGGGAAGTAAGTTCCCCACGAACGAATTCCAATCATCGGCAATGTCATAGGGGTATCCCCTTTTCTGCGCAAATCAGAATAACATCTCTACTTCAATTGTAATCCTTTCAAATCAAAAAGGGACGGATTATCACCACCATCCCTTTTTCTTATGTACCTTGCTAAGTTTTGCTGATCGGTTTAGTTCTCAACCGTGATGACCAATTCATAGGTCCCTGCCGAGAGGCCATTAAATGCTCCATAGCGGGTAGCAACGATGGTATAGGTTCCATCCGCAGGTAGTTTAAACCGACGAATAGCGGCGTCCTTACCGATACCCGCGAAATCCTCATCATTAAAGACCAATTCTTGCCCTGCCGCATCAAATACACTGAGATAGCTGTCCAAGTCGCCATCGGTGCGCTGCATCGTAATGGTGACAATATCCCCCGCCTTGCCCACAAACACATAGCGCTGTTCAAGGTTGGTACTGTCTACCGCACCGACTACCGTCGTGCCATATTCAATTTCCATCCCCTCCGCATTTCCGGTGGGAGGATTAGAAACGACGGGTGGCGTAGTGGGCGTTTCCCCACCGCTATTGGTCTCCCCGCTGCCGAGGGTCAAGGTCAGAGTGTAGTCGCCAAAACTCGTGCCATCAGTTGAAAGGTAGCGACTAGCGACAATCTGATAGGTCCCATTATCGGTCAAGGTATAAGTCAATTCCGAATCGGTGGTGGTCATATCGGCGTCGTCATTCGCACCGCGCAGTGTGCCATCTGGCCCATACAATGTCAGTTGCGTATCCAGCGTCCGGCCCGCGTCGGCCACCATTTGAATCACGACGGTATCGCCTGCCGTACCTTCAAATTCATAGAGATGAAAAGGCGTGCTGTCATCAATCGAGCCAGTCACACTATCGCCATAAGCGAGGGTTGCCTCGACCTGACCATCGCCGCCCGCTTGACCGCCATCGCTGCCAGCATCGCCACCTGAACTCGTATCGGTAGCTGTTTCAAGGCCATTGGTCGCAGGTGTACCGTCCGCATTGACGCCGGAAACCATCAGCGTGAAGGTAATTGCCCCCGCCCGTGACCGCATTGGACGTGAGACATAGACGCTGTAAGAGCCATCTTGTGGTATGGTCGCCTCGTAGGTCAATAAGCCATTTTCAGTAGACTCAAAGGGTACCACTCGTTCACCTGCCCCCAAACGCACCTCTAAGTGGAGGATTTCCGTCGGGACATCATGTTCCAGCGTAAAGGTCAAGACCTGTCCGGCTTTCGCATCCATCAAATAGGCCGCTTGCGTAAAGTCGGTGGTCAAGCGCGAACTGACCGGAATATCAAAGATAATTTGATTGCCCAACTCTGCCCCGGCCTTTGAGACGACCAGATTGTATCCCCCCTCGGCAAGCCCATCCCGTTCAAGGAAACGGGTCGCTACGAGGACATAGGTTCCGTCGGAGGGCAGGGTCAGTTCAAGATGCGAATAGGGCGGGTTGGGGCCATCATCATTTTCAGCAATTCGCTCACCATCTGGCCCAAATAGTACGAGGTACGCATCAAAATCAGGCTCAGTGGAGGTCATATCAATCGTGACCTCATCCCCGGCCTTCCCTTCAAAGCTGTAGACATCCTGCCACTGCTCGTCGGTAATCTCGCCCGTCACCTGTTGATAATAGACAATCGGTGTGGCGCTGGCCGCATCTACGGGGTCAAGTGTAGCAATAAACTCTGGCACTTCAATCGTCGAGGTATCAATACTGCCTTCACTGGGAGCCGCCGCCACTGCGTTAAAAAACTCCATCACGGTGCGGGTCACAATGCCTGAGTGGGCCAGCAAAATTGTGCCATCGGTATCTATCAAGAGGGTGGTCGGAAAAACCTGCAATCCGATGGAACGAATATAGGCATCACCGGGATCAACATACAACGTTAGACCATCCGCGCCCCCTTCAATATCATTCCGCAAAAACCGCTGTGCTGCGTCGGGGTCATCGTTAGCATTCAAAAACCACAGATCGTAATTTAACCCACCTGCGCGAGCCATCTCCGCAAGGAAGGGAAATTCAAATCGGCACGGCCCGCACCATGAAGCCCATATGTTAATTGCGGCTGGTCGCGTCATGGAAGAGGTGTCAATTTCGATGGATTCATCGTATAAGTCGGTGAAATACCAGTCAGCAAACACCGTCCCGGCTGGGGCGTTGATTTCTGAACCATTCATTTCGCCCAAATCGCCCCCACGCCAACGGGTGACATTATGCGTGCGTAGATTTTGCAGATGAACCGCTTCGGCTAGTTCGTTAATCCGTTGCGTGGCATCACCTTGAGCAGCGACGGGTTTGAGACGGGGATTGCTGTCCAAAAACAACCAACACACGAGTCCTACCAATAACACTATTTTCACGGCGTTTTTCATCATCGTGGAGACTCCATTTCAATCTCACAGGACTATGGAAAAATATTTTTCCAAAAAAGTCTATCTCTCTAGTCTATCATTTTTTGTGAAGAGAGGTTCATGAGAATCAGGCGTTTTCGCACCGGAAAATTTACACTCTAAAGAACTATGGACAAGATAGCAACTTTTCCATATATAATGTGAATAAAGCGAATTTTTTGTGAATTATCAAATCAGAATTCATTTTAGTTCAATGAAAGAGTTTGTAATGGATACCAAAAAAGAGATTACTGGCCTTGCCCGTCGCATGGCAAAATGTAAAACCTACGATGAAGCGTGGATGTTAGGACTAGAACTTGAAGCCTTTGGGCAGGTCAGCACAGTGGCCTTTAAATATGTGCTGGAACATGGTACACAAATGGCCCGCCACGCTGCCGCCTTTTGGTTATCCGATGAAGCTGAAATCGTCCCCGCCGAAGTTTTCTTGAAGATGGCCTCCGATGACGACCACGAAATCCGTTTTCACGCCGCCTATGGCCTCGGTTATGTCCGCCATGCGGATGTCGTCAAAACCCTCCAAAAACTGATGCGCCACGACTCCAACCCCGAAGTCCGTCAAACGGCTGCCCAAAGCCTTTTCGCCGCTGCTAAAATCAATAATGCGGTTGATGCCATCATTGATGATTTTGCCCACACCTTGATTCATGACGAATCCTCAATGGTACGGGAAGAAGCCGCCACCAGCCTTGCCAACTTCCTAAAAACACCCGTCTTGCACAGAGCGATAGACCTGCTAGAAAAAAGCCTTGAGGATACGGATGAGGCAGTTCGGGTTCAGGCCAGAATTTCGCTCGCGGTGTTGCGTAACGAAATTTGGGAAGAACTCCGCGCTGCCTCAATCTGAGGAATAAGGGATTAGGTGGTTTGAGAATCGTCTTTCCGAATTAGGCCAATTCCAAGCACCAAGAGACCTGCCACCAGTACAACCGCGCCCCCATAGGCCAGATAGATGAGCGCATTGGGGTCGGTAGCGTCGGGCGATAAAACCGAAAGAAAGAATCCCAGCGGCAGCAAAAGTGCTGATGCTGGAATCGCTTCTCGTACAAACCACTTGAGACGGTTAGAAAGATTCGTCTCATCCACATAACGCAGGGCTACTAGCGACAGTATCAACAAAACACCCGCATGGGCATGGCCCGCTCGCCACAAATCTTGGCGCAACGCATTTTCCTGATATTCAGGGTCATTGATGAGCAGAGTCAACACACTGACCCCACCAAATACCACTGTCGGTAATATCACCAGCAAAATTCCTGCCATTCGACGCGATTCCCGGCTCATGATGAAGTTCTCCTTTGCTGCCATGTGGCTTTGATGTTGGGAACATCATTATTCGTAGCGAAAACGCGCTACCCCGATGATTCCAAATACAAGGGCCATCGCCAGCAGCACGCCGACTTCAGGCAGGACATCTAGCACGGTGCCATCGTAGTAAATCAAATCTTGGAAACCATCCATCACCCACGCGATGGGTGATATATGCCCGATAATCCGCATGAATTCCGGCACAATATCCAGCGGCCACCATGCCCCACCTAGCGGAGCCAAGATAAATCCTGCTAACGACGCAATCGCCCCGGCCTGATTTTCATTTTTAACAAACGTCGCCAGCGCAAACCCCAATGCACCCCCGCATAGCAAAAACGCGATCACCAGTAGCGCAATTGCCAGATAGTTGCTGCCAAATTCTGCCCCCAAAAATCCACCGACGATATACAAGATAATGAACTGGATACCCGCATAAACCATCTGGGTCAGCATCTTGCCCGCCACGACCTGATACTTGGGAATAGGCAGGGTAAATAGGCGCTGCAATGTGCCCGAATTGCGCTCACTGACCAATACACTCGCGGCATTGAGTAGGGTAAACAGCAAAAACATGCTGGAGACCCCCGGCACAGATTGATTCGCCCCCGTGCCAATTTCAGTTTCTTCGCCAGACGATTCTTCTTCAATCCTTGCTGGAGCATTTTGCCACTGCTGTTCCGCCTGTGTATAAAGGGCGGTGAAATTTTCGGTTGTTCCTGTTGTTCCGGTAAGTGTCGCTAATTCTGGGTCATAGGCCAACTGCGCCACGACGACTGAACTGCCCACCCGATTGCGAGCCGTGTTAATCATATTGGTCACAATTGTTGGGGCATTTAGGCTGTCGTTGCTGCGATATTCCAATGCCACACTTGCGCCGCGCTGCAAGGCTTCCCCAAAACCTCCCGGAATGAGGATCGCCCCGCTGGTATCGCCTTCTTCAACCCGCTCCTTACCGACATCCGACCACGCATCGTCTTTACTTAAATCGCAGTCATCGGAATTTTCCCGGTTATACACGCATACTACTAGACTATCACCCCCGACAGCCTCTAATTGGTCAATAAAGGCTTTGGAGAGGGCCGTGTGGTCATTGTCCACCACATCAAGTCGGATGATCGGGTCGCCAGTGGTGATAGCCAGAGATAGCACCGACATAATCACCACTGGCATGATAAGGGTGAATACGGCCAGATTGCGATCTTTGAACAGGCGTATCAAGTCATATCGGGTAATACTGAGTACCGTTCGCATGATTTTCCCTCACCCCCTATGAACGGAAACGCCGACCAAATTGGAACAGGGCAATCGTGAAAAATACGACGGCCATGCCCAGCAAAACCGCCACATTGGGCAAAATATCCATCACCGTCCCCCCATCAAAGGACAGTGTGGTAAACCCATCCAATCCCCAGCGATTGAGGGTGAGCATGGAAAGCTGACCCAGAACTGGCACATCACTGACGGGTAGAAATGCGCCGCCCAGCAAACCCGAGATGGTCAAAACAAGGGTGCTGATTGAACCACCCTGATCGGGATTTTTGGCAAACGAGGCAATCACAAGCGCAAACCCCGCCCCTGCCGCAACTACCGACGCTAGCACCAACACAATCCCGATGGCATCCGTCCCCCAAACCGCGACCCCGCTGCCAAAAACGACATTGGCCGCAAATATCATCGCCAGCATTAGGATCAACATCTGGAAGATGCCCGTTACATAGATACCAACCATCTTGCCCCCCAAATAGACGGTGCGCGGTGAGGGGGTAGTCCAAATACGCTGCATCGTCCAATTGCGTTGATCTACCAAAATACTGATCGCGCCATTAGAAAGGGCATAGGTCATGAACAGAATCGCCATCCCCGGCCCAAAATATTGCAGCGAATTAAATTCTTGCACATCGCCTTCAATACTCACCCGATTGAGGGTAATGGCTTCTTTTTCGCGCAATTGTTGGCTGGCCTGCCGCACATACGCGACGGCAGCATCAACGGCCTGATTATTACGGGCAGCCTGCTCGGACGCATAGGGAATCCCGACCTGCAACGCGATATTTTGGTTATTGAGTTGGGTCGTCATACCATCAATAATCGAACGGGCTACATCACCGGGGATGCCTGCGCCGGGATTGTAATAGATCCGCAAGGTGCCGCCTTTGTCCGGGGTGATGACATTCGCGGTGAAATCCTCCGGCACCACCACCAACACATCCAAATCGCCATCCCCAATCTGTCGACGAGCTTTCTTTTCATCAGTGATCGTCTTGCCGTCTATAAAATCGCTCAATTCCTCCGGTGGGGCTTCGACCAGAACCTGTGTGTAAATGTCGCCAAAGGCCTGCTCGACCTGTGTGCTACCCGTATCAAGATTCAGCACCCCAACTTTGGCTGCTTCAACGTCCACATCATTGGAGCCGCCCCCAAACGCCGCGCCGATAATCATGCTGATGGCAAGTGGACTAGCGAAATTAAACAGCAGGGCAGAACGATCTGTAAGCGCTTGGTAAATATCGGCCCAAGCGATGGCTTGGATTTTTCGCCATATCATGGTCATCTTCTCCTAAGTTAATCGCGGAGGGCGCGTCCGGTCAGTTGCAGGAACACGGCTTCGAGGTTGGGTTCTTCAATCTCGACTCCGTGCAGCGCAAGCCCAGCCTCGTTGATAATCCGAATTGCTTCTGGCAGTTGTTGGCGACCATCCCGCGCAATCAGCCGCACTTCGCCATCAGTAGTCTCGGCCCGTTGAATATTCGGAATCGCACCTAGCCGTTCAACCACTAACGCAGGTGGTTCTGGCAGTGTCAACCGAATAACATCGTATTCCCCAACTGTCTTGACCAATTCATCTAGCGTTCCCAATGCGATGATCTGCCCGTGATCTATAATGCCGATCCGGTTGCTCAGTTCTTGGGCCTCTTCCATATAGTGCGTGGTATACAGCACGGTCATGCCCTGCTGATTGAGTTCTTTGACCGTATCCAAAATATTGCGACGGCTCTGCGGGTCAATGGCAACAGTGGGTTCATCCAAAAATAGCATTTTGGGGCGGTGCATCAATCCGACCCCGATATTGACGCGCCGCTTCATTCCACCCGAATACTCACTGATTTTGTCGTTGGCCCGATCTTTGAGGTCAATAAATTCCAGCACCTCATCGGTTCGCTTGCTCAAATTTTTGCCAGACAACCCATACAGCGTGCCAAATAAATTCAGATTTTGGCGGGCGCTGAGATTAGGGTAGAGCGCCAAATCTTGTGGCACGACCCCGATCTGTTTTTTTACATCCAGCGGCTGCTTGGTGATGCTAAATCCCCCCAGCACCACATCCCCCGCCGTTGGGGTCAACAAGCCGCTCATCATGCTGATAATGGTCGTTTTGCCCGCCCCGTTTGGCCCCAGCAGGCTAAAAATCTCACCTTCCAAAATTTCGAGATTCACCCCCTCTTTTGGCCCAACCGCATACGGGCCATCGGGTGGCGAATACTGTTTCCGAAGATGGTCGAGCTTTACAAATGTCGCCATGATAAGGCATTCTCCCTTCGCCTAATTGCGCTTGCTCATTCCCTAGTTTCCAAATCGCCTAACTGCTGGATCGTCTCGTCACACCATTCCAACCACGCCTGTGTGATCTTGAGACCAGCTTGCAAAGTGAGCATCCAAAAAAACGCATCTTTTGGATACTGTTCCGCATGTTGGGCAATCAAGGTTTTGACTGCATGGTATTGCTGCAATATCTTGGTAAATTGATTACGTTGGGCAGTTACTTGTTGTTTCAAAACACTGGGTGGCGTAAGCGTTCCGAAAAATACACGCAGCAAATTCGATTCGCGGATGGGAGGACATTCAAAATCCTCTTGAAGCCACTCTTGAAGCGCTTTCTGACCTACTTCGGTAATGGTATATACCTTGCGATTCCGAGCGTTAGCTGGATCAGCTTCAACCACGACATACTTGGCCTGCTCCAATTGGTCGAGCGTGCGATAGATTTGTGGCAAATCGGCCTGCCAAACATAGCTTGGCCCTTCTTCAAAATAGGTCTTGATGTCGTAGCCAGATTGCGGCCCTGCACTTGCCAGTATCCCCAAAATCCCAAATTTGAGTGACATAGCAGATAAATGCCTCCATATAGATACCTAATCATATATGTCAACACATCTATGTATTGACATATACGATACGCGATATTTTTGAGAACGTCAAGAGGGCAAAAATTTAGGGAAGGGTTGGAAGATGTGTTTTGAGCGAGGGAATCGCCACCCGTTCATCTATCATCCGCTGGTCATAGACAAAATCTTCATTTGGCTCAATTTTCCAACGATTGCCATGTCGCTGATTCAACGCAACCGCGATTTCATAAAATGTCCATCGAGTATTGGAATCCACCAGATATAACCCCGGTGTGCCATTTGCCAATTTAACGAGTGTCTCAGCAGTATCAGTGATAAACGAGCACGCGGGATACCAACGGGTACTGGCGGTTATCTGGCCTTCTTTTTGCATCTGCGTCTCAAAAAAACCAACCATGTGGCGGCTGTTCGTATCCTCGCCGATCTGCCACCCAATCCGAGCAATCACGGCGTTCGGGTTTTGTTCCATTACCCTTTCTTCGGCACGGCGCTTTTCATAACCATACCCCTCGGTGGCATTCGGCTTGGATTCTGGGGTAAACGGCCCTTTGGCAAAATCAGTAAAAACCATGATTGAACTGGTAAACACAAAACGGACATCCAATACGCGGCAAATCCACGCCAGTTCACTCGTCCATTCATAATTGACCAACCACAATTCATTTTCGCGGCCTGTCGGGGTGGAGGCAGTAGCAAGGTGAAACAATACCTCTGGTTTTTCGGCCCGCACAAAGGCTTCCATCGCTGCATAATCATCAATCGGCGTCTGTTGGCGATTCCATGCCACCACCATGTTGCCCTGTGATTCCAGATAATGTTTTAATCCCGTACCAACCGCGCCACTTGCACCTGTTATCAACACTCGCATAGTTCAAACATCTCCTCTGCAAAAAAATAAATTCGCAGCGCCAAAGCCGATACGACCTTCGACGCTGCGTGTGAGTAGTCATTTAGCGTTGTGAGATGCGGAGGGTAAATCAGTGGACTTTCTTGATCTTGACTTTCATCTGACCATCAGGGGTTTGATACTTGACGGTTTGTCCGACTTTTTTCCCAAGCAGTGCCGCTCCAAGCGGGCTTTCATTGGAGATGCGGCCTTCACGCGGATTGGCTTCGGCTGGCCCGACAATACGGTAGGTTTCGGGATCAAATCCCTCTTCCTGAATCGTCACCTCGGAACCAACCCGCACCACGCCATTACTACCATCTTCATCAATGATGGTAGCACTACGTAAAATAGCTTCCAGATAACGGATGCGGCCTTCCAAAAAACCCTGCCGTTCTTTGGCGTCATGATAATCGGCGTTTTCCGAAAGGTCGCCCATCGCAATCGCCTCTTTGAGTTTCGCGGCCAATGCTGGACGTTCGACATTCAGCAGTTGGTCAAGCTCCTCGCGTAGGGTTTTGGCACCATCAGCGGTCAGGAAATTTTGCTCATCAGTCATAGCACGTTCTCCCAATGAATAAAAACAAAATCAGGATTTCGTTCAACAAGGTTTAATAAATGAGTTTATTGATCGTCAAGGTCGCTCAAAGGGGGAAAATAATCGCTCCCATTCTTGCAAAGCATAACGGTCAGTCATCCCTGCAATATAATCCGTAACGGCCCGATGCTGACCGCGTTCATCAAACTTTTCACGCACCGATACTGGCAATTGTGCTGGTTCATCAACGTAAGCTGTGAACAAATCCTGCAAAAAACGCCGCGCTTTACGGCTCATCCGCACCACCCGAAAATGGCGATACAAATTGTCGAACAAAAAGGTTTTGAATTGGCGGTTCATGGTCGCAAAACGCTCTGAATGCCGCACCAAGTTATAATCCAACCGTTGCACATCTTCGGGTGTCTGCACACCAGAAGCATCTATCGCGTCGGAAGTGCTGTTGATCGCATCAAATAGCTGCAATCCGACCATACGACGAATCAGCCGATGCCGCATCAACTCCGCCAACGTGCCATTTTTATATCCAACCTCATTCGAAAGATACTGCCACCATTCAATCCCGGCGAGTTGGTCAGGGACTAAAAGGCCACTGCGCAGACCGTCATCCAGATCATGCGCGTTATACGCCATTTCATCGGAGATGTTGGCAATTTGCGCTTCAAGGCTGGCTCTTAGGTTTGGGTCAAAACCAAAACCCGACGCATCACTATTATCGTACTCTGTCTCGTGTTTGACAATTCCTTCTCGTGCTTCATACGAAAGATTGAGGCCCGGCCAATTCGGATAGCGCCGTTCCAATTCGGTGACAATGCGATAGGATTGCTTGTTATGCTCAAAGCCGCCGTGTGCCGCCATACATTCATTCAGGGCACTCTCGCCAGCATGACCAAAGGGCGGATGACCTAAATCATGCGCTAGACAGATAACCTCCACTAAATCTTCATTGGCCCCTATTGCCCGTGCCAAACTGCGTCCAATTTGAGCCACTTCTAAGGTATGGGTCAGCCGCGTCCGATAATAATCCCCCTCAAAATTGACAAACACCTGCGTCTTATATTCGAGGCGACGAAACGCTGTCGTATGAATAACCCGATCGCGGTCACGTTGAAAAATGGTACGATGTTCCGGGTCTGCATCGGGATATTCCGTCCCTCGGCTGTCGGCGCTTTTTAGGGCATATGAAGCCAAGAACTGTTTTTCTTGCTCTTCTAACCGCTCCCTCGAAATTTTGACCACTGCATCCTCGGCGTTGACAAATCATTACTAAATATTAACCGAATTTTAGCCTAAATTCCCACCTATGGGGTAACAAATAAAAAGGGCGAGTGACCGACCCCGCCCCTATTGGTTTCTCGTTGGTGACTGGTGGGTTTCTAGCACCTAATTCATGCGGGCATTCCGCCGTCCCCGACCTTGCTTGGGGTTTGCGGCGGCCTCCATCTCTTGCACCAACATCAACGAGAGGTCATCGCTGGTCTGGCCCTTCTTGAGTACAAGGGCTTGACGCAGTTCGATGATCTGGTCACGCAGCAAGGCCGCTTTCTCAAATTCCAGTGACTTGGCAGCGCGGCGCATTTCCTCTTCCAATTCTTGCACCAACCGCATAATCTCCTCAGTGGGTAATTCATGTAGCGGCACAGCAGGCGCGACTTCTGCTTCGGCCTCGCCCGCCTCTTCCACATGCAAACTGCGCACTCGATCCGTCAAATCGCGTACCTCTTTGATGATGCTCTTGGGTTCGATGCCATGTTCAGTATTATAGGCAATCTGGATGTCGCGGCGGCGGTCGGTCTCATCAATCGCCTCTTTCATCGAGTCCGTCATCTTATCGGCATACATGATGACTTTGCCTTCGACATGCCGTGCCGCCCGTCCGATGTTTTGAATCAGGGCACGGGTCGAACGCAGGAACCCTTCTTTATCCGCGTCCAGAATAGCGACCAACGATACTTCCGGCAGGTCAAGCCCTTCACGCAAAAGGTTGACGCCGACCACCACATCATAGACCCCCAACCGCAAGTCGCGTAGAATCTCGATACGTTCAATCGTATCAATCTCGGCGTGTAGATAGTGCGTCTTGATGCCGGACTCAATCATGTATTCCGACAAATCCTCCGCCATACGCTGCGTCAGTGTCACAATCAAGGCCCGTTGACCGATGGCGACCCGCTGCGTCACTTCGCGCAGTAAATCATCAATCTGCCCATTCGTCGGACGCACCTCGACCATCGGATCAACAATCCCCGTCGGGCGGATGACTTGCTGAACAACTCGATCTTTGCGCTTTTCTTCATACGGGCCGGGAGTCGCCGACATATAAATCGTTGTCCCCATCCGGGCTTCAAATTCGGCAAAATTGAGAGGGCGGTTATCAAGCGCACTCGGTAAACGAAAGCCGTGCTGCACCAGCAATTCCTTGCGTGAACGGTCTCCCCCCGACATACCGTTAATCTGCGGGATGGTCATGTGGCTTTCATCAATGACCAACAAGTGATCTTTAGGGAGATAGTCCAACAACGTCCACGGGGCCGTGCCCGCCAACCGCCGATCCAAATGCCGCGAATAGTTTTCAATCCCGCCGCAAAACCCGACCTCACGCAGCATCTCAAGGTCATAACGAGTACGCTGTTCCAAGCGTTGGGCCTCCAACAGCTTACCCGCTTGTTTCATATTGGAAAGCTGTACTTCCAGTTCCAATTCAATATCGCGGATGGCCTCTTCCATTTTTTCGCTTTCGGCGACAAAGTGCTTGACTGGGAAGATGGATATTTCATCACGTTCGGTGATGATCTCGCCCGTCAGTGGCTCAAATTCGACAATCCGTTCAATCTCATCCCCGAACATCGAAACCCGAATCGCGTTCTGGCTATAGGTGGGCCAAATTTCGAGTGTATCCCCACGTACCCGGAACGTGCCTGTCTGCAATTCCATATCGTTACGGTTGAAATAGATACTGACCAGATGGCGCAAAATCAAGTCACGCCGTTGGTTCTGCCCGACCTTTAAATCGAGCATCAGGCGCCCCCACGCCACCGGGCTGCCGATACCATAAATACACGATACCGACGCCACAATCAGCACATCTTTGCGGGTCATCAGGGAAAACGTCGCGGCAAGGCGCAGGCGGTCAATATCCTCATTAATCTGCGAGACCTTCTCGATATACAGGTCATGCTTGGGCACATACGCTTCCGGCTGATAGTAATCGTAATAACTGACAAAATATTCCACCGCGTTGTTGGGAAAGAACTGCTTAAATTCCGAATACAACTGCGCGGCCAGCGTCTTGTTATGCGCGATAATCAGGGTCGTGCGGTTGGTTTGGGCCACCACATTCGCCAATGTAAAAGTCTTACCTGTGCCTGTCGCACCGAGTAAAATTTGATTGGTCAATCCAGAATTGATGCCTTCGACCAGTTCACGAATGGCTTGGGGCTGGTCGCCGGTGGGCTGATAATCCGAGACAAGTTGGAACTTGGCTTCCATAATCCTCCACCTAGATTGGGTAATATGAGTCAGGGGGTCAGCGAACAATCGTTCTATTCTAGCGCATCCTAAGCCGATTGACCAGTATCAAATCTCCGCCGAAAGCAGTAGGAACGGGTTATCGCTGAAATTCGTTATGGGCATGTCGTAAATTTCAAAGGAATTATCACTGAGAGGAAACTCATCATGTTCATCAACAAAGACCTTCAAGCCCGACTCAACAACTTCGACAAACTGGCAACTCGCCTAATGGCAAAACACAGCATTGCCCTGTTACGTATCAGTGTTGGTATCGTATTTTTCTGGTTCGGTGTCCTGAAATTCTTCCCCAGTCTCAGTCCTGCCGAAGACCTTGCCGCCCGTACCATTGAAACGCTGACTTTTGGCCTGATGAAAGAAAATATCTCGCTGCCCATCTTGGCGCTGTGGGAATGTGCCATCGGTGTCGGCCTAATCACTGGGAAATTCATGCGCGGTACATTGCTGCTGCTGTTTGCCCAAATGAGTGGAACGATTATGCCATTGTTTTTCTTCCCCAATGAAACGTTTACCCACTTCCCCTATGCCGCCACGTTGGAAGGGCAGTACATCATCAAGAATATGGTGCTGATTAGCGCGGGCTTGGTCATGTGGGCAACGGTACGTGGTGGGCAATTGGTCGCTGAACCAAACCAAAAGCGCCAATCCATGACCGTCAAGGCCATCCTGCAATCCCAAACCATGCCCCAAGTGAAACTCTAATTGTCACTATCTATAACTATCCCCCATCAACAAGGGCCGATTTTAAACAGTCGGCCCTTCGTCAAATCTCAACCTGTCCGTTTTTTCTGGAAACGTTGCCCCAAAGCAATAATCCGCAAGGGGACAGAAATCAGCAGCAAGAACAGCATCCATGACACCGCCACCCGCCAACTCCAACTCAGCAGTCCCATCAACACCCCAATAACCGCTGTTACCCCGTTCATCGCAGCAAACGGATAGACCAGCGCCCACCCCTTGAGGTCATGTTCGGGGGGGATATGAGCCAGCGCCTTTGCCACTTCCGGCGGTTCGCCTGTAAAGGGTTCAGCCCATGTCGCCAATTGAGGATATTTTCTGACTAGCGGGTTGTAGAAATATTTCCGACCCCAACGGCGAATTTCGATCCATGTCTTGTTCAGCGACCCGATCAAGCCATATGGGATGAGCAGCACAAACAAAATAAAGGCTATCCCCAATGCTACCGCCCAATATTTTTCGGCATCTACAGTGGTACTGAGGCGGAAAATGATGAAATTTAAATCTACCTGCAAATCTTCTTTGCGGAGGAATTGTTCACCAATTCGCAGCAGACCTGCCCCCAACACTGGGCCGGGATTGGTTCCAATGCCACCAATTAACGACATAATCAGGGGATCAACCGTGCGATCCAATCCTAAGGCTGTTGGTTCGGCTTGACGGAAATTGACCGTGTGCATGATTCCGGCAAAGGTTGCCAGAAAGCCTGATACCACAATGGATAGGGTGCGGTAAAGGTAGATATTGAAACCCAATGTCTCAGCTCTCACTGGATTATCTCGTAGGGCGATCAAGACTTTGCCCGATGGTGAATTCATCAAGCGGCGCACCAGCATAAATGCAAATATAAACACCGCCATCGCCACATAATAGAGAGTCAGCCTATTTCTGACTGCATTAATCCAGTCTGGCGCCGTCCACGTAATGCCGTCATCGCCACCAGTTAAGAAGTCAAAAAGTGATATCTTTGAAAGTTCATAAAATATCTGAGCAAACGCGAGGGTGAACATAGCAAAGTACACCCCCTTCAATCGAAATGATGCCATTGCCCAAATCAGGGCAATGAGCACACCTAGGGCAAGGGCGATAATAATACTTACTTCAAAAGATTGCTGATATTTCGATACTAATATCGCAACGGTATAGACGCCTGTACCAAAAAACACGCCATGCCCAAACGAGATGAGGCCCGTAAAGCCAAACATCAAGTTATAGCTGATGGCAAGCACCCCTAGCGTAAACACCTCAATCATGACTCCCTGCCAGAACTTTGCTTCAGATACAACGCGGGGAGAGTCGGGAGATACTTCACTGTTGGTAATGTCGGCAACGATATAGGGGAACCGCCATAATAATATCAAGGCCAATATGTAGGGCCAATTATCATACAACGTCTGCACCAGCGGATGGCGACGGCGCAAGCGATTTTCTGTCTGGGTCATCGCCTAGTGTTCCTTTCCAAAGAGGCCGGATGGCTTGACCAGCAGAATCAAGCATAGTAAGACCAACACCGCAACAGGGGCTAATCCTGTACTATTAAACTGCTTGCCTGCAAAGTATTCAGCGACAGACCGTGTGATGCCCACAACAACGGCCGCAATTGACGTTCCAGCATAACTGCCTAAGCCGCCAATAATGACCACTGCAATCGCCTGTAGCAAATACAGATCACCCATCACTGGGTTAATGCTGATGAATCCTGCTGAAATGATTCCGCCAAATGCTGCAATGCCTGCGCCAAGACCAAAAACCGCCGTGAAAACCAGACGCACATTGACGCCAAGAGCCTCAACCATTTCGCTGTCTTGTACGCCAGCCCGAATGATAATCCCAATGCGCGACCGCATCAGCAACACTTGGACACCGATCATCATAAGAAGTCCCATCATGATCATGAAAATCCAATAGTTAGAAATACTGGTTTCAAGGTTGGGGAAAACATCTTGTAAAAATGCTGGCGGAAACGTCCCCCGCAGGGTTGATGGAAGATGGGCGGCCAAAGTGCCTTTTGCAGCTACCCCATACTTGTAGATAATCACTTCACGAACAACCAGCGCAATCCCAAAGGTTAGCACGATTTGGAAAAAGGGGCGCACATAGGTCGGGCGAATAAACACCGTTTCCATGACAACGCCTGCTAATGCCCCTGCGAAAACCGCCGCTGTCGCAGCAATGCCAAAACGCAACGTTGTCGCTTCAGTAGAATTAAACAATATTCCTAGTGACGTACTCAAAAGAACTGCTGACACTAATTGAATTATCGGTACGCCATTTTCGGGTAAAGGACTGGGTCTGTATTTCAAAGCTTCAACTGGAAGTGCTTGATGCCCTTGAATTATCGCAAGGCCTCTTTGAAAACGGGTGCTGATTTCATTAAATAACCACTTAATACTGAACAGCAGTGGGTCACGTGCTATATCCACCCATGTCAGCGCCGTCACCACTACCGCGCCAATCACTCGAATCAAATCTGCTGAACTGCCAAGATCGTTGGCAACGGTGTTTCCTAGCAGTACGCCGAGTGGAGCGCCGACAAGGGCCGCTGTCGTCAGTTTGGCAAGTAAATGTCCAGAGGGACGAACACCTCCCGATTGACGTGACATAAACCGATAGAACAACCATGTCCCAATTTCGACCAAAAGCGTAACGGCTATCGGGGTAAATGTGACCACATGTATCGAGAGCAAGGCAGCATTTGTCTTGGTATCATTAGACAACCCACTAAGAACCTCAACCCCAACATAGGCCCCAATCATGAAAAGCGATCCCTGTGCAAAATTCAGGACATCCATCAAACCAAAGACGATGCTGAGGCCCGCCGCGACCATGAAAATCAGCATTCCTTGATAGAGACCACCCGCCACAATCTGGCTGAAACGCTTGCCATCATTGACATCCAATGCCGTCAAAATCAGCAGAAATACTACAAACGCAATTGCAATGCCGCCCCACAATAAATTTTTGTCTATTTTAAAAGTGGGCCGACGTTTAATAGTGTTATCCATTAGGCCGCCCCCAAATATTTACTAATCAATTCATCATCCCCCGCCAAATCTGCCATCCGACCCGCTAAAACCGACTTGCCTTCTTCAATAATCACAAAACGATCTGCCAAGTGGCTCGCCATATGAAAATTCTGTTCTACCAACAGCACCGTCGTATGGTCGCTAAGGTGGCGAATCGCAGCCATCAACTGCTCAATAATCACTGGGGCCAAACCCTCGCTGGGTTCATCAATCAGCAGTAGTTCATTTTGGGCAACCAGTGCCCGTGCAATAGCCAACATCTGCTGTTGACCACCCGAAAGCTGTGCCCCACCCAATTTTCGCAGGCGTTGGAGGTCTGGAAAAAGCGTATAAATAGAGTCAAGGCGTCGTGCCAAGTCCCCCGCCTCGCGCTCGGCAATTTTGAGGTTTTCCTCCACCGTCAAATCACGGAAAATCGCCCGATATTCAGGCACATAACCAATCCCTAAGCGGGCAACTTTGTAGGGGCGCATCTGGCGGATTTCGCGCCCATTAAACCGAATCTCTCCACTGCGAACATTGGCTAATCCCATAATGCTGCGGAGGGTCGTCGTTTTGCCTGCGCCATTGCGACCCAGTAAGACGGTAATCTCACCACGATTCACGGTGACATTGACCCCTTCTAAAATATGAAATTGACCGATGAAGGTGTGGATGTTTTTGACTTCTAAAATGGGTTCACTCATGCAAAAACTCTTTACTGTATTGTTTAGTGGGATTGCGCCATTTGATTGAGATCACCATACAACTCGCCTAGATAAGCACTACGAACGGTGGCATCGGCGGCGATTTCCGCAGGCGTCCCTTCAGCCAGAAGCGCCCCTTGGTGCATCACCGTAATTCTGTGGCTAACGCTCATCACCACGTTCATATTGTGTTCCACCAGCATAATCGTTTTATTGCCGATGCTGCGGATGGCATCAATCGTTCGCAGCAGTTCCGGCACTTGCTCGGTTGCCATGCCCGCTGTCGGCTCATCCAGCAGCAGTAATTGGGGGTCGGTTGCCAAAATAATGGCTAATTCCAATTTACGCTTATCCCCATGTGGCAAAACGCTGGCAGGCACATTTTCCATACCGCGCAGTCCAACCGCCTCAATCGCTTCAAGCGCCTTGCGTTCATAGGAGCTAAAACGGGTGTAATGGCTCAATATCACCATGCTGCCGCCATCAATTGCTTGGGCTGCCAATCGAACGTTTTCAAAAACACTCAGGCTGGTAAACACATTCGTGATCTGAAACGAGCGGCCAATGCCCACGTGAGCACGGCGATAGAGGGGGAGGCGGGTAATATCTTTCCCGTTATACATCAAACGCCCTTTGGTGGGGCGCAAATTGCCTGACAGCAGATTAAACAGGGTGGTTTTGCCAGCCCCATTTGGCCCGATAATGCTGTGCATCGTGCCGCGTTCGACCTGCAAGCTGACATCATTCACGGCGACGAGGCTGCCAAATTCTTTGCGAAGGCTAATGGCTTCCAAAATAATGTTCGACATAAAAAATCTCAAGCTATTTTGATGGACAAAAAGGGGCAGGCATCACACCTACCCCCATAAAAGTTGCCGTTTATTTACTCAGCGGCGGGTGGGCATTCGAGCGTATCGGAACTGCGTCCGGGTGCAAGGCACGGCGGAGCAGTTTGTTCGGCACTAATGGTCTGTACCCATTCGTAATATTTAAATTCGGGGTCATCGGTGCTGACGACTTTGGCAATGTACATCGGGACGAGTACCTGATGATCTTCGGCACGTAGATGATAGAGACCCTTCGGGCCAGCCCATTCCAGACCTTCCAGCGCCGCAATCAAGTCAGCCGGGTCGGTTGAGCCTTCGGTAATTTCCAACGCCGCCACGAGAGCCTGAGCGCTGGCAAAACCGCATTCCGCAAAGAAGCCGGGGAATGCGCCCTCAAATACTTCTTGGTGGCGCTCAACGAACCATTCATTCACTTCTGGATTGGGATTATCGGGGTCTTGACCGGGCAGTGTGTACTGATAGGTTGTGAAGCCTACCGCGCCCATATAATAGTCAGCGAGGGTGGGGTCAGCGAACACCGGGGCCATAATCGCATCGGAGTTCCACACCAACACAGCAGGCACGTCTTCATTAATGCCAAGCGCCGCCGTTTGTTGGGTCAATTCAACCGTTCCCGCACCAGCCCAAGTGAGTTGCCAGAAATCTGCACCACTAGCGCGAACCTGTTCCAGCGCGTCGGTGAAGTCGGTGGTATCAGCCGAGACGAGGATGGTATCGCGGACGGGCGTACCACCCGCAGCTTGGAATACGAAATCGAATGCGGCGGCGGAGGTACTGCCAAACGCATTATCAACCGCCAGTTGGACGTAGTTGGGCCCAAAGGTTTCAATCGCATACGACGCGACAGTATAGGAGTCTTGGAAACTCTGGCGGCACGCCCGGAAAGTATATTCATTAAAGCTCTCGCCCGTAATCGCGGGGGAAGCAGCCGGGCCAGCCATCAAAATCATTTCATATTCAGCAGCCGCAGCTTGCACCGCGAGGGTAACGGTGCTGCTCACACTACCATGTAGGACTTCAACACCTTCTTGTTCAATCAATTCACGCACTTGGCTGTTAGCGGTGTCAATATCGCTGGCGTTGTCGCGCTCCACGATTTCAAGTTTACGACCCGCCACTTCCATCGTGCCGCCTGTTGCGTATTCTAGGCCCAGTTGGAAGCCACGACTTTGCTCAATGCCATAGATTTGCAGAGCGCCGCTGTGGTCGGTCAAAACCCCAATTTTTAGCACATCGTCCTGACGCGCCGAGGAGGGACGCGCAAAGGTGGGGAGAGCCAAAGCCAGAACGGTGATGAATACAATTCCGGTCACAAGAACCGATTTTTTCCCAAACATACTAGCTCCTTTTAGATATAAACACTCAAAAAACCTACCCAAAGACGCACTTCTTCTGTTTCGATTTATCACTGCCTCCTTTTGGAATTTTCAAAAGTGCTGTCTATCTACCATAGTGGTCGGATAATAACTTTTTATCAATTTTGCCGGGGCCAGTGCGCGGTAGGGCATCTACCAATACCACCGATTTGGGCACTTTATAACGGGCCAGTCGTTGATGCAGATAGTTTATAAAATCGGCCTCATCAAATTCCTGTCCAACGGCCACTACCACAATCGCCCGCCCAACTTCACCCCATTTTTCATCCGGCACACCAATCAAAGCCGCCTCAGCCACCGCTGGGTAGCCGTGCATAATGCTCTCAACCTCAGCCGGATACACATTCTCACCGCCAGAAATAATCATATCTTTCAGGCGGCCCATGATCTTGTAATATCCTTCGGCGTCGCAGCTGGCAAGATCACCCGTATGCAGCCATCCCCCATGAATTGCTTTCGCCGTTTCGTCGGGTTTATTCCAATAACCGGGGGTCACATGCGGCCCACGAATAATCAATTCGCCAATCTCATCTGCCCCACATTCCGAGCCATCGTCGCGCACCACCTTGACATCAATGTGCATCAAGGGGAAACCCACTGCCCCCGGCTTACGGCGCACATCTTTTTGCGGCAAGACAAACGTATTTGGCCCTGCTTCGGTCAAGCCATAACCCGTCTTAAAATCTACCCCTTTGGCCCAGAATTCCTCAAATATCGGCATGGGGCAGGGCGCACCACCCGAAATCACCATCTTGAGCCGGGTAAAATCCGCCGATGCCCAACGTGCATGTTGTTGCAGCATGAGGAACATGGTCGGCACACCAAAAAACAAAGTGACCTCGCCGTATTCAATCAAATCAAACACTTGGTCGGCATTAAATCCCGAGCAGAGGATATTTTTGCCCCCTGTACTGATCAGCGGCAGAGTGAACACATTGAGCGCCCCTGTGTGGAACAGCGGAGAATTTAAAATCGCCACATCATGCTGATCGAGACCCCAACTACTGACCGTATTGATGGCATTCCACGTCATATTGCCATGTGTCAAAATCGCGCCTTTGGGCAGACCCGTTGTGCCACCTGTATAACAAATCACCCACGCATCATCAAGGGTTAGGCTTGGGTCGGCAGCACAGAAATCGCTAAAGGCATACCGTTCGCTGATATGGCAGTCGGCATCATTGGCTAAGTTGCCAAACGCCACAAACGAGCGCACGGAATCAAGCTTAGGCCGAATTTGATTCACTTGAGGGATGAAATCACTGGAATAACACAAAACTACTGGAGCAGCATCAGCAAGTAATTGTTCCAATTCAATGGGGGTCAAACGCCAATTGAGATTTTGCAGAATCGCCCCAATCTTCCCACAAGCCATCCATACGTCCAAATATTCAAGGCTGTTGGTGGCATAGACGGCTACGCGGTCTCCCTTACGGACACCGAGCGAATCGTAGAGAAAATTGGCGGTGCGGTTGGCGGCACCGTTCCATTCAAAGTAGGAGATGTCGCGCTGGTCTCTAGTATCGAAGAGTGCGATGCGGTCAGGGGTGATTTTTGCGCGTCTATCTAACCAATCGGCGACATAAAAAGACGTCTGCCTAAACATCCATCGCTCTTTACATAAACTAATAATATATTTATTGGGTGATTATCCCTTGCCGACTGGAATTTTGCAAAAACATCTGATGAATAGGCACAAAGCCCCTATATTGTACCATCGGGTTCTGCTAAAATGAAAATTGCCCACTATGTACTGAGAGATTAGGAAACTGTCTGTGATTGAAACGCGATCAGATATTCGCAACATTGCTATCATCGCCCATGTTGATCATGGGAAAACCACATTAGTAGACGGAATGCTCAAGCAATCCAAAGTATTCCGCGATTCTGCCAATGTTGGTGAACGTATCTTGGATTCTAATGCGCTAGAGCGTGAGCGCGGCATTACCATCTTAGCCAAAAACACCGCCGTGACGTGGGGCGGAATCAAAATCAATATTGTTGATACTCCCGGCCACGCCGATTTTGGTGGCGAAGTGGAGCGCGTCTTAAATATGGTAGACGGCGCCCTGTTGCTCATTGACGCGGTGGAAGGCCCAATGCCTCAAACCCGTTTTGTACTCCGCAAAGCCCTTGCCCTCAATCTACGGGTAATTGTGGTCATCAATAAAGTTGACCGGGCCGCCTCCCGTTTGGACGAAGTGCTTAATGAGACATTTGACCTATTTATCGAACTAGGCGCGACCGATGCCCAAGCCGAATTCCCGGTGGTCTATGCTATTGGCTTGACGGGTAATGCGGGTTACGCCGCCGAAACACTGACTGGTGATTTGACCCCCCTATTTGAAACCATTATCAAAGAAATTCCCGGCCCGTCGGTTGACCACGATGCACCCGCTAAAATGCTGGTGACAACGCTGGACTATGACAACTACAAAGGACAAATCGGGGTTGCACGGCTGCTGTCTGGTACAATCCGCAAAGGCATGAGTGTGGCCCGCATCACCCCACAAGGCGAACGCAGTGTCGGCAAGATTGAATATCTATTTACCCACCACAATCTGGCTCGCCAAGAAGTCGATGAAGTCACCGCTGGCGATATTTTGGCCTTCAGCGGGATTGATGATGTTGGTATCAGCGATACCATCGGCGATATTGGCATGGAAGAAGGTCTGCCACCTATCAGTGTGGAAGAACCCACCGTGCGGATGACCTTTGGGGTCAACACCTCCCCCTTTGCGGGGCGCGAAGGTAAAACCGGCTGGGGCACCTCCCGCCGTCTGCGTCAACGGCTATACGATGAAACCCGTACTAATGTGGCCCTGCGCGTCGCTGATGGCGATTCGCCAGATCGTTTTATCGTCAGTGGTCGTGGTGAACTGCATCTCGGCATTTTGATTGAAACTATGCGCCGCGAAGGGTATGAGTTCGATGTCAGCAAACCCGAAGTCATCTATCATGAAGACCCCGATACTGGCGAGGTGTTGGAACCCGTCGAAGAAGTTCATATTGATGTAACCGACAATTTGGCAGGGACAGTCGTGGAATTGTTAGGTGCGCGGCGAGGTCAAATGATTGACATGACCAGCGAAAATGGCACGACCTTTCTCAAATATCTCGTGCCAACCCGTGCCCTGCTTGGTTTCCGATCCCAATTTATGCGTTCGACCAGCGGCATGGGCCAAATGCATAGTATTTTTTATGGCTACGAACCCGTCTCCGGCCCAGTACCCAGCCGTCAATTTGGCAGCCTCGTCGCGTGGGAAGGGGGTATGGCGACCACCTACGGTCTGCAAAATGCACAGGAACGTGGCTCCCTATTCATCGGGCCGGGGGTAGATGTCTATGAAGGCATGGTCGTGGGGGAACACATTCGCGCTGAGGATTTGGCGGTGAATGTCGCCAAGACCAAACACCTGACCAATCATCGCGCCAAGCCCACCGAAAAGGACTTCGGCTTGACCCCGGCTCGCAACATGAGTTTGGACGACTGTATTGAATTTCTGGCAGAAGATGAACTGCTAGAAGTGACCCCGCAAAGCCTACGGATTCGCAAACGCATTCTCAACAACGAACTGCGTCTGAAAGACCTCAAGCGCCGCGAAGCCATCATTACTGGCTGATATGCTAACGTGAATCTTTGGGAACAGATATTTTCTCTGTTCCCAATTTTCAGTCTGAAGCCAAGAACCACTGTAAAGGTTACAAGGCTACCTAGATCATAGACAGCCTCGTGCGAGGTGAGGTTGATTTTGGAGCGGTTAATCAGCTTCGGCAAGCGCAAAGGCTTGGAGATCACCCCGATCAAAATTGGTGAGGCGCCCATGACCATTGGTGGCTGTGCCATAGACGCCGAGATGTTGGGCAAATGCGGCATTGCTGCATGTACCCAAGAAATCTTCGATTGGGATGTCGGCAGTAAAATTACCATCGCCATCGCCGGAATAGAGACCCGCGCTTAAAGCACCGACCCCGCCACTGGCACTCACGGCTGGTAGAGGGGTTTGACCCCGTACCACCGTCATGCCAAACGTAGCAAAATCATTGGGGTGATGGGCACGGAAGGAAACGGTCAAATCAGCGGGCAGTTCGTAACGCAGGAAACCACATTCATCAGCAACGGCGGTTGAACCAATATGCACCAGATGTAACTCGGCTTCGCACGGGTTGTTATCAATGTGCAGGTTAAACACGAACCCGCTGAACGTTTCGCCGCCCGTTACTTCGCTGACGATTTCACTTGACTGCGCGACACGGGTATCAATACCATTCACCAAATCATTGCTGATGGGCACGATAAAGCTGAATGAGCCGCCATGTGATTGACAGACACCCGCCGCATTAAACACTTCCAAGCGAATTTGATATTGACCCGCCGCTGTAAGGACATCGGGGGGCAGGGAAGCGGTGTTGAGATAGGCGTGATAGATGTCGCCGACTTCATCCGGCGGCCAATACGTGAGCGTGCCGGGTGGGTCGCTGGGGTCGGGTGGCGGCGGATTATCGGGTTTGAAGGTGAACAGATTATCCTTGCCAAACACCGTGAATGGCCCCATCGGAGTTGTCGGCAGGGAAATATGGTGTCCGGTGACCGATGAGGGGTCGGGAGCGTCTTTGACATAATGACGAACAACGGTTGCGTTCATATGGTGCCATGTGCCGCTACTCCCTTTGCGATAGGCCCAACGATAGTAACGCAGGCCGTTTTCGGGAATGTTTTGCGAGAATACCAGCCGGAAGCCGAGGGTGGTGGCAAAAGGCGCTCCGGTGATGCCGCCATAATCGGTTAATCCATCCGGACGTACCCAGCCAGTCAGGGTTGGGTCGGGGTTGCCAGTGCCCCAAATGAATGTGCCGCCAACCGCCATTGGCATAACCCATGTGCCGATGCCATGCGGGTCAACGGGGGTAGGTGGAGTGCTGGGAATAGCGGCGGGACTGGTCACATTAATGTTGACTTCCGTGCCACATTCATAATCCCAATAGGTGCTGCATCGCACCGACGGTTGGTAGATGTTGACAAAGCCGCTGGTCTGCCATTGCGACGCCTTAAAATACAGGTCGGGTTTGTCGCCAAAACAGGGATAGAGAATGGTGGTTTCAAACTCACCATTCTCATCTACCCAGACAGACTTGATGCAGTCCACATCGTAATAATAGGGGCTGAGAATATCCAGCCAGCAGATGAGCGGTGAAATAATATCAGTGATTTGGCTGAGGCCGATTCGCAAATCATCGGCAGTAGAGGCGCTGTAGACGGCCAACACGCGGCTCTTGGATTCTTGATCGAGCAGTTGGAAGCGCGACAAGGCTTGATTTTCAAAAGCGACGGCGCGGTTGATGGCACGGGTCATCGCTCTGGGCATCAGTGCGGCGCTAAACGGGGCAGGATCAGGGCCGGGTGGGTTCGGCGGGAAAATAGGGCCGGGGTCTGGTTCGGGAATTGGGATGGGGCGGCGGATGAGGTCCAAAATGTCATCGCGCAGACGGAAGAGAATATCGTCGGGCAGGATAGGCAGGATGTACCACAGCTTGTCCACCTCGCAAATGGTGACCAGCGTGTTCGTGATAGGCAGTTCTACAACTGTCCCGTTTGGCAACGTCACGCGCTTAAAGATGCGGCCTCGCACCGTGCAGCTACACAGCAGCCATTTCCACCAATCGGGTTTGAAAATTTCGATGGCGAGGTCGTCTACTTGGCGGGAGAGGGAAATACGGCGTTCATAGGCTTGTTGGCGACGCAGCGAACGCAGGGACGGGATTTGTTCTTTGTCGGTGGGTGGCCCGACGATGACACGCAAGGTTTTCCCACGATAGGCGGTATCAAGTTGGAATCTGGCGCGACCTTCTTTGATTGGCGCAGTGTCTAGCAATTCCCCGTTGGCATCAAAGGCATAGGCAGTGGTTTCGGGGAGCTGTTCATCAGGCCCAGCCCCCTTCAAATCCACCCGGACAACTAAGTCAAATTTTCGGCGATTCGGTTTGTCAGACACGAGTGTCCCTCCTATAGACTCGTCGGTCATGCTTTCGGAACGACTAGGCCCAGTCTGCAATTAATAATAGGACAAATTTACAAAATTCAGGTGTTTTTAATCTTGGCGTAGGGGGTGCGTGGGGAAATCGTACTTGCGAAAAGTGCCGAATTAGACTAGGGGACTATTTTAGGTTAGGAAAAGGTTTCGATCTTTGGCGAATAAAAATGGGCGGGCACGGCGACCCGCCCCTACGAGGATATGTGCCAATTCCTTCTAGCGAACGTCATGCCATGCGGTGTAAACCTCGGTTTGGCCTGCGCGGATGGCTCGCAGTAGCGCATCTTGGTCAACGGGTAGGCTGAAAATGCGAACCCCCGTCGCGTGATAAATGGCGTTGCAGATGGCAGGGGAGGTGTTGATGGAGCAGATTTCCCCTACCCCCTTTGCGCCATATGGCCCGGTAGAAACACGATCTTCAATCAGATGAGAGATGATTTCCGGCGCGTGTTTGATACTCGGCATCTTGTAGCGGGAAAGTAGATTCGTCCAAGGGATGCCATTTTCGACGATATACGATTCGGTCAGGCAGTTGCCCATTGCCATGACGATGCCGCCTTCGACCTGCCCTTGCAGCATCAGGGGGTTGATGGCCCGCCCAATATCCGTGCCTGCGATAATCTTCAAAACTTTGACCGCGCCTGTCTCCATATCCACCTCGACCAACGCGGCTTGAGTGGCATAACTAAAAGCAAAGTGCATATCACCACCCGTACCCAGTGGCTGCGTGGCAGGGGCGTGATATTCGTGGCGCACTTTGGAGGATAGGCCGTTGGCTTTCATCCAGCCGACCAATTGACCCAATTCAACGCTTTTGCCGTTGTGACGCAGCAGGCCCTCTTCATAATAGAGGGTTTCGGGAGGGACATCCAAAAATTCGGCAGCAGAACGGGTGAGGGCTTCGCGCAAAAGGGCGGATGTCACCCGTGCGGCGTTGCCACTGACAAAGGTTTGGCGAGAAGCAGTGGTCGGGCCACCGTTGGGGGTTAAATCGGTGTCGCAGAGCAAGACACGCACCCGGTTGTAGGGCAGTTTAAGTTCTTCGGCGGTACATTGGGCCACGACATGTGCCAACCCTTGACCCATATCGGCGGAGGCTACCCGCACTTCCACCGAGCCATCTTCAAAGGCTTCAACTTCGGCTTCGGCACGATCTGGCGCACCCCCACCGAGGCCCGTGTTTTTATAGGCACAGGCCAACCCCCACGCATAGGCTTTGTGACCGTCACGCCATGCCCAACGAAAATCACCGTCAGAAGTCACCATATCGTGCTCAACATGACTGAGAGTTTCCAATAGACCAACGGATTCGCGCAAAACTTGACCTGTCGCGGTGGTTGTGCCGACTTTTTGGGCGTTGATGCGGCGAAATTCAATTGGGTCAATGCCGATCATTTCTGCCAGCATATCCATATTCGATTCAACGGCAAAAGCGGATTGGGTTACGCCGAAACCACGAAATGCACCAGATGGCGGGTTGTTGGTATACATGGCGTAACAATCAATTTTGGCGTTGGGTACGACATACGGGCCAGTGGCATGAGTCGTCGCACGGGTCATCACTTTATCGGAGAGGGAGGCATACGCGCCGCCGTCGCCATACAATTCCGCTTCAACCGCGACGAGTTTACCGTCTTTGGTTGCACCCGTTTTCATGCGGATGATGGTGGCATGGCGCTTAGGGTGGACAGCAAGCGATTCTTGGCGGGTATATAACATTTTGACCGGGCGGCCTGTGGCTTGGGCCAGCATCGCCACATGAATTTGACCTGTGATGTCCTCCTTGCCACCAAAACCGCCGCCGATCAATGTGCCAATGACGCGCACTTTTTCTTCGGGCAGACCCAATGCCAGCGCAATTTGGTTACGGTCTTGATAGGGGATTTGGGAACCGACCAAAATGGTCAATTTTTCATGACCCTCGACCCCCGGCGGAATCCCAATCGAACATTCGGGTTCTAGAAAGGCGTGTTCAACAGTAGGGGTGCGATATTCCCGCTCGACAATGTAATCGGCCTGTGCGAACCCCTGCTCAATATCACCATGCCGCACTTTGATGTGTTTCAGCAGATTACCTGTGGGATGATTGGGATGCAGCACCGGGGCTTCGGGCGAATGGGCAAATTTGGGGTCGCCGACAACCAGCAGGGGTTCGTATTCCACCTCAATCAACTTCAGGGCTTCGGCGGCAATGTCTTCAGTTTCAGCAGCGACAATCGCTACCGCATCGCCTATATAGCGCACCACATCCCCGCATAGGACGGGCCAATCTCGATAGACTAGACCATGTAAATTTTCACCGGGGACATCCGCATGGGTCAACACGGCGACCACACCGGGGAGGGATTTGGCTTTTTCGGTGTTGATACTCAAAATGCGGGCATGGGGATAGGCCGCACGCAGCGTACGAGCGAATAACATGCCGTCAAAGCAATAATCATCGGTATATTTCGCTGCACCAGTGACTTTTTCACGCACGTATTGAGGAGGGACAGAACGGCTAATCGCGTGCATAGGTTCACTGACATCCGGCTCATTGACAGGCAGCGGCCCTTCACCGCGCATTTCGCTGGCGGCGGATTTGATGGCGGCAATCACACTGGCATAGCCTGTGCAGCGGCAGTAGGTATCCTTCAGGGCCACTTTGATGGCATGGTCGTCGGGGTCGGGGTTTTCATTCAACAGGGCGGTAGCGGTCATCATCAGGCCGGGGGTGCAAAAACCACACTGAACCGCACCATGCTCGATGAAATTTTGTTGAATGGGGTGTAGTTCGCCATCATGAGCCAAGCCTTCGACGGTTTGAACCTCGCGCCCCTGTGCTTTGAAAGCAGGGAAGATACATGAATTGACAGGTGTGCCGTTGACCAAAACAGTGCAGATGCCGCATTCCGCCTCTTCACAGCCAATCTTCGTACCCGTCAGGCCTAGATCGTAGCGCAGCACTTGGGCCAGCGTGCGCGATTCGGGAACGTCTAAATGATGGATTTGTCCGTTAACGGTGATGTTTAGTTTGCTCATGTTGGATTACTCCATTCCAATACCTTCGGGGATGGCTTGACCTGTTCGGGCACGCTGAACGGCAAGTTGCAAGGTGCGGCGCAGCAGGACGGCGATCATTTCTTTACGATAATCCCCCGTCGCACGATATTTGCTGGTGCGGGGTTTGAGAATTTGCAGCGCGGTTTCAATCGCGTGTTCAATGGTGATGTCAGTGGCGGGTTGCCCGATGAGAACATCTTCGACCTCCGCAGCACGACCCGGCGTCGGGCCAAGTGGGGTAATCGAAAGACGGGCGACCTCGAAATGGGTTTGGGCAGGATTTAGCCGCACCCATGTGGCACAGCCGAGGATGGGGAGGGCTACCCCCTGCGGACGCATGATACGCTTAAAAGCTGTCGCCTCGTTATCACCACATAGGGCAAAACGAAAGCCGATAATCACGTCGCGGGTGGAATCAATCAGCGATTGGCCCGGCCCCCGAAACATTTCCAAAATTGGGACGACACGGCGCTGACCATTCATGACAATTTCGGCTTCGGCATCAAGCGCGACCAGTGAGGTTGTGCCATCCCCAGCAGGCAGGGCATGGGCGACATTGCCACCGAGCGTGCCTACATTGCGTACCTGTGGCCCGCCGATCACTCCACAGCTTTCGACAAGGCAGGTGGCACGGGCAGCTAGAACGGCGGATTTCACAATCTCGCTGTGGGTGATACCTGCGCCTACATAAATCTCATTGTCAGTCGTGGTAAGGCGGGTCAATTCGGGAATTTGGGTGACATCAATCAGGGCTTCTTGAATGGGATGGTGGCCTTCGCGCAATTCGACAATCAAATCCGTGCCACCCGCAACAACTTTGGCCTTGCCCTGATATTGGTTCAGTAGGGCGAGGGCTTGATCAATTGAATGAGGGGTATGGTAATGGTTCCACAGTTTCATGAGGATCGTCCTCCTAAAACCGCTGGTGCTTTTCGGAGGGAGGGCATCCCAACGCCGCCACTATTGGCGACCCGCAGTCGTTTAATACGATGTTGGTAATCTTATTATACAGTCACTTTTGAACCTGCCATCATCAATCCCAGAGTGCGAACGTCAGCTGCGTCACGTTTGACCTCACCCACAATCGTGCCTTCGTACATGACGACAATGCGATCCGATAGGGCTAAAATTTCATCCAAGTCTTCTGAAATGAGCAGAATCGCCGTACCCTTGCTGCGTTCTTCTAACAAACGATGGTGAATATACTCGCTCGCGCCAATATCCACCCCGCGCGTGGGTTGGGCAGCAATTAAGACACGTGGCTGACGGGATAATTCACGAGCTAATACTAATTTTTGGATATTGCCCCCTGATAGACTTTTGATCGGAGTTTCGTGGCTCGGCGTCTTGATTTCATAATCTTTGATAGCTGTTTTGCATTGGCGGGTAATGCTGCGGAAATTCATGAATAGGCCACCCCACGCATAGGGTTTGCGTCCGTGATTCTGTAAGACAAAATTTTCGGCGACGGTGAAATTTTTGATGACGCCATCGGTCATGCGGGCTTCGGGAATATGCGAGAGACCGTGTTGATTCATGGCGGCGGGGGAGTGATTGGTTACATTATCGTTATCCAGCCAAATTTTGCCTGCTGTGGTGGGGCGCATCCCCGCGATGACTTGGGCCAATTCGCGCTGACCATTGCCGGATACACCCGCCACGCCGACAATTTCACCCGCATGGACATTGAGCGAAATATTTTTGAGACCCTCATCCCCTCGATCACTGGTGGCGCTGACACCTTCTAAACGCAGCAGAGCCGGGCCGGGTTCGATGGGCGGCAAATCGTAACGCAGGACAACAGGACGGCCTACCATCATTTGGGCCAATATTTCTTTGGTGGCCGATTCCGCCGGGATGCTGTAGACCCGTTTACCATCACGCAGGACAGTAATACGGTGACTGATGGCAAGGACTTCGTGTAATTTGTGCGAAATAAAAATCAGGGCGTGACCATCGGCGGTCATTTGGTTCAAAATGCGGAATAGGTCGTCTACCTCTTGAGGAGTCAGCACTGCGGTAGGTTCATCCAAAATGAGCAGGGCCGCGCCTCGATAGAGTGCCCGCAAAATTTCGACACGCTGCTGCTCGCCAACCGCCAACTGCCAGATGGGGCTATTGGGATTGACTTGTAGACCGTAAATCTCAGAAAGCTCCCGGATACGGTTGGATACAACCTCCAGATCGAGTATCAGGCCACGTGAAGATTTCATTCCCAGTGCCACATTTTCGGCGACGGTCAGGGAGGGCACAAGCATAAAATGTTGGTGAATCATGCCAATGCCGTGTTGAATAGCATGATTGGGAGAGCGAATGACGACGGATTGGTCATTTAAGTAGATATGGCCTTCTTCCGGATGGTAGAGGCCATACAAAATTTTCATGAGGGTGCTTTTGCCCGCGCCATTTTCACCCAAGAGGGCGTGGATTTCACCCGCTTTGACATCAAAATCCACATGGTCAACCGCCAGCACGCCGGGGAATTTTTTGACAATTCCCTGCATACGCATTTGTTCAATGCGGCGGTGTCCGGTGGGCAATAGGTTCTCTGGCATTTTTCAACTGCTCCGGGCAAAGTCGGACAAAAAAAAGGGGTGAACGGATTGTCCACCCCAAGTTCGTTTTTATTCGAGTGTATAGGTAATCGTGCCGTCAATGATACCTTGAATGACCGCATCGGCGACAAATTTATCAAAGGCGCTGAGGGCGTAGGCTTCGTTATATTCGATGACCAAGCCACCATTTTCCAGCGTCAGCTTGTAGGAAGTGCCGCCGAGCGTACCCGCCTGAACTTGGGCGATGATTTCTTTCAGCACGACTTCCCAGTGATAGACCTGATTGGCAACCACAATTTCAGGGGCGAGTTCGGTTTGATTGGACTGCTGACCAAACCACAGCACATTGCCTGTTTCTTTGGCGACACCGACTGCACCGACGACCATTTGGGCTGAACCAGTCATCACGTCCGCGCCATTGGCGATGTGGGCTTGGGCGGCTTCGGAGGCCAATGCTACGTCGCTGAACGATTGGATGTAGTTGACGTTGACGGCGATTTCGGGGTTGACCCACGCCACACCAGCCTTGAAGCCATCTACATACAGCTTGGCGTCACCGACTTCGATGGGGCCAACCACACCGATGACATTGCTGTTGGTCAACAAGGCGGCCAACACGCCGTTGACGAAGCCACCTTGATCGGAACCGGCTTCATAGGCATACACATTGTCATAACCAAAGGTATCCACATCCGTACCCCATGCAAACGACACATCAGGGAATTCAGGTGCCAGTTCTTCAAGGATCGCACCATATTGTGAGCCGTGTGCGATGATGAGGTTATATTCACCGGAGGCAGCCCATTCACGCAGGGCGATGGCGGCATCATCTACGACAAAAGTGTTTTCCTGAAAGACGAACTCAAAACCATCACCCATTTCTTCATCAATGGCGGTGAGTGCGTCAATCATACTTTGGCTAAAGGCGAGGTCGTTGCTGGCACTGGGCATAACCACCGCGACCTTGAAGGTGTCTTGGGCTTTGGCGGATCGGGTATGGCCTTGTGTCGGGACGACCAATGCCATTATGAGGAGAATTAACGGGAGCAGTAACCATTTCTTGCGAGAAAGCATACTCTTCGACTCCTTTGAAATTTGAAATATTCATATACGAACAGCCTGATAAGGCCGTAAAACACTAGTCTAGGTGCTTTCACCGACCACTTGGTGAAAGAAATTGCCTAAGATTCGCCGCGCTCAAAAGGTTTGGTCAATGCGGTGGGCTGCTCCACCCGTTTTGAGGCGAAAATCAGGGTAATAATGGTGACGACATAGGGCGCCATGACCGCAAATTCGGATGGCACATTGATGCCAAGTGCGTTTTCAATGGTCTTGACCTGAAGTTGTAGAGCGTTGACGGTGCTGAACAACAACGCCCCACCCATCACCCAATAGGGCCGCCATGCCCCAAAATAGACCAGCGCGACGGCGATAAATCCCTGACCAGCGGTGAGGTTGCTCTGGAAAATATTGAGTAGAGCAATAGACAAGGATGCCCCGGCCAGCCCTGCGAATCCACCCCCAATCGTAACCGTCATATAACGCACGCGGGCCACACTAATGCCCATCGCGTCGGCGGCTTCGGGATTTTGCCCGACAGCCCGAATCTGCAAACCAAAGGTGGTGCGATTCAACACAAAGGCAGAAATCGGCACAAGGGCGAAGGCGATATAGACCAATAGATTGTGATGGAAGAAAATTTCACCCAATACGGGGAGGTCGGTTAGTATCGGTAAATTGACACGGGGGAAGCCGTCAATGGGGGTGGGCGTGACGACGGTCTTTTGAAAGAGCAGTTCACTGAGGCCTAGACCAAAAAGATAGAGGCCGATGCCGCTGATGCCTTGCTCGGCTTGTAGGGTGACGCTGATAAACGCCATTGCCAACCCCAACAGCATTCCCACGATTAAGGCGGCAAGTACCCCTAGTAGCAGATTGCCCGTTTCAAAAACGGCATAATAGGCGGCGAATGCCCCCAAGAGCATGATGCCGTCCACTCCAAGATTGAGAACACCGCTGCGCTGCCCAAATGTCTCACCGAGACTGGCAAAGATATAGGGAGTCGCCAAACGGATTGCCGAGGCTGCGACACTGGCTTTCAAAATATCGGTAATCATTTGGCGGCCTCCTCTTGTAAGGCGGGAAGGGATTTGGGAGTAGCAGGGGTCGGCTGCGGTGGGACACTGGCACGGCGCTTGGTCAGGCGCTTAGTAAAAATTTGGGTGCTGACCACAAAAATGACTACCAAACCGTTGAGGGTCGTAATCAATGAGGCGGGTACTTGCACCTCCCGCTGGATGCTTTGGGCGCCAATTAACAATGCCCCAAAAAATACCGAGGCCGGAATGGTGCCGACGGGATGCAGACCGCCAAATAGGGCTGCGACAATACCATTAAAGCCTGCATTCCCAGTGAAGCCCGCTGCCGAGCCATCGGTTTGCAAGCGATATTGGAGGCCAATCACTTGTACTGCCCCCGCGAGACCCGCACATCCACCCGAAATTAGGATGGAATAGAGTACCTGCCGCTTAACATTAATCCCTGCATAACGGGAGGCCCGGTCACTTTGACCAACGGCGCGAATACGATAGCCGAGGGTGGTACGCCACAACAAAATATAGACGACCACCGCCAATGCCAAGCCGACGATTAAGCCAGCGTGGAGGCGGGTTGGGGTGTCACTAAACCAATCTATACGGGGGAGTTTGGCATGTTCTTCAATACGAGCCGTTTTGG
The DNA here is from genome assembly GCA_013112715.1 of Chloroflexota bacterium. Lineage (GTDB taxonomy): Bacteria > Chloroflexota > Anaerolineae > Aggregatilineales > J027 > CFX10. The sequence goes on from JABFGB010000007.1 coordinate 179,266, forward strand.
GGATGCGATTGACACGATCTTTTTGCTCAGGATCGAGTAGGACACCATTCAATAGGTAATTCATCAGTTGTAGGGCGATTTGATTCAGCATGATGGTACTGAGGATTTCGTTGACGCCAAAATAGGCTTTGAGCACCCCGGCAATGCCACCCCACAGCGCTCCTGCCAAAAAGCCCGCCAGCAATGAGAGGGTCACAACGGTGATCTGCGGGAAATCGTTGATGGGCACATTTTCGATGAAACGCGGGACGGTATCGAGGGAAAGGGCAATCCAGACACCCGCCAACGCCCCGATAATCATTTGGCCTTCACCGCCGACGTTGATGACCCCTCCACGAAAGGCTACACAAATGCCAATGCCGACAAATAACAATGGGGTTGCTTTGACCAGTGTTTCGGCGCGGGAATTGGTAGTGCCGAAAGCACCTTCATAGAGAGCTTGATAGGCTTTGATGGGGTCAGCGTCCATCAGCATAATCATGACTGAGCCAACCAACAAAGCCGCCCCAACTGCTAATAACAACAGGGTGATGTTGAGGGAAATATTGACTAATTTTGAGGTATTTAAAAAGCGGCGAACGATAGCCATTGACTATTCCATGCTGCGATCATAAATGTCTCTTTAGTGTTGCAGTATGGCGCAAACTTATTTAAATTTCAAATGGCATATGTATCAACTTTATACAGCTTTTCGACACCTCCGATCATTTGGAAATGATTGAAAGGCCGAAAAATAGAGGGTAGCAGGCGTGAGGGAGTAGGTGTGTCGTTGAAAACTGCCAAGACAAGCGGGCGGGGTTCTGGTAAAATCCCACCCAGATAATTCTCTATTAGGCTTGAGGATGCAGTGTGACCACTCCACTCAATCGTTTGAAGCAGTATAAATCGTGGGGGCGCTATCCCACCGTTGAACATAAGGCAATCCACCAGATTCACTGGCGGAGTGATTTGCCGGACGTTAATCAATTTGAAGAAACCGTACTGCCCTATGGTTATGGGCGCAGTTATGGGGATAGCTGCCTGAATGAGGGCGGTATCTTGTTGGATACCAGCTATATGCAGCAGTTTATGGTCTTTGATGCCGAACAAGGCCTTGTGCGCTGTGAAGCAGGGGTCTCGCTAGAACAGGTATTGGAAGTGATTGTGCCGTGTGGCTGGTTTTTACCCGTCACCCCCGGTACAAAATTTGTATCTATTGGTGGGGCGATTGCCAATGATGTGCATGGCAAAAATCACCACCGCGCCGGAACCTTTGGCTGTCATGTCACCCAATTTGAATTGGTGCGTTCGGATGGCACCTATATTTGTTCACCGACGGAAAATGCAGAATTGTTTCGGGCGACCATCGGTGGTTTGGGCCTGACAGGGATCATTACATGGGCCGAGTTTAAGCTCAAACGAATTCCCAGCCCGTTGATTGACCAAGAGAAAATCCGCTTTGCCAACCTAGACGAATTTTTTGCGATTTCGGCGGAGATGGATCAAAGGTTTGAATACCTTATGTCTTGGTCGGACTGCCTTTCGGGTGGGGACAGCATGGGACGCGGCATTTTTATGGCGGGGAATTTTTATGACCCCCCTCTCGGCGCTGAACCATCCACCAAAAAACTGAAGCCGTTTGTGCCCTTTGATCTACCTTCGATTGCGTTAAATACACTCTCGGTGAAGGCATTTAACGCCGTTTTGTATCGCGTGCCGCTGGGTAAGCGTGTGCGCAGCATTGTCCATTATGAACCGTTTTATTACCCATTAGATGCTATCAATAATTGGTATCGGCTGTATGGCAAACGGGGCTTTTTGCAGTATCAATTGGTTGTGCCATTTGAGGGTGATAATGAACCCATCCGGGAGGTGTATCGGCGCATTGCCCAATCGGGTGAGGGGTCGTTTTTAGTGGTGCTGAAGGCCTTTGGCGATATTGTCTCACCGGGGATGATGTCGTTCCCGATGCCGGGGGTGACATTGGCGCTCGATTTTGCATTTAATGGCGAAAAGACCCTAAAATTGTTGGATGAGTTGGATATGATTGTGCGCGAAGCTAAGGGTCGGGTGTATCCAGCAAAAGATGCGCGGATGTCGCCGGAGAATTTCCGAGCCTATTACCCTCAATGGGAAGAATTTGCACACTATATTGACCCGAAATTCTCGTCCAGTTTCTGGCGGCGGGTCACAGCATCAGCGAATGGACAATAACTATGTTGAAAATTATGATTATCGGCGCGACCTCTACAATCGCGCAGGAAACCGCCCGTTTTTTTGCCACCGAGGGGGCTGAATTTTTCCTTGTCGGTATCCCGGCTGACAAACTTGCGCTGATAAAAGATGATTTGGTTGCACGGGGGGCTAAACGGGCCGAAATCTATGAAGCCGACTTAACCGATTTTGACAAGCACCCCCAAATCATCGAATCAGCTGTTCAGGCAATGGGTAGCATTGACGCGGTGCTGATTGCACACGGCACACTGGGGAATCAGAAGGCTGCCGAAGCCAGTGTTGAGGTTGCGTTGAAAGAAATCAACCTGAATCTCCTCAGCAATATATCGCTACTGACCCTGTTAGCCAATTATTTTGAGAAACAACGGCGCGGTTGTATTGCGGTTATTTCATCAGTCGCAGGAGATCGTGGACGCGGTAGTAATTATGTTTATGGCACCGCGAAGGCCGGTACCACCACATTTATGCAAGGGTTACGCAATCGGTTAGCGAAATCCGGTGTAGCGGTAGTGACGATTAAGCCCGGTTTGGTGGATACCCCGATGACTGCCGATATTAAAAAGAACTTCCTGTTCTCCGACCCCGCCACCGTTGGGAAAGCCATTTACCTCGGCATGAAAAAGGGCAAGGATACGGTGTATGCCCCGTGGTTCTGGCGCTATATCATGGCGATCATTATCCACATCCCCGAATTCATCTTTAAGAAGATGAGCCTGTAAACGACCTTCAAGAACTTTCTACAGGGCAGGTCATTTGTGTAGGCCTGCCTTTTGTTTATCTCCTAAAGGCCAATATCCGTACAGGTAATTGGGTCAGTTCCGCGACTTGCCATCACGAGTGTCCAATAATGGTCTAAATCGCTATTGGGATTAGAGACATGTCCCAAGCCCATTTCGCGCATGTTGGGGTCAAGGCTATACTCCGTGCCCCATGAACCAAGTGCGGCTGCCACACTGGTCGGGCCACCCGCGATGTTTTGTCCAACGAATATCCAAGGATAGCCTTGATCGGTGACACGATCCCCGACTGTGCTACCGTTTGAGCCAATATGATCCACAAAATTGTTGACGGCCATATCCACGCTGTGGTTTACAGCGGCGTTGTTTAGCAATGGGCTAAGAATCACCGGATTCAGACCATTCGAGCAGCGGGCCTGATTAATTAGCGCCAACATATCATAGCTGTTGTCAATAATGGTATAGCCCGGTGTACTCGTCGGTGTTGGTGTGGCAGTTTCAACGATTGAGGTTGCGGTCTCCGTTGGTGTCGCGGTAGGTGTCGCTGTGTGCGTCTCAGTTGGACTGGAAGTGACAGTAGGTGACGCCGTTTCATCAATAAAGGATGCTGCCGTATCGGTTGCGGTAGGTGTCGCCGTAGCGGTTGCTGTCGGCGTCGGCGTGGGTGTGTCCGAAGCAACAGGCGGGTTGATGGATGAGTCTTCGGTAGATGTTGCCGTCGCTGTCAGAGTTACTGTTGAAGTCGCGGTTGGGGTAGACGTATTGGAATTACCTCCCGGATTCGGCGCAGTGGTGCTTGAGGGGGTAGAACTTGCCGCAATGAGTTCCGTCGCACTCCCGGTTGGCGTTGGCGTGTCGGACAGTGTGCCGGTGGGGGTTGCTGTGGTGGTCGGGGTTTCCGTCATCAGCGTGCCCGTTGGGGTTTCGGTAGCAGTTGGGCCAAACGAAATAATGATTGGAGAGGGTGGGATAAATTGGTTGGGTGTTGGCAGCAACCAGTCAATCGGCGTTGGTGAAGCAAAACCCTCGGTGGATAGCGTCGCAGTGGGTGGTACATTATTTGCTGGACGGCGGGTCGGTGTCGGGCTGGATACTAATGCCTGTACGGTGGGTTCATCGGCGTCATTAATCCCGCCAAACAAATTGAGGCCGAGGAAGACAAATAACCCGATGGCTAGGGCGACAAAAGGTACACCTGCGACCAAGAATCCAGTGAGGCGGCGCTGCTGACGCTGTTCAATGTTTAATAGACCGCGCTGGGCTTGGGCATGATAAGGATCGAGTTGTAACGCCTGCAAAAAATAACGGCGGGCTTCGGCGGGGCGGGAAAGATACCCCATTAAAACCAATGCCTCGACATGATTGGGCACTTGTTTCAGTAAGATCAGCAAGGTGCGCCGCGCTTCGGCATGATGGCCTGATTGCACAAGTGCATAGGCTGATTCAAATAATGGGTCGGGCAGTGGCTGGTAGTTCATATGCCGGGCTACTTATGGTTAGAAATTCACCTTTGCCACAATGGTAGCATATTGTGGGGAGTCAGTACGGGGCGGGTTGCCTACCAACTGTGATTAACCACCAAAACGTGGGGTTTGCGTAGGTGAGGCTTGAGGCTATAATGCCCCTTTATAACAGGAGAGAAAATCTTATGTCCCTTAGCCGTGCCGAAGTTGAACATATCGCTGAACTTGCCAAGCTGAACTTGACCGAAGCTGAACTTGACCAATATGCGGTGCAGCTTTCGGCTATTTTGGATTACATCGCGGAACTGAATGCCCTCAATACCGATGATATTCCCCCTACCGCCTCGGTGCTGCCATTGAAAAATGTGTTGGCGGCGGATGACGTGGTGTTTGGCCTTGACCAAAAAGCCGCCCTTGCTAATGCGCCGGATGCCGAAGCCGGGCAGTTCCGCGTACAGGCGATTTTGGAGTGATATTGGATTTGTCCGATGCCTATAGAGATCAGCCTAAGCTGCTCTGTTGCAAGGTTGGGTATTGAAAGCAGGACAAGTCACGAACTATGCCCCTACAAGGCCGTTTTCCACTGTAGGGGTAGGTCTCAGACTTGCCCAATTTTGAACTTCGCAACTGAGCAGCTTAAGCCGTGATTTAATCGAGCTAATTCCAGAGGCTCTAATTATGGCATCGAAGTAGTGGAACGATGATGAAAAAGAGTCAGATCCTTTGTTGACCATTGTTTTAGCCCCATGACTATCGTTGCCGCAATCCACCTCGTCTGATATATCCGACCCAGCGACATCAAGACCAAAAGCGAATTTGACACAGTGGTCACCAGCCAACCATTGTAGAATACTATAAGAAGCTATGTACGACATGCAGTCTGATGAAACCCGCTACGGACAATTTTGAAAAAGACCTAGCAGGCACAGCGAAAGTCTTGCGGATTGATTTTCTGAGCATGGTTGGGCACAGCACCATCCGTCAATATGAGGCCAAAATCATTTCGACCAATTTGGTACTTGATCCCTATAGAGGGGTGGTTTTTCACCAAACCGGGACATTCGATTCCGATTTTATTAAATCAAAGGTGATAGGTCTGCAAAATCCTGAACCTCAACCCATGAACTACCTCTAAACCCATTCACTTCCATAAGCACAAACACCCGTGCGTGGTGAATTTACAATCGGCAGCATCATCTCGTCACCACACTTGTGTTTCTTGGCACACTTTTTGCATACCGCCCCATGATTGGAATAGGCGGCGCCGCCCCAATTACAATTCGTACAAACCAATGTGGCGGGTTGACCACAGACCTCGCATAGAATTTCCGGGGCTTCATTACGCGCCAATAACACCACTGGGGCTTTCTTTTTACCGAGGGCAACACCTTCTCGTTCACTCAGAACTTTGAGGGTCAATTCAGTCGTTGAGCCAAAATCATATTCATGGTCGAATTTCGTGCCCACCTTGAGAACATCCCCCAATGCGCTGCCCATATCTTCTTCGCGGAAATCATCAAATAAGAGGGGGAAAGGTGGCAACGACTCTGCCTCTTGAATCGCCTCTTGTTCCAGCGCATCCAACCGTGTCAGCATATCTTTGGCAGAAAGTTTCTTGAGATCAACATTAAGTTCTGCCTTAAGATCATTCATGATTGCTGCACCAAGTGTTTTTTCGAGCATATCAGTCATATCTGCGATGAGACGCTTTAAGACGGCTTGAAAAAAGGCTTCGGCGGTTTCATCCCCGACTTTAGCACGCTGTTCTGCAAGATACTTATGGAAAAGCCCCTCAATATCCATTGACAATAACGGGGCCAGTTCAGGGGGCGGAGGGGGCAGCGGCGCAGGCATCATTGGGAACATCCCCCCTAATGGGTCATTGCCACCGGGAAACCCCATTGGGAAAAAATCTTCTTCAGGTGAAATAGAATAAGATACTTTATCTATCCGAAACGCGCTCAGATGCCCACAACATTCCAGCCAAATATCCCGCAGATATTGATCGAGATCAGCCAGTTTTGCCGAAGCGGGGACTTCCAGATGCAGCCAATACATCGGCAGGCCACGCCCTTCGACCAAAAGATGAAAAAGACGCTCTTTCTTGGTACGGCTTTTCTGACTCGCGGCTTCTTGGGCGGCTTGTCGTTCTTTGCAGGTGTTTAAATGTCGCTTAATTACATTTTTGGGGAATGTCTCTTTGCAATAAGCACACGTCCCATTCGAAATTTGCTTGTCCGCCACTTAAAAAATCCTCCCTCAGATTTCCTTTTTTGCGATCTTACGATCCTCCCACCAAAGAAGCATCACCAGCACCACCACGCCCACGACAATGGAGCTATCAGCCACATTAAAAATCGGGTAGCCATGCACATGAAAAAAATCCACTACATAGCCACGTGTGATGCGGTCTAGGGCATTCCCCAATGCACCCCCCATTTGCAATCCCAATGTAAGGCGAACCAGCCAAGACCCGGTTGGCAATTTGCGATAGTAATAAACAATCGCCCCCACCACAACGACAGCGATCAGCAAAAAGATATTGCCGAATTCCTGTGCCATACCAAACGCCGCACCCGTATTGCGCGTATAGGTGATGTCAAAAATACTCTTGAGTGCTGGAATCGGCACCCACGTTTCGCCATAATCCAGCGATTGCACCACAATCCACTTGGTAATCTGGTCGGTGATGATAGTCTGAACCGCCACCCCAAATAACAACGCCCATTGGGGGGTTGCCGCCGTATTTTCTGGGGCAGGATTAGGCGAATCATTTTGCAAAGATGTTTCCAATGTCGCTACTCCACACTACATTTCGGTGATTCACCCCGGCTAACTTCAGCACGGCGGCTTTAGCCCCGTGTCATCATAGCAAGGGGTGACCTGATTGTACATCACCCCTAGCGAGAAAATATAGGCTTTATAGCCGACGGAGACTGACGGTTACTTTCGCCCCGTCCACATCGAGCGTTTGGGTGTGCCCCCCATTCGACGGCCCACCAGACAGCCATTCTTCGGCGAGTGTCTCATTGCGGATATACTGCTCAAATTGGCGCATCACCTCCGCCAATCCACCCTCCGCCTGATACGTCACAGCGATGCGATCACTCAGATCGAAATCGGCATCCTTACGTAGCGTCTGGATAAACCGCACGATTTCACGCGCCTGCCCTTCACGCACCAAATCATCGGTCAGTTCAGTGCGTAACGCCGCCAAGTAACCATGTTCCTCGGCCACCGCAAACCCTTCGGCACTAGTCTGTTTGACGATCACCTGCTGCGGGGTTAGCGCGAACGTTTTGCCATTGGCCTCTACTGAAATCGCGTCGCCTGCCAACAAGGTACGGCTCCAATTGACCAACTGCTCTCCACTGGCATTCACCAGCAGGTTACGAACGGCTTGGAAATCACCCCGCAGTTCTTTGCCCAGTGTGTCAATCGGCTTCAGCGCATACTTGACCATCCCAACGCTTTCCGCCGGATTCAAGATATGCACCGCTTTGACATTCAACTCATCGGCGATGACATCCGCCATATCAAGCAGGGTATCCCCTTCTTCATGTGACGGTACGGCGAAATTGACTTCTGAGAGCGGTTGGCGCACGCGGATTTCGGCATTATTCCGCGCCGCATGTCCGAGGCTGACCATCCGTTTGACCAGTCCCATCTTATAGTTCAGGTCGTCGTTAATGACAGCCTTGTTCGCGGCGGGCCATGTTGCCAAATGCACACTTTCCGGCGCGGCAGCATCATGCCCCACCACCAGATTTTGATACATCGCCTCCGCCAAAAACGGCATCGAAGGCGCAAGCAGTTTGGCAATCGTCACCAGACATTCATAGAGCGTCTGATAGGCCGCCAATTTATCCTGCGGGTTATCATCCAGCCAGAAGCGACGACGTGAACGCCGCAGATACCAATTGCTCAAATCTTCGACAAATTCTTCAATCGGGCGGGTTGCCCCGATCACATCAAAGGTTTCAAAGGCCCGTGTCGTCCGGTCAACCAGCGTATTCAGTTCACTCAAAGCCCACTGATCCAACATTTCACGTTTTTGCAGCGGCACTTGCGGTGTATTTGGATCGAAATTGTCCAGATTGGCATAGGTGACAAAGAAGCTGTAGACATTCCACAACTTCAGATAGAAATTCCGCAAGATTTCCGCGATGGGTGGGATTTCATCTTGCGTATCAGGATTCCGCCATCCCATATATTTGGTGTCCCCCGGCTGGCTGGCGGTGAACATAAACCAGCGCATCGCATCCGCCCCATATTTCTCAATCACGTCCCAAGGTGCAACAATATTGCCCTTGCTTTTAGACATCTTGCTGCCATCATCCGCCATGATATGGCCGAGGCAGATCACATTTTTATAGGCTACCGAATCAAAAACCATCGTGGCAATGGCGTGCAGGCTGTAGAACCATCCGCGTGTTTGGTCAACCGCCTCGCAGATATAATCCGCCGGGAATTGGTCTTCAAACATCTCGTGGTTATGCTGCGGATAGCCCCACTGCGCGACGGGCATCGAACCACTGTCGAACCACACGTCAATCACTTCCGGCACACGGCGCATGGTCACTTTTTTGCCATTAACCGTTTCCTGCCATGTGATGTCGTCTACATAAGGCCGATGCGGGTCAACACCCGTCACGTCCCGCCCGACTTTTTGGCTGAGTTCAGCGAGGCTGCCCACACATACCGCGTAATCTACCTCTGGGTCATCCGCCACCCATACAGGTAGCGGCGTCCCCCAATAGCGTTCGCGGCCCAATGCCCAATCTTTGACATCTTCCAGCCAGTTGCCAAAGCGTCCTTCTTTGACATGCTCCGGTACCCAATTGATGGTCTTGTTCAGCCCCACCAATTGATCCCGATAGGCTGTCGTGCGGATATACCACGTGGCACGGGCGTAATACATCAATGGCCCTTTATCACGCCAGCAGTGCGGATAGTTGTGGCGGAAGGTGGTTAGGTGGAATCGCAGTCCGCGTTCTTTCAAATCTCGTGCCACAACCTTATCGGCGTCTTTAAACCACATGCCCGCTACCAATGTCACCTCATCTTTGAAGCGTCCATCGGCGTTGACCGTCACCAACACTGGCAGGTTATACTTATTGGCGGTCACAAGGTCATCCGCACCAAAAGCTGGAGCGGTATGCACGATACCCGACCCGTCTTCCACCGTGACATAATCCCCCGCCGTGATGTAATAGGCATCCCGGTCAACCGGCAGGTAGCTATACAATGGCTCGTAATGCTTGCCAAGCAAATCTCGGCCCTTCATTTCTGCCACTACCTCATACCCACCGCCGTCTTTGACCTGTGGCAGTACAATCGCTTCAAATCTGGCCTTTGCCACATACAGCCGTTCAACAGGCGATTCGGCATCTACCCGGCCTTCGATCAGCAGATAATCAATCTTCTCCCCAACAGTCAGTGCCACGTTACCGGGCAACGTCCATGGGGTCGTCGTCCATGCGAGGAAATACGTATTGTCCTCACCGACCACCTTGAACCGTACATAGATGCTGGGGTCATCCACCTCAGCATAGCCCTGCGCAACTTCGTGACTTGATAGCGGCGTGCCGCAGCGTGGGCAATAGGGCACAACCTTATAACCCTGATAGATCAGGTTTTTGTCCCAAAGCTGTTTGAGCAGCCACCACACACTCTGCACGTATTCGGGTTTATAGGTTTCATAGGCGGTGTCCAAATCCACCCAGAACGCGATGCGCTCCGTCAGCTTATTCCACTCGGCGATATAACGCTGCACACTGGCACGACATTTTTCATTAAACGCGGCAATACCATATTCCTCGATTTCGCTTTTGTGTTTGATGCCGAGTTCTTTTTCGACCTCGATCTCAACAGGCAGGCCGTGTGTATCCCATCCGGCTTTACGGATGATGTGATGGCCTGTCATGGTTTTATAGCGCGGGAAGACGTCCTTAAACGCACGCGACAAGACGTGATGGCTGCCGGGGCGACCATTGGCGGTAGGGGGGCCTTCATAAAACACAAATTTGGGGCCGCCTTCGCGCTCACTCATGGCGCGATGAAACACATCTTTCTCGCGCCAAAATTCAAGGACACCCAATTCCAATTCATTGATGTCCAGTTTTGGCGATACAGGGGTAAACCGTTTACTCATGGTGCTATTTCTTTCTTCTAGAAGGTGTCCATTTCGAGATACTGTTGTTATTGCGTGTCGGCTTAGGCTATTCGCGTCTGTGCTTCTCGCGCGCCAATACCCCGCAACGCAGCCGTCTTTCCAACGGCGGCATCACGGTGACACCTTCCTCTCTGGACATTGCTCGCTACTTGCATAGTCTTCTTCTTATTCTTAACGCTCGCTAAATAGATAGATACGGAATTTCGTTCGATACTCTCCGCTATAACCATCAAAAATATCTACGCGCCATGTGTAACTGGACGCCACTTCTTTCACTTGTTTGCTGCACACCGCCACCTGCGAAAAATTAGCTGTGACCGTGCCCCCTTCCGGAGTGGGCGTGGGTTCAACCTCTGGTGTTGCTGTAGCTTCAACATCTACCGGGCAGGCCATCGGCGTATAAATGCACTCTACCCCCTCATGTCGGTCAAAAAACGCGGCTACCTCACACCCCGGCAGTTTGGAACCATACAGCCATTCAGTGGTGGCATAGTTGGATTCTTCATCTTTCTTCTCCAAATGCGTCCCCGGCGGCAGCGGGATGTCCGGTTTTTCCGGCGAAATCAGATTCAACAGCGGCTCCGCAATAGATGAAATAATCACCCCTGCAACAACCACCGCAAGAACCATTGCCGCCAGTGCCACCCAAACCGGGACGACAACACGCGGCTTTTTGCTGGTTTCCGATGGTGCAGCGTCGTCTTGAACCAACCCCAAATCTGGTTCTTGCATGGTGAATTCCCTTACCTTTTGTGCTTCCCTATTCTATTCTTTCCACACCCGTTCAATCGTGACATTCACCATCCCGGTGCGCTCACCCTCTGGCGTAAATTCCGGCGCAATCGTCAGGCGAGCATATTGGGTAATCCCGAAGAAATCATGCGAATGATCTAGTAAACAGGTGGTGCGTACATAATTTTGAGACTCAATCGTTTGGTCAGCCGATTCTTGACCCTCTTCAGGTTCGCTGAACAGCCGATTGCAGTCGTCCATCTGCTTCCGATAATGATTTTCAAGCTCGGCCAATTGTACGGTTCCAGACCACGTTTGTAAGTCGTGCCCCTTCTCTAATTTCTGATAAGAGGATTGCAGCATCCCCGGAAACGCCTTGATGTCCAACGGCTCATCCCGACTGGAACTCGCTTGAAAATAGGCCCCACCCACGATGACTCCTACAATCACCAGAATCAAGATCACTGCCAGCAGCAGGCGGATAAACCAGCTATCTAACAAACGCGGCCCGTCGGATTCTTTCTCACGCTGTGCATATACCGATGCCTTACCCTGATCTTCATCTGGATAGACATCCTGATAGCCCTCGCCTTGCTCTGGATATTCTTCTTCATAATAGTCTTGCGGATACTCTGGTCGTTCACTCATGCCCGCTGGTCTCCTCTTGTAATATGGCCTCAATGCGTGCTACATCGGATGTTAATCGTCGCCCAAAATCCGTCGTCGCATGACGTTTGGCTTCCCCCTGCCAATAGGCCAACCCTGCCGCAGTATTGTGCATCACTCGTTTAGCAAGTTGGGCCTCTGCCGTATGGGTCGCAATTAAATAATTCACCATCAGTGCCCGATAATTTTCGACATTGAGGATGCGTCCGGTTTGTTGGGCTACCTCTATAATACGACTTTGGTCTGCTTCTGCATAATACAGCGCCAATGCCAGATCAGCCCGAACCGCTTTACGCGCTCCCAATTTCAGGGCCTGCTCAATCAATCTCACCGCCTCATTATAGTCACCCTGCGCCAAGCGCGTCCGCCCCAATCCGTATACCGGGAAAGCCTTGTTAGGAAATTGTTCGATTGCCTGCTGCAACAGTGCCGCGCTCTCATCCAACCTTCCCAATTGACGATAGGTGTTTCCCAAAACCGTCAGTAGTTTCAGATCAGGCACTTGTCCAGCAGCGCGATGTTGCTCAAGTTGGCCCTCCAATAATCCAGCAGTTTCCTCATAGCGCCCATCCACAAACGCCTGTTGTGCTTTTAACAGAGCACCCTGATGCCCTTTGCCCCGTATCAAAATAAAAACTTGGAGCAAAGCCAGCAATCCGGCAAATCCAATGGCTAATGGCACGCGGCTGTCGGCGTTGGCCTGACCCAGCACCACAAACAGCATAGCCGCCATGACAATGGACAATCCAAAGGCCAAACGAAGGCGGGTATCACGCCACAGCATTATTCATCCCCAAACAGTGTGGCAGCGCTGGCTTCGACGGTGTTATAGGCTTGTTTCGCCAATTCAACATCCGTCTCCAATACTTTCCGAAGTACACCCGCTTGTTCGCTGCCAAAGATCGTTTCCCATTCTTTCAGGCCCTTGCTCTCGCGCTTGATTTTCGCCAATGTCTCATCCGCCTTATCCGCTTGGCCCAATCGGTGATACGCCCGTGCCAGCCACACATACGTCAACAGTCGGTGACGGCTGTCGGGTAGCCCATGCTCCAAAACGGCATTTAGATGTTCAACGACCTTTTCGCTTTCCCCCAACCGATCTTCAATCATGCCCAAATTATAGGGCGCGACCCAATAGGTCGGTTCACGCTCAAACGCCTGCTCACCATAGGGCTTGGCCTTTTCATATTGACCCTGCTGCAAATACACCTCGGCCAATCCGTTATAACCCACCGCTGATTCCGGCGACAATTGCACGACTTCTTCATAATCACGGATGGCTGGCCCCATCCGTCCCGCTAAACGATTGAGTTCCGCCCGAAACCGATAGTGTTCGCTGTTTTTCTGGTCAGCTTTGATAAGGTCGCTGATGATCGTGATGGCCTCGTTGTAATCCTGTTTGCGCATGGCCTTAATCGCGTCTCGATACTCCATCCGTACCCGATCTCGAAACAGCATTTGCGCCGCCAGCAGCCACCCGAACGCCAAACCCAACAAAATTGTAAACGCCCCCTCTGGCAGCACCAAACCCAGTGCCACCAATCCAATCGCCGGGGCCAGTGTCAACAACAAACGCTGTTGAGCCGGGCGCGGTAGCTTGGTTCCCACAATCACACCCGTCCCGCCCAAAAACGCCAGCATAAACACTGTCTGCAAAGGTTCTGACCAAGACTCATCACTTGCCAACACCAAACTAAACAGGCTGCCCAAGCCCGTAATAATGAGCAGGCCTATCAACAGCCGCTTGCGTGTCGGCCCCAACCATGTAAGAAATTGCTGCACCATATTGCGCTTAATCCTTAGAGCCGATAGCGTACCACATGCAAATAATCCGTCGCCCCAAGTGCCCGCCAAAAGGCTTGGGCAATCGGGTGGCTTTGGGGCACATGCGCCTCGACCACTTCAATCTGATGATCCTTAAACCAACCACGCAGTCCATCCAATAGAGCCGAACCTACCCCACCTTGTCGTGCATGACCATCCACACACAAATCGCTAATTAATCCAATCATTTCTGGGGTTTGCACAGGGGGTCGTTTGACCCGCCACCCCACCACAAACCCGATCAATCGGCCATCCCGCTCGGCAACCAGAATCCGGGCATCCTCGCGCCCCAACCAAGCCTGCAAATCATTGCGGTAATGGACTGGCGCATCTTCGGTAATGCGAAACCGCCGATCCAGTTTAGCAAGATCGTGCATGTGTTCCTGCCAGATCACCGTCAACTTTTCCACGTCTACCACCACAGCTGGACGGACTTCCAACGATGTCATAAAATCCTCTTGTCCTATATCAAATAAAAAACTCCCGTCCCAAACACATAAGGGGACGAGAGTGTATCATCTCGCGGTACCACCCCAATTCCCCAACCGGCGCGGCTGAGGCTCTTGGTGCTGCATGTCCAAAAATGTTGATGCAGCGGCTGCGTTAACGGGCAGCACCCGGTATCCCTTACTATTGCAGTGCAAGTTCAGTTCACGGCTCCGGAAGGATCATCAATTGAGAGTTCGTATCGGGCTTCCACCATTGATTCCCGACTCGCTGACCGATTGGCCCAATTCACGCTGTTTCCATCTACGCCTATTGATTTCTATTCTACAAGATGGGTCAGACGCAATCAATAGGCTGAAAATAACAAGTCTATAGCTTTCTTTAACCCTACCGTCACTCGGCTACCCCTTAGTTTTCTTGAGGTTTCTTGAGGTTGCGCCAAACCTAAAGTATACTTTGCAATACAATCGGTTTGTGTTTAAGGTAGTCTCTGACGGTTTTGACGGTTCTGATGGTTCTGCTCTAGCTGCTATTGTGGGACAGAAAAAAGGCAACAACTCAAATTGACATCACTAGCCCCTGCTAACGGCTTGTCAGATTCAAATGATTCTCGGAAACTTTCGCTTGTGAGTTTGGTACCGCCTCTCCTGCGCGAACAACTTTCGGTTACCTCTTCGCGCCCGTCAACTGGACAGATTCAGCGTTTTCAAGCGATTGTGGTGCGCATTCGGATTGATGGCCTAACCGATGACGCCGTACAAGAAAGTATTGCCTCAAGCAAGGCATCCGTCATCACCACCCTGCTCAACACCCTCTATGCCCCACTGCTTCAACCGCTCCAAGACGCCAAAATTACCCTAGCCGAACTAGGCATGAACCGTCTAACTGCCATTGTGCCCTTAGAGACAGTAGCCCAAGCCGGACGGGTGCTGCAAACCCTCACCGCTGTCGAAAAATCCATTGAAGCCACCCTAGACAAAACCCCTCCCGGTTATCCCCATATTCATTGGAAGATCGCGGCGGGTGCTGGCATCGGCAATGTCTCGACCTTTGTATTCAGCAGCGAAGGCCTCCAGCGTAATGTCTTCATTTTTGGTGGCCCGGCGGTAGATCAAGCCGATCAAGCCTTAGCCGTTGCCAAAGATGGACAAATCATCACCCACCGGGATGTCCTAAAGCGTCTTGGTAGCGCTCCGGCAGGTCAATGGGTCGCCAGCAATTTTTTCCTACCTGAAGTCAGTTTTGCCGAAAGTCAGGTAGGCGAGGCAATGGCGAAGGGGCAAACCAAACGCTCCAGTTCACCACTGCCTGTTACGGGAAATTCAAGTACCCTTGCAACCGCTGAACTCTTTGTTGACCCCCTCTTGCGCACGCCGTTCCATTCGGTACAAGAAGGCGTTGTAACTGATCATCTAGCCTGTATCGTGCTCCGTATCCGAGGGCTAATCCTCGGCGCAGATGAGGTGATTCCGCGTTGGACGACCATCCTAGAAAATGTGCTGGATGTCGCCGCCCGCTATGGTGCCCTGTTAGATCGGATTACGGTAGAAGGTGAGCAGTCCGAAATTCGCCTTATTTTTGGGGTGCCCCATATCCAAGAGCAAGCCAGCCGGAACGCAGCCGGGAGTGCCTTGGCCCTACAGCGTGCCTTGAACAACATCGAACCTAGTTTGCACATGGCAATCACCAGCGGCAATGGTTTTGCGGCTCTGCTTGGACGCGAATATTACAGCCCCTATACGATTATCTCACCCATTCTGCTCACCGCCGCCCAACTCGCCGACACTGCCGATGCCCGTGAAATAATTGGGGATGAAGTTACCCAACACGCCACCGAAAAAATCTTTGGCTGGCGATCCGGCAATCGTAAATTAGAATCTGGCTTCACCATGACGGGTGAAATTAGTCTGGGCGGTGGCCTTTCCACGCGCTATCAAATTGCCCGTCAAATTCCACTGGTCGGGCGCGAGGCTGAACGCGAACAGATTCGCAAAGAAGCCCAGCGCGGCTTAACAGGTGCAAACCATCTCCTGTTGATGACGGGTAGTGCGGGTAGTGGACGCTCCGCCCTGATTGATGAATTGATTGGGCAGTGGCTGACGGCGGGTGGCAGCGGCTTCATTTCTGTCGGCCCGGTGCATGTTCCAACCGCTCCCTATACCCTGTGGATTCCGATTTGGCAGTTCCTCTTTGGCCTAAATCCAGAATCCGAACCGGCCATCAATTATGAAAAGTTGCAGTTATCCCTCATCCGCATGATGCCCGATGCCGAATCAGCCATTCCACTGTTTGCCGAGGTACTTGGCGTCACCCCCAACACCTCCCCTATGGTAGATGGTCTAAAGCCCGAAAGCCGACAGGAACGCCTTTTTTCGACCACCCTCTACCTCCTGCGGCAAATTGCCGAACTATCGCCCTTATTGCTGATTTTTGAGTATCTGGATAACAGCGATGCCCTGTCATTGGAATTGGTGCGAAAAATAGTGGATGGGCTAGAAAGCTATCCGGTACTGTTGTGCCTCGAAGATCGCTCCAATCCGACGCATTCCCTAGCCAGTTATTTCGCCTCTCCAACCACCGTCCATGCCCAACCCCTATCCGGTCAAGATGCGTGGCGTTTGTTAAATCACTTTTTGCCCGACATTCCATGGCCCGTACACTATCGCGCCGCCCTTGCTGAATTTTTGAATATTTATGATCCGACACATGGGGATGATGCCAAAGCCGTCCACAGCCCCGCCAATATTGTCGCCCTTGCCACTGTGCTGGAACACGGGATATTGAAACGGCGCGGGGGTCAGTGGGATTTCGAAAACACCCCGCCACCCCAAGAATGGCCGCGCGATTGGGTCGAAATCACCGATTATCTGGCCGATAAGGTCTTGGGTCAGCGCGAACGACAAGTCATGTTCTACACTGCCGCCGACGGGATGACATTTTATAACAACGTGCCTTGGATCAAAAAACATGCCCATCCCGCGCTGGTTGAACTGAATCGGATGCGGGAACTGCATCTGTGTGAGCGTTATATTGATGAAGGGCCTACCCATCGTTGGGACAGATTCCGCCACCAAATCATCCGAGAGGCACTCTACGCCCATCTGGATGCAACCGAGCGTACCGAAACCCATCGGCAAATTGCAGGATGGCAGTTGCTGCGTGCCCCCGGTCATGCGGGCAAAGCGCTTGTCGCCTATCATCTGGAACACGCAGGGGAAATCAACGGTGCGGTAGATGCCTATTTAGACGCCAGTCGCTTTGCAGCGGCGTGGGGCGCAACGTCCGAAGCCATGCAAAGTGTACTAGCGGCGGAACGCCTGATTGCCCGCCAAGAAAACGAAGTCCCTCTGACGGTTGCCTTAAAAATCCGCCTTGCATGGGCCGATCTGTATCTGCGTCAAAGTAATTTGGAAAAAGCGATCACCGAAACCAGCCGCGCCATCGAATATGCTGAACAGATTGGCGATCCTGTTCCGCTGGCACGTTCATTGGTCATCCGCGCCCGCAGCGAGATGCTCCGCCGCAATTATCCAGCCGTTGGTGCCGATGCCAGCCGTGCCATCAGCCTGCTGCAAAACGGCGACGCGGGTGAACTGGCTATCGAAGCCAAATGGTTGCAGGCGCGGGCCCTATTTGCCGATCAACAGCGACCCAACGCCGTGCGGGTCCTCACTCGTGCCGTCGAAGCCGATTCGATTACCAATCCACGTCTTGAAATCGAAATGCGCTTGGACGCTGCTCATTACCTCATGCTGGATTATCAACGTGACCGCGCTCTCCCGCATGTCCAGCAGGCCCACCAAAAGGCCGAGAAATTGGGCGATCCTGCCTTGTTGCAACAGGCCACCGCCCAACTAGGCCGCTTAAAAATGTTGTATGGCGAAGCCGAAGAAAGTATCGAACTCTTGGAACGGGCTTTGCGGATGCCGCTTGCGACTGACATGCACCGCACCCCCGGCCATCTGTATCAGGATCATGCCCTTGCGCTGTGTTTCTTGGGGCGCTATGAGGCCGCCGCCGCCGCCTTTACTGAAGCCGAGAAATATTTCCTTGCCCAACGCGACGACACTAGTCTTGCCTATTTAAATCTACTGCGTGGCTACGAGTTTCACCTTGATCGTGGTGCATTGGATGAAACTGAATCTGCCCTCCAAAAATTCACCACCGAAAACCCGACCCCATCTGAGGATTTAGAACTACTGGCAACCCTCCTGCGTCTGGCCCTACATGTTCGGCGCAAACAGTTTGATGAGGCCAGCCAACTCCTCCAAAATTTGGATGCCCGCCCTTTGACCTCAGCCCTGTTGTGGTATCGGCCTGCGATTGCCCTCTATCATGCTGAGATGGTCATTCTACAGGGCAAGGTCGAGGAAGCCGACCAATTTTTGCACCAAGCCCTCGGTGCGGTGGGGGTACAAGGTGATCTTCGTTATCTGACCGCCATCTATGCGAGTTTGGCCGAGGTCAAAATCATGCGCGACGAAAAGGTCGAGGCGATCCAAGATGCCCTAGATCGTGCCGAAACAGCGGGCCGCCGACAGGGACGGCGTATTCATTTAGCCAGAGCCTTGCTGCTGTACGGGCAATATCTAAAACACACCTCACATCGCTACAGCACCCGCGCCCGCGCCAGCACCTTTTTGTTCGAGGCCAGCCTGTTGTATAAAGAGATGGGCCTCCCCATGCCGGAACAGGTCGCCAGTTATACCGCGTAAAACGAATCATTCGCTGCTTGATTAACCGAAACCGACCCGTTATAATTTCGTTCGCTTGTTTTTGTTTGTGAAATGATTCTCTTTCGGCTTTTTTCAACAGGGATTCACCCGCGTGGAGG
Organism: Chloroflexota bacterium; assembly: GCA_013112715.1. Classification (GTDB taxonomy): domain Bacteria; phylum Chloroflexota; class Anaerolineae; order Aggregatilineales; family J027; genus CFX10. The sequence continues at coordinate 198,358 of JABFGB010000007.1, forward strand.
TTGTTGTGCAAAATTCAGCCCGCCTTTTAATTGGTTTTGTATTTGCGGCGCTCGTCATTGGGGGCTTTTTTACGATCAGTGGCGGGGAATTGCCTGTTGTTGAACAGGTCTCCAACCCCGATGCCTCTGTTTTAGCTAGTGGCGGCGACAAATTGGCTCAATTGGCATTGGTCGTCGTCGTTGCATCTGGCGCAATTTTCAGCATCGGCATCGCCCTTGCGGTGAGTGCGTGGTTCCTCAATCGCCAAATTGTGAAAGCCGCCCTAGAAGAACCCAAGCCTGTCAATCTTCCCCAACTGACCTCCCCACAGGCCGCCCTCCAACAAAGTGGCCCTGCGATTTCGATGGTGCAGAAAAATATCTTCCCGATTGTCGTCACCATTGGCCTTTTAGCAGTGATGGCTTTCTTGATTCTGGTCTTTTCCGGCAACCTTTAGAATTTCCACTAGGCCACGAACGAACAATTGGGCTTAAGCCCATTGTTACTTTAGACCTGATTAGAACAGGGGCAGCGCCAACAAAATAGTCTCCATCTCTTCCGGGGTCATGCCACCGTGCATCCCTCGGAAGGCTTTCAAAAATGGCTCTTCATCCCACCACACTTGCTCATTGCCCGTTGGCAGCACCAATAAACTACTGACCCGGCTCAAAAATTCCACCGACGGTTTCCCGCTACCCAAAAACCCCTGCTCAATCAAATCCGCCGTGCGATGGACTTCCGCCAGCCCTTCCAATTTTTCTGCCAGCAGCCCATACGCATCTTCGAGACATTCATCCCACACATACAAAAACAAATCGCGCGATGATCCGGCGGGTGTCATCAAGCGTCCCCGTTGATTGGTCTTAATCAACGCTCGAATTTCCGGTACGTGCCAATTCAGATAAACGATGGACTGCGGATTGACCCCAATCTGCCCATGATCGGCAGTCACCAAAAGCAGTGTGTTCTCCGCCTTGCCCGCCAGCGATTGATACAGCACCGACTCGAAAATGCCCATCAAGGTACGGATTTCCATATCCAATTGGCGCGACCCCGGCCCATAATAATGCGCGATGGTATCAATCGGGTCAAGATAACAGAAAAAATAGGCTGGCCCATCGGTATTGATAACCGCGTCCGCCAAATTGTGCATCGCCTCCGAAAAGGTACGGAAAGGGATCATCTTGGCCCCGTTCAGCAATTTATCCGAATAGGAGGATGGCAAATAGGCATTGTTCTGAAACACATATGATTTCACACCCTGCCGCGCTAACCGCTGATAAGTCGTCTGGTCGGGCAGCAAACCATCGCCACTAAATCCCCTCTTGACCAGCGTATTCCGTTCCTTGTCCCCTGCCACCGAAAACAACAGCGGCGCGATGACCTCATCCACCAGCGGGTCATAATAGAACCACTCAAACACCCCCGATTGACCAACCGGCAGGCCACTGTGAATGGTGGTGATATGTGCCGCCGTCGCCGAGGGGAATTGCGAATTCAGCTTCGATACCACCCCTTGTTCCACAAAACGCCTCAAAAAATCATGCTGACCCTGATACTGCTGAAAAAATTGCCAGCCGAACGCATCCACAAACAGCAAAATCACCTTGTCATAGCGTTGGGGAAAATCACCGAGGACGCTGGTCGGCAATCCATGATGACCCTCGCCCGTCAGCAGATGAAAAATGGTCTGGGGGATTTGCGAAAAACAATAGGTGTCATACAGCGGCTTGGCGAAATCGGGCCTTATCCGTGCCGCATCCACCGCCTGAATCGAGTCGTGGTTATACATTCCCCTCAAATCCTCCCTTTGAAGCGCGATAAGTGCTAATGGCTGCACGCCTGCCTTAACTGTACTAAAATTTGAAGGGGACACAATGCCATTCGCTTGACCAATACATACAAAAACAAAAGCGGCATGGGTTCAAATCGAGGTGACAAATGTTTTCGCGCTTGATGAAAATAGTAGTGCCGATTTTTGTGATGATAACAGCCTTCCCATCACCCACAAGTATTCGAGCAGATTCCGAAACACCATTACCTCAAGACCTGCTCTTTTCAGTGAACGCCTCCGAAAATGGCACAGATAAAAGCATCTTATTTCGGGTTGACGCCAATACTTTAGAGTTATCTGAGTTTTACGTAGACGAATCTGCCAATGAAATAAAAGCCCTAAGTTGGTCTCCCGACGGTCGTAAACTTGCGATAATCCGCCTAGAACAAGGACGCTGGCAGTTTTGCATTATTTCGTTGGAAGGTATTCGAGATTTGTGCTTTGATACCGAAATATCATTTTATGCCTATCGAAATGTGGGGGTTCAAACAAATGACACGGTGACTTGGTCGGCAGATGGGGAAACAGTGTATTTTCTCGCCGAAAATGAACGCAAATTCAGCTTAATTGCAGCCGATGCCATTACGGGAGAACTGAAGGAAATCCTCTATCAACATCCACGACCCTATGGAGAATACCCGCCTCGGATATTTTGGTCATCAGATTTGCAATATCTGGATATTCGATATTTTGATATTGCTACTCCCGATTTCGATTACGAAGCGGTACTTAACCTTGCAACAGAGCAGCCATTGGATTTACTAACCAAGCTACCGAAAGAATTCGATAATCCCATCTTGTGCGAGGGTTTTTCTCCCATAAACGCATATATGATTGCATTTACGCTTAGTGAATCAACTCCCCAAATTCCAGATCACTATTTCATTCTCGATATGCAAGGCAATATTGTTCAGTCAATTGAAAACCCCATATTCAATGATTATTTTGTGGATGGCGCAGGCTGTCCCAGATGGCAAAGTGATGAAGGAGTGCTATTTTTTGTTGGCAATAGTGGTCGTTACGACAGTCATATCTTTGGATATTCGCTTGAAGATGACGTGTGGGTAGTTTCCCAGCTTCCGCAGCCCTATATCGGCTATTGGAATCTATTTGAGCTTAACAATCCTGCCGCCAGCTATCCAATAGTTCCCTCACCAAATGGGACGCATATAGCCCTTGAATTTATATCTTTTCAAGCGCCGAATACCCTGAACGCCGTTTTTGTCGTATCCCGCGACAGCGAAGTTTTGAAGGTGAGTGGTGACTATGTGGCCCGAAATCCAATCTGGATACCAAATGTCGAGCCATAACCACGCTTGTTTTACTCAGGCCAAGCCGCTATCGGCAAAAGGACAAAAAAGGCACGTCCACTGAGGCCGGATTCCATCGCTGCCTAATCTTCCGGCCACTGTCCTCTCGGCAAGGTTTCTATACAGGCATTATCTTCAGAAAAAATCTCTGAAAAGGTCATGTTGTCAATGCCAGTAAAGTCCACAAAATCAGGGTCGTTTACATTCACAAAGTATTGGCTTGTTCTGCTTTCATCCAACAGGATAGATATTTCAAGGATGTTTGGATCAAAAGTATTACATATGAGAAATGTGTCGTTTGGCAATGGGGCATGATCTAAATTAGGTAAAATCACACGGTATCTTATAGAAAGATGGAGTGCTGAATATTTCAATGTAAGATAATAACCTGTAGCACCATCGACAGCGAAGCTCGTTTTCACTTCATCAGGGATACCATAACTCCTCAATACATTTGGCAATTTATATGGCGTCCAGTCCACATCACTTGCGTCAGGAAAATAGACCATGAAATAGATTTCTGAAAGCACATCATCACTATTTACTATAAACCCCGTGAAAGTATCATTTACATCATCTGGAACAAAATAAGGATTGGTTATTATCTGTGCCGAAAAATGGGTCTCGTTTTCAAGGGTTATATCATTTACAGTTGCGTTTGTTAAAGTTTCCAATCTAACGCCTGATGTGAAATAGGATTGACAAGAAAAGGTTATTTCCCAAGATGGGAGGTGCGAACCAAACCCGAGCAAGGAAATAACCTCATGATAAGTATAGACCTAGAAACGCTGTTGACCATCCTGTA
>JABFGB010000008.1 GCA_013112715.1 Chloroflexota bacterium
GGATACGGCGACCCATTAATTGCTTGCTCGATCTCGGCAAGCTGTTCGTCGGTAAGGTGAAAGTTGACTCGTCGGCTCATGCCCTCCAGTCTACCTCACTCGCTCATCTTTTTCGACTAGTGGCTTAAATCTATGGGTTGCAAAATTTGGTATTGAGACTGAAATTGAGAGGCCAACTCAAAAAAATAATCCAAGAGGAGGATTTACCTTAGTTATCGATAATTTTCAGTATATTGTAGATGTTTCAGTAAAAAGAGAGATTTTATGGGAAATAAAAAATCTTTTGGAAGCAGAAGGTAGTCAAGTCTCTATTGTCATCATCGCCATCACCAGAGACTCGGATTATCTGAATTCTATAGAAAACCAACTGCGTATGCGTAACCGCCCTATATTAATTAAGGATTGGGACAAAAGTGAATTGGTTAAAATTCCTGAAATTGGATTTGAGAAACTTGGCACTATGCTGCCAGGAATGCTTAGGGATAGGTTATGCGATGAGTCTTTGAATACCGCGGCAATCATGCAATGTATTTGTTTAGAATTGGCTCTTATATCAGGGCACGAATATGCAAATGAAATTAAGTCAGATTATCTAAGAATAACAGATAAGCAATTAAATGATGTTTTCTATCAAGCCTCATTGAGATGTGATATGTCAAGTATATACGCTAGTTTAATAAGACTATCTAGAAGAATAGATAGTATAACTACCAATGTAATGATGAGGTTTCAGCCACAACGAGGTATTCTTGATGATACGAGAATGACGATACATGAGGCTGTAATACAGTCGCTTGTGTCAAAGCCTGGAGCCAAAATGTCCCTTGATGAACTTTTTCAGCAATATAAGAAAATTATAATTCAACCCCCCGGAGAAGCAACTTTAAAGCTAGAAGATGTGTTATATGATCTTAGATTTGGGAGTGATAGAATTTGGAAAATTGAAGCTGAGGTTGGTGGGGAAGGCATAAATAATGCTATGGAAATTAGCTTATTTAGTTGGAATCCCAAAACTAAACTAGCTTCAATAGAAGATCCTTATTTTGCTTTTTTTGTGAGGTTTTCAAGATACCTTGTTGGTCTAATTTAATGAGTACCTTATATTAATTTGTGATAGAATATAATTTTTATCTGTTGAATTAGAAGCCTCAGTTAGAGGAGGCAAATGTGTGTTCTGTGAAAGACCTAATGGACGGAAAAAGTACGGTAGTAATTATCTCCTTAGGAGATACAATTCGTAATTTGAAAAGGAGGCTGAGAAGGAACAAACAAAGAGCTGCTATAGTAATTAATACGCAGGGAATTGTTGAAGGAGTGATAACCGTCAAGGATTTGGAATTTGCCAAAAATGATGACTTTGTTGACGCTTATTATAAATCTCCCCCTTACACAATTGCCCCTAATGAACCTGCTGGTAAAGCAGTGGGTCTCATGAATAAACATGGAAATCATCAACTTATAGTGGTAGATGATAGAGATAGACCTCTTGGGATTATTTGGGATTGGCAGGCAATTTTGGATTGCGAGCGAGACGACGAAAGAAATAGCTAATTTGAATTCGCAGTGGATTGAAGTCGCAATTGAAGTAAAACCGGAAGATGCCGACGCGGTATCCGACCTGTTGCAGCAGTATGGACATCAGGGCGTGGTGATTGAACGGGCTGGATATTTTATCGAAACATGGGAAGATGAAATTCCTCCGGTGGACAAATTGGAAGTACGGGCCTATTTTCCCGCCGATGCCAGCGCACCCGATAAACGTCAACAGGTCAATGATGCCCTTAAATATATGCTGGAAGGGCGACAGGTTAGTGAGCCGAAATTCCGTGTCTTGGATGAACAGGATTGGGCCGAGGCATGGAAAGCGCATTATTTCCCGTTCCGCGTGGGGCGGCGTACCTATATTTGCCCGCAGTGGATTGACCCGAATACGCTCCCGGATCGGCGCGACGATGATATTTTGATTACCCTTGACCCCGGCATGGCCTTTGGTACGGGGACTCATCCCAGTACCCAACTTTGTCTGGTGGCGATTGAAGATTTATTGGAAGGTCGCCCCGGCTTGCAAGTAGTGGATTTGGGGTGCGGGTCGGGAATTTTGAGTATCGCAGCCGCAAAACAGGGCGCGGCCTATGTGTTGGGACTGGATACTGATGAAATGTCGGTAGATGTCACGCTGGAAAACGCAGTGGTTAACGGGGTGGGGGAGGTCATTCATGCCCAACATGGTAGCCTGTCTAGTTTGCTCCATGCGGCGCGGCGCTTTGATGTGGCGCTGGTCAACATTCTGTCTAAAGTGATTATTGAGATGTGTGGGCAGGGTTTGGGACAAATCGTCCGACCCGGCGGCGTAGGTGTGTTTGGCGGGATTATTTTGGATCAGGCGGGTGAGGTTGAAGATGCCCTGCGACAGACGGGCCTTGAACCCTATCTGCGGCGTCCCTCTGGCGAATGGGTGGTGATTGAAGCGCGTTGGCCTGTAGATTAAAATGGTTTCTAAGTAGATGGGTCTATTAAAACACGGGGCTGAAGCCGCCGTGCTGAATTTAGCTGGGATATAGGTTAGTCAATAAAACCATTGTAGATTTTGTCAGGTAGATGTTAGAACATGACAGTGTAACCACCGATACCCCTACTTTGCTCCCCAGTATATTCGCCGTCGTCATCCCGTTGGTTACAAATTTTTAATATCCGCTAAGATAGCCTGACCTAATCAGTCAGGATATTTTTGGTGGAGTTATTGTGATGATTCGTATTGAGGCCGAGATGCTGTCGGATGTGGGGCGACGCCGACCCCGCAACGAAGACGCGGTAGACCAGCGCCTTCCTTTGACAGATGAAGCGGCCAGTGTGTTGGGGCCGATTTTTGCGCTGGCAGATGGAATTGGTGGTTCGGTAGCGGGAGAAATTGCCAGTCGAGAGGCAGTGGGTGAGGTCATTCGGGCTTATTATGATGAAGTGCTATCCCCAATGCTCGACAATGGGGCCGAAGACTTGCGGGTGAGGTTGCGGAATGCGGTGCGATCTGCCAACAGCCGTGTTTATGGTATGGCGGAACATAACCCTGATATGCAGCGCATGGCGACAACATTGGTAGCGGCGGCGATTCGGGATGATTTATTTGCAGTGGCTCATGTCGGCGACAGCCCAGCGTTTTTGCTGCGGGATGGACAAATTCGCAAACTGACAACTGACCATAATTTTGCCGAGATGCAGGTGCGGGCGGGCTATCTGACCAAAGATGAGGCATGGACACACCCGGATCGGCATAAATTGGTACGGGCAGTGGGGCGGCTGACCACGATTGAGGTGGATATTGTCAGCGAGACCCTTTTGCCGGGGGATTATTTGCTGCTGTGCAGTGATGGCCTTACCCGCTATGTTATGCCGATCGAAATGGTGGCGATTTTAAAATCCCAATCGCTGGCAGAAGCGGTTCCGGCCTTGGTGCAGCGGGCCAACGAGCGGGGTGGGTCGGATAACATTTCCCTCATTGCCATCCATGCTTTGCCCGAAGATGGGGCGGAACTTGAGATCAGTACCGCGTCTTTACCGAAAGGAAAACGCAGATTGCTGGTGCGCCGCTTTCGATTTCGCCGGTTGCGTGGTTTTCTTCTTGGATTTACGGCGGTTTTTACGGCTATAATTAGCTTTGTCAGTATGAAAATTTCGGTTCGGCGAACAGGCTAATTATAGATAAAGCAGGGGGCGCATGTGATTTGGTTTGGTGTGGGGCTGTTTATCATCGGGCTTGTCACGGTGATAGTGAGTGTGGTTTTGTTACTTCGACCCCAACACCAGCCGCCCCCAACTCCCCGACAACTTCAGCAATCCCCAAGCCCCACACGGCCCAACGCCAAAAAAAGACCTGTACTAGAGTCTACGTTAGCGCATATGACATGGGCGCGGCGCGAATTGCAAACCGACCCACATATCGGGGTGGTCGCCCCGGCGGTGTTGGTGGGGCAACGGGGTGAACAATTCCCGGTGTATGAGGGTGAAAATACCATCGGACGTCATAGTAGCAATATGATCAAAATCGTGGATTCAACGGTCAGCCGCTATCATGCCGTGATTGAGGGTTATGGTGAAGAATTTGTGTTTATGGATTGGCAGGCCAGCCAACCCTCGGAGATTAATGGTGAATTGGTAACACCCGGCGAGCGTCATGCCCTAAAAGATGGCGATAAAATTCGCGTGGGAATTACCACTTTACGGTTTGTCGTGAACCGCCGAAATAGCTCTTAACTGCGCCGGAAAATGACCACCGAATCACCGAGGCGGATTTGATCACGATCCCGCAACTGCTGGGACTCCACTTTTTGTTCGTTGACAAATGTGCCACCCGAACTCTGCATATCGTAAAGATAATATTGCCCGTTATAGCGGCGCAACAGAGCGTGTTGGCGCGATACTTTGAGATCGTGGAATTGCACATCACAGACGCCAGAACGCCCTAAGAGCGTTTCATCCTTGTAAATGGTGATGCGCTGACCCGCAACCATGCCACCGATACCATCCAACCAAACTGACCCCGGCCCAATCCCGGCTTGGGCTAATGCCGCAGGCACGGGCGAGGGCACGGATGGCGCAGATGGCGATACGTTTGGCGATTGGTAGTCGGCATACTGCTTGTTATAGAGGGGTGGTGGCGGTGGGGTTGCTTGGGCAGCCGACTGGGACTGAGCCGGCACCGCTGGACCTAAATTGGAACGCAAAATCTCGGTGCGCCGATAGGATTGCCACCAGAGAAAGCCAATTGCGAGGCTACCGACACCAGCAGCACCGCACAAAACTCCCCCAAAGACCGCGAGTAAAACCGTTGTTTCCATAAACTGCTTTCAGATCGTCCGTGATGTATTCATTATCAGATTAAAACACAGCCGTCCAATTTTCAAGCGCCGACTGTCATTTGTTTAGCCCCAATGTATCAGACTAGAGTATACTGGCGAATCATTGTAAATGTGAAATCCGAGGACCCACGATGCCCCACGCAACCATTTGGACAGCCCCAGCGGGTAGCGGCAAGACAGGTAAGGTGATTGAAGCGATTTTGCAGGCCCGCGAGGTCAGCCCTTGGCAACCTCTTTGGGTGCTGCTGCCAACCGAATTGCAGATTAGCGCGTTTCGTTCACGGTTGCTGGCGGCCTATCAAGAGCGCTTCGGACGACCTGTATGCTTCGGGGTGCAGTATTTCAGCTTCTACCAGTTGTATAACCACCTCCTCGATCAAATGCTGCTCCCGCAAAAGCAAATTGGGCCAGCGAGTGTCTATCGGATTTTGCGCTATGTCATCGCCAAACAAGCTGCCGAAGACCGCCTGCAATATTTTGGAAACATTGCCAGCAAACCGGGTTTCATAAAATTGATGGCGGAGTTTATCCTTGAACTGAAACAGGCCCGGATTCACCCTGAATCGTTTGAGCTTTATGCCCAAAAATCCAGACGCGACAAAGACCAAGACCTTGCGGCAATCTATACCCATTATCAAAACTATTTGCGGGATCATCGGTTGGTTGACCGCGAAGGGGCGGGGTGGGTGGCCTTACGCGGCTTAGAGACTGACTATCACACCGAATTTTTGGATTCGGTAGGTTTGTTTGTGGTGGATGGGTTTATCAATTTTAGCCCTTTGCAGGCACGCTTATTGGGACAGTTGGCCGATAAAATTGGCCGCACCATTTTGACGTTGAGTTATGATGAAAATCGGCGGGAGACGCTCTTTCGGGGTATCCAGCGCATTGGGGATCGCCTGCAAAATTATGGACATTGGGACGTTGAAAACCTGACCGATGGGGTGATTCAGCGGCGCGAAGAACTGACCCGTTTGGAATCGGCTTGGCAGCAGCCTAGCCATGTGCCACGTCCGGCGGGGGATGCCCTACACTTGATCGAAGCCCCGAATCCCGAACAGGAAATGCGGGCTGTGTTACGAAAAGTCAAACAGCAGTTGATGGCAGGGGTTGACCCCGAACAGATAGCGATTTTGGCGTATCATACCCAGACCTATGCAGATTTTGTACGCTCGATTAGCGAAAGCTATCGTGTGCCTATCGCGGTACGACGCGGGGTAGAGTTGACCCGGAATCCAGCGGTGGCCGCGATTTTGCAGTTATTGGATTTACATACTCCGCAGGTGGATTTTCGCCAGCAGCCGATGTTGGATGTGCTACGTTCCCCTTATTTTGTATTTCATCAATTGATGGCAGATGATGCAGATCAATTGGAACGGGTGAGCCGGCAGTTTCAAGTGGTGCGTTCGCGGCAGGATTGGCTTCAGGCTGTGCAAATGGCGGGGAGTAAATTTGAGGATGAAGATGGTGAAGAACAGGTAACGGAGATTGACCCCGCGCTCCATCAACGACTGCAAGCCTTTTTTGAGCGGGTAACGCCGCCAAAGGAAGCAACCCCGCGTGAATTTGTCGCTTGGATTGAAAATTTGTTAGGGCCAGACTCTGCCTATCTACGCGAGCGACGGGCTGATATTGACCCCACGTTGGCGAGTTATGAAGGCGGCGAAGGGCATCTGAGTTTTTACAATCAGATACGCGAACCATTGGAAGGTCTGGGCGATAATAGTCAGGCCGTAATGGTGCGTGATATTCATGCGATGCAAGCGTTTCGAGCCTGTCTCAACGAGATTTTTCGGGCCTATGATTTATTGGCCGAACAAACGATGGGGGGCGTTGAAGCGCTTATCGCGTGGGAGGATTTCCGCAAAGATTTGCAGCAGGCAATTGAAAGTCATCAAGTCGAACCAGTGGGTGGGTTGTATCGCAATGGGCGGGTGTTGTTTGCGGATGTATTTGAGGCCAGTGGATTGACACATGACCATATTTATATCATGGGGATGGCGGAGGGGGTGTTTCCATCACAAAACTTGGAAGACCCGCTGTATAGTGACACTGAACGACGACAGGCTCAAGCCGAACCGACCTATTTTGAACTGCAAACCACAACGGAGCAGGTGGATGATGGGTTGGTGTTTTATCAGACCTGTGCAATGGCACGCGAAACTTTGACTCTCAGCCGCCCAACATTGGATGAAAAAGCGAATCCATGGCCGCCCTCGATCTTATGGCGCGAAACAACCGCCATTTTGACGGATGCCCATAAAACGACCTTGCGGAGTGGGGAAGCGCCCAAGCTGGAAGAAAGTGGGGATATGCGTGAGGCTGGCATTGCATTGACCGCAACTATTCATCAGCTTGCAGCGGGGGAGGCACGGGTGATTTTGTCGTCCCTGCTAGCGGATCGAGAACATGGCCCCCGATGGCAAAATATTCTGCGCGGACGCTTAATTGAGGCACGACGCGAGAAGCTGAATGTGCCATTTGATCAGTATTCCGGCGTGTTAAGCAGTCCGGCGTTGATCGCAAGAGTCGCGGCACAGTTGGGGTCGAGCCGGAAATGGAGCGCCAGTCAATTTAATGATTATGGTTACTGCCCATTCCGATTTTTTGCCAAACGGGTGCTACGATTGGAAGAACTCAAAGCACCAGAGGAAGGTTATGATGCGGCACAGTTGGGGTCGGTGCAGCATGAGGTTTTGGAAAATACCTATTTGCGTATTTTGAATGAGGGGTTGTTGATTCAGCCGGAAAACGAAAAACGAGCCATCCAGATTTTGACGGAAGAAGCCGCTCGATGGTTACCCACCGCGCCACAAAGATGGGGATTTCGGCCCACGCCGCTGTGGGAGCAGGAAAAAGATGAAATTGTGCGTCGCCTGACCTTGTTGATTTCACTGGACTTTTCGGACAACCCCAAGAGTCCGTTTGTGGCGACGGCCCGCAGCAAGTCCACTATTTCAGAGTTAGTTGATTCGGTAAGGGGCGAGCGGCGGGTATTCGCGTTGGAAAAAGCCTTTGGTATGGATGGTGGATTAGAAGCGGTAGTGGATGGCGAAGCAGGGCCACTGTGGGTACGTGGCAAGATTGATCGGATGGATCGCATCGGGGATAAGCTAATCATCATAGACTATAAGAGTGGCAGCAAGACGCCGAAAAATGAGGATATTGAGGAAGGGCGCAACTTTCAAATGCTGCTGTATCTGTTGGCGGCACGCCAGATTATCGCACAGGAACATCCTGAGTTAGAAGTTAGGGCGGGGATGTTTTGGAGTATCCGCACACGCAAGGCTGATGGGCAAATTTTGGCAGATGACTCACTACTACAAGAGGCCCAACGCCGCCTGCATGAATATATTGTGGCGGGGCGCCAAGGGCGTTTTCAGGTGCAGCCCACAAAATACGATCATGGTAAGTGTTTTGCGTATTGCGAATATCATCAATTTTGTCGTGTGCATCGGGGTAGTGGGTTGAAGGGAACAGCCGAGGAATAGAATTCCCCGGCAATAGGTATAATGTCCTCTGGATGAGGACGGGTTTTTGAGATTTAGTTTTCTAATTCGATGGCGAGAGCGACGGCCTCCGCCCCACCGAGACAGAGGGCGGCAACACCACGTTTCAGACCGCGTTGTTGCAGGGCATAAATCAACGTGACCAAAACCCGCGCCCCACTCGCGCCGAGGGGGTGACCCAACGCAATCGCGCCGCCGTTGACATTGACTTTTTCCATTGGTACGACAAAGCCATCTTGTTCAAGACCGCGCACATCCGCCAAAACCTGTGAGGCGAAGGCTTCATTAATCTCGAACAAATCTACATCGTCAATTTTCCACCCTGCTTTTTGTAGGGCGATTGGAATGGCCTTGACCGGGGCATAGAAAATCCATTTGGGGTCAACTGCCGCCTGACCATAGCCCGCAATCCGCGCAATGGGGGTCTGCCCATTGGCTTCGGCATAACTCCGACTGCTGATAACCATCGCTGCCGCACCATCGTTGAGGCCGGGAGCATTACCCGCTGTCACACGGCCATCTTTCTGAAAGGCGGGTTTGAGGGCGGCCAAGCCTTCGATAGTCGTTTCGGGGCGGATGGGTTCGTCAGTGTCAATAATCGTGACGCCTTTTTTGCCCTTCAGTTCAATCGGGGCGATTTCGGTCTTAAAGCGACCTTCTTGGGTGGCAGCGTAGGCTTTCTGATGACTCTGGTAAGCGAATTCATCCATTTCCTCGCGGCTGACTTCAAATTGGTTGGCGATGAATTCAGCGGCCTCGCCCATGACCCAATTTTCGAGACTGCACCACAAGCCATCTTGCAAAATGGCGTCCTTGAGTTCGACATTGCCATATTTAAAACCTTTGCGGAGATTAGCGTCGAGGTGGGGGGCGTTGCTCATGCTTTCCATGCCACCTGCCACATAGACCTCCCCATCCCCCGCGCGGATGCCACCAGCGGCTAACATCACGGCCTTGAGACCGCTGCCGCAAATTTTATTGACCGAGAGGCCGCCAACGTTGTTGGGATAGTTGAGGCCAATCCAGACTTGACGAGGGGTGGCTTGACCAGCGCCAGCCGTAATGACATGCCCTAGAATGACTTCATGGACGTGTTCAGGCGGAATGCCGCTGCGCTCCACCGCTGCTTTGACCGCGACCTGTCCCAATTGGACAGCCGATAGTGATTCAAGTGCGCCTAAGATGCGACCTTGGGGAGTACGCGCCGCCCCAAGAATGACGACATCATGGGCTGACTTTCCGTTGCTGCTCATGGGTAAAATGATTCTCCTTAAAATCTCCGGTTGTGACAAACCCGGCAGGTATAGGGGGATACGCGAAGCCGGGTTGGAATGCAGGCAAACTTCAACATTATTTTGACGAGTTTAGCCCGCGAACGCTTTCTGTGCTTTTTTCAGATAGCGGTCTCGTTGGGCATACAGACGACTTTGTTGGGCCGGATCGGTGGTGCTGTCGGCTTTTTCGGTCAGGCGAATCGCCCACAAGACATACGCGATCTGGCTATAGGTGGTTGAACGGAAAATAATCTCTTCCTCATGAAAGAGGCGGGCGAATTCCCAACGGAACCAGACCCAATGACTGGGTGGGACTTCTTCATACAGCGGATGGGCGCAAAACTGCCCGATGTCGTAGGCGGTATCGGCCCAATCGGTGTTTTCAAATCCTACGGTGCGAAGGTGATGACCATCCCAAATAAAATGGTTCATCTCCAGATCGAAGCGATTCAAGCCGATTCTCGGCGGTTTGGCCCATTCTGGCGTGATAATGGCATGGGCGCGGCTGACCAGATGGGCAAGTATTTCATACGCTGGGTGGTTGGGCGAGAGGGTAGATAATTCCGTATCTAACATCACCAGTGCGTCTTTGGGCTGCTGTGCGCCACTGCCCATCATCGGGATGGCATGGGCGGTGAAGCTAAATTGCAGATGTTTGATGATACCCAGTGCCGTCATCAACCGATGCCACATTTCTTCATCGGTCGCGGGCGGTACCTTTTTTAGCGGCGTGCCATGCACCCATTCACTGATTAACACTGGGTCGCTCAGGCCGTCGGGGGTTTCACTGGCATAAAAAGGACGGGGGCCGATGCCCACGCCAAATTCTTGCAGCGCCCCCATAATGGCTTCTTCGCGGGTGGCACGCGGACGGTCATGCCGATGATAAAGTTTGATGGACAGCACCGGAAATTCAGTGGGGTCAGTGGGGGCGGCGCGATAAATGGTGCTGTGCTGGCTGCGATGGGCCGGAACAATCGTCCAGCCTTGTGGAGATTGGGCCTGTGCGATTCCTGCCAAGAGGTTTGGAAGATCCAGTCGGCTGGCATCAAAGGCATGGATGTCAAACGGATGTACTTCAGCGGACAATGGCTGCCATCTCCTCAATGAGTGGATGACCCTTATAAACCCCATGATATTGTTCGGGCAATAGGGCGGCAATCGCACACATAATGCGGTCAGTATATTCTTTGAGCATATCGCCCTTAGCACGGCCTTCCGGCAGACGATAGGGCTTGCCGATTCGGACGCGGACTTGGGGGCGAGGGTGTTTGAAGATTTTTTCTGTCCCCCACATGACCCAAGGAACAATTGGCACGTTGGCGCGGGTGGCGATAAACGCGACCCCTTCTTTGGCTTCTATTAATGCTCCGGTACGGCTACGATGGCCTTCGGGGGCGATGGCAAAAGGCGACCCTCTTTTGAGCAGCTTGAGGGCCGTCATTAAGGCTTGGCGGTCTGGTGAGGCTTGTTCAATCCACACCGGGCCGCCCATACGAAATAGAGGTTCCATCCACGTGCCTTGATATTTTTTGGCGGCAAAGGCAGGAATTGAAAGGGTCATGGAGGCGGCGACGGCAGGCACATCAAAATAGGACAGATGGTTGCTCGTGGCAAGGAAGGGTGGTTGGGGAATGTTTTCCCGCCCAATCACCTTGAAATTGCTTAGGAGGTGCATAAGAACGCGGCTTCCGGTGCGGAAACCGAAAATGCCGTGTGGAATTTTGACATCCTCTTGTACAGAGTCTTGAGTTTCGCTAGTGGTGGTCATGACTACTCGTTCGATAGTTCTTGGATACGCTGGCGGAGGAATTCGACATCCTCGGCCAAATGGTTTTGCTCGATTAGTTGGATTGCTTCTTGATAACAGGCCAAAGCGTGGTCGCGGTCTTTCTGATTCCGCCAATAATTTCCCTCAGTTATCAATACTCGGGTGATGCGGGCAGGAGACTTAATTTTTTCGGCATATTCTCGACTGAGCCGGAAAAGTTCAGCGGGGTCTTTGCCCGCCGAAGGGTCAGCCGCAGCAAGTTGGGCCATTACCAAATAAGTCGAGGCAACGTGTTGCAGACGGGTTCGTTCGGTATGGATACGCAGGGCTTCATTGATGCTCTGCCATGCGAGTGGATACTTTTGCTGCTTAAGGGCGATTTCCGCCAAGCCCTGATGGGCTTCTCCAACGGCTGAACGGATATAATCATCATTATTGGAGTCCCACGCCAGTTCAATCGAACGTTTAAAAAGCTCCTCTGCTCGGTCAAGTTCACCCAAGGCAACACGGGATAGCCCTTCGTTGGTGGTGGCTAAAATTTCCATACGCAGGTCGCCCTGCATTCGGCCCACTTGTTGAGTACGGACATAACATTCAGCGGCCTCCAAATGGCGATTGGTGCGACGGTAGGTCTCGCCGAGATTGTTAATCATCGCACCAATACGCGCTTGGTCGCCGAGCTGCTCAAATATTTTGAGGGCATCTTGATAGTAGGCTTGGGCGGCCTCAAAGTGATCGAGTTCTAGTTCAATCAACGCCAACCATGAATAAATACGGCCTTCCAGCAAGGGGTGTTGGAGATCACGGGCGACTTCCAAGTGTTGGGTGAGCATCCCAACCGATGCCTCATAATCAAAATTCCCTTCGAGCAGGGAACGCTGAATATGATTCCAGATTTTGTCTATCATTACATAGACGGGATGCTGTGTATCGCTGATGGTCATGATGCTCACCCACTTTGAACTTATTTGTTACGCTTCGGGAAGCGGCTGACGATGGTGGCCGATTCTGGCACGGCAGTGCGATCACCCGGTTTGAGTTCGGCAGGGGATTTGCCGTCGCGGGTGTTGGCGGCATTACTAAAGATCAAGATGGGTGTCCCTTCGGCGACATGGCTGGTCTTGATGAGTACCTGTCCTAATTGATAGCCTTCGCTGTCAATGCTGCATGATGTGACCGTGCCGACCACACGTCCCCGTTTATCCAAGACCGGATCACCGGGCTGAGGTGGACGCACGCCTTTGTTGTCCATACGGAAACGGGTGCAGATGCGGTCACGCTGGGCCTCATAATCGAGATAGGCTTGTTTGCCGACAAAAAACGGTTTCCAGAGTTTGACATAGCTGGCGAATCCGGCGTCGGCGGGGTTCATATCAAAGTGACCTGCCAGTTCGTGCCCATAAAGCGGCAGACCCGCTTCGGTACGCAGACTGTCACGCGCCGCTAGGCCGCAGGGAGTCGCACCCGCCGCAATCAGTTGTTCAAACAAAACAGGGGCTTCGTCAGGGTGGACAAAAATTTCAAAGGCCATACGTTCGCCTGTGTAGCCCGTGCGGGAAATGACCAGATCATGCCCACCGAGATTGACGCCCACAACGCTGGCCCAAGCCATGCCCTTGACTTTAGCTTTGTCGGCATCACTGCCCGCCAATTTCAAGAGCACATCCCGGCTCTTTGGCCCTTGTAAAGCCACGTCCACGCGGCGATGGATGCCGCTGGTCATGGCACGCAGGTCACGAACGAGTACGTTCTCGCGTCCGGGGGCTTTGACCCATGTACGCTGTGGGTCAATGGCGACAGTGCCTTCTTGAACCGCGTTGACCCATGCCCAATTTTTGTCGTTGTTGGAGGCGTTGACCACGACCATAAATTCTTCGACACCAAGCCGATAGACAAAAATGTCGTCAATCGGCAGTCCATCTACCCCAAGCAAATAACTGTAGTGGGCTTTGCCGACCTTCAAATTGGCGACATCATTGGCAGTGATGGCGTTCAAAAAGGCTTCTGCGCCGGGGCCAGTGAATTCAAAGACGCCCATGTGCGTGACATCGAATAATCCGGCGGCTTGGCGGGTCGCCAGATGTTCTTCGCTGACGGTGGTATACCAAACCGGCATATCATACCCCGCGAATGGAACCATCTTAGCACCCAGCTTAACATGGACATCATGAATGGTTGTTTTCAACAGGCCATTGGGTTCAGGTTCCTGCCATTCAAAAACGGGTAGGGGATCGCCAGCGGGGGCATCTACGCCACGACAGCCGATGAAATAGGCTTTATCGGGGTCGAAGCCTGCGCCGGGGATGGGGCTATCCGCAAATTGCAGGTCCCCAAATTTTTGCGGCGGGATGGCATCCGGCAGAATGCTAATGGACACTGGGCCGGGAACTTTGGCATAGATGTCACTGGGTTCAAAGCGGGTATAGCCATCCGATAGAGCAATCAGCCATTCGGCGATGACATCAATATTGCGTTCGACGTGTAACAGATAAGTGTCTTCTGTCAGACGCTCGACGACGGCACGGGCCAATACTCGTCCATCACCATCCAGTACCCATGAGGGCTGTATATCACCGTAACCGAGGGCGTAAACATTACTGGTGACGGCGACATCCAAGAAGCGGGCGGCTTTGGGGCCATTAATTTCAATGGTTTGCCATGTTTCAGAGGGTTCGTCATCCGGCAGTACGTGGAAATGCTCGGCGGCAGCGTCGGCTTCAATATAATAGTCCGCTAAATCGGGCACGACATAATCAATGCCTGCTTCAGTGGCGAGATGATTGACCTTGCCTTTGACACGCACCAGTGTTTCAAAATCTACCTTCATGCGCCAATCTTTGCGATCAAACCCACCCGCATAACTGAAGGGTTGAGCCGAGAGCAGGAGTTCTGAAATGGCGTCGGTGACGGCATCCATTTCTTGCTCACGGAAGCCGCGCTGGGTGACCCAAGGGGTGCCAAAACGCACGCCCGTCGCCCGGAAGGGGCTAACATCCGTAGGAATGGTATTGCGGTTACAGACAATCCCGGCAATATCGAGGATACGGGCCGCCATATCACCGGAAAGGGGGCTGCCATCCTTCCCTTTGATACGACCAACATCCGCCAACAGCATGTGGCTGTCTGTACCACCATAGACCACACGCAGGCCATTTTGGGTAAGCCGTTCGGCCATACGTTTGGCGTTATAGACTGTTTGCTGCTGTAAGGCTTTAAATTGAACCGTGCTAGCCAATTTCATGGCGACGGCCAGTGCGGTGATGGTGTTGACGTGAGGGCCGCCTTGTTCGCCGGGGAATACACCACGATCTACTTTACTAGCGAGGGCAGATTTATGGGTAATCAAGACCGCACCACGCGGGCCACCGAGCGTTTTGTGAGTAGTAAACATCACAATATCGGCAATGCCAACGGGGGAGGGGAATACCTCCGCGATAATGAGACCTGCCACATGGGACACGTCGGCTAATAGAATCGCTCCGACTTCATCCGCAATGGCCCGGAACTGTGCCCAATCGGGTGACCAAGGATAGGAGGTGAAGCCTGCTACGATAATTTTGGGTTTGTGCTCCAATGCTAGGGCGCGGATTTCGTCATAATCAAGGCGTTCGGTTTCGAGATTGACGCCATAACTAACGATGTTATATTGCAGGCCGCTGCGAGCGACGGGGCTGCCATGCGTCAGATGACCCCCATGCAGCAAATTCATGCCCATCAGGGTATCACCGGGTTGGAGCAGGGCGGTATAGACAGCACTATTGGCAGGCGCACCGGAAAGCGGCTGCACATTTACAAATAGATCATTAGGCTTGAGTTTACCAGTAGCAAAACGTTCGGCAACGCGGCGGCGGGCGAGGCTTTCCACAATATCAGCAATTTCCGCGCCTTGATAATAACGTTTACCGCTGTTGCGCCGTAGTTCGGCTAGACGCGCATCTACATCCAAAAGGTCATCTTCGGCTAATTTTCGCCAGTGGGACGGAGGATAACCCTCGGCATAAAGGTTATGAAATGGCGAGGACAACGCTTCGCGCACGGCATAAGGAACTGAGGATTCTGAGGGAACAAGGATTAGTTTTCGCGCTTGGCGGACAGCCTCCAAATCAATCAATGCGGCGACATCCGGGTCAATCTGCGCTAAGTTTCCGCGAAATAGAAAATCTACCACACATAGCTCCTTCCGTAATTGGGATAGAGGGTAGAGCATATGGAAGGATTTTAACCCGTCGAAGGGACTTAGGCGAAGGGTCAAATTTTTGTCCTTGAAAGGGATAGGGGCGTATGGTATCGTGGTTTGGCTAATTTATGTCTTTTTAAAGCCGGGAACTAATTGTAGATGAGCGAATCTGTTTCAGACTTGATGCCGCATCGCCCCTCGAAATTTACACTGATTTTCACCAGTATAATCCTCTCTTTGGCAAGCATAGTGCCTATCATAGCCGGAACAAAATTAATCCGACCTTTGGATGATGTCTATATCACCTTGAGCTATGCCCGTTCCATTGTTGAAGACCATAGTTTTCGCTTGCACGAATCCTCTGAGCCGAGTTTGGGTACAACCACGCCGCTCAATACTCTCCTTATTGCTGCTCTCTCAAAAGTGATTCCTTCTGCCGATCTACCGAGCATATCCATTTGGCTTTCGGTGGTGGCGTGGATTGCAACGGGCTGGCTATGGGGATTGCGGGGGCAGATTTTGGGGTTGGGGTGGTTTGAACGCATGAGTATTGCGGTGCTGCTCTTATTCGATGTCCCCTTGGTGCCTTTGCTTGGTTTTGAGTTCAAATTGTTCGTTTTGCTACTTTCTCTGTCTTTGATGCTCTATACAAGCAAACATGATCTCTGGACAGGGCTTTGTATCGGCTTGTTATTTCTGACGCGCGGTGAGGGAATGCTACTACTGGTTGCCTTTGGTTTAAATGAGTTTTTCCTTGTGCCTGCAAATCAAGGGCTGTTGGCATATCGGCCAGCAGTTGAGCGGTTGTTGAAAATGGCGACAGGTTTCGGCTTGGTGTTTTTGGTGTGGGCCATTTTCGCTTTGAGCACCGTTGGCGTCGTTTTACCTAATACATTTCAAGCTAAAATTGCCCAAGTTGTGTATTTAGACACTCATGCCAATTTCGCGTCGGGGATTCTGCCTTCGCTGGCTGATTGGTCGCCAATCGGCAAGATTGAAACGGGTATCGGGGATATTAGCTTGTGGATAGTTGTAGCAGCCTTTGGCCTCGTATATGCGTTTTTGTATCGTCGCAAACTCCTTTTGTTATTCTATTGGATGGTCATCTTTATTCTGGGCTATTCTGTGCTGAGTGTTCCCAATTATGCTTGGTATATCGCCCCTATTCAGTTTGTTATCACCGTTTTTGCCGGGTTATGTATTGGTTCGCTCCCCAATCTTTTTCGTTGGGCCAGTAAGGAAGCCAAAGTCTCAAGATTACAGCCGATTGGGGTTGTACTGGCGGTGATTTGTTTGGTTGTTGTGACCTATAACGGATATGAGCATACCATCCCAAAGGAGCGATTGGACGGCACAAAACACGCCGACTATAAATGGCTGTCTGAATGGTTGAACGCGCATACCGACCCCGATAGCACCATCGCCTATTATGAAGTTGGATACCTTAACTGGTATACGGATCGGGAAATCATTGACTTGTTGGGACTAACCAACCCTGAACTATTTGAACCCATACGCGAATCCCATGATTTTAGTGGGCCATTTCTAGCCGCTAATCCCGATTGGTGGATCAACAGCTATCAGTATTTGGACTATTCAATCACCGCGATGGCGAGCCTTTGGGAGACCTATTTCCCGAATGCCTACTATGAAGGCGAACATACCACCTATGTGTTTTTTCATCGTTATGACCCTACCCTGACTCCCGGCCCGAATGACTATGTTTTTGACATACCCAAGATGTTTTCCTTTGGCTTTGTTGATCATTACGTTTGGGGCAATGGGATGTGGGACGGACAGGCTTCTAATGACCCCAGTTTGATGCAGACCGCTATGAATGTTTGCGCAGGGATGTATCCGGAACTGATTGTGGAAATGGCCGTTTCATTTGATGTTGGGCCGGGTGACCGTACATTGCAAGTGTTTTTTGCGGCCCCCGGCCAAGATATAACCGAAGCAAGATCGGTGCGCGTCGAGCAACCCTATGACAGCGAGATGCACCTCTATGAAATCAACCTTAGGGAGTTGGCCCCTGAGTGGGATGGCATGATTGATACCTTGCGTATTGACCCTGTTGGGGCGGCCACGCATCCCGATAATAGCATCAAAATACGATCTATGTGGCTTAAATATGACCCTAACGGTCAGCCTTGTGAATAAGACAGCCCTATCATAGGGCAAATTACTGATAGGGCATAGATAACTTATTTTTCCGTTAACGCGGTCATGATTGTAGTGGCATTGGCCCGCATGTAGTCAATATAGGTGTGAGCAGGGCCATCCGCATCGGTGAGCGAGTCACTGTACAACTGATAAACCGATGCGCCTGTTTCATCAGCAATTTGTTCGGCAAGGGCAGCATTGACAGTATTTTCGGTGAAAATGGCAGGCACACGGTAATCGAGCACGGTTTCGATAAGGGCGGTGATATCTTCAGCAGAGGGTTCATTGGCTGTGCCACCACCGGGGATGATGGACCCTACAATTTGATAGCCATAACGGGCTGCAAGATAACCGAGTGTTTCATGATTCGTGATCAGAATGCGATTTTTTTCGGGCACCGAGGCCAATAAACCTGCAATTTCGGCATCCAGCGTCACTAGTTCAGCGAGATAGGCAGCGGCGTTGGCGGCATAGATGGCAGCATTGGCAGGATCGGCTTCACTTAACACATCCCGTGCCATAAGCGTCCATAACATCACATTTCGTACATCCGTCCACAGATGGGGATCGCAGTTACCTTCTTGGTGGCCGGAATTGGCATCGGCAGAATCATCGTGATTGCCTGCCGTGCAGTTGATTTCGTACAATAACCCAAGTGGCTCAACGCCATTTTCGAGCGTGCTGCTCGGATTGACCTCTACCCCCAATGCCGCAAGGGTTTCAAAATGGGAGGCACATTGATCAGCGATATTGCTGGTGTCATCGTCATGGGTTGCATCTACGGGATTTTTATTTGGCTCAAACGGTAGAATGGTTACGCAATCAGAAATCGTGACCAAGTTTTCGGGGGCAGCTTCTTCAAGGACGCCGATTAACCCTTCTTCAAAAGTTGCGCTATTAATAAACACTACATCGGCTTCATCGAGGGCCACAATATCTTGGGCGCTTGGTTCATAGGCATGGGGATCAACCCCATAGCCGATTAATGGGGTGACATCAGCGGCATCACCCGCCACACGGCCAACGACATCAGCGATCAATGTCGTGCTACCAATAACCGAGAGCCGATTTTCTTGGGCATAAGTTGTGGGGGCGGGTATTCCAAGATTTAACAAGATTATGGCAGTCAAAGCTGCCATCCACAGCCGCGAAATGAGCTTCAACATATTTCCTCCCAGAGAATATGATAGTGATACTTTGTATCAATTGTGTGGCATTATATAGGTGGACTTTGGAATTGTCAAAGCAATATTGGGATAGACTGCCAATCGCAATTGATGAGTTGGGCGAAGGGGCATACAATTAATGGGTTGTCTCACCATTTAAGTTGAGGGCTACTTTGAGTATCGCCAATCGTCTACCACTACCCATTCGCTGGTTCGTCCCTCTAGGATGGACACTTGTCATCCTTTATATGACCCTTTCGACAGGAAACAATCAAAATGTTTCATGGGTGTCCAAGATGGCAGGGGGGACGGAGATCACGGATGCAATCGGACATTTGGTGATGTTTACAGTATTGGTGGTGCTGTGGCACTGGGCGGGGTCAAGCTATTATCCCACCGTGACGGTATTAAAAGGTGTGACCCTTCTGTGTTTTCTATTCGGGATGAGTGTCGAAGCAAGCCAGTATTGGATTGAAGGGCGAGGCATGTCGTGGCTAGATTTTCTTGCCAATGGCGGCGGGGTGCTGCTGGGGGCAAGGTGGATTTTATATCAATTACAAAAGGACAAAGGTGGCATAAAATGACTGCACCAATTGGCGTACAGCTTTACAGTCTACGCAATGAACTTACGCAGGATTTTGAAGGCACGATTCGTAAAATCGCCGCGATGGGGTATATCGGCGTCGAACCCTATGGTGGGATGGCGGATAAGGTCGAACAAGCCGCCAAGCTGTTTCGTGAATTGGGTTTGACCGTGCTGGCGATTCACGGGGCAGTGGCGACCCCAGAGAATAAAAATAAATTGTTGGATACATTGGGGGCCTATGGCGCGACGATTATGAATGTGCCGTGGCTATCCCCGGATAACTTCAAGACATTGGATGGTGTCAAGGTGGTGTGTGAGCAACTAAATCAGTCCAACGCCCTCTTAAAACCACATGGCATTACGGTGGGGTATCACAACCACGAATTTGAACCCGCGCATGTGTTTGAGGGCAAAAACGCGCTGGAGTGGATGTTTGAACTGACCGACCCAGCCGTGACATTTGAAATTGACACCTATTGGGTCAAGGCGGGCAATGCCGATCCGGTGGAAATCGTGCGGAAATTTGGGCCACGTTCACCGCTGCTGCATATTAAAGATGGCGAGGGCCGTCGAGGTGTGCCGATGGTCGCAGTTGGTGAGGGCACACTCGATTTTGCCGCGATTGTTAAAGCCAGCGCGGGCAATGTGAAATGGGTGGTGGTGGAATTGGATGAATGCGCGACGGATATGGTCGAAGCCATTCAAAAGAGCTATACCTATTTGATTGGAAAGGGCCTCGCTCATGGAAAAGGTTAAGGTTGGGATTATCGGGACGGGCAACATCAGTCCAGCCTATATCAACGGCTGTCGGGCCTTCGATATTTTGGAGTTGGTAGCCTGTGCCGATATGGATATGAATAAGGCCGCCGCCGCTGCCAAAGAACACAACATCCCCAAAGTGCTGACAGTGGATGAGATGCTGGCCGACCCGGACATTGAATTTGTGATCAATTTGACCATTCCGGCGGTACATGCTGATGTCAGCTTGAAGATAATCGCAGCAGGCAAACACCCCTACTCGGAAAAACCACTGGCGGTCACCCGCGAAGATGGCTATAAGGTTGTCCGAGCGGCGAAAGATAAGGGCGTGTTGGTGGGGTGTGCGCCCGACACCTTTTTATTCGGGCCACACCAGACCTGCCGGAAATTGATTGATGATGGTTGCATCGGGCAACCCGTCGCGGCGGTGGCGTTTATGATGGGGCATGGGCCGGAAAGCTGGCATCCCAATCCTGATTTCTTTTATCAAGTGGGTGGTGGGCCGCTGTTCGACATGGGGCCGTACTACATTACCTGCTTGGTCAATCTGCTAGGGCCAGTCAAACGAGTGGCGGCGATTACACGTGCTTCTTTCCCCGAACGGGTTGCTAAAGACGGACACAAAATTCCGGTGAATGTTGCCACCCATGTCGCTGGGACGCTGGAATTCCATTCGGGGGCGATTGCGACGCTTATTAACAGCTTTGATATTTGGAAACACCAGTTGCCGCGTATGGAGGTTTACGGCGCGGCAGGATCGTTATATGTGCCTGACCCCAATGGCTATGAAAATAAAGTGTTGATGTTCCAACAGGGTGGGGAAGGTTGGCAACAGCAAGAATTGACGCATGGCGATGATTGGAAACGGGGCATCGGCTTGGCGGATATGGCCTATGCGCTGCGGACGGGTCGTACCCATCGGGCCAGCGGTGAATTGGCTTATCATGTGCTGGACGTAATGCACTGCTTTGATGAATCGTCCCACAGTGGGCGACACATCGAAGTTCAAAGCACCTGCGCTCGACCTGCCGCCTTGCCTGTAGGATTGTCCGCTCGACAGCTAGATGTCTAGTTCAAGTTTGAGGGTGATAATCTGGAATGGGGTGAAATTGAGGAGGATATTTGCTCCAGCCCATTCCAGTTTTTCTTCTGTTTGCTCCAGTAAATTGCAGCGCCAAACCGCTTTGATAGGTAATTCTCTTAATACTATTGCAAGGCGACTGCTACTGCCATAGGCTTCATACAGTCGTACAATGATGTCTTTTGAATCCTCCGCTTTTTTTACAGTGTCCAATATCACTGTTTTCCGATCACGTTTCGTCTGGAAGATATGAAAATTGGGGAATTTCTTCTCATAGTGTCCTTTTGTGATGAGTAAAGGGGTATTGAACCTCAACGCTTCTTCATGAATTCCATCTTCCCAAACGGGCCTATGATGTAGATGGAGGCTGTAGCGGAACTTGTGATGACCCATATCAGCTTCTTCATCCGGCGAAGTTGTGCCACGTAGCAAGGAAAGCCTCATGATATTGCCATGAGTAGAATAGCCATATTTGCAATCGTTCAAGAGAGCTACTCCAAACCCCGGCTCATATAAATCAGCCCATCGGTGGCCGCATACCTCGAATTTGGCAACATCCCAACTGGTATTGAAGTGAGTTGGACGTTCCACACAGCCATATTGGACTTCATAAGTTGCCGTTGAAGCGCGAATATTGAATGGGAATTCGACTTTGAGGAATTTGTGTTTTTCATGCCATTCAACCTCGGTTGAAAAATCAAGGGACATACTTCCCATATCCACCGAAATCATCTGTTTTAAAGTGCTAACAGGTGATAGCTGCACTTCAAAGGCGAGGCTGGCACGCAATGGGCCATTTTCTACAATTAGCGTGGTGGGAGTGGGGTGAATTTCGGTGCGTTTTTCCAAATGAAAAACATCTACATCCCATGCTTCCCAATCATTGGGGCGATCATCGAATAGAATAAAATGATTGGCTAACTTGCCGGGTTCAATCACCTCTAATTTAGAATTCTTGTTATACAGACTATCGTTCTTATTGAAGAGACTGATGAGATGCCCGTCATTTTGGAAAACCGCTTGAATATTGCCGCTGTCCAAAATGAACGTATTCCCCTCCTGCCTTGCTTGGGCAACATCAGCTTTCGGTAGCGGAGTCCAAGCGGGGTCTATTTTGGCACGAGACAGGTGAGGCTCCATATCTACAAAGGCAAGCGGACGACCATTGGCGGCTATCTGTATGGTTGGGATATCAAAAGGAAGTTCAACCACTTCAGTCCGACCACAGCCTACCGTATCAATCGCAACTAAGTCATCTCCCGGCGGAATTAAGGCGGCAATGGTTTCGTTCAATAACTTCTCGCCCACCTCGAAAATTTCCCGATAGTCGCGCTCGGAATCTTCATACACCTCATGAATGGACGAACCGGGGATGATGTCGTGGAATTGATTCAACAAAATCAACTTCCACAGGCGCTCAATTTCGGCAGAGGGGTAGGGCGCGGCTTTGGTCGCATGGGCCATCGCTGCAAGAAACTCGAGGTTGTGCATCAGGGTTTCAGCACGACGATTGTGGAGTTTGTTACGGGCTTGGGTGGTATAGGTACCGCGATGCAGTTCAAAATAGAGTTCTCCGACCCATACAGGCATATCTTTGGCATCAGCCTTGCAGCGTTCAAAAAATTCCTGTGGGGTGCGGATTTCAACACGCGGCAGACCATCTACATCTTTGACACGCGATAGCTGTTCGAGCATTTCTTGGGTAGGGCCACCCCCGCCGTCACCATAACCAAACAGATAATAACTTTCATTGGCGCGTTCGTGATCTTTGAAATTGGTGACATTAAATAGCAGTTCTTTCACACTGGCATCAGCATTATAGGTATCGGCGGGTGGGAAATGCACCAAGACCTGACTGCCATCTAGCCCTTCCCAAATAAAGGTACTGCTGGCAGGTTTGTTAAATTGATTCCATGAGAGTTTTTGCGTTAAGAAATATTCGATGCCTGCGCCGCGCATAATTTGTGGGAGGGCCGCCGGATAACCAAAGGTGTCGGGTAGCCAGAATTCTCGACAGGTGATGCCAAATTCCTGCTGAAAAAATCGTTGTCCATATAAAAATTGACGCACAAGCGATTCGCCGGAGGGCAGATTGCAATCCGGTTCGACCCACGAACCACCCGCCGGGATAAAGCGGCCTGCTTGCACCGCCGCCTTGATTTTTTCATAGAGGGCTGGTTGCTGCTCTTTCATCCATGCGAACTGTTGGGCTTGGGAACAGATAAATTTGTAATCTGGGTAATCTTGTATGTAACATAAGGCGGTAGAAAATGTACGGTAACATTTTCGCATCGTTTCCGCCAGAGGCCATAACCATGCGGTATCAATATGCGCATGACCGATAGCAGAGAGATTATGTTGACCATCGCCATTGCGGGCACTCAGAAATTGAGCCGCGATTTCACGTCCAGCAGGCCATGTAGAGGGGTCATCAAGATAGACCTGATTGACAATGGCGTTGGCGGCATACAGGGCTTGCCCCCCACGCGGCGTATTGGAGGGTAGGTGGGTCGCCATATCCGAGATGATGGTGTAATCCCAAAGTAAATCCCATAAGGCACGATCAAAGGTAGCAATGTCGGCTTGGCGCAAGAGGCCTAGTTGACAAAATTCATCGCCATTAATCAGGCCAAACATGCCGTTCATCGCGGCTTCAATATAGAGGGTGATGTTCTCATCCCCATACGCGGATTTTGTGAGGCAATAGGTGGTGCGGATGGGTTTCTGCCGATCCCCACCATCGCCGCTGCCTGTTCGCGCTGAACCCGTCAATCCTTGGAGTGGGACACCGTTCTGCCAGACACATGCTTCTGAAGATGAATCCCAGCGTAAATGCACTTCTTGTCTATGCCATTCACCGGGGATATGAATTTCGACTTTGAACCAATGGGTTGACCACAAAGGTCGAAAAAGCTCCCCAATTTGACAGGGACGGTATTTTCCGCGCATTGCTTCATCAAAGGTAATGCGTCCGGGTGCAACATAAGTAGAAAGTTTGACAGGGGCGGTTTGTGTATAAAGACGTTCGGCGAGTTGGCCTTTGAAAGCCTGAACTCGCCGACGGGTGATCTCAAGATGTTTTTGCATAATTAGTAGCTGGGGTAGTAGCGGTGGGAAGCGTCTTCGTTCCACGTAAAAATATACAACTTGCCATCAGCGTAACTGGTGTTCATCTGGAACTCACCCGTGGTGAGACGATAGACGGTAATGGCACGATTGGTGAATGGGTTGGTCGCTCGGCCAAGTACGGTATTTTCTGCCGGAACTCCCACCGACTCAATCATTTCATCGCTGATTGTTAGCACCAGTTCACTGACACAGTTGATGGGATCATAGGCAAAGATGCGGATCGAACCGGGATACACGATAGCAGGCGCACCCGCGTCGGTATTAAGGCGACCATCATAAATATTTCCCGCTCCCCGACTGCCCAGCGATGAATAGGTGTGGGCCATGGTTACGGTAGGAATTGCACCAACCGCACTACATGTTGCAGTGGCAGTGGTTGACCCAATACCAACGCCATCTGCTTGTGTCGAAATTGTGACTGAAACTGAAACCGGCGCTGTACCGGGGGCCGAGGTGTGGTTGATTAGAAAATTACCATACTGACCATTAGATTCGGTGCCTACCGCAGCCAATGAAAATGTTCCCGCAAAGGCTGGATTGTTGACGGTATACGTATTGACATTGTTGACCGGGAGATAGGCTTCGCGCAGGAAACTTCCACTCACCACGACATTGCCACTTCCATCGTCAAGACAGGTGCCGCTAAAACCTGTAAAGATATAGTAATAATGATTGGAGGTGCAGCAGTTCGCAAGCGCATTGCCCGGAAGATGTAGGACAAGCAGTAGCACTAATCCTAAGAACATTAGCCGGAGTAGGGGGAGGTGGTTTGACTTCATAAAATAATGACTCCGCATCACTTTGAATCCATGGGGCTGAAAAACAAGAAATCAGATGTCTCAGATTCATTTTACCAACAATACCTATATTCTCACTAACATTGTAGCGTTAGTTGTTTTTGTATAAAACTAAGGACACATTGGTTTGAGGAGAGATTTGTCAGAATACGTTGGCAAATCGCTCAAAAAAGCCCCAATCGTAATAAAATGATAGATTTGGAACAAATGTAATCTTCACAGGATTGTTTGCATTTCGTAGGTTTGTCCTGCTCCGTCGCCTTCTTATAGACAAAACCACGACAAAAATGTAAGGAGTCTGCAAGGTAATGACGCCAAAGTTCAAACTCCTTGCAAGTCTAATCCAATACATTTATGACGGACGATAAGGATTTAACTGCCAACCCAAACTTTTTATTTGAATTTTTTAAGGGGGTCATGTTGACACCGCGCAATCATAGACTAAGTTCTGGAAAGACAAAATTTAGAGTACAAACCTCACATCGAGCACTGTATCGGGCTGGATTGGGAGGGCTGGTAGCCATGCTGCTGCTGGCGCTTGTACTGCCCTACATTCCATATGTCAGCGAACCATTCAGCCCAGCACGCCGGGTAGAGGCTGCTGCGACCATGACCGTGACCACGACAGCCGATACGGTGGCTGTTGATGGGCAGTGCTCGCTGCGTGAGGCACTTCAGGCCAACAATACCAATACCACTGTCAATGAATGTATCCATGATGGGACAGGCGGGCTGGATACCATAAACTTTAATATCGCTGGCCCAGCACCTTACACATTTAATGTTGCGAGCGCACTCCCAATAATCACGGAGCCTGTTCTGATTGATGGTCGCAGCGAACCCGATTTTGCGGGAGCGCCCATCATTGTTTTGAACGGGGAGCCAATTCCCGAAGATGTACCGAATGAAGGTACCAATGGATTGACATTGGGGTCGGGGAGCAGTGGTAGTACTATTCGCGGGCTGGTTATCCAAAATTTCAATAACAGTGGTATCCAAATCCTGAGCAGTAACAATGTGATTGTTGGAAACCGCATCGGTACCAATCAAGCTGGTACTGCACGGGCAGCCAATCGTGGGCGTGCCGACGGAGGGGGTATTGAGATTATTGGGCCGTTCGGTACCAACAATATCATTGGTGGGACGTCAGGTGTTACTGTTGGTGGAAGCTGCACGGGCGACTGTAACCTTGTCTCCGGTAATGCGGATATTTTGGGCTTTGTTGGCGTCAAAATGCGCGACAATGCGGACAACAATATTGTGATTGGCAACTATATTGGAACCGATGTGACGGGTACTTTATCTGTTCCAAATGAACGGATCGGTTTGCAAATTATCGGCTCTGACGGGAACCAAATTGGCGGTAACACCCCTGCTGAACGCAACGTCATCAGTGGCAATGCCGAAACCAATTTGGTCATCATTTCTTATGGTACTGACCCAAGTCAAATGGGTGAAAACAACATCATTGAAGGCAATTATATCGGCCTGAACAGCCCCGGCACTGGTGAGGTTTCTGTTCCACCCATTATTTGGCCCCCCGGCAGTTGGAATTATTCCGATGGCATTCGTATTCGTAATTCTCCAACGAATACCATCACGGGTAACTATGTTTCAGGGAACGATGGAACCGCTATCCGTATCCAAACCTACGGCTTTCTCGTTCGTACTACTGGTTCTGGCCCCGCCGACAATCTGGTTGTGACCAACAACTTTATTGGGACAAATGGCAGCGCCACAGGAAGTGTTCCGAATGGCGAGTTTGGTATCTTCCTTCAGGGGGCCTCCAATACCCTGATTCAAGGCAATGTGGTAAACAACAACGTCCGGGGCATCGTGGTTGACCACGAATATTATCCAGATGTGCCACCGGATGTATTTATCGCATCCTTGAATAACCGCATTTTGCAGAATACGACCGCGAATAACACCAATCTTGGGATTGACATTGTTGAACGTCTAACCCCCTCTGTCCCAACATTTGGCGTGACAGCGAACGATGCGAACGACGCCGATGGTGGCAACAACGATCAACAGAACTTCCCTGTTTTGACAGCTGCCAATTTGGTGAGTGGGCCATCATTGACGGTCAGCGGCAACTTGACGACCATCGCAGGTAGCTATTTGGTTGAATTTTTCTCTAGCCCAAGCTGCGATGCTTCGGGTAATGGGGAAGGGGCAACCTATCTGGGTTCAACTTCAGTGGTGGTTGCTAGCACAGGGGTAGCCCAACCTTTTACGGCCACAGGTTTGCCGAGTGTGTCACTAGGGAGTGCTATCACCACAACCGCAACCAGTAATAATGGTGGTGCAGGTGGCGAAACTTCCGAATTTTCCGGCTGTGCAAGCGTTACGAGTGCGCTGCCAACCGTAAGCATCAATGACCCCGGAAGTGTGGTCGAGGGCACGGGTGGAGCGCCACCTACCATTACCTATACGGTTACGCTTTCGGCGGCTAGTGGCTCAACCGTCACAGTACCATTTTCATTTGGTGGCACTGCTTCGGGTGGCGGTGTGGACTATACCGTTGTCACAGGTTCGCCCTTATCCTTCAGCCCCGGCGTAACCGTCCAAAATATTGTGGTAAATGTCAATCCGGATGCACTGGACGAAAATGATGAAACCGTGGTGGTGACACTTGACCCTCCATCTGGAGCGAATCTTGATCCGAATCCAGCTAACACTATTGGCGACGCAACCATTACCGATGATGATAATCCGCCAACGGTAAGTATTGACGATGTGGCAGTCACCGAAGGCACAGGGGCAGGAACTACCACTTTGACCTTCACTGTTACCCTATCGGCGCCCAGTGGCCTGAACATTCAAGTGCCGTTCACGCCGTCAGATGGTACGGCGACGGCGGCGGACTACACGGTGACGACCACCGGGCCATTGATTTTTGCGCCGGGCGATACCTCCGAGACTATCAATGTGACCATTACTCGTGATGCACTTGATGAAATTAATGAGACCTTCAATGTCCAATTAGGTTCACCGACGGGTGCGACGCTTGATCCCGTTCCGGCGAATACGCTCGGTGTGGGAACGATCAATGATGACGATGATCCGCCAACGGTGAGTATCAATGATGTGACCGTCGCGGAAAATGCGGGTACGCTGACCTTTACGGTCGCACTTTCGGCAGCGAGTGGTCAGACGGTGACAGTGCCGTTTACCTCAGCGGCAGGAACAGCGACCACGCCAGCGGATTATGCGGTTACGACGATTAGCCCCTTGACGTTTAATGCGGGGGTTACAACCCAGAGCATCACGGTTAACATCGTGGATGATGCGCTGGATGAAGATGACGAGACCTTTACGGTGACATTGGGTGCGCCGACCAACGCGGCCCTTGACCCAACGCCGGGGAATGAAATCGGCACAGGGACGATTACCGATAATGACACCCCGCCAACAGTCAGTATCAATGATGTGACGGTCAGTGAAAGCGCGGGTACGCTGACCTTTACGGTCGCACTCTCCGCAGTGAGTGGTCGGACGGTAACAGTACCGTTCACCTCAGCGGATGGTACAGCGACCACGCCAGCGGATTATGCGGTTACGACGATTAGCCCCTTGACGTTTAATGCGGGGGTTACAACCCAGAGCATCACGGTTAACATCGTGGATGATGCGTTGGACGAGAACAATGAGACCTTTACAGTGACGTTGGGGGCACCGACCAACGCGACCCTTGACCCAACGCCGGGGAATGAAATCGGCACAGGGACGATTACCGATAATGACGCCCCGCCGACGGTCAGTATCAATGATGTGACGGTCAGTGAAAGCGCGGGTACGCTGACCTTTACGGTGACACTCTCCGCAGTGAGTGGTCGGACGGTAACAGTACCGTTCACCTCAGCGGCAGGGACAGCGGCTACACCCGCCGATTATACGGTTACGACGATCAGTCCCTTGACGTTTAATGCGGGTGTGACGACACAAAGCATCACGGTCAATCTGGTGAATGATACGATTGATGAGCCAAATGAAGATTTCACCGTGACGTTGCAGACTCCGACGAATGCTGATCTTGACCCGGTGGTTGCCAACACGATTGGTGTGGGTACGATCAATGATGACGATAACCCGCCGATCATTAGTATCAATGATGTGGCGCTTGTCGAAGGTTCAGGTGGTGGCACCACTACGATGAACTTCACGGTTACGTTGTCATCGGCGAGTGCCTTTACGGTGACGGCCCCCTTCACAGTGGCAGACGGGACGGCAGTTTCACCCGCTGACTACACTGTCTCGACTACTAGCCCCTTGACTTTCAATCCGGGTACAATATCGTTACAGGTACAGGCGCTTATTGTTCGGGATAATACTGACGAATCCAATGAGACCTTTACCATCACGCTCGATACTCCGACGAATGCGACGCTGGATGCCGACCCCAATGCCATTGTCGGGGTTGGAACCATTCTCGACGACGATAACGCTCCGGTAGTGAGCATTGACGATGTGTCACAAACGGAAGGCACGGGTGGAACGACCACACTGACCTTTACGGTATCTTTGACGAACCCCAGCAGCCAAACCGTCAGTGTATCGTTCACTTCGGCAAACGGGACGGCAACGACACCAGCGGATTACAGCGTAACGACGACTTCACCACTCACTTTCAATCCCGGTGTTACCACACAAACTATCGCGGTGGACATCGTGACGGATGCACTCGATGAAAACAACGAGACTTTCACCGTAACATTGACTGGGGCGACGAACGCGACGCTTGATCCAGTGGTTGCTAACACCATCGGTGTGGGCACAATCAATGATGATGATGCGACCCCGACGGTGAGTATCAATGATGTGGCCGTAACAGAAGGCACGGGCGGAACAACCACTTTGACCTTCACTGTGACACTATCAGCCGTCAGTGGTTTGAATGTTTCCGTACCATTCACTTCAGCGGATGGAACAGCGACGACCCCAGCGGATTACAGCGTCACGACTGGTTCACCCATTAACATCGCAGCAGGCCTGACCACCCAAACCATTGCAGTAGACATCGTGACAGATGCACTGGATGAGCCAAACGAAGATTTCACGGTGACGTTGCAAACGCCAACGAATGCCGATCTTGACCCGGTGGTTGCCAATACAATTGGCGTGGGCACGATCAATGACGATGATGCCGCGCCGACGGTGAGCATCAACGACGTGGCCGTGACGGAGGGTACTGGTCCCGGTACAACGACCTTGACCTATACCGTAACGCTTTCGGCAGCGAGTGGCTTCACGGTTACTGTGCCGTTCACGGCAGCGGATGTGAGCGCGACGAGTCCGGGTGACTACAGCGTGACAACAATCAGCCCGTTGACCTTTAATCCGGGCGTGACGACCCAAAACATCCTAGTGGACATCGTGCGCGATGCGACGGATGAACCGAATGAAACCTTTGAGGTGACATTGGGTGCGCCGACCAACGCGACGCTTGACCCGGTGGTTGCCAATACGATTGGCGTTGGAACCATTAACAACGATGACGGCCCGCCACTGGTGAGCATTAATGATGTGACCGTCAATGAAGCTGCTGGCACATTGACCTTCACGGTTTCACTTTCCGCTTCGAGTGGTCTACCGGTTACTGTTCCATTCACCTCAGCGAATGGAACCGCGACAACACCAGCGGACTACAGCGTGGTGACAATCAGCCCGTTGACCTTCACGCCGGGTGATACCAGCGAGGCCATCACGGTTAATATCGTGAATGACACACTCGACGAAGACGACGAAACCTTCACCGTAACCTTGCAGACCCCGACGAATGCGGTACTTGATCCGACGCCGGGGAATGAAATTGGCACGGGTACAATTACCGACAATGACGCCTCGCCGACGGTCAGCATTGATGATGTGACCGCCAATGAAAGCACCGGGACACTGACCTTTACGGTGACCCTCTCCGCGGTCAGTGGTCGTACCGTGACTGTGCCATTTGTTTCTGCAAATGGAACCGCGACGACCCCCGCCGATTACAGTGTGGCGACAATCAGCCCCTTGACCTTCACTGCGGGGGTGACGACCCAAAATGTGACAGTCAATTTAGTGAATGACACACTGGATGAAGACGACGAAACCTTCACGGTGACCTTGCAGACTCCAACGAATGCCGACCTTGACCCGACGCCGGGGAATGAAATCGGCACAGGGACTATTACCGACAATGACACGCCGCCAACGGTGAGCATTGATGATGTGACGGTTAATGAATCCGCTGGAACACTGACCTTTACGGTGACACTCTCAACCGTGAGTGGTCGTACCGTGACAGTGCCATTCACTTCGACCCCCGGAACCGCGACGACCCCGGCGGACTACAGCGTGGCAACGGTATCGCCGCTGACATTTACGGCGGGGACAACCACCCAAACTATCACAGTCAATATCGTGAATGATACGTTGGATGAAAACAGCGAAGATTTCACGGTGACGCTGCAAACGCCGACGAATGCCGATCTTGACCCAGTGGTTGCCAACACGATTGGCGTGGGTACGATTACCGACAATGATAGTCCGCCCACCGTCAGCATTGACGATGTAACGGTGAATGAAAATGCTGGCACCTTGACCTTCACGGTGTCCCTATCCACCGCCAGCGGACTCAATATCAGCGTGCCGTTCACCTCGGCAGGAGGTACAGCTGCCCCAATCGCGGACTACGCCGTTGCTACCAGTAGCCCGCTGACCTTCAATGCGGGTGTGACGACACAAAGTATTACAGTCAACATCGTGAATGACACGCTGGACGAGGCGAACGAAGACTTCACGGTGACGTTGCAAGCACCTACGAATGCGACGCTTGATCCGGTGGTTGCCAATACCATTGGCGTGGGTACAATCAATGACGACGATAACCCACCAACGGTCAGTATTGATGATGTGACGGTCAACGAAAATGCTGGAACACTAACCTTTACAGTCACACTGTCGGCGATGAGTGGTCAAATCATCACAGTCCCATTCATCTCAGCGAATGGTACCGCGACCAGTCCTGCCGATTTCAGCGTGCCAACGATTTCGCCGTTGACCTTCAATATCGGTGTAACGACCCAAAGCGTGACAGTCAACATTGTGGATGACGCGAACGATGAACCTGCTGAAGACTTCACGGTGACACTGCAAACGCCAACGAATGCGACGCTTGACCCGGTGATTGCCAACACAATTGGTGTCGGAACGATTACCGACAACGATAATCCACCGACGGTTAGTATCAATGATGTGGCCGTGACGGAAGGTACGGGTGCTGGTACAACAACCTTGACCTATACTGTGACCCTGTCAGCAGCCAGTGCCTTTAGCATCACGGTGCCATTCACGGCAGCGGATGTGAGCGCAACGAGTCCGGGTGACTACAGCGTCACAACGGTTAGCCCGTTGACGTTCAATCCGGGTGTGACGACCCAGAACATCCTAGTGGACATCGTGCGTGACGCGACGGATGAACCTAATGAAACTTTTGAGGTGACATTGGGTGCGCCGACGAACGCGACACTTGACCCCGTAGTCGCCAATACCATTGGCGTTGGGACGATCAACAACGACGATGGCCCACCACTGGTGAGCATTAACGATGTGACCGTCAATGAAAACGCGGGGAACCTGACCTTTACGGTGTCGCTGTCGGCTGTCAGTGGCTTGCCAGTGACCGTGCCGTTCACTTCGGCGGCTGGAACTGCGACGACCCCTGCCGACTATACAGTTACCACCGTCAGTCCGTTGACCTTCACGCCCGGTGATACTAGCGAGACGATCACGGTCAACATTGTGAATGACACGCTGGATGAAAACAACGAAACCTTCACCGTGACATTGGGTACGCCGACGAATGCACAACTTGATCCAACCCCCGGTAATGAAATCGGGACAGGGACGATCAATGATGACGATAATCCTCCAACGGTCAGTATTGACGATGTGGCCGTGACGGAAGGCACAGGTGCGGGCACAACGACCCTGACCTATACCGTAACACTCTCGACAGCCAGCGGTTTGACAGTGACTGTGCCGTTCACCTCGGCTAATGGGACGGCGACAGGCGCGGATTACAGCGTCACCACGACCAGCCCCTTGACCTTCAATCCGGGTGTAACGACCCAAACGATTGCGGTTAATATCGTGCGCGACACACTGGATGAAAACAACGAAGACTTCACGGTGACATTGGGTGTGCCGACCAATGCGACGCTTGACCCGGTGGTTGCCAATACGATTGGTGTGGGTACGATCAATGATGACGATAATCCTCCAACGGTCAGTATTGACGATGTGGCCGTGACGGAAGGTACAGGTGCGGGCACAACGACCCTAACCTATACTGTGACCCTCTCGACAGCTAGCGGTTTGACAGTGACTGTGCCGTTCACTTCTGCCGATGGGACGGCGACGGCAGCGGATTATAGTGTCACCACGATTAGCCCGTTGACTTTCAACCCGGGTGTGACGACCCAGAACATCCTAGTGGACATCGTGCGCGACGCGACGGATGAACCGAATGAAACCTTTACGGTGACATTGGGTGCGCCGACGAATGCCACGCTTGACCCGGTGGTTGCCAATACGATTGGTGTGGGCACGATCAATGATGACGACAGCGCCCCAACAGTGAGCATTGACGATGTGGCTGTGACTGAAGGTACAGGCGGAACCACCACCTTGACCTTTACCGTGACACTATCGGCGGCGAGTGGCCTAGCCGTAACCGTGCCGTTCACTTCCGCCAATGGGACGGCGACAGGCGCGGATTACAGTGTCACTACAATCAGCCCCTTGACCTTCAATGTGGGCGTGACGACGCAGACCATCGCAGTCAACATCGTCACGGACAACATTGATGAGCCTAATGAAACCTTCACCGTTACATTGGGTGCGCCAACCAATGCCACTGTTGACCCAACGCCGGGTGCTGGCGTGGGGATCGGCACAATCAATGACGACGATAACGCCCCGGTGGTGAGCATCAACGATGTCGCTGTTACCGAAGGCACAGGTGGCACGAATACCTTGACCTTCACAGTAGCCTTGAGCAATCCAAGCAGTTTCACTGTGACCGTACCCTTCACATCGGCCAATGGCACAGCGACGGCTGGTGATTACAGTGTGACCACCGCCTCACCGCTGACATTTAACGCGGGGGCGACATCGCAATCTATCAGTGTCAATATTGTCACGGATGCGATTGACGAAAATAACGAAGACTTCACGGTAACGCTACAAACGCCGGCGAATGCCACGCTTGATCCAACGCCTGCCAATACGATTGGTGTGGGTACGATCAATGACGATGATGCGCCACCAACCGTCAGTATTGACGATGTGGCCGTCACCGAAGGTACG
Organism: Chloroflexota bacterium; assembly: GCA_013112715.1. Taxonomy (GTDB): domain Bacteria; phylum Chloroflexota; class Anaerolineae; order Aggregatilineales; family J027; genus CFX10. The sequence continues at coordinate 34,620 of JABFGB010000008.1, forward strand.
GGTGTTGGTACAACAAACCTGACCTTTACCGTAACGCTCTCCGCCGCCAGCGACTTCCCGATCACTGTGCCGTTTACGGTAGCGGGTGTAACGGCGGCGACCCCAGCGGACTTCACTGTGACAACCGTCAGCCCGTTGAGCTTCACGGCTGGCACGACCACCCGCACGATTGTGGTCAGTGTTGTGCGTGATGCGATTGACGAAAACAATGAAACACTCAATGTAACTTTGGGTGCGCCGACGAACGCGACACTTGATCCAACCCCTGCCAATACGATTGGTGTGGGCACAATCAATGACGACGATAGCGTGGGTGTCACCGTGACCATCACGGGTGCGAATACCACTGTTGTGGAATCACCTGCGCCTACTGCTGCTCAACGCGATACCTTTGATGTCCGCCTTGCCTCCCAACCGAGCGCCAATGTAACCATTACATTGGCGGTCAGCGACGGGCAGACCTTGATTGGTCGCGTAGGTGGCCCATATGGTACCAGCCTCAATCTGACCTTCGTGCCCAGTGGTACACCGACTGCACCCAATACAGTCTGGGATACCAACCAGACCGTTGAAGTGGTCGCGGTGGATGATGCGGTGGTTGAATCTGCCATCCATAACGGCGCGATTAACTTTGCGGTGCAAGCGGGCAGTGCAGCAGAATATGTCGGCCTGAGCATCCCATCGTTAACGGTTCGTATCCAAGATAACGATGGCCCAGAATCCCTTGCGATCTTTAATCCGCAGACCGGCCAAGCGAGCTTGCTGAACACTCTACAAGACTTGCCCGCGCCGAGTGCCTACAACACCTTTGCTACTGGTGCTCCGATTGCGGGTCAATGGGTCATGGGTGACTGGGATGGTGACGGTCAAAAGACGCCCGGTGTTTACGGTAACGGTGTGTTCGCCTATACCAATGCAGTTGGCCCAGTGCCGCCTGCTTCGTGGATCGGTATCTGGTTCGGATTGCCCGGTCCAGCCGTACCCGGTCGCTTCGATGCAGGGGTTGGTCATGATTGCATCGGGGTTATTGACAGCGGCAACTTCCCGCCATGGGGCACTGCCTATGTCCTGTACTTTGCCTGTAATCTGACCAGCGGCCCAACACCACCCTTGAGTTTCCAATGGTTGAGTGTGGTACTGCCGGATAATCAAGGCTTCACTGGTACGGCTCAGTTTGTTGCTGGCGACTGGGATGGCAACGGTACAGATTCCATTGCTGTGCGCCGTAGCGAATCCATTGCCTATACCAACGTGCCACCTGCGCCGAACGCACCGAGCTTGCCGTTCAGTCTAGCCGCGTTCAACCTTGCACAATATATCGGTGATCCAAGACCGTTGGCCGGCGATGTGTTAGCGGGTCAATACGGCAACGTGGTGGCTGGTGACTGGGACAGCAATGGTGTGGACAGTTTTGGCCTCTACTATCCAGCGGGCTACTTCTACTATCGCAATGACCTGCTGTGGAACTCTGGCCTGTATACACTGCAACGAGTTGCCCAACCAATTGGTACGACGACTACCGCTACCAGTTGGCGGGCAGGCGTGTCCGGTGGTGCTGGCGTGGCTCAATTGCAGGGCGAACCTGTTGAAACGCCGACTCCATCCGCCCCGACCACACGCCGTGTCTCGACAGTGATTGAGTCGGATGACCCGCAGGTTGCCCGCGATGGTAAATGGTCAGTACAGTCCGCCGCCGCTGCCAGTGGTAATCGCTATGTCTACAGCAGTGGGAGTACAGACGACATCCTGAGCCTCGAATTTGTGGGTACGTCGGTTGAGGTGATTTATGTCGAAAGCCGTATGACCGGGACGTTCACCATCATGGTTGATGATGTGGCCGTTCGTACCGTCGTCACGACTGGGGATGTAACTGAATTTAACAGCCGTACTCTAATCAACTACCTGTCCGATGGACAGCACACCTTACAAATTGTCCCGATTAGCGGTACCGTCGCCGTAGACGCCTTCGTGGTAACACAAGAGGTTACGGAATAGCGGCAGCGCTGATCGCCTTATCGTCAACAAACCCCTAGTGTTCAGAGTGTATCGGGAAGCCGGTACACTCTGATTTTTTGCCCCGATTCGGCGTGTCCAATCGCGTGCAACATTATAGAACTCAGATTACAATGAGGGTGTGCCGAGTTTTTACTGAAAGGAACACAAAGCAATGACCGATAATCCTGAACTCAAATCTCCTGCCAGTGATGCGCTTTTGACCCCTGTGACGTTTGAGGGGGTGATCCTTTATCGTGACCCGGCAACAGGTGGACATTGGCTGCCACATGGTCAGCTTCAGGAATTAGCCGAGGAACAGCTTGACCATGAGCTGCCGCCGCTGATGGAAGTAGACGAAACGACGATGCACCACAGTGGCCGTTTTTGTCCAGAAGATGGCCTTGAACTGATTGAGTATATTTTTGCTGCCAGCGATATTCGCGTGGAACAATGTTTGTCCTGTCATGGGGTCTGGTTGGATACAGGCGAACTCAAAAAACTAATGACCTACGTCCATCAGCATCCCTATGAAGAAATCGCTGAGGCCCTGTCGGTGGCGGAAGAGGCGGATGACGAGGAAGGGGACTTGCCACTCACGACTCGGGTTTTGGCGTTTTTATATCGGCTGACCGAGCGACCACCTTATGTATGAGGGGTAGGGGGATAATGCCTAAAAAACCAGTCCGTTTGGAAGAGAGCACGCTTGCACTCATTGCCCATGATGGCAAAAAAGCCGATATGGTGGCCTTTGCGATTGACCACCGTCAGACCCTGCAAAAATGCAAGATTGTGGCGACGGGTACTACCGGAACTTTGCTGCAAGACAAAGTGGGGCTGACCGTGCAGCGGATGTTATCTGGCCCGATTGGGGGGGATGCCCAAATTGCTGCGCAAGTGGTCGAAGGGAATATCCGCGCCGTATTCTTCTTCGTAGACCCGCTTGGCTATCACCCCCATGACCCAGATATTCAAATGCTGCTGCGGGTGTGTAATGTGCATAATATCCCGTTGGCCTCGAATCCGGCAACGGCATCCTGCATTATCGCTGCGCTGGAAGAAGAGGACGAGACACCCTAGGAGGCTCAACTTGCGGCAGGCTGTAATCGCTCATAAAATTCGGTTGTCCTATGAATGATGGGAGAAAATTGCCATGCCGACGCGGACACTCACAGTTTTGCTGGCGGATTTAGTGGGTTCAACTCAACAGGTGGCCCAAGTTAACACGGTTCGCGCCGCCGAATTTTTGGAGGATGCTACACATCCTATCAGAATCGCTGTGGAAGAAAATGCGGGTCGGGTGGTTAAATTTACTGGCGATGGCTTTTTTGCCGTTTTTGAAAGCGCCCGGGAAGCCTTATTGTGTGCGGATAAAGTGCGGGATCATTATATCCGTCAGCGCTATACTCCCAGCGGATTTGCGATTGATGGAGTGCGGGTGGTGGTTAATACCGCTGATGTCATGTTGGAAGAGGATGACATTTTAGGTGATGGGGTGGTGGTGTGTGCGCGGCTTGAAAAAAGCGTCCCGACGAATCAGGTATGGCTGACAGCAGCTACTCGTGAAGTGGTGGGGGTAAGCGATTTTGTATTTCATCCGGTTGGCGATATTCAACTGCGGGGACGTCCACAGCCGATCAAGGTTTTTGCCCTCGAAAATACCGAGCAGAGCTACATTGAGTACGGTACGGTGCTGCTGGTGACGGATTTACATCAATATATCCAAGCCGGGGAGACCATGCCGCCGTTGGAATTAAATGATTGGTTGCTGACATGGGCCAATTTACACCGCGAGGCGATACGTGGCCTGCGGGGTCAGGTACGTCAATTTGTGGCGGATATGGCGCTCATTACTTTTAGTGACCCTGACGATGCAATTCAGACCCTCCTCAATCTCCATTCACTGATTACCATCCATAATCGCCAACATCCCCAATTACCAGATTATCATTTTAAGGCTGCGGTCGCGTCCGGTGACATCATTCTTTCACCAACCGGAGTAGTGGGTCGCTTGGTCAATCAAACATTCGAATTGCTCAATCTGACGCCACGCCAAAGTATTTCTATTGATGCTGCCACCCAAAGACGCCTACAAGCCTATACGGAACGGTTGACAGCCACAAAATTAACCGCCCGCAATGGAAATCCTGTGGAATGTTATCGGCTTGAATTGCCAGAGCAGGTGGAAGTAAAGGAATAAGGAACGCTTTTTTTCACACAGGTGTAATTCCCATAACCGTATCAAACACTTGTGGGAGAATTAGCATGATGCGTTTATTGCTCGTACTTTTTGTTTTGGTCGCTTTTAGCCATTCTTTGGCCCACGCCTATTCTTTTCCATCCGGGAAACTAGGTGAAAATTTCAAAGGATCCGTAGGTGTCGTCGTGCCTACTCATTCCATGAACGTTGCCCGCTCCGCACATACCTCGACCTTGCTGCCCAATGGTCAAGTGCTGGTTGCTGGGGGTATGGTGCGTGAGGGTGATATTCTCGATAGCGCGGAAATATTCGATCCCGCGACGGATACATTCACTGCTATAGAGACGATGAATCAAGCACGAGTCGGACACGCAGCCATATTGTTGCACGATGGGCGTGTTTTGATTGTGGGAGGTTTTGTGGGCCGTAATGAAACTGCCAGCGCCGAAATATATGACTCACAACAAGGTGAGTTTAAGACGATAGGCGAAATGACGACCCCGCGAGGTGGTTTTACAGCAACCTTGCTGCTGGATGGACGAGTGTTGATTACGGGTGGCGAGTTCGATGGTGAACTGGCGACGGCTGAAATATTCAACCCTCTGACAAACAGTTTTACCGCGACGGGTAATTTGATTGAAGCGCGTGCCGCCCACACTGCAACCCTACTGCTGGATGGACGTGTGCTCATTACCGGGGGAATTCGAGATAATCAAGTTTTGGCGACGGCAGAAATTTTTGATCCAATCACGGGTACATTTAGTGCGGCGGGCCATATGAATAGCCAGCGGCGAACCCATGCGGCGGTTTTATTGACCGATGGTGAGGTACTAATTTTGGGAGGTTCTACGGAAGAAGATTGGGATACCCGCTTGAATAGCGTGGAAATCTACAATCCCCAGCAAGACGCATTTGCCTACTATCCTGCCTCAATGCGCCAAGAACGTTTTAAACTGGGAAGCTCAGTGACGACACTGAACAATGGACAGGTCTTGATTGTTGGCGGAGACACAACTGTCGAAGTCTTGGATGTTCAGGTAGGGGTTTTTCAGGATGCAGCAGGTCAAGTGGATGCCGACCGATTTAACAGTACGGCTACACAGCTGAATGATGGTCGCGTGTTGATTGCTGGTGGCTATGATTATGATATACGTGCCACCGACCAAGCATGGTTATATATTCCGTGAATTAAATTTGATCATAAAAGCTCGAAGCAGGCATATTGGTGTTGTGCCGTTCGCGTGCTACAATAGTGGCGCTTTTCACGAGCGTACACCCTGACATTACTTGGAAGGACATGCGATGCCTGCTTTGCTGCGAAATCGGACGCTGACTGCTGCGGCGTTGATTATGATTGGCCTCTTCTTGGTAGCCTGCGGAACAGTCGCGGAAGAACCCCGACCTACCTTTGAACCCACCCAGCCATTTGTACGAGCCGACCGCGCGGGCGAAGATGTTCAAGTGGTCGCAGTTGCACCTACCCATACGCCCATTCCGCCGACTGCTACCCCGATTCCGCCCACACCAACTCCTGAAGTTGAAGAAACTGAGGTGGCGACGGAAGAACCAACCGCCGAAGTCACCGAGGCCGTTGTGACTGAGGAACTTCCCGGTGATCCGGAAATTGGGAAGCTACTATTTGAAAATGTCGCTAGCCCCAGTACCTCCCAAAATTGTGCGACGGCTTGCCATAATGTCAATGAGCCAATTCCGGGAACCGGACCATATCTCTATGGGATAGCAACGGTGGCAGGCAGCCGAATTCCGGGCATGAGTGCTCAAGATTATCTTTTCGAGTCCATTATGCAACCGAGTGCCTTTCTTGCGCCTCCCCAAACTGAGCAGCCGTGGCCGGATAACCTGATGCCGCATGATTGGGGGCAGGTACTCACCGAACAGGATGTCTGGCATATTGTGGCTTATCTTATGACATTGACCCAAGAACGACCTGAATAGAAATGAATTGGGCGTCGCCAAAAAAACTCTTGAGTTTCATGACGCTGACTGTTATACTGATACTTGCGTTATGAAATATCGGGCCTATAGCTCAACGGCAGAGCAGGTGCCTTTTAAGCACTTGGTTGGGGGTTCGAATCCCTCTAGGCTCAACAACTAAACAGTTTGACGAACCAGTCGCCTCTTGAGGATGGCTGGTTTTTGTTTGCCTATCCCAACTGTTGGTCTGACTTTGTTGTGCCAATTCATTAAATTAGCTATAGTCTATTCGCAATTTTTCGACAATTTTAATGGAAATAGAAAAGTTTCTGTAAATATAGTTATTTCAAATGAAACGCACCAAAGAACAGACCCTAACTAATTTAAGTAGGGCCGTCGAACTGAAATTATTTAGTTTCTGCCTTTCTGATTGAGAAGGGAGTCAACTATGGACTTCGGGGGGTGGTCAAATGCAGAACTGGAGCAGCGGTGTAGAGAGGAAACCAGCAACTATCTTAAACATGTAACGCATGACGAACGTTACTGCTTTGAACTCTTTCGACGGGCACTAGAAAAAAAAGACCAAGATGCCTTTACTGCTATATACAAGACCTACGAACCCTTAGTACGGAAATGGGTCAGATCGCATCAGCTGCGCGATCAAGTGGACGAAACCGACCTCTTTTTTGTGAGCGATTCCTTTACTAATTTTTGGAAATCCTTCAATAATCCCGACTATCCAGATAAATTCAAAAATTTTTCGCAGGTAGCCGCTTTGCTTGATTATCTCCACGGTTGTGTTTATTCGTGTATAACAAATTACTGGAAATCAAATTATCTGGAGGAACAGCTCGTTTCTTTAGAAGATGAACTCGATAGGATTCGTCCAATGAAACTGCATCTGGATGGTGCTATCAATTCACAGCAACTATGGGACTATATCACCCAACTATTGCCAAATGAGCAACTGAGAGACCTAGCACAGGCGGTTTTTATTTTAGAGTACAAACCAGCGGATATTGCGAAAATGGGTGGCTGGAAAGATGCTCGGGACGTTTCGATAGCCCTACAACGCATTAAGCGTATCTTGCGGCGTGATGCAACTCTACGTCAACTCCTTGAAGCCAATTTGTCTGATTCCTCTGACGATACTTAACCTGAAAGTTCGCTTATCTAAATTGATCGTGTGATAAAACGGGTGTCTATGCAATTTAATCTTTATATACAGGTGTGTGAAGAGGATAAGGTGTAGTATGGAGTGCAGTCTCCCACCCCAACTAACTAATAACGAAATTGATGACGCCCTAGACGGGATAGCCGACTTGTCGGTATATGCACATTTGGAACATTGTCCATTTTGTCGTCAGCGGCTTGAAAATGAACGTCATTTGGATGCAAAACTGGAATCCTTGTTGATTCCTATGTTTTTGCAGCAAACTCATCCCTCGGCCCAGACATTACAAGATTACCATTTCAATTTACTCAAAAAATCAGAGCGGGATACGGTTTTTCAACATGTGCAACTGTGCTCCGATTGCCAGCGTCATTTAGCAGAATTGCGAACTTATTTGGAATCATCCTCCGCTATCAGGACTAAGCCCGAAATAAGTCAGGATATACCGCGCAAGTCGCTCAAAGAATTGATTGCCCAATTGGTATCACCCGGACAAGGCCCTCAGTTATCCTATCGAGGGTCTAGGGGACCCTTGATGTTTGAAGCAGATGGCGTCTATGTCTTTTTGGATGTACAACCCGGTGTGCCTCCAATTTTAGTAGGCCAAATTGTTGCCGAACTTCCAAAGGTATGGATTGGCGGATTAGTGGAGTTACGACAGGCAGGGGAACTACAAGGCACCACGACAGTCAGCGACATGGGGACTTTTGAGTGTCCAATGCCACAGACGACTGCGATTGATTTACGTGTTACAACAGGTGGCGGGAATAGTATTGTCGTAAAGGGGGTTGTTCTTTCGGAGTAACCAACTATGCAGCAAGCCAATTTAGAAAAACCAATTTACTTATTGCTGGAGGGGAAGTTAACACTTGCTGATCTCGCGTTGTCTCCTGATGAATGCCACCGCTTAGTCCTTAACATCAAATCCCAAGCGAATCATTATTGGTCTATTGATCCTCGTGAGTCGGTGCGTCGTGCGGAACTTATTATTGAAATTGGAACATTGCATGACAATGTATGGCAAATCGCGTTAGGGAAGATGGCGCTTGGTGATGCGCTAAAGTTCCTCGGTGACAACGAAAAGGCGTGGGAATATTTTCAGGAAGCGGCCCGCTTATTTTTAAGCATTGACGATGAGGTGGGTTGGGCGAGAACGCGGATTGGCCCGTTGATAATCTGCATCGAACTTAATATCGTAGACGAAATTTTGACGGAAGCCGCCGAAGCCGCTGAAATTTTGAAGCGACACCAACAGTGGGAATTATTGCTCAACCTAGAAATGAATCGTGGCATGGTGTACCAAGACTTGCGAAATTGCCAAGCCGCGCTCGACTGCTTCGACTCCGCCCTTCGGCTGGCCGAATCGCTGGGCGAGAATGGCGAACAATATTTGGGTCGGATGAACAATAATCTTGGCTACACTCATTTTATTATGGGGAATTTACAGCTTGCCCTCGAATATTTAGAACGAGCCGAAATGATTTGTACGCGGCGCCAAGAAGTGCAATGGTTAAGCCAGATTGAATTGAATATCGCCAGCGTACTTTTAAAACAAGGGCACTATCGTCGCGCTCTACAGCTTCTCCATCAAGCCCAACAGGAGGCACAGACAGATGCCTCGCCACGCAAAATTCAGGCTTATGCCAGTCATCGGATTGTAGAATGTTATCTGGCTCTCAACCGACCTCTAGAAGCACGCGAACTGGCACTGAAAGTCATTGAAGAATATGAAGCCTTAAAAGCCCCTTTTTCAAAAGCCGTCTGCCTTTTCAATCTAGCGACTGCCGAGGCCGAACTGGGGCGATTGGAGGCCGCACAATCAGCACTAGAAGCAGCCGAACAAGTTTTTATAGAGATGCAAATGCAGGACTGGTTACCCAGTATCAGTGTTTGGCGTGCCACTATTGCCCTAAAACAAAATAATCCCACCCTTGCTTATTCTGAGGCGTCGAATGCACTCGATCAATTTTCCGATCATTTCCAAGTAAGTTATGTCAATGCGCTCTTGCGTCAAGGGCAGGCCCTCCACGCTCTGCATGATCTTGCGGGAGCCGCTAAAGTGGCACAGGAAGCACTTCGACGAGCGTTGCACAGTCGCTTGGCATTGAGTCGCTACAGTGCCCATTTGTTGCTCGGCCAACTTGCGGAGGCAAAATCACAGTACCGACGGGCGTATCGCCACTATTGGGCTGCATCAACAAGTGTGGAGCGTGTTCAAAAAGGGTTGTCCTTGACACTGCGGACAAGTTTTCTGGATGATAAGGCTGATGCCCTTCGATCATTGATCCGTTTATATTTGCAGGATGGTCAGACTGCTTGTGCCTATGAAACCCTAGAACGGGCCAAATCGCAGACGTTTTTCACCTATTTGGGCAGTCGGGATAGCTTACATTGGGGGGATATTGATCCGGATTCTCGTCAGTTCCAAAGCCAATTTGAGCAGCTTCGAGAAGAATATCAGTGGTTGTATCGGGTTGTAAGAGAAGAAATCCCCTCAAACGATAACCTTACCCCCGAACAAGCCCGTCGCAGGCTAGCCGAATGTGAAAAACAACTGCTTGCCATTCGTGAGCGGCTTTATCTCCAAAATCCAAATAATCCACATGCCTTTGGTTTAGTCCTACCGGATGTAGCGACTATTCAACAGCGGCTTTCCCAAACCTCCCTGCTTATCGAATACTACAATGACGGCCAACATCTGTGGGCATTTGTGTTGGATTCAGCCCATCTTGAAGTTATTAAGCTACCTGCCGCGCTCCGCGAAGTCAATCATTGGATTCAACAACTGCAATTTAATATCAATTGTGTCCTTCAAGCGGGTCGTCATGGTTCGGTGGTCAAATTTTTGACCCACCAATTCCGTGACATCAGTTGCCAACTCTATTCAGCACTACTGGAGCCACTCGCGGCACAGATCACTGGCAAAAAACGGCTGACCATCGTGCCCTATGGCATTTTACATTACCTACCCTTTCATCTCCTGACCTCGGATGATGGGTATCTCATCGAACAACATGAGATTGTCGTCCTTCCAGCAGGCGGACTTATTACACAGCCCAGCCCAGTCCGTCAGCCGGGTGCAGTGGTGGTGGCCCATGCCCAAAATGGCCGTTTACCCCAGACGGTATGTGAAGCGCAAATGGTACATCATCTCCTCGGTGGTCAAATTTATGTGGAGGATCAAGCGACGAGGAATACGCTTCAACAAATGCCTTGCCAAGTCTTGCATATTGCGGCTCATGGTGAATTTCGGATGGACTATCCAGACCTTGCCTATATTGAATTGGCGGATGGGCAGCTTTTTACGGATGATCTATTACAGCATGACTTAAGTTATGAGTTGGTGACTTTAAGCGCGTGTGAAACTGGGCGTGCTTCAATCACCAGTAGCGATGAGCCTATCGGGTTGGGGCGGGGGTGTTTATATGCAGGGGCTGGCGCTTTACTTGTGAGCCTATGGCGCGTAGAAGATAATGGCGCGTATGGTCAAATGGAAACCGTTTATCAGTTGCTAAAGGCTGGTGAGTCTAAGGCATCAGCGATACGCCAAGCACAATGTACTCAGTTATCCTATAGCCCCGATTCACATCCTGCCTATTGGGGGGCTTTTCAGTTAATCGGCAATCCTGATCCTTTTAGCAGCCCGACTCGTTTATCCGAATAGTTTTTAAGAGAGGCGACCTCTATGGAAGATTTAACAACCGAAACCCGTGCTTTTGCACCCTACCAAATCGTGTATCTGGTAACGCATCCCCCTAATGCCACGCCAAGTGCAGTGGTTGATTTTTTAAAGACCTTTTTGGCTTCAAACGACTGCCTTGTTCCCGAAATTGATATTTCATCGGAAAAACCTCCTCTTCGCTTTGTAAGCGAGGCGTCCCTGTCCCACCGCCTGCCACCTGTTACTTATATAGCTGCGACGTACCCCAGACTGCCGGATGCCGATCTTTTCAAAGAGGTTCTGAAAATTTATCGTATCCTCGTTCCATTTAGAGAACCATCATCCGCCGAAAGGTTTTTTCAGCCTATTCTTAAGACATGGGAGAAGAATGCGCCGTCGGGATTACAAACATTTTTGACAACGACTGGTCGGGGTGTTCACCAAATCTACTGGAAATTACGTAGGGTTACGGGCAATCGTAAAGATTACACGCCCCAAGAATTCGAACTACTGGGAGCCTCACCCAATTGGTTAAGCAACGGAGCGCCAAATGAGCCGCCAGCACCGCCAGATTCGGGTACAGGTGGGGGCGGGCCAGCGGGCAATCCAGTTGCAGCGACCCTCAACAAGCCATCCGACTATCAGTTTTCGGTTGAGCCAACCGGGGTGACGGGTTTCCCCGCCAATTTGATGAAATATTATGAACAAGCCTTTGGGTTCAAATCCAACAACCCCAACGCCAAAAAATCTGTTGCGACTGTCATCAAAACATTTCAACACACACTGCAAATGATGCTAGAACATCCGCTGCCGAAGGATGCGGTCAAACCCCAAAAAGTACGAGTTGTAATTTTGGACACGGCTCCGCCAACTAAAGACCCCGACCCTCCAGATATTGGGGAGAAGCGGCTGGCTAAGGATGTTCTTCCCATCAGTCTTTCAAAAGCCTATGATGAGTTTGGCGCTACCAATCCCCTGCTAGAATCTTTGCTGCGCTCAACGGATTCAGCGACAGGACTTGTCGAAGGCCCTCGGCGTGATGCTGTAACAAATGAGCCAAAGTCGGATATTTTGCGCATCACCTATTTTGCCGATCCCATTACAGGCGAGACATTTGATGCGAAACTGATTGTCCAACCGGGATACGAACTTCACCGTGCCTGCGTCCAAGATCAATATTTCCGGCAGTGGAAAATGGATCATGGCCTATTTGCGGCGGGCATTATTCACTCCATATCGCCGGGGACAGAACTCCACCTCGTCGAAGTCCTCAATGCGTTTGGGTCAGGGACGCTTATGACCTACCTCGTGGGTTTGGATACCGCCCTGAAAGGATTTGACCCTGACAAGGAGAAATTGGTCATCAATTTGAGTCTGACATTCAGTGTGCCCGCAAATGCTGACCACCCGGACGCATGGCTAAAAGAACTCTATTTGGCCTTAGATCAGGAAGACCCTGAATTACGGGGATTACTCGATAGTATCTTGGTTGACCTTGAGCAATTTCTAACGTATTTGTCTTTGCCCATTACGTTGCCGATGGCGACTGTAGCCTACGCGCAAGCCAATCCCAATATCCCGCCCTCCAAGAAAAATGTCTTGGACGGACTGCTCAAGCTTTATCATATCCAAGATCGTATTGCGCGGGTCGTCAATGCGGGTGGGGTGGTGGTGGCCGCAGCGGGAAATGATGGATTAAATGGCGGAAAATCACGCACCCCGGCGCGGATGCCTGCTTCTATGCCAACCGTGTTAGGGGTCGCCGCCCTTGATTCCAGTAATAACCAACTAACCGACTATAGCAATCTGGCAGATTATCCCGTTCATGCGGGTGTTGCCGTATTCGGTGGGGATACTTCACCTGCCAATCCGAAATTTAGCAACGCAAAGACTGGTATCTTGGGTGTTTATACTGGCCCCTATCCGGAAAATCCACCTGACCTAAGTAAGGAAGATTGGCAACGGCTGGTTCCTAATACGACGGGATGGGCGCGGTGGTCGGGTACGTCGTTTGCTGCCCCAATCATTTCAGGCCTCATAGCCGAGATGATGAGTCGGGGCTGGTCGGGTGAGGAAGCCCTAACGATCTTGCGTATCGCCTTCCCAGAGCAGTATGCACACGAGCATGTGATACGACTAAAACAGGGGTAGTGGGATTTTTTCAAAGTTTTGCAGCAAGAGCAAAGGGTCGTTGGTGGCCCTTTGTTTTTTGATAGGTATCAGAAGTAGCCCTTCAATAAATTCTGCGGATATTTGGTAATTGGCAAAAACATCTAGCTGTAAAACCCACACAGTTGCCCCTCTAAAGACACATCCTCCCCTTGCAAGCGATGGTCACTACCCGTCGTTGGATTATAGGGATGAACCTTAGCACCAGTCGAAGGCGATAACCATAAAGATGCGCTCATCGCGCCATCGGTTACACTGCTTTGGCTACATTTCAGCCACTTTGTTTATACCAAATGCGAGACCATCTCGTTTTTTAACTTGCATTAAATGATAATTTTAGATAGATTTATATAACTTTGCATAGATTTTAATATGCTTTTTTCAAGGATGAATTTAGGAACATGGGCACCCCCGGATCAAGACCGAATCATCGTCCAAATCATCAGCCTAGCGGTCAACCTGAAGACCGAGGCCGACAACTTGCACGTCGCCAGTATGTGCGATTTGCATTTTATCGAGTTGATCCTCTTTGGCGTAGATTGGAAGCTGGTGAACAAACGCTCCAAAAGCAAGAATTGGCGGATGTTATCCGTACTTTTAATCGGCGGATGCTGCTCCGGCCTTACAGCCTCATGGGTACACGATCTGACGCCGAACTTTTGCTCTGGCAAATCGCCGGAAATCCGCTCCCGTTTCGAGAACTTGCTACGGCGATTGCCAGTACGCGAATGGGGGGCTATTTGAATATGGTCTACTCCTATTTTTCCCAGACCAAACGCTCTATCTATGAAATCCGTAGCGCCAACGATGATAGTCACGAAGAACGCTTGGTTATTGACCCGTCGGAGGCCAAATACCTTTTTGTTTATCCGTTCATCAAAACACGCGATTGGTATCAGTTGTCCCTGCACGCACGACAAGGAATTATGGACGAACATATTGAAGTTGGGCGAAAATATCCCTCGGTTCGACTCAACACCACCTATAGCTTTGGACTGGACGATTATGAGTTTATTGTTGCATTTGAAACCGATGAACCCTCCGATTTCCTTGATTTGGTACAGGAACTCCGCGAAACCGAGTCCAGCCGATATACCTTGCAAGACACCCCCTTATTCACCTCAATCAATATGCGCCTTGAAGAAGCCTTAGATGCACTTGGCGGGCCACCCATTGCCCAAACTGTGCTCTCGGAGGAAATCCATGAGGCGTGGGTGGAAGTCTGCCCATTGGATGAATTTGCCCCCGGTGAGACCAAGATAGTTTTCCTTGAGGGCAAGATGGTGGGGCTTTTTAATGTTGAGGGCACGATTTACGCCATCAATAATCGCTGTACTCATGCGCGTGGGCCATTAACCGAGGGTGCGGTGAATGCCCATGAATGCAGCGTGGTATGCCCTTGGCACTATGGCAAATTTGACCTTAGGACAGGTGCGGCGCTGGATGGGGTGGTCAGAAAACCCGTTGAGACGTATCAGATTGAAATCCGGGATGGTGTGATTTATGTTGGCACACCGATTGCCGAAAAAATAGAAGGATAGTGTTCTGATTATGAGTATACATGGCGCACAAATCGTCGGGGCATCCAAATATGACGATGAGGCCCGATCCTACGATGCGATTCTAGTTTTGTCGTTTGGTGGCCCAGAGGGAATGGAGGATGTGATCCCGTTTCTTCAAAATGTCGCGGAAGGACGTGCTATCCCACAACAACGGTTAGAAGAAGTGGCCGCCCATTATTATGACTTTGGCGGGGTAAGCCCCATTAATCAACAGAACCGCCTCCTGATCGCTGCTTTAGAAAAAGAACTTAAGCAGCATGGCCCACAACTGCCCATCTATTTTGGCAATCGCAACTGGCATCCTTTTCTCACCGATACGCTGCGTCAAATGCGGGATGACGGGGTGCAGCGGGCGCTTGTATTTGTTACCTCCGCCTTTAGCTCCTACTCCGGTTGCCGCCAATATCGAGAAGATGTGATACGGGCCTGTGAAACTGCGGGAACGGATGTACCTACTTTCGATAAACTGCGCGTTTTTTATAATCACCCCGGTTTTATTGAGCCAATGGTGGAAAAAACACAGCAGGCCCTCACCCAATTCCCACCCGAAACACGGGATGATGTGCATTTTGTTTTTACCGCACACAGTATCCCGATGGGCATGGCCCGCAATAGTCCATATGTGGCCCAGTTGGAAGAAGCGTGTCGCCTGATAGCGGAACATATCGGCACGACCAACTATCAATTGGTATATCAAAGTCGAAGCGGCCCACCACATGTCCCATGGCTAGAGCCGGATATTTGTGACTATCTTCAGCAACTGAAAGGGCATGGGATTGGCAACGTCCTGATTATTCCGATTGGGTTCATCTCTGACCATATGGAAGTCCTTTTTGATTTAGATACCGAAGCAAAACATTTGGCTTCTGAACTCGGCATTCATCTCGTTCGCGCGGAAACGGTAGGGACACATCCGGCATTTATTCAAATGATCCGTGAGCTTATCTTGGAACGCATGACCGCACATCCTGAGCGACGTTTTTTGGGGACACATGGCCCAAGCCATGATATCTGCCCCATTGATTGTTGTCTAAAAGGGGAGGGTGGTCGCCCCCACGCCTAATCACAATAATCCATGACATATGACCTGAGTTCGGTGACAGAATGTACTGCGAAGAGGGTGTTGCTCGGATTATCTTATACGCAGTTTTGCCTAGTTTTGCTTATATTTACATGACTTTGAGGACAACACCATGACCTATCCGGCACCACGTCTTGTTTTCTGGGAAACTACCGCAGGCTGTAATCTGCGCTGTATCCACTGTCGGCGCGTAACGGTTGCGGATCAACTTACTCCGCAAGATTTAACGACAACAGATGCTTTTGCCATGATTGATGCTATCGCTGGGGTAGGCAAACCCGTATTTGTTTTATCGGGTGGGGAACCCCTGTTCCGACCTGATATTTATGAGATTGCCCGTTATGCGACGGATGCGGGTTTGCCAGTCGCATTGGCAACCAACGGCACATTGATTGATGATGCGGTGGCGGAGCGTATCAAGGCGAGTGGTGTCCGCCGGGTCAGCATTTCTTTTGATGGCGCCGACGCTGGAACCCATGATGCCTTTCGTGGGTTGACCGGTTCATTTGAGGCGGCGATTGTTGGGTTTAGGGCGTTACGTAAGGTTGGCCTTCCTGTACAAATTAACACCACAGTGGCTAACCATAATAAAGCACAATTGGATAGTATGTTGTTATTGGCAAAAGACTTGGATGCGGTGGGCCTGCATCTTTTCTTGCTAGTACCCGTTGGCTGTGGGGTGCAAATCGCCGAAGAGCAGATGATTAATGCACAGGAATATGAGCGCGTCCTCAACTGGCTCTATGACATCGAACAATCTGAGCCGGAACTGCAATTAAAGGCTACCTGTGCGCCCCATTATTTTCGGGTGATGCGTACCCGCCGCGCCGAAGAACGCCGCAAAGGGACGCAGCAGGAACTTCCTGCCAGTTATGACCGACAGGTGCATGGTCATCCGCATGGGCAAATGCACGCCGCCACCAAGGGCTGCTTGGCTGGGACAGGTGTGTGTTTTATCTCCCATCGCGGGGAAGTGTTCCCCTGTGGTTACTTGCCTGTTGAGGCTGGGAATATTCATCAACAGGATTTTTCGGAAATTTGGCAGGGCAGTCCCTTGTTCGCAGAATTGCGCGACCCCGATGCCCTCGAAGGCAAATGCGGCATCTGTCAGTTCAAATCGTTGTGTGCGGGTTGCCGTGCTCGTTCCTATGGGGTCAGCGGCAATTATTTGGCCGAAGAGCCATTCTGCGCGTATCAGCCAGCAACAAGACAGGTTGTACTTTAAGGCCATTTCTATTCAGGAGCGCTTTTGTGACTATCGCTGTCGTCGGACTAAACTACCGAACCACCCCTGTCGAAATTCGGGAAAAATTGACCCTCGCCGGTTGTGCTTTCCAGATTGCATTGGAAGACCTAAAAAGTCTTACCCAGTCACCCGCTGACAATCAATCATTGGTCATCCATGAAGGGGTCCTTTTATCTACGTGTAACCGACTGGAAATCTATGTAGAGGCATCGGCGGTGGATGAGGGAATTAAGCTCATCAAACGATTTATATCGAAACTTCAGAATCTGCCCGATAGTGAAATAGACAGCTATTTGTATCAACGTATTGCGAATGATGCGATTCAACACCTGATGCGGGTCGCCTGCGGCCTCGATTCTATGATTTTGGGTGAGGCTCAAGTGCTGGGACAGGTGACGCAAGCCTTTGAAGATGCCCGCACCGCAGCCCTAACCGGCCCGATTTTGTCGCATCTGTTTGCACAGGCCATTCATACCGGCAAACGGGCACGCACCGAAACCCCCATCAGTCGTTATACCACATCCGTCAGCCATGCCGGGGCACTTCTTTTACTCGAAAAACTTGATCACCGTCGCTTGGCGAAGATATTAATCATTGGCGCGGGTGAAATGGCGGTGTTGGCAGCACAGGCCCTTAAGCGATTCGAAATCCATGAGATAGCCTTTATCAATCGCACCTATAACCGAGCCGAGGCATTGGCGAATGATTTTGACGGGAAGGCTATGACATGGTATCAGCTTCACGAAGCGCTGGTATGGGCCGATGCAGTCGTGTGTGCTACTGGAGCGCCGCATACGATTCTCTATCGTTCCGATTTAGAAGCAGTGGTTTCTCAGCGAATAGGCCACCCATTGGTGATTGTGGATATTGCGGTTCCGCGTGATGTGGAAGATGGTGTTCGGGAACTACCCAATATTCAATATTATGATATTGATGACCTGCAATCGGTGGTGGATACCAATGTTGAGTTACGGAAAGCCGCCGTTCCAGAGGTCGAAGTGATTATTCAACAAGAAATGGCACGCTTTCTCGAATGGTATAGAGGGCGTCAAGTGACCCCCGTGATTAAAAATCTGCGCGATTGGGCACAGAATATTGCCGATGAAGAGCTAATGGAGACGTTAGGCCGCCTTTCCGATGCTGATGAGCGTACCCGGCAGATTGTCAGCCGAATGGCCCATCGTCTTGTGAATCGGCTGTTGCACGAACCCACCTCGCGTCTAAAGATGCAAGCAAATGTGGGCAACGGCTATGGTTATGCCCATGCGGTGCGCGAATTGTTTGCGCTTACCGATGGTGAGGCCCATGAATGCCTGTGCAATGAGGGGCAATGCAGTTTCGGAGGGGCTATGGCACGGGAATCCAGCCCGTGCAATCTGCAATGTATCTTGCCCTACGCGACAGGTCAAACTCAATGAGCGCAGTCAAAACATTACGATTTGGGACACGCGGCTCAGATTTAGCGCTGTGGCAAACCCGATACATCATGAAGTTAATGGAAGAAGCAGTGCCGGCTTTGCACCTCGAATACGAAATAATCAAAACGCGGGGTGATACTATCCTGCATACCCCACTTCCACTAGTGGGGGGCAAGGGGGTTTTTACAGCGGAACTGGAATCGGCCATATACGAAAAACGTATTGATTGTGCCGTCCACAGCCTAAAAGATTTACCCACCGAACAGCCCGACGGATTGGTCATTGGGGCGACTCCAATTCGAGCCAATCCCGCCGATGTGCTTATCAGCCGCCGAGGGTATACGCTTGCGACTTTGCCAAATGGAGCACGGGTTGGCACAAGCAGCACTCGTCGGGCGGCACAACTTCGCCACCTTCGACCTGATCTGAACACGATTGATATTCGCGGCAATGTAGACACGCGCATCCAAAAAGCGCTGGCGAAGGATGGCGATTATGATGCAATCGTATTGGCCTTTGCGGGTTTGGAGCGACTGGAGCGTTTGGAGGTGGTCAGCGAAGTGTTGGATTTTGCGGATATGCTGCCAGCCCCCGGCCAAGGTGCGATTGCCGTGCAGACCCGCGATGAACCGACGCTCTTGGAGACACTAAGGGTTATCCATCATCAAGACACCGCGCTCGCCATTACCGCTGAACGGGCTTTCCTTGCGGGGTTAGGTGGGGGATGTTCTGTGCCTGTCGCTGCCTATGCCCAACGACAAAACGGCCAATGGGTGTTGCGTGGACGGGTTTCCGCCCCCGGTGGCACACAACAAATTGATGTTACCTCTACGGCTATTGTGAATGATGAACAAGCCGCCTACACACTGGGGATAGCTCTGGCTCAAGAAGCCCTCGCCAAAGGTGCAAAAGCGCTAATGGAGCAGCGGTTATGACGGGCGGACTGGCGGGTAAGCGGATTGTAAATACAAGGGCCATCCATCAGGCGGAGACACTTAATGTCCTGCTACGCCAACGTGATGCTATACCGCTGGATTACCCCTGTATCACCATTACCCCGCCGGATGACCCCGCGTTGCTGGATGCGGCATTGTTTGATTTGAAGGCAGGGAATTATGAGTGGTTGGTCTTGACCAGTGCCAATACGGTATTTGCCATCGCCGAACGTCTTGCCACATTGGGATTGACGCTCAATGGGGGCAGATTCCAAACGGCGGCAATAGGGCCTGCCACTGCGGACGCCATCCAGCAAAATCTGGGCATATCAATCGCCGATTTTCCCGCCGAATATGTGGCCGAATCGCTGGCGAATCATTTGCCTTTAAAAGTAGGTGAACGGGTATTGCTGCCAGAATCCGCCCTTGCACGTCCGACATTGGCTGAAAAGTTAACGGCGCGTGGGGCAAGCGTAACTGTTGTGATGGCCTATCAAACCGTGTGTGGCACAGGCGGGGCGAATATTGCCTATCTGTTAACACAGGGGCAGGTAGATATGCTGACCTTTACCAGTTCCTCTACCGTTACTTACTTTGTTGAACGGCTACAAAACGAAGGTGGGCGATTGGAAATGGCCCTTGCCGTGCCTGCTGCCTGCATTGGGCCAAAAACCGCTGCTACCGCACAAGCATATGGCTTCTCCTTAGTGGATGTTCCCGACGAACATACCCTAGTGGGCCTCGTCGTTATGTTAGAACGTTATTTTGAATCACCTGAGAGACAATTATGACCCAGACACAACTTGAAACAATCCCAGGAACGACGCCTGTTATCCGTCCACGTCGTCTGCGCCGAACCCAAGCACTGCGACGGATGGTGCGGGAAACCAGCCTATCCCCCGATGATTTTATCTACCCGCTGTTCATCCGGCATGGGCACGACATTCAACAGCCGATTCGGTCAATGCCCGGTCAGTTTCAATGGTCAATTGACCGTGTGGTGGGGGAAGTTCGTACCGCCTATCAAATGGGCATCCCGGCGGTCATTCTGTTCGGCATTCCGGATGTGAAAGATGCCTGTGGAAGTGAGAATTATGAACCGAATGGCATTATCCCCAGCGCGATTCGAGCTATCAAAGATGCTGTGCCGGAAATGATGGTCGTTTCGGATATGTGCTTTTGTGAATATACCGATCACGGGCATTGTGGGATTATTAACCAGTCGGGTGATGCCTATTATCAGCCCCATTTGCCTGAAGGCTATCTACTCAACGACCCAACGCTCGAATTATTGGCACGGGCTTCAATTGTCCATGCTGAGGCCGGGGCCGACATCATCGCGCCGTCGGGCATGATGGATGGCATGGTGGGGGCGATTCGGGCAGGGTTGGATGATGCCGGGTTCGACCATGTGGTGATTATGAGTTATGCCGCCAAATATGCCAGTGGATTTTATGGCCCCTTCCGTGATGCCGCCGAAAGCCCACCCCAATTTGGGGATCGCAGTGAATATCAGATGGACCCTGCCAATCGCCGGGAAGCACTCAAAGAAGTTGCGCTGGATGTGGCGGAGGGGGCAGATATGCTGATGGTCAAACCCGCCTTGCCCTATCTCGATATTCTGAGTGCGGTTCGCCAGTCTTACAACCTGCCCGTCGCGGCCTATCAAGTCAGTGGCGAATACGCGATGCTTCACGCTGCGGCTGCCAATGGATGGATAGACCTGCGGCGCTGTGCATTGGAAACATTGACCAGCATCAAACGGGCAGGCGCAGATTTAATCCTCACCTATTTTGCAAAAGAGGCGGCTCAATGGATCACCGAATAAGTCCGATGACCATCTCCCCTGTAGCGGATGTGTTGGAAGACAGCCGTTTTCTGCGCGCCTGTCGCCGTCAGCCAACCGATATGACCCCGATTTGGCTGATGCGTCAAGCCGGACGCTACATGGCGGAGTATCGCAAACTGCGTGAAAAATACACCATCCTAGAGATGATTAAAACGCCAGAATTGGCCTGTGAAGTCACCCTTCAACCCATCAATGCCTTTGATCTGGATGCGGCGATCATTTTTGCCGATATTTTGCCGCCATTGGAGGGGATGGGGTTGGAATTGGAGTTTGTCCAAGGCGAAGGGCCGATCATTTACAACCCCGTCCGCACTGCTGAGGATATTGAGAATTTGCGCGTGCTGCCCCCTGAAGAAACGCTGCACTTTACATTGAAGGCCATCACGTTGGCACGGCATGAATTAGACCAGCGCGGCATCCCTCTCATTGGATTCAGCGGCGCACCGTTTACCCTTGCCAGCTATGCAGTAGAAGGCGGAGGCAGTCGTAATCGGATTGCGGTCAAAAATATGATGATGAGCCAACCTGCCCTGTGGCACAGCCTAATGACCAAACTCAGTGAAGTCGCGGGTCATTATCTTTTGGCACAGGGACGAGCCGGAGCGCAAGTTCTCCAACTGTTTGACAGCTGGGTGGGTGATCTAAGTCCCTTCGATTATGAACATTACGTCCTGCCGTATAGCCGTCGTGTGTTGGAAATCGCGGGGGAATCCGGTGTGCCGATTATCCATTTTGGCACGAACACCAGCGGGATGTTAGACCACATCCGATCCGCCGGGGGAGATGTCATTGGGGTAGATTGGCGGATTGACCTAGCACAGGCTTGGAAGCAGCTTGGGGACAATGTTGCTGTACAAGGCAATCTTGACCCCGTTGCGCTGTTTGCTGATTGGGAGGCGCTCAAGGTGCGTATCCGTCACATTTTGGACAGCGTGAAAGGCAAACCCGGTCACATCTTCAATGTGGGTCACGGCATTTTACCGGAGACGCCGATTGAGAATGTGCGGCGGTTGGTGGATTTTGTGCATGAATACAGTCAGCAGTTGAATAGGAATGCAAGCGCATGACAGCAGTGGTTTTAGAGTCCAACAAGACCGATTTACGATCAGTCCTCCGGCAGCGCGTGGTCATTATCGGTGGGGGGATTTCCGGCCTAAGCGCGGCATGGTATTTGCAGCAGCAATCCGAGAATCAAGGGCTTGATATTGGGTATACCGTGCTGGAAGCCTCAGATCGGTGGGGTGGCAAAATCCTGACCGAACAAGTGTATGGGTTCGGCGATACGCCCTTTGTGGTCGAGGCGGGGCCGGATTCATTTCTGACCCAAAAGCCATGGGCGCTGCGATTGGCGCAAGAGCTAGGCTTGGGAGATCGCCTGCTAGGGACGAACGACCAGATGCGAACAGTCTATGTTTTGCATCGTGGCAAACCAGTTAAGCTCCCCGATGGCCTCTTGTTGATTGTGCCGACCAAATTTAAGCCATTTGTGTTTTCACAATTGATTTCGCCATTGGGCAAACTGCGGATGGGTTTAGATTTACTCATCCCGCCAAAACGTGATGACCATGATGAGACATTGGCTGAATTTGTACGCCGCCGACTGGGTAATGAAGCGCTGGACAAAATCGCTGAACCCTTGATGTCAGGCATCTATAATGCGGAAGCTGATAAACAAAGTATTCTGGCGACATTTCCCCGTTTCCGGCAGTTGGAACAGCAGCATCGTAGCCTGATTCGCGGGATGATCGCTTCCCGCCGTCAACAGGCGTCTCATGCCGTGTCCCCATCATCCAATACGCCCAAAATCGCTATGTTTATGTCCTTGCAGGGCGGCACACAAGAATTGGTGAATACACTCGTAAGCCGTCTAGAGGGTGATTTATGTCTAGGCACGAAGGTGGCCCGAATCCAACGCGATACTGATGGGCAATATGAGGTTGTGACACAGCAGGGCGAAATCCTCAAGGCCGATGCGATTGTGCTCACATCGCCTGCTTATATCGCGGCGAATTTGTTGCAAGAGATCGCACCGACGGTCAGTGAAAAACTTTCAACAATACGCTATGTCAGCACGGGTACAATTTCGCTGGCATTCAAAGCAGAGGCTATCAAACGGCCTTTGCATGGCTTTGGCTTGGTCGTGCCCAAAAGTGAACGCCGCTCCATCAATGCCATCACGATTTCGTCCATCAAATTTGATTATCGTGCGCCAGAGGGTTATGTGCTGCTGCGGGTCTTTTTTGGTGGATCACGCAGCCCCGAAACGATGTCTTTCAATGATGACCAACTCCTCAGTGTGATACGTCAAGAACTTCGCACTATTTTGGGCATCGAATCCGACCCACTTTTCCACCGCATTTACCGCTGGCATCAAGCCAATCCGCAGTACGATGTTGACCATCTGAAGCTGATTGAGGCGATTGAAGCGGATCTGCCACGAGGGATAGCGGTTACGGGAAGTGCATTTCGCGGGGTCGGGATGCCCGATTGTATTTCTCAGTCGCAACAAACGGTCAGTAAGTTGTTAGAAAAATTTCAAGAATTAGTCGCCATCCAATCTGAGGTTATGGAATGAAAACCGTCCAATCCGAAAATTTATTTCAAAAAGCACAACAACTGATACCGGGAGGAGTCAATAGTCCAGTACGTGCCTTTCGCAGTGTGGGTGGCACACCGCGTTTTATAGAGCGCGGCAAGGGCGCTTCTATCTGGGATGCAGATGGGAATCGCTATATAGATTATGTGCTGTCGTGGGGGCCGCTGATTTTGGGTCACGCCCATGAAAAAGTAGTCGAAGCAATTGCCGAAGCCGCCGCTAAAGGGACAAGCTATGGTGCGCCGACCCGACTTGAGAATGACTTGGCAGAGTTGGTGATTCAGACCGTCCCCTCGATAGACATGATTCGTTTTGTCAACAGTGGTACAGAAGCCTGCATGAGCGCTCTCCGGCTGGCACGAGCTTACACCGGACGGGACAAAATCATCAAATTTGCCGGATGTTATCATGGTCATGCGGATATGCTGCTGGTTCAGGCGGGGAGCGGGGTCGCCACACTCGGTTTACCCGATTCCCCCGGCGTACCCCATTCGACAGCCGCCCATACATTGACCGCAGCTTATAACGATCTTGACCAAGTGCGGATGCTTTTTGAACAACACCCCGATTCTGTTGCAGCGGTTATTGTTGAACCCATCGCCGCCAACATGGGCTTTGTGCTGCCTCAGCTTGGTTTTCTGCAAGGCATCCATGACCTATGCAAACAAAATGGCGCGGTCTTTATTTTAGATGAAGTTATGACGGGTTTTCGAGTTGCACCCGGCGGCGCACAAGCCGAGTGGAATCTTGACCCCGACATCACCTGTTTGGGCAAGGTCATCGGGGGTGGTTTGCCCGTTGGTGCATATGCCGGAAAACGCGAAATCATGCGACATGTCGCCCCGGCAGGCACGATGTATCAGGCAGGTACTTTGTCTGGCAACCCATTGGCGATGGCGGCAGGTATCGCAACCCTACGGACGCTATTCGAGGGGAGCGTGTTCGACAACACCAAACATATGACTGTCGCGCTGATAAAGGGCCTAGTTGATGTGGCGCAGTCGCTGGATGTCCCGTTACAGGCGGGCAGTGTGGGGACAATGTTTGGATTCTACTTTTTAAAATCGTCGGATGCGATCATCCACGATTATGCCAGCGCAAAACAACATGCTCATACCGAAAGGTACGCCAGATTTTTCCATGCCATGTTAGAACGCGGGGTGTACTTAGCACCAAGCCAATTTGAGGCGGGCTTTTTGAGCAGTGCCCATACAATGGATGACATCCAAACCACCATTTCAACGGCACAGGATAGCCTTACCCATCTTTTATCAAACTGAAAAAGATACTATGAAATCCGAACATCGCTTAGATTACCATCGTGCCTTGCCCATTTTTGTCCTCGTGCTGTTTGATGTATTGGGCCTATCTTTGATTTTGCCTCTGCTGCATTTATACGCGGCAACCTACGGGGCATCCCCAATCGAAATAGGCTTGGTGGTGGCAGCCTTCCCGATTGCCCAACTGATCGGCTTGCCGCTTATGGGGACGCTCTCAGATCGTTTTGGGCGCAAACCTCTTCTGCTGATTAGCCAGATGACTACCTGTGTAGGTTTTATCATGTTGGGTTCTGCCAACTCGCTGCTTCTGATTATTGCGTCACGGATCTTTGATGGCTTATTTGGCGCGAATATCTCAACGGCACAGGCAGCTTTGAGTGATATTACGGATGATAAGACCCGTGCTCAGGGGTTGGGGTTGATAGGGGCAGCTTTTGGACTAGGGTTTATTCTTGGCCCGCTGATCTCCATTTTCACACTTGCGTTGACCGATGACATCCAGATGCCAGCATTTGTCGCTGCGGCCTGCTCGTTCCTATCTATACTCCTGACATTTTTTGTCTTTCGGGAAACATTGCCATCGGATCAGCGTCATAAACACAAAGATGCCAAGCCTTCGACAGCCCTGACGCTCGTGCGGAACCGCAACATCAGTGTTTTGTTGATCTTTGTCTTTGTTCAACAACTGGTCTTTTTTGGCTTTGAGAGCCTACTTGGGTTGTTCACCTTGAGCCGTCTCGGCCTGCTTGGGCAAGGTAATGCACTCGTTTTTGTGGTGGTGGGTATGACATTGGTGATGGTGCAAGGGCGGTTTATTGGCCCATGGACACGCAAGTATGGCGAGGTCAAAATGGTCAATTTGGCTTTGGGCTTGCTCACGGCAGGCTTGATATTGATTGCGCTCACCCCGAATCAGCCCCATCCCTTTTACAAACGCGAAGTGGTTGAAGAAAAATTGTTGTCCGAGTCTGAATCAGATGTCAGTTCGATTACCGATACAACCGCGATTGAGTTACCCGATGATTCCTACCGGGGCATTTGGGGAGTGAGTTGGTTGCTTGTCATCATTATCCCCATTTCAATCGGGGCAGGGCTGATTCGTCCGGGATTAAACAGCCTCATCACCAAACGGGTTCATCAACGCGAGTATGGGAGTGTTCTTGGCCTGAGTGCTTCATCCGTGAGCGCGGCGAACGCGATTGCACCATTGATCGGCGGCTTTCTTTTTGAGAACTATGGTATTAACGCACCATTTCTAATAGGCAGCGTCGTAATTGGCGGCCTGTTAGTTTTTAGCTTCTTGTTCATCAAGCCCGCTGCTTTACCTAACCCAATTCAAGCCACATCAGAGGAGCATATCTAGCATAGTGCGGCTTTTTCTGCTTATCAGGTGGGAGAATAAAAAAACCAGCAATCCAAAGAGACGGCTGGTTTTATCACTTAGGTGGCCTGCGAAAGCACGGCAAAAACGGTTGGCAGCAGTTGTTTCTTGCGCGACATTACCCCCGGTGCGTCAAGGGTATCATCATCAAGACGGGTATAGGGCAGCATGGAAATGACCCGATGCTGACCAACGGCCACTAAACGGCTGTTACCCCGTACTACATCTGTTACCATCAGCAACGCCAGTGATAAATTTTGGCTTTCGGTCAACTGCTGTAAAGTGTCGCGCAGTTCGCTCAAGCGGTCAGTCAATTCAGATAGATTGGCGACCTCTACTTGAGCAATCCCAACTTTCAGGCCATTCGTTTCATAGAACTTGATGTCGGTGTTCACAATTTCCTCAGCGGGACGAGTTTCTAGGCCTGCTCCAGCAGAGAGCAACTGTTGACCCAATTCAGTAATGGCCTGCATCACCTGCCTTTCATGGGCATCGGCGGGCGCAAGTTCGGCCATAACTGCCAATTTGACACCTGCACTGCGATCCCGTGCCGTTACCGTCGGCGAACGAAACGTCAGTGTATCCGAGAGGATGCCACATAAAAGCAACCCTGCCATCCCTTTTGGAAAAGCGATACCTTGCTCTATGCCACGTTCGGCTACCAATGTTGAACAGCTACCGACGGGTTCAATGCGGAAATGAATCGGCACGGAGGTAGGCACGGTATTGAGGCGGTGATGATCTAAGACCTCAATCACTTCGGCCTCGTCCAAACCGGGCACGGCTTGACCTAATTCATTGTGGTCAACCATGACAATGCGCCGACGGGGAGGCGACAACAGATGCGATTTGCGGCACAACCCGATATAGCGCCCGTCGCTGTCCACTACCAAAAATTCATCGGGGTCGGAGCGCAAGACTTGATTGATGACATCTCGAATAAATTCTTCGCCATGTAGGATGATGCCACTGGTATCCACTGCTGCCTGTGCTGGACGGTCAAATTCTTTGGCAAGGGCCAGCACCGAGGTGGAACTAAGGGCATCAGCCATCGTCGCAAATAGACCTGCGCCAGAAATCAGGCCAATCGGTTTATGATCGGTATCCAGCAGGGGGGCCGAACGGCGGGTGTTGGCAATACTCTGACAGGCGTCCAACAGCGTCTGGTGGGGCTGCAAAAAAGGTAAAAATTCAATCAAATCACTCACCCGTACCCGCACATCAGTAACGAGGGTTGGGGGGGTAATGTTGAAATGTTCAAGCGCGAAGGCTGTCTGGGCATTTACTTGCCCAACTCGCCCTGCGATGTGTTTATCTGAAGTGGTTTGTTCCAATAACCAAGCGTAACTGATGGCCGCTGCAATCGAATCCATGTCTGGATTACGGTGTCCAATGACCAGAATTGAATCCACGTTAATCGTCATTACAGTTCCTTTAAAAGAATCACGTTGAGATACCAGAGGTATTGACCTTGTGTGAGGTTGATATGCTCAATAATAGTGGGGTTTTGGTGAGCAAGCAACACTGGGTCAGGTGTAATGATGCTAAATCTATATTGCTATTGATGGAGGTAGCCGCTAGACTTCAATGGGATGCAAGAGGCCGATTGTCGTCTGTCGCTCATTGGCTCATGGTCAGTATCACGTAGGTCAATACCAAAGCCTCTCAATTACAATTGGGGGGCTTTATGATTGTTCAATGGGGAGGAACTAATGCGGATAGCAATAGTCGTGGATATTCACAGCAATGCACCGGCATTCGAGGCCGTTCTAGCCGATATTGACCATCAGGGCGTAGATGAGGTGGTCGTTGTTGGCGATTTTCTCAATGGAGGGCCGTTTCCGCGTGAAGTGCTGGACATGCTCTATGATCGCCAACCGCGTGCGTTGTTGGGCAATCACGAACGTTATATCCAAATTCTTTCCAATCCCGATCAGGATAAATCCGCCCATCCCCGTTCGCGCTGGGGAGTAGCCTATTGGACGTTGGATTACATGCGGGAAACCGATCTCGCTTATCTAAACAGCCTCCCGATTACTATTGAACAAGACAAACTGCTGTTTGTGCATGGCTCCCCCAAAGATTTGCGCGGTGGAATCTTGCCTGATACCTCTGAAGATTTTTTGCAAGAGCATTTTGGCGAAGTCCAGTATCCCTATGTGATTACTGCCCATACCCATCGCCCCTTTGTTCGCCAGTGGGGAGATTTGACGTTTATCAATCCCGGCTCGGTTGGAATGCCGCTCGATTGCAACCCTGACGCCAGCTATGCCATTTTGACACGCTCCAATGGTCATGTGGATGTCAAACACCGCCGCATCCCTTATAATCAGCAGTTGGTGGAGCAGGCGGCTTATGCACGGGGTCTAATGGACATGGGGCCAATCGCGGCCTTGATGGTACATGAATCCGTAACGGGCCGTCCGGTTGTGGTTGAATATTTGGAGCGACTCGAAGCGGCTATGAGTGAACTGGGGCTATCCGAAGATGAGGCGATGGCTCAAATCCCGCTGCTCGACTAGGGCATGGTGGGCCAACAGCACAAAATCGAGGCTAACAGTGCGGCTCGCTGGGGCAAACTGGGAATATAGACATGCTCATCATCGCTGTGTGCCCCGCCACCAGATGGCCCTAAACCATCAATCGTTGGGATGCCTAACGCCGCCGTAAAATTCCCATCACTGCCCCCACCTTTGGCAATCTCTTTTAATGGGAACGGCGAGATTTTTTGTAGGGTGGCAAAGGTCTGCTCCGTGATGGACGTGTGTTCCATCGGAGGACGAATAAAGCCGCCTGTCGTAAAGAGCAGCGCATCTGGCAGGGTGGGGTTCTGACTTAATTCAGTCAAGGCTTTTGTCACCCGATCAGCTTCGGTCTTAAAACGGGCACGTGCATTGATGGTGATGTCACATTCGCCGGGGATGACATTGTGAGTTGTGCCCCCACGAATCACGGTTGGGTTGACGGTGGTGCCTAGTTGCGCATCGCTTAGGGCTGTAATCCGACCAATTTGCGAGGCCATTTCGACAATTGCGTTGACCCCTTCTTCGGGATTACTGCCCGAATGCGACTCACGCCCCA
Source organism: Chloroflexota bacterium (assembly GCA_013112715.1). GTDB lineage: Bacteria > Chloroflexota > Anaerolineae > Aggregatilineales > J027 > CFX10. The sequence goes on from JABFGB010000008.1 coordinate 64,180, forward strand.
GCGCCACCATTTGAAAAATGCCAACCCCTTTACGTTCGGTGACAATCGTTTCCGGGTCGGTGGCGGGTTCCATAATCAGTGCAAGGCCCGATTCACGCGCCAACCGTTCGATCACTTCACGGGAATGTGGACTTCCGATTTCTTCGTCGGAAGTGAATAAGACCGTGATGGGACGATTGGGCAGTTCTTTTTGGTAGAACAAATCTTGTAAGACGGTTTGTACAACGGTGATGCCGCCCTTCATATCGGACGCCCCAACGCCATACAAAATATCATCTTCGGTGCGGGTAGGGCGCTTTTCGACGCTGCCCACCGAATGAACGGTGTCCATGTGACAGCAAATGAGGATGGGTTTGCCGGGGCGGTCTTTATTCCAGCGGCACTCAACAAAATTACCCACCGATTTTTGTTCGTGAACAATGACATCGCTGGCATCTAGCCCTCTGGCCCATATCGCCAGCCAATCAGCCAGTTCATCAATGGCGGCTTTTTCAGACGTGGGCGTCTCGCTTTCGATGAGACCGCTTAGTGTCCAGATCATCGCACCTTTTTGTTCTTCATAGCGGGCAAGAAAGTCAGATTTGGCTTCTATTTCCATCAATATGCGTTCCTGTTGCGGAACAATACGGTTTGGGCGGCGGTGCGTAAGATAATTTTGATATCGAACCAGATTGACCAATTTTCGACATAATATAGGTCATATTTGAGGCGTTCTTCGATGGATGTATCCCCACGAAGGCCATTGACCTGTGCCCAGCCTGTCATGCCAGCTTTTTCGCGGTGGCGTTCCATATAGCGGGGGATAGTATGGCGAAATTCTTGGACAAACTGCAATTGTTCAGGGCGTGGGCCAACCAAACTCATTTGTCCATAGATCACGTTAATTAAGTTGGGCATCTCATCCCAATTGGTTTTTCGCATAAATGCCCCAATGCGTGTCTTACGGGGATCGTCTTTGGTCGTCCACTTACCATATTTTTCGGCGTCAATTCGCATCGTGCGGAATTTAATCATCTGGAAAGGTTTGCCATCCAATCCGACTCGTTCTTGGGTAAAAAACACCGGGCCGCGATCTGACAAATAGATTAAGACGGCAGTGAGCAAAAAGAACGGGCTTAAAAAGACCAGACCCAGAAACGCACCGATAATGTCCACGACTCGTTTCAGGCTGAGTTTCCAACCACGCAGGGCAATATCACGCACGCCTAACAGGGGCATCCCGCCCAAATCATCAACGGTGAGACCGCTCGTAATGAACGAGAAGTTGTCAGGGAAGATTTTAATATCCACTGTCCCGCGCTGACTGAGGCTAATAATTTCCATCAATTCATGGCGGGTGGCATCCGGTAGGGCAATAATCACCTCATCTATTTGGAAGGTATCAATCAAATTGGGTAGTTCATTGACCTCGCCAAGCAGAGGGATATGCAGACCCGATAGCTTTTCCTCGTCCAATTCCGCAAGGCTGCGATCTACTGCGCCGACCACCTCAAAACCAAACTGAGGTGAGCGTTGAATTTGCCCGATAATGCTTTGGGCTATTTGATTGATGCCGACCACCAACACACGGTCTCGCCCGATCCCTACTTTACGCAGCCGTACCACGACTTGGCGGTGAAGTTCTCGGCCTGTGACAACCGTGACAATACTAAACAGCCACGCATAAACCAAAACGCCGCGTGGGTAATCTAAATCGAGGCCGCTGTTTTTAAGGGCCAGTGTTTCAACCGCGATAGCAAGAAATGTGCCAATCGAGACGTTTTGGGCAATGGTGTAGCCCACGTCAATGCGGCTAATGGCCCGTTTCATGTGGTACATACGGGTGAAATAGAAAAACATCATGATCGTTACAGTGTGGATCATCAAAATGGGGAAATAGCGTTCGAATGGCGGTGGGTCACTGACAGGCAAACTGGGTAGGGGGAGATTGTTGCGTGCGGAATAACCCATGCCAAATGCCAATACTAGCATGGCAATGTCAACGGCGATCAAAGAAAGTTGGAGGAACGCTTTAAACCGATGGCTGCGAGCGACCCGTGCTTTCAATTTGTCGCGGTAGGGTGGGGTTTGTGCAATCGTGCTGACCAGTGAGCCGGCCCGCCCTTGATCGTCAGCCCGGTCATCACCAGCAGGTGCAGCCACCACGGGGTCGTTTGGCGATAGTGCTCCTGATAGAACTTCACCATCGCTTCGGTGAAGGCTATTTTCGCCCGTTTGCTCTTGCGGCTGGACGCCCGTTTGACGTGCAGCACCGTTACCGCCGGATTGTACATGATCTTCCACCCGGCCTGTTTGATGCGAAACGCCCAATCTAAATCCTCTCCATACATCCAATAGGTTTCATCTAGCAGCCCCACCTGTGCGATGGTTTCACGGCGCACCATCATAAACGCGCCAACGACCGAATCCACTTCGGTTTCCACATCGGGGCTGAGATAAGTCATATTATAGCGGCCAAAACGCTTGCTGTGAGGGAACAATTTTGAAAGGCCCATCATGCGATAAAAACTGACTTCGGGCGTAGGGAAACTGCGACGGCACGCAAGGTCAAGTTTATTCTCTGGTAGCCATAGTTTGCAGCCTGCCGCGCCGACCTTGTGGTGTTCGGGCCGATCCATGTAGCGTACCATCTCGGCCAAGGCATTGGGGGGGACTTCGGTGTCAGAATTCAGCAACAAACCATAGCGCGGGGCAGTGGGGTCGTTTTTGCCTTTTTCCAGACCCAACCAGCGAAGACCTTTGTTGTTCGCCCTGCTAAAGCCATCATTGGTTGCACTGGTGATGAGCGTGGCGTTGGGGAATTCTTGGCGTACCATAGCGGGACTACCATCGGTGCTGGCGTTATCTACGACAACGACTTGATACGTCAAGCCCTCGCTGGCAAAAACAGTTTGCAGGCATTTTCGCAGCAGGTCGCGGGTATTCCAATTGACGATTACCACGCCGAGGTCAGTCATAAAAAACAACCTTTTTGAAGTCAGGCAAGTTATTGATGATACTATAACAGATTGAATCTGACGAAAAACTGACAGAACCCCAACGTCTGGCCTATCAAAAACAGCGTAAAGGAGTTGTTTTATGGTGAGGTGGTTTCGCAATTTCATTTCAACTTTAGCCTCGAATAATTCCATCCCGCCCCAACCGAATTGGCGGCGTGATGCAGAGAAATATGATCGTGAAAGGGATAAACGCTTAAAGGATAGCCCCTATTGGCAGAAGATTCGCGGTGAAAAGGAAAACGAATATATAGATCGCTTACGAGGGCTGTACCACGCATATAATTTTTTGCATAAGGGATCAGAAGCGCTTTTTACTCGTGAGGATTCGCTTCGATTTGTGGATGATCTAGCCGAAAAAGGGTTTGTTGTTTTAGGGGTGACTTGTTGGTATACCGCCTCTTTGATTGATGGGACACAAGGAATTGCTGAAGACTTGGAATATAGTCTTGGTTTTGAAGAAGAGATCCTATTTCGAGAACATCCGGTTAAAGAAAGCACGCCGGAGGTCAAGAAATTCATCTCCGAACTGCCGAAGCGTATTACCTATGTTTCGTTCTATTTATTCATTCCGATGGTATGGGATTGGGAGCTATTCCCAGAAAAATGGCAGGCGTGGGAGCAAAATCAGGCCAAAAAATAAAACCCGACCTCGTGAAAATCGAAGTCGGGTCGGATGTCATTAGTGGTTATTGACCCGTTCCAGCAAATGGGCGACGGCGGTGCTGCCAAGTCCACCCAGATTGAGGGTCATGCCGAGATGGGGATTGGCGACTTGGTTATCGCCTGCCTGACTGCGTAATTGTAAGGTGACTTCAGCCACTTGATAGACCCCCGTCGCGCCGAGTGGATTGCCCCGTGCTTTGAGGCCGCCAAAGGTGCTAATGGGCAACGGCCCATTTAGACCAATCTTGTTATCGGCGGCGAGTGTCCAACCCCGTCCGGCTTCGGCAAAACCAGTGGCTTCGAGTTGTAGGGCACTTAATACGGTATAGGCATCATGCAGTTCCAAGATTTGGACATCCTGTGGACGGCGTCCCGCCTGATTAAAGGCACGTCCGGCAGCGATATTGACCGCGCTGAGATAGAGCAGGTCGGGTCGTTGGGCGATGGCAAGGGTATCCGTCGCGGCGGCGCTGGCGATAATTTGGATAGGATCAGGGACACGATCTAGCGCATGGTCGGTGGATGTGATGACGAGGGCGGCAGCACCATCAGCTTCCGGTGCGCCATCGAACAGATTGATAGGATCAGCCACAACAGGTGCTCCGGCGAAACGTCCCGCTTTAATCAAATTGCGGAACATCGCCCCCGGATTTTTCGCGCCATTCGCATGGGCATTGATGCTGAAACCCTCAAAGTTTTTGAGTTCAAGGCCATGTTCGTGCATATAGCGCCTCATCAGCAGGGCCGCCATCGCAATTGGGGTTGCGCCATGTGCTCCTTCAAAATCCGCATCGGTGGTGACAGCAAGGGCCGCATTCCGGGCAGTGCCCACTACATCGGTGACTTTTTCAATCCCTAACACAATTACGGTTCGGGCCGCCCCGCTGGCGACCATCAATGCGCCTTGACGCACCGCCAACCCGCCGGACGCATCCGCTCCTTCAACGGTAAAGGCCTCGACCCCGCGTAGGCCGACATAATCCGCCACCAACGGGCCGAGATGCCCCTGATGGCTGAATGAGCCAGACAGGGCATTGCCGATGACCAGCGCATCTACATCATTCGGCCTAATTCCGGCGTCTTGCATAGCATTTTGGACGGCCTCGAGTGCTAGGTCACGTAGGCTGAGTTCCCAATGTTCCCCAACTGCCGTGCGCCCGATGCCGATAATGGACACATTTTGCATAGTTTTCGCTCTCCCAAGTTCAGAACTTAGTCGCAAGTCTAGCGTAGGGGTGGGGGAAAATCTATGCTAGGGCACAGTCTGGATATATTTTGAGAGCAATTGAGAGTATCCTGAGAGCGAAAATTAGCCGCGCGGGTGGGCCGCGAAAAACTCCCACATCACCTCGCTGGCATTGATTTCTTGGGAAGGTTCATCCCCCTGACGAGAGCCGCGTTTGCCACCCGGCCACGCATGACCGCCGCCTTCAATCGTCACGAGGGTGACTTCCGCGCGTGTGCTGCAATCGGTATAGGTATCCGTGACGATGCTGCCCGATTCGGTTGAAGTGGGTTCAGCGACGCAGCCATTATGGGCCGTCCAAAAATCTACACCGGCGGAGACGGGTTGGTCAATGCGTTTCCCATCTATGCTCTTGAGGCTCTCACCTCCGTTGTATAATACATGCTCATCAGCAGTGCCATGAAAAATAATCACTGAGACGGGATTGGTGGGTTGGCAATCAGCTAGATTAAGCGCTCCGGCAACTGGGGCGATAGCGGCGATCACATCCGAAAGCTCGCAGGCCAGTTTGTAGCTCATCATGCCGCCGTTGGACATCCCCGTCACATAAATGCGATTAGGGTCAATAGCGTAGCCCTGCTGAAGCTGCTCAATCAGTTCGCGGATAAATTGGACATCATCCACATTTTCGTCATGGGCATAACCACAGCAGTTGTCCGCCGCGTTCCATGTCAGCAGACGATAGCGCAAGCGGCCTGTCCCATTCGGATAGACCACGATGAAGCCTTCTTGATCTGCGATGGCATTCATCTCAGACATCTTTTGGGCGTTTTCGGCATGACCCCCACCGCCATGCAGCACTAAAACCAATGGCACAGGAGTGGAGGAGTCATAGCTATCCGGGGTGTGGACAATATACGTGCGGTCTCGCCCATCTACGCGAATGGTTTCGAGACCTTGACTCAAAATTCTTCGCACGCCTACCACTCCCAAGACACAAACGATACACGCGACAATCGGCACGATTAGGGCGAATTTTAGGCAGTTTCGGCGACGCATTTAGATGTAATCCTGTTTATCGGGACGGGATGAACCACAGTTTGGACAAGCTGCTCCTTCAATATCGCGGGTACCACAAACATCACAATCCCAAATGACTTTGGCAGGGGCTTGACCGGGAGCGCCGATATTTTGCACCTTACGGGCAAGACTTTGTTGGCCCAGCGCACGCACTTCGGGATCGGGGTCGTTTTCGGCGATGTGGCGGAGGGCGAGAATGGCACGCGGATTTTTTAACCCATCCAGCGTAACAATGGCTTGTTTCCGCACATCAGGGTCAGGGCTAAACCCCATCTCGCGTAGCTGTTGGATAAAAAGTTGACGGTGAGGAGTGGGTTGCGGGCGTATCATCGGGCGGCCCATAAATCGGCGGCGCATGGGATAGCTCCAGTTTGCTCATTTGTGACGATATTCAAATTATAGGCTGAGAACAGCTAAGGATGTGTTACGCGAATGTAAAATTTCGCTATTTGCTATGGGCTTGGATGAACACCATATATTGAAGGTTCACCTTGCCAAGATAGCCATAGGCGCGGGTGCTGCCGAGGGTGACTTTGCCAGCGGGGAAATCTTGTGTGTAGATTTTAAAACGTTTGAGGCCGACCCATTCATCCCACGTATCTAGGGTGCCGTCGGTGAGTTCCCAGCCACGCAGCCAATTGGGGAGACTGGACGCTGTGCCCGTAAATGCCACATATATAGTAGACGGATAGGCCAGTTCAAATTCGAGAAAATTTTCGGTTTCGAGTTGATAATCAGCTTGGGCGGGGCGGATGGCAGGTAGGCGGCTGAGGAGGAGGGGGATTTTTTTGAAGGCGGTGTCTTGGTCAATATAGCAGGGTTCGCCATTATGCAGCAGATAGAGTTCATAGGGCTTGCCGCTGACGACCTCTACATTGCTGACCACTGTCTCGATATTGCCATCCGAAGGGTAGCGATGGGCATAGACGGGGTAGGGGCCAAATCCTTCATAGGCCGCGATGCCAAGACCCCCAACAATCGAAATCAGCGGGTGCATCTCGTGAATTTTCTCTTTGCCAAAGTGCCGTTCCAACAACTGGATAAACACCGGAACCATTGACGAGCCACCTGTCCGCAGCACGACATCAATATCCTCAGCGGTCATGTTGGCTATTTGCAGCGTTTCCAGTAGGCCCATCTCGACCTCACGGATTTCGTTTTTTATCATGCGCTCAAATTGAGGGCGGGTGATGACCTCACGGATGTGGATGGGGTCATGGTGAAATTCGAGGCGGGCCATCATCTCAGTCGAAAGCTGCTTTTTGACACGCTCAATCTCTTTAAACAGAGCGAAACCGAGTTTATTGCTGACCAACGTTTCGAGGGCATCAATGATCTGGGGTTTGGGGCTGTGCTGGCGGAAATCATACAGCACCTCACGATATTCGGGGCGGCTGACATCCGGCATGGTTTGCCAATTGAGCAGCATATCCAGAATTTCATAGGGGAACGGTTGATTGCCGATTTTGAGACCTGCCCCGAAATATTTCAGCAGCGATTCCATAATGCGTTTGTCGAGATCATCCCCGCCGACCAGAACGCCGTGTGTAGCGATGATTTCCGGCGCGATGCCTGCCCCGACATCGGCAATCGTAAAGTCGAGTGTGCCGCCGCCAAAATCGAACACCAAGACGCGCTGACGGTCTTCGCTGTGAATGTGATAGAGGAAGGTCGCCCCGATTGGCTCCGGCTGAAAGCGGATATTTTCGAATCCGGCCCAGCGTGCGGCTTTAAATAGGACTTCTTCGGCGCGGCGATCCACAGCGGGGTCATGCGAAAATCGTACTGGACGACCCAACACAAGGTCGGTACAGAGTTGTTCAAATTGGGTTTCGGCGCTAATGCGGAGTGATTTCAGCAAAATGGCGATGAGTTCATCGAGGGTAAAGAAGCGGTCAAAAATCTGCGTGCCTTGATAGGTGGGGTTGCGGAGGGCGGTCTTGACGGATTGGAGCAGGCGTCCAAAGGCGGCATCATCATAAAAGGCGTAGGCGTCTTGCATAAACACGATTGGCCCACTGCCGGGTCCAGCAACCGTGACTTCAAATGCGCCGATGAGCTTTTTGCGCCATTTGACCGAACGGCCTGTTTCGCGTTTGGCATATTCGCGCATGGCTTCTAGGCCAAGATAGGTGTCGTAATCGCGGGTGAGGTAGATCAGGGAAGGGAGAATATCAGAATTTTCGCTGGTGGGGTCAATTTCTACCCCGTAGAGATTGGCGCCGTCATACAGAGCCACCGCTGAATTGGTCGTGCCGAAGTCAATCCCCAGACGCATCGAACTTCCTCCATAGGGTGTTAAAGGGTGAGCGCAAGGCGTTCCATTTTAGAGGAGTTCGGAAAATATCTCAAGACCCATCCTGACACATTTTTAGGTGTTCTTGTTCCGAGATGGTGTTTATTGGTATTTTTGAAAGGCCAGATTGTTTGATATTAGGAGGTTATATAAGTAGAATGGATAGGCTGGTCAGTGTTTAGCGCGATACTCTACCCTTAGACTAAATAAGCTAGCTGGAGCAAATGAGTGCATTCTTCAAAATCAGCAAAACTACGTAAATTTATCCTCCAACGAATTTTCAAGATAATTTTGCGTCGCAAAGGTAATCGGGCAGTGGATAAGCAGAAGAAAATGATTCCTTACGGTGGATGGTGGCTGGATGAAGCTACCTACCAGCACGTTATGTCAGAAAAACATCCATTTATTGAATATGAGCGGTTTACTCAATTCGATGCCCACCAAATAAGGGATGAAAAAGGTGCTTTTGCTGTTTGGCATCCAAGTAAACTAAAACTATTCTATTTTACACAACAAACATCCGATGCTGTAGATTGTAAGGTTCTGAATATTAGCGAATCTGGCATGATTATCGAGATGGAATATTTGGTTCCCATTTCGCTGTCGTCGCGTCAAATTCGAGATGTCGTTCATCATGAAGTTCAATCGCTTATTCTATTTGTTTTTGATAAACACATACTGATATGGAATTATGAAAAACAAGAGATTCCGTATGAGTATCACGTGGAAAATGATGCAGAGTTTACTAGAGGTGGGTTCTTTCCCGATGATGAAACAATTTGGTATCTGATTACCAGCAATAACGGAGGGATTGATTGGGGAATATGGAATTATCGTACTGGCACAAGCGAAGTCAATGTTTTAGAAGATGAGTTTTATGGGCGAAATGCAGTTTTGCATCCAAGCGGGAAATTATTTAGTGCGGTTTGGACAGAATATCAATGTGGTTACTATGTTTACCAAGCTATGTCTATAGAGAAACGCCTTTTTTTCTATTCGAAACCCGCACCCCGTCGCTATGAATATATGGCTTATAGCCCTGTTTTCTCTGTTGATGGACGGGTGATTGCCTTTTTTACCAATCCAGATTTGATGTTGCATAAAAACCATACTATGATTTGCTTATATGAGTTTGAGTCGGGAAATCTCATCACTGAGTTTTATACAGGCACTAATCGAGGGGAGAGATATCTTCAGTTTGTTGATAACGGCAAAACCCTTGCCTTTTATGTTAAGGATGAACCGTATCTACATATTTTTAATACTAAGACTGGCAAAAAAATTACAACAGCAATCACCCCTTCTAAAATTCGGCATTTTACAGGTCATGCCCTGTTTGGATTTTACGCTGTAACCCATGAAAAAGGTCTGACCGTTTTTTTCGACTCGGAGAATCTTGGAGTGAGCACTTCAGATTCGAACCAAGAGACTGCCAATCGCATAGCCGCTAGTTTTATGGAGAGTTATCGGGACTGTCTCGTAAATCAACCCTTTAGGTAGGATCGGGTGATTTTCCGACTGCGACCTTTCGTAGCTAGTCCCACCCCTATAACTGCGGTACAATGCCCGACTTGTTTTCGATATGATGCAGTTGAGGCATTGGCATGACCCAAACACCCGAACCTGTAGAAAATCCCATTATCCCACCCCCCGACGTGGATGCGGATGACCCCACACGCCACGCCGCCCCTTTAAATGCCAAACGACTGATACGTTCCACACTGGTCGTCATGATTGGCTTTTTGGCGACCAAACTGGTCAGCTTGGGGCAGGTGGTGATTTTAGCGGATCGCTTTGGCACTAGTTCTGACCAAGATACTTATGTTGCAGCCAGCCTCATTCCCGACAATATCATTCGGTTGATTGGGGTAGGGGCGGTGTCGGTGGCGTTTATTCCGCTGTTTAGCGGCCTACTCAATCGGCGGGATGGTGCGGGGGCATGGCGGCTGGCGAGTCAAGTGTTTAATACCATGCTGATTATCAGTCTGGTGTTGGGGACAATCGTGTTGGTGATGGCTCCGCTGCTGGTGCATGAAATTTTGGCCCCCGGTTTCAGCGATGGCGAGGTCAAGCAGACGGTTGAACTGATGCGGATTTTGCTGATTACTGTCATGATTTTCCCCCTGAGTAGCCTGTTTACGGGGGTACTGAATGGGCATAACCATTTTTTGCTGCCCGTCCTCGCGCCGATATTTTATGACCTCGGTCTGCTGTTTGGGGTGATTGTGTTTACTGGGCCATTCGGGATTTATGGCGTGGCATGGGGGACGGTCTTGGGGGCGCTGCTGCATTTTTCGATTCAAGTGCCGGGTCTGTTCCGATTCAAAGCCAAATGGAGTCCGATCCTCGGCTGGAAAGACCCCCAATTGCGTCATGTGGTGCGCCTTTTGATTCCGCGTATTTTGGCAAGTGGCCTATTTGCGATCAACCTATTTGCCATCAGCAATATCGCGTCGCGGTTGGGTGAGGGGGCGATTAGCGCGTTCGGGTGGGGTGTGCGGATTATGGACATCCCCGAAGCCTTGATCGGCACGGCGATGGCCTTTGTAATTTTTCCATCCCTAGCGGCGTTGACCGAATTAGGCGATGTTGAACAGCGACGTAAGATGTTTTCGCAGGCGGTACGCTTCATCTTGGTGGGGTGTATCCCGGCGGGGGCAGGCATGATTTTGATTGGACGACCTGCGGTGCAAATTTTGTTCACCGACCCCGACGAGGCGCGATTGGTGTATGCAGTGGTGCAGGTGATGGGGGTTGCGCTGGTCTTCCAAGCGGTGCATGAGGTCGTGACCCGTGCCTTTTACGCTATGAAAGATACCATGACCCCGCTGATTGTTTCGGCCATAGCGACGGTGGCGACAGTGCTGGTCATTGTCACGGGCTATCTGATTTATGACAACGTGGATGGTATCAGTTTATATGGGCCGTTGGGGGTGGGTGGCCCCGCGATTGGTTATCTGGTGTCGTTTATGGTCGAGTTGGGGCTGATGTTTGTGATTTTGAAGCGGCGCTGGCAGGATGTGGACGAATCGCGCATCCGAACTGCCATTACTCGTACCCTCGCGGCGACGGCGTTGATGGCGATTCCGGTGTTCTTGGTGGATTATGCACTGGCCCATTCGATTTTCGAGGGGACGGGACGGATCGCGGGTTTGGCACGGGCCGGCGTTGGTGGAATACTCGGCGGGGTGTTTTTCCTGATCGGAGCGCTGATTTTCAAAGTGGAAGAAGTACGCCAGCTTCCTGATATGCTGCGGCGGGGACGGGGTAAGGAATCCGCCCCCATCACCCCTGAGGTCAGCACATCGGCAGTATAGAGAGGGTGGTACACATCAATGACCTTTCCACTATTTTTGGAATATACACCGATCAAAAGTGGAGCGTTCGCTTGTGTCATTTTTAGCCCCCAATTTTCAGGCGTAAGGCTTGCTTCTAGCGCTCATTAAACGTACCATTAAATTAGATAATGTTAATAGAGGGGCTAATTTCTGAGAGGCAGCTAACATGCGGCATCGGGTGTGGATATGGATAGTATTAGCCCTGATTTTGGTTGCATGTGGGGGCGGTGGGGATGAAACCGATACCCCGCGCCTAATCACCATCACGCCGGGGCCGCCCAATCCTGCCGTTTTGACCCAACAATATTTCGCCACCGCCACCATTCAGGGTTTCGCGCCGCCGACAGTTGCCATTGGGGGAACGGTGACTGTGCCAACCACTAACTTTACCTCAACCGGGACATGCAGTATTCCGGCAGGGTGGCAGCCGTATGTGGTTTCGACGGGCGATACGCTTTTCGGTCTCGCATTCGCCCTCGGCACGACAATAGATGTCATTCAACAGGGGAACTGCATCACCAATGCTGACTCCATTTTTGTAGGGCAGGTCATGTATTTGCCCAGTTTGCCGATTGGGGCGACGGCGGTCTTGACCATTCCACCCACGTTTATTGTGCCAACCCAGCCACTTACGACGATTCGCACCAGCACCCCGACAGCAACACAGAGTCAAGGTGTATTGACGGGCAACCGCCCAGTATTTCGTCAGCAATTGGTGGCCTCACCGACCTCGTTACGCTCGGATGGGGTCTCGATTACCTTACAGCTTACCGTCGCGCTGGATGCCGGGGTGTTGAATGACGCGGATCGGGTGCGTTACTATGCCGGAACAACGGCGATAGACCCTGCGCCAGTGCAGGTGGGGATTGATAATGACCCGTTTGATGGCACGCGGGTGTCGTATACGTTTAACGAATTTGATGCAGAATTATTTTTCACCGCCGTCGCCGAAAATGAATTTGGGACGACGAGCTCCAATATTTTGCATGTGATTTATGATCCTAATTATGTGACTGGGACAGGCAGTTTGCAGGTCACGCCATTTTCCGGGTTCGATGGTCGCACCTATTTACTGACCTCGAATGCTTCAGTGACAATTACGTGGAATGGTGCGCCAACGGATGCCAGCTATATTGATTTCTATTTTGTGGGGACGGATGGCAGTCAATATACGGTGGGCCGTGATCCACTGCCGAGTGATGGTGGTCGGATTAGCTGGTTAGTGCCAACCGGGGCGAATGGGCAAATTTTCGCACGGGCGGGATATAGCAATAGCAATACATTAGATAGTCCGCGTGTGGGAGTGCAAGGGAGGTGAGAATAGAATTAAGTGGGTGGTTCGTAAAAATCACTACATCAAAACCCCAGTATTTGGTTAAGACAACTAAATGACTGTGGTAAGACGGCCTTATTTTTCGCCAAAAATATCAGTACAATAAATTTAAGTGTTCATAAGCGAGGAGACTCGATGTTAAAAAAGCAATTCCTGAAAACCAAATGCAAAGTGACTTTTGTTCTGCCAGAATCGCTTGCGTCTGAATCCGTTAAGGTCTATCTGGTTGGTGACTTCAACAACTGGGATGAACAAGCGACCCCGATGGAACTAAAAGCCAAGTCTTATCAAATTACGGTAGATTTGCCCTTGGACCAAGATTTCCAATTCCGGTATCTGGTGCATGAAGGCGACAATCCCGGTCAGTGGCACAATGATTGGCACGCGGATCGGTATGTGCCCAATCCTTTCAGTGGTGATAACTCGGTGGTTTCAACCCGTCGGTAGTCTAACTCTACATTGAAGGTGCTGCGCGGTTTTTAGGGCTAACGACATTTTATTTTGTTATCAAACATCGCTCACTGCTTAAGGTAGCGTATACTAAGGGCAGCGGGCGATTTTTGTTATCACAAGGGAGCATTATTGAAAATGGGCATCCAATTTGGGCGAAGCATTACCGGAGAGTTTAACCAAGCAACTCGGCGGGAATGGCTGGTGACCAATGGAACCGGGAGCTATGCGATGGGTACGATAGCAATGGCCCGTACTAGGCGCTATCACGGCTTGCTGACGGTGGCGCTCGAACCCCCAACCCATCGGTATATGTTGGTGGCGGCGATGGATGCGTGGGTAGAAATTCATAATCGGCGAGTCCCCCTGATTAGCCACGATTGGATGGCGGGCGTGGTGATCCCCGATGGGTATCGGAACTTAGAGCAATTTTTATTAGAGGGCAATATCCCTGTGTTTCGTTGGGCCGTCGGGGGGGTACGCATTGAGCAGCGGATTTGGATGGCACATGGCGAAAATACCACTTATGTAACATGGCATTATACACATGGTAACCAGCCGATTCGACTTATTATCAAACCGTTGGTGACCTATCGCTCCCATCATGATCGCACCAAAGGTGGCAGTAGTTTCACGGTCAGTATTGCGCCGTCAGTGTGGGAACAGGGTATTATGCTGGATATTTTGCCAAAAGAAGATGCTGGTAGTGCCCCGGCACCGGATTCGCTACCATTCCCTTTTCGGATCTTAACCAGCGGCGGAAGTTTGGTTCCGACGAATGAGTGGTGGTGGTCGTTTCGGCTGACCTCAGAAGGGGCACGGGGTCTTAATGAGGAGGAGGCCCTATTTAAGACTGGCACAATTGAGGCTGTATTGGAGGTTGGGCAACCGCTGGCAATTGCGTGTACATTGGAAGAAAAAGCTCCGGCGAAGTGGGAACCAGCACTTAAAAAAGAACAAGAACGTCAGAAAAAATTGCTGCTGAAGGCGAAGGTTGAAAAAGCGCCGGGGTGGATACAGCAGTTGGTGTTGGCAGCAGATCAGTTTTTGGTAGAACAGTCCGGCGATAAAGATACCCATCCAGCAATTATCGCGGGTTATCCTTGGTTTACAGTTTGGACGCGGATCGTGATGATGGCGTTGCCGGGATTGACACTGGCAACCGGACGGGCTGAAATTGCTGCTCAAATTTTACAAGCCTATGCCCAACGTTTTGATCAAGGGATGCTGCCAAATTATTGGGCCGATGAACCGGATAAACCACTGGACTACAACACGGTGGATGCAACGCTATGGTATTTTCTTGCGGTGTGGGCCTATCATCAGGCGATGCCGGATGATAAGACCCTGATTGAAACGCTCTATCCAGCGCTGTATGAGGCGATAGAGTGGTATTTTAAGGGGACACGGTATCATATCCATGTAGATGCGTCGGATGGCTTGTTATTTGCAGGCGAAACCTCATTCGCAAAACATGATAACAAGGGGGAAAAAACGACCGCCCAAGTGACGACGCAGTTGACATGGATGGATGTCAAGATTAGCGGAAAGGCGCTGACGCCGCGTGTGGGTAAGCCTGTGGAGGTAAATACGCTTTGGATTAATGCACTGTTTATTATGCAGCATTTTGCTGAGAAATTAGATAAACATGACGAGGCTGAACGGTATAAGACCCATGCGAATCGGGCAGTTGAAAGTTTTAATAAGCGATTTTGGTCAGCGATTAAAGGCTGGCTCTATGATGTCATTGATGGGCCGGGGCAGGCGGTAGGGGAATTGGTGAATGATGATACCCTACGCCCCAATCAGTTATTGGCACTCAGCCTGCCGTTTCGTGTATTGCGAGACGTTGAAAAGTCCAAGCAGGTGCTGGAGGTGTGTGCGCGAGAACTATTGACCTCACATGGATTACGTACCTTAGGACGTGATGAAGATGAATATATTGGGAAATATAGCGGGCCGGATGAAAAACGGGATTTGGCCTATCATCAGGGAACGGTGTGGGGTTGGTTGATTGGACCATTTATCAGCGCCCATTATGCGGTTTATCAAGATGCGACAGCGGCGTTGAGTTTTCTGCGCCCTTATGAAGATTTGGTACAGGATCACGGTGTTGGAACCCTCTCTGAAGTATTTGACGGCGATGCACCCTATGTTCCACATGGTTCAATTGCCCATGCAGCCAGTGTAGCGGAAGTGCTGCGGGTGTGGCATGAATTGGGTCGTCCCACAACGCTTTAAGTGATGGGCCATGTTGAGACTATTTCAAATCCTGCTGACGTGGATGGTTGCGGTATTTATTTTAAGTGGGGTGGTTTTAGTTGCGGTGCGTGCGATTGCCCAAAACACCCAGCCATTACCCGAAACGTATCTTGATCCCGGTGAGTGCCCCCAACCGTGTTGGCAGGGTATCCAACCGGGGACAGGTTTGGAACGCTACTTTTTTTCAGTCCTCGAACGTATCAATTTGCGTTATTCAGGGACGACCCGCTCCAACGGCGAAGTATTGACCGAATTTGAACTGACCATGCGTGGTGATATTCGACTGGCAGATGTTTTTACTGCTATGGGGCAGCCATCTCATGCTGTATTGCAATATGTGGCAGGCACGACGGGTGCAAATCCTACCGAACGTCAACTTTTGGTAGGGGGAACACTTTATTTTGGCAATGGTTTGGTGCAGGTAGATGTGGTGCGGGAGAATCAAGAATGGCTGTTTTCGCCCGATATGGTGGTACGGCGCATTCGTTATTTTGCGCCCAATCCTGAAGGATCAGCCGTCCCAATTGGAACACCGCACTGGCATGGCTTTGGGCGCGATTATGGTCAACCGGCTCGATAGGCCATCACGCGGAACATCAGCGGGTCATAAGTGAGAATACCATCTTCATCCGCATGGCGATAGAGGCGATTTTCCAATTCGGCAAGGTAAGCTCGTTGGACGCTAGGTGACATGGCGGCAAATTCATAGAGTTGCGATGTCCACGCTGTTTTGTAATCAATAAAATCCTCGACACTGAGGCGCAATTTTAGGGGGGCGAATTCGCGGGTGGTAATGTTGACAAAACCGAGTATGTCCAGAAATTCCTGATAATCTTCCTCAACCTGTAAATCTTCATGCCATACTCGGTCAGCGTCCAGAAAATCACGTAGCGCAACTAACTCTGGTGGGGCGTCATTGTCCTCAACAGTATAGGGGGCAATCACTTCCCCGACTAATTGGTCGAACTCGTGGAGGCCGCCCCATTCTTGAAAAACTAGCCGTCCGCCCGGTTTTAAAACCCGAAAAGATTCTTTAAGGCTTTTGTGGGGACGGGTGGCGTTAAACCCAAAAGAGGCGATTACTAGGTCAAAGGAACTATCTACGAAGGGTAGGGCGTGTGCATCGGCTTGGATAAAAACAAGATTGCTTGCCGCCGATTGAGCCGATTGGAGCATAGCGATGGAAAAATCGAGGCCAATCACTCGTTGGGCATGGGCAGCAGCCAATCGAGCGGCGATGCCTGTGCCTGTACCAATATCTAGGAGGGTTTCATGGGGTAGGGGATTGGCCCATTCTACCAGACTAGCGGCATAGGGGCCAAATGCACGGATAATACGCGCCTCATAATGTGCGGCGACTACATCGAACAATTTTCGATAGGAGAAGGAGGTAGGATTAGTGGTGGAAGAGGGCAATATTTATCCCTAAGCTGATGAACACATGATTTTATTGTACACAGTTTGTTGATCCCCTCAAAAGCTGTACGACGAAATCGAAAAGATACGGGTCAGTGTTACAATTTTGTAACAATCGGTTTCTGGATTGTGACACTCTTGTGACGAGCGTGTAACGTGTCAGATTTATATTAGAATCTGTTTATCGCAAGTTTTGATAGAGCTATTAAGAATCATCATCTCAGTTATCCTGACGCGCATAACAGGCCATTTATCCTTTGAGGGAGGGATAAGTGGTCTGTTATGTTTTTGAGTGTTGTTGTTATAGAACAGAAGTGCTATATTCTAAGCTAGAGAACAAAGATGGGTTTTCATCAGTAATCCCTAAAATCACGGAACTACGTGGAGACGAAACATGGCTGAATTAACACTTGAAGAAATCAAGACTTTTGTACAAGTGGCCCATTTTGATTTGGCAAAAGTGCAAGAACTATTGGAGGCTGACCCCCGTTTATTAAACGTTATCAATCCCGACTTTGATGAAAGCGCATTAGGAGCAGCATCACATGTAGGTCGGCGTGATATTGCCCAGTATTTGTTGGACAAAGGCTCACCACTGACCATTTACACAGCGGCCATGATGGGGATGAAAGATCAAGTACGGAAATTTTTACAGGATGACCCGGCACAGGCACAGGTTAAAGGGGCGCATGGATTTACCAATTTGTTTCATGCAGCGTTGAGCGGAGATGTCGAAATCGCGCAGATGTTGTATGACGCTGGCAGTACAGAGGGTTTGGGATCGGCTCTGCACGCTGCAATCTGGCAAGGCCATGAGCCGATGTTGAAATGGCTCTTGGAGCATGGAGCGGATGTGCAGACCCAAAATTATCAAGGCAAGACTCCGTTGGATGCGGCAACCGAGCAACAGAATACGGCAATGGTTACTCTGCTGAAAGCACACGGTGCGAATTGATGAATTGGATTACAAGAGGGTGGGTGGGTTAAGAAGGAAAAAACTCGCCCTCTTGACTTAAACTACTGACAGATCGTATAATCCCCTCATAATATTTGGGCACTTAGCTCAGTTGGTCAGAGCGCTCGGCTTACACCCGGGAGGTCGGGGGTTCGAGCCCCTCAGTGCCCACTTTTGGGTAGTATAACTCTGCTATTCAGTTGTTAAGGCTCTTATTGGTGTTTGGGGGCACCCAACACCAAATAATCTGCTTGGTGACCTATCCTGTTGTTAGGCAATTTGTCCCAGTGGCTCAACTGGATGGGTTGTTTTTTTGGGGGCTTTCTTCAACCTCTAACATATCCCACAATTAGCAGTTAAAATAGTCAGCCAATTTCGATAATACCAATATATCAAGACGCTCTGGCTTATCGTTGAGCCACATGTAAACAGCGGTCTCGTGATTCCAATAGCCTCTGCAAGCTGAACAACCGTAATCTCAAATCCAAGTTGACGGTTTTGCTCTTCTACAAAAAGTTTTAGGCGGCTTCGGACAATTTGTTAGTGAAGCAACCCCTGTTTATCCGCCAAGATTTACCTTTGACCCAACGCTAAAAACCCCGCAGTACCTGCCTCTATCGAAGTCGTGTTTGAAGTGATCAGCGAAGACGCTATTCAAGACCAATACCTCGTATGACGTAACATCCTCGGCAACCGCCACACCGACGACGCGGATGTGATGCGCGAAATAGCCGAGGCTGCACTCGACGGCGAGAACAGAGAACATCACCGAGTACACTAAGCCAATTCTGATGAGTTGGCTTCTTTGCTGGGCCATGCCTCCAAAACTTGAGGTAAATAGGAAAACTGTAGGGAAACATTATGAAGTCCGGGTAATCTGTTCTGCTGGATGGTAGGAGGCTGATGGTAAATGATCAGCTTTTCGCCATCGCCAGTGTTCGATGGCGATTCTCAAGAGAAGTATGAAACCAATGATAAATAGTCCTATGCTGACCGAACCGGTATGTTCTTTACCCTCGGTAACAGCGAGATACTTATCCATCGGTGGTGGAGTAGAAACTCTGCTCTAGGCCACCGCCTCGCTATTTCCTGACGCACCCCACTTGCAGATTGGATTGCAAGATAAATCGGGCAATGGACAGTTCATCTCCGTTGCCCATGTGCCACGACTGAATCATCACGCGGCGGTTGGTAAGTGTCAGGTAAATGCAGCAGATGAAATATTGAGCCTGCATCAAGGTAATACAGGCTGACGTTGGCCGCCCCTGCATAGACAAATGAAGGAATAGAAACTGGACTTTCACGTGCCCACTCCTCGCCAGAGGATACGAAAGTCCAGTGTGCTCTATTGGAAGCGGGAGGTGGTGTCCCGGATGCTCAGAAACGTGCCCGTACTGGTAATCAACTTGAGGCCTGTATAGGGTTCAATCGCGGTCACCTGCTGGTCACGTTCGGTGATCAGCAAAGCCGAACGCCGCCGCGTCGCAAAGTTCCATACCCATTGAACAAACACCAGCACGCGGTTTTGAAGATCCAATTGGTACATCAGGTGAATCACCAACCAGAGCTGCCACGCCAACCAGCCCGATAATTGATAGTGCCTGATCTCCGCCACCGCCTTGCCGCGTCCGATGGTCGCCATGTTGCCGCGATCTTGGTAGTGAAACGGCGCAATAGATTTTCCGGCGCGTCGGTGTTTGATCAACCGCGCAACATAGCGCCCCTGTTGGATCGCCACTTGGGCCACACCGGGCAAAGCCTCGCCGGTCTGGTGGGCAAAGTGAGCCAAATCGCCGATGACAAAGACATCGGGATAACCGGGCACGCTGAGGTCCGGCTCGACTATCACCCGCCCACCCCGATCCACCTGTGCTCCGGTTGCGGCAGCAAGGGCCTTACCCAATGGCGAGGCTTGCACGCCTGCGGTCCAAAGAATGGTGCGCGTCGCCAATTTTTCCTCAAGACCATTGGCCGCAAGGGTCACAGACCGCTCCTGCACATCCACCACCCGACGACCCGTCCGTACTTCGACGCCCAACCGCTCAAGCGCGGTGGCAGCTTTGATCGAAAGCTCCGGGGGATAGGTTGGTAGCAGACGCTCCCCGCTTTGCACCAGAATCACCCGCGCATCCGAAGGGTTGATGTGGCGAAACTCGTCACGTAGGGTCTCATGGGCGATCTCGGCCAATGCCCCCGCCATTTCTACGCCTGTCGGGCCACCACCGATTACCACAAAGGTGAGCCATGCTCCCTGTTTGACCGGGTCGGTGGTGCGTTCAGCAGCTTCAAAGGCCGTCAAGATGCGCCCTCGGATTTCGGTGGCATCTTCAACGGTTTTAAGGCCGGGAGCGTTCGCCATCCAATGTGAATTGCCGAAATAGTTCTTGCCGGAGCCTGCTGCGACGATCAAGGTGTCATAGGGCACCACCCCATCCCGCAGGATGACCTGTTTGTTGGCGACATCAAAGTCCAGCACTTCTGCCAACAAGACCCGGGTATTGGGCTGGTTTTTGAACAAGGTACGCAGCGGCGTTGTGATGTCCGCCGGTGATAGCGTGCCGGTTGCGACCTGATACAACAAAGGTTGGAACAGATGATGATTGCGGCGGTCAATCAGTGTGACCTCGACAGGTGCTTTCTTGAGGCGCTTTGCCGCATATAACCCGCCAAAGCCGCCTCCGATGATGACAATGCGCTCGTTCATGGATAATGCTGTCTCCGATGTATGTCTAGCCTTGAGGAACAGCAGCCCGAAAAAGTTGAGCTGTGTAGCGTCCCCCGACGGCGCTGCGATGGATTGTTTCAGAACAATGTCCGGTTGAATAAATGGACTGGCGCAACGCCGACTGAAATCATCTGGGTCTCGGCCTCGCGCTGACAAGGCATATGGCCTGTCCAATACCCGTGTTTGCGATTTTTTCGCCTCAAAGAATGTCTAAGTAGGCCGTGATGATTAAGCAGCGATTTGGAGGACACTCGCCAAGGCGCTGGTCATATGTTGGATGACCTCCTCCATACTTAGCTGGTTTCTCGAACGAAGTGCTCGGTACGTCAGTGGATTGAGCATGGCCCGAACAAATGGGGCGATTGCGGCCCGATCCTTTTCAGTATCGTCAAAAGTCAGGGTCTCGACCAGATTTGCGATTAACGCCTCATAGCTTTGCACCGCCTTCATCAAAACTGGCGACTCATCTTCGAGTTTGTAACCTGTCCACAGTTGCCCAAACGTTTGCTCATGAAGCTGGCAGACTTCCTGCACGAGACGGCGCAGTCGGTCAGCGGGATGCCGCACCGCTCGAAGCTCCTCCACCGTTGGCAAGGTGAGATGGCCGAGGTGATGCGTGGTGCAGGCCATGAACAAATCCTCCCGCGTGGGGAAATGTTTGGTGACCGTTGGCAAGGCTACCCCTGCCTCATCCGCGACGGCAGAGAATGCCGTAATGCCGATCCCATGCAGTTTGATGGCTGCCTCAACAATTGCAAGGCGTGTTTGTTCAGCACTGACTGTACGTCGTTTTGAATCGTACTTTCTAGTCATATTCGATATGCTCCATATATTCAATATAAGAATATTATAATGAATATAATCTGTCAACCCCCAAAAACAGAAATCCCCTAAACTCGGCCATTCCTCCATTAAGAAACGGCTTGATTAGGGGATTCATACGGAATTCGGGAAAACCCTCACTCGTCGGAGGCTTGTCCGAGATTAACAAATGACAGTAGCAATAACCCCGAACGGGCGATCTAGCAAAAGGTTGAGCCACAGGGCAGATGCTAGGCAGCCGCGGTAGCCGCGAGGCCCTAGCAGGAATTGGCGTGAGCCACTGAAGGGAAAAGGGCTGCATGAGTCTGGCAAAAACGGTATCGACAAATCGGCGATGTGGCCTAAGCCAACGACGGTTGGTGGCATTGTAGGATGGTGAGGACCATGGCGTCATAGTGACACCAATGATCGGCCCAACGTTTTGCCATTAAAGCCCTGATCAGCGAGATACGGTCGTGGATAGGGTGTCTCAGCTGTGCATCCCAACGTAATCTGACGGAGTTAACTCACGCGCCTAGCCGTTACCCGTAACGGCCAGCGCCTGCATTCGTAGATGCGGTTGTGGAACTTATGGCTAAAGACGGATTCCTAGAACGCCTTTGTGTTAAATCGATTGTGAACCTGTGTACATGCGTCGCCGCTAAACTAACGGCTTGAACTCTCGCTTTAGTCCTTGTTCAAAAGTTTTCCATATATCTGGACTTTTGAAACCATTTAATTCATATTTTATGTATTTTTAAGTGGTAGGGTGTAGTATTCTTTTAATAATGAAGTGAATTTACTATTTTCATTGACTATAAATTCTAATATTGATAAAATTAACTTAACACAAAGATGTATGGCGATAGATCCTCAATATCAATTATTTGTTAATTCGATGACCCAACTAAAGATCTGAGATTAGGAGAGAATACAATGAAGCGATTCATCGCTGCTTGTGTAGTTATGGGACTGTTGTTGACCATCGTACCTGCCACGAAGTCGCAAGAACCCAGCAGCCCGACTACCATTACACTATGGAATATTTACACATCCGATAATGTCCTGTCTGAGCCGTTCGCGGCACTCATTGATAATTTCAATAACTCACAGAACGAGTATTTTATCGAAGCGATTGCGTTGCAGAATGAAGAGTTCAAAAACCAGATTATCCTTGCTGTAGATAGTGATACCCAGCCGGATGTCTTTTTCACTTGGGGTGGGGGCACTCTGCAAGAGTTTGTTGATAAGGGTGCTGTCCGAGAAATCAAGGAACTCGATGGGGAACTCGGCGAACGATTTATTCCTGCCTCATTCAGCACATCTACTTTTGATGGTAAGCATTATGCTCTCCCGCTCTCGTTGGCGACTGTCACTATGGTGGTCAATCCCGGACTTTTTGAAGCCCATAATCTTGAACTACCCTCTAATTGGGATAGTCTACTAAAAGCCTGTGAGGTGTTTAATGAAGCGGGTATTACACCGATTTCCTTTGCCAATAGTGAAAAATGGCTTGGCAGTCATTGGTTTTCATATCTTGTCACCCGGTTAGGGGGTGTGGATGAATTCGCAGACGCAGCGAACCGCGAAGGTATTGGGTTTGATGATCCAGTCTTTGTGGAAGCGGGTGAAAAGCTACGCGAACTGGTAGACGCGAATTGTTTTACCCCAGATTTTATGTCTGCCAGCTTCAGTAATCGAGATGATACCCGTCCAGTGGCACAAGGCCAAGCTGCCATGATGCTTGGGGGTAACTGGGTGTTTGCCACGCTGCAAGAGGAGGGTCCGGACTTATATGACGAATTGCAGGTGATGCCTTTCCCCGCGATTTTGGATGATACCGATGCAATGACTGGGATGGTTGGGGGAACATCTGATGCTTATGCAATTTCTTGGAAAGCGCCACCGGAAACCGAGCGCGTCTTGATCGAACTGTTCACATCACAAGCCTATCTTGATATGCAATTTGATCTCAACATCTTTTCAGCTATCATTGGCGCTGAAATCGAAGATCACTTACTTGCCCAAGCCAGTGCATTGCTGAGTGAGGCCTCAACGTTGCAGTTATTTTACGACCAAGTGCTGCCACGCAACCTCGCGTTAGCCCATCTTGATACCACAACGGCATTGTTTACCGGAGATATGACCCCTGAGGAAGCCGCTCAAACGATGGAGACAGTGGCTGAGGCACTACAGGATTAACCTCCAAATTTCGACAAAGAAGCACACTCTGATGAGCATTTTACAGCATATCTCAACGTGATTGAACTAACATTGATCCATTAGAGAATGACTGAAAATGCTCATCGGAGTTAATCAATTTGAGATACTATGGAACGAAACAAACTGCCATTCCTCACTTTCAAAAGCATTCGCACCCAACTGATTGCGGCTTTCATCATTGCCGTACTTTTACCCGCCGTTGTTATTATTGCCGTGACGGGTGTACGGGATGTTCGGAACGAGATAGATGATACTGAAAGCCAATTGGACGCTGCTGCTGCCCTGAAAACCACCCAAGTGGATATTTGGCTTAACGATCAGAAAGACGAAATTAGCCGGGTTCTAACAGACGAAAGCTCATTAGAGTTGGTCGAACTGGCATTACCGGACTCAGCGCTCGTCTCGCTGCGGGATGAGACACGAAATCGCCTTTCGCAACGTCTTTCAAGCGCATTGCAATTAACCCGTGATATGGATGCTTTGTTTGTGATGGATTTGCAGGGGCAGGTATTTGTCTCTAGCGACGCGACCTTGCTAGATACCTCTTTTGGGAAATTGCCATTTCTTCAAAACGTCGCTGAAAGAACCTATGTTGCGCCGTTACGTTATTCCACAGAACAGCAAAAGGCGGAGTTATTTTTCTTTTCGCCCCTTGTTTTAGATGGAAATATCGTGGCAATTGTCGGGGGACGTGCCCCAATGACCCGGCTTGATGAGTTTATGCTTGAGCGGGCGGGTTTGGGCGAGACAGGCGAAACGTACCTCGTAGATGCCAATCATTTACTGCTGACACCTTCCCGTTTTGGTGGTTATCCAATTGGCTCTGTCGTTCAAACTGAGAGTACCCAACAGGCGCTTGAAACGCGCGAGAGTAACGGTGGAGAATATGAAAACTATCGTAATCAGACGGTAATCGGTAGTTACCGCTGGCTACCTGAACTGGAAGTTGTCCTAGCGGTTGAGCAGGAACGCGGGGAGGTACTCCGACCTACCCTGACCACGTTAGCTGTCAATATGGCGGTGGCAATACTAGCGGTTCTATTTTTTGGCATGTCCAGTCTGTATTTTGTAGATCGCGGGATTAGTCGCCCTCTGGCTTCTCTTTCGGAAAATGCCCGACAGATTGCTGGTGGCAATCTGAGCTTGAAAAATAGCATTACAGCAGACAATGAAATTGGAACATTGGCTCAGTCGCTCAATGAGATGAGCGCTCAGTTGAGTGACTTGTTCCAAAACCTTGAGAATCGAGTGGCTGCACGTACACATGAATTGCAGATTGCGGCGGATGTTTCCAAGCAGTCGACGACTGTCCTTGATATTGACGACCTTCTAAAACAAGTCGTGACATTGACCACCAATGGCTTTGGGCTGTATTCAACAGCGGTGTTTTTGCTCGATGATGATAGGCAGCATCTATTTAATGCGGCTAGCTCATTAGAAAATGGCTTAAGTAGCTCTTCTCAACATAAATGGAGAATTGACCTAGACGCTCGGCCCAGTATAGTAGCTGAGGCATCGCGCACGCGCCAAGTGGTTCTGGTCAATGACATTGCAAACTCGCCACTGTACCTTGAAGATTCCGCGCTTCCGGAGACAAAATCCGAACTCGCTATTCCCATGATAGTAGGGCCTCGCCTGCTGGGTGTTTTTGATTTACAGTCCGAGGTAGCGGAGCGTTTCGGTGCTGAAGACGTTCGTGTAATGACTTCCCTTGCCGAGCAAATCTCAATTGCAGTGCGTAACGCAGAGCTATTTGCAGAAAAAGAAGCAGCCCTCCAAGAAGCCGAACGAGCCAGCAAGATCAAGTCTCAGTTTTTGGCAGCGATGTCGCATGAATTACGTACTCCACTGAATGCGATCCTGAATTTTTCGCAATTTGTATCCTCTGGCATGTTGGGATCGGTCAATGAAGAACAAGTGGATATCCTCAACAAAATCACGGCCAGCGGGAAACATTTGCTTGGCCTCATTAACGATGTGCTAGATATTTCCAAGATCGAATCAGGGGCATTGACCCTTTTTGTGGAAGAGAAAGTGAATCTAGCCACCGAGCTTCAGGCCGTTGAAGCGACAGGCCATACGATATTAGCGGACAAACCCGTTGAATTAAAAGTTGATATTGACGATAATTTGCCGTTGGTAGTCGGCGATAAACGGCGTATTCGCCAGATTATGCTCAATCTCGTTTCCAACGCCTGCAAGTTTACGGAAGCGGGTGAGGTGAACATCCAACTGCGCCGTCATGAGGCGGATGAAATTCTATTTAGCGTAAAAGATACTGGGCCGGGAATCGCACCCGAAGACCATGAAGCCATTTTTGAGACCTTCCGCCAGACAGAGGCGGGGTTACGTCAGAGTGAGGGAACAGGTCTTGGGTTGCCTATTTCAAGGCGTTTGACCGAAGCGCATGGTGGGCGATTGTGGGTGGACAGCACATTGGGCCAAGGGGCCACTTTTAATGTTATCCTACCCATTCGCTCGCCGTATCTTTTGCAGATGATTCGCACGATCGAGAAGGGCAAAGAATGAGTAAAAATCCAATCCTAGTATATGTTGAGGATGATCCTCTGAGCCGCGAGGTGATGAAAATGCTGGTGGTGCGCCGACTAGGGTTCAGCTTGACGGTCTTTGAGGATAGCCAAGATATTATCGCCCGGTTGGAGGCTCTACCCGCTAAACCGGACATGATCTTGCTTGATATCCATATGCGCCCACATAACGGCTTTGCAGTCCTAGAAATGCTGCGTGCCCATCCCAGCTATGCCACCACTCAAGTGATTGCTGTAACGGCCAGCGTGATGAATGAAGAGATGGCGCTGCTAGAAAGTTCTGGATTTAATGGTGCTATCGCCAAGCCGATTGATCAGACATTCTTTCCAGAATTTATAGGCCGGGCCATGCAAGGCGAAGAGATTTGGCATGTCTCCTAACAAGATTTACATGTGCAAAAGGCTTGTGCCATTAGGTGAGGAGTAGGGGAGTAGCTCGTTAATGTACTGTACAAACAAAGGACAAAACAGTGGCTGAGATACATGCACTCATTATCGAAAATAACCCCTACAATGCCGAAGTTTTGGAACGCTTGTTAGTTTCTGTGGGGGGAAGTTTTACAACTGTACAAGATTCTACCCATGTAGACAGCATCATCGCAAATTTGGATCGTGTGGATGTGGTTTTCCTAGATTTGGAAATGCCCAAACGAGATGGTTTTGAGACTCTACAAATTCTCAGGCATGATCTTGGTGTGTCAGCGCCGATTGTGGCTTACACGGTCCATACTAGCGAAATGGAAGAAGCCCGTGCTGTCGGATTTGATGGGTTTTTAGGGAAACCAGTAGACCCTGCGCGATTTCCCGATTTGCTGGCCCATATTTTAGCTGGTCAATCTGTTTGGGAAACGCCGTAATTCTGGCCCAATATAAGCAGTATCGAGTCGCATATGTGCGACGAAGTAGGAAAGAAAAAGATGCTAAACGAGCTAAAAGGTAAACGGATATTTGTCATCGAAGACAAAGAAGACAATATCTATGTCATTATGTCGCTCCTGCGTAAACATGGCGCTCATGTTGAGATTGACTGGTGGGCAAAAGGAGAGCCGCACAAACTTGAGAGTGCAATGCCAATTGATCTGATTATTTTGGATCTGATGTTGCCGCTTGGCCGTACAGGTTTCGAGGTCTTTGATGAAATTCGCTCAAGTCCGGCCCTCGAAAAAGTGCCAGTTGTTGCTGTTTCAGCTATGGACGCATCAATCGCCTTACCTAAGACACAGGAACAGGGTTTTGCAGGGTTTATTAGCAAACCGATTGATTTTGTCTTGTTCCCTCAGCAAATAGCTGCCTTAATTGCTGGGGAAGAGGTATGGTATGCGGGATAGATAATTCACCTGACGTTAAAAACAACAGGGCTATCAGTCAACGACTGGATCGGAGTGATTGAAATCTCCGGCAACTTCGATTTATTGTTTCCATTCCAATACTTCGCATTTGCAATCGCTTTTATCTTTCTCCTAAACCTTAGATCAAACTCTCATAAATCTATTGCCCGTAGATACAGTTGTGACAGCGTGCGATGCTGGTGTGGGCAAAATGTACCAATACGAATGGGATTTTGGGGTAGGTGGGTTTGATTTTTGGATTGACTAATACATATTGAGAGTTAACTTGTGAACGTTAACACAATCGCATGATATTCTGTGTTAAAGCTGTAGCTTGCCAACATTCATTACAACGGGCCGCGTGATTTTGCCTTAACGGTGGCTCTTTCGCAGGATCAATCTGGGTGTCAGAACACGCTGTCCTGCTGCCGCCTGTGGATCGGCGATAATCTCCACCAGATACTCGACACTTTGTTCTCCGAGCGTGCTGAAATCCTGTCGAATAGTGGTTAAAGGGGGATCGAAAAAAGATGCTTCTGGAATATCATCAAAGCCGACAATTGATACATCCTCTGGGATGCGTAATCCACGTTCGCGGAGCGCTAGTATGGCTCCGAGAGCCATCTGGTCATTGGCTATCACTAATGCTGTAAATTTCGCGCCATGATCTACTAGTTCGTGTGCGGCGCGATAGCCACTTGCCGCTGACCAATCACCTTCTGTCCAATTAACCGGGTTCAGATGATTGTCTTGTAGAGTATCGAGCCAACCTTCGTGACGGGCGGCGGCGTCATTCCAATGCAAGGGGCCGCTGATTGCCGCAATGCTGGAATGACCTGTATCAATCAAGTGCTGGGTTGCCAGCCGAGAACCAAGCTGCTGGTCAATGATGATCGAGGGGAAGGTGACATCTTTCTGGGTTGCCAACTGAACCACAGGAATGTTGTTTCGTTCTTTCATCAACTCCTCGTATATCGCACTTCGTACGGGAGCAATCAAGACAACACCCTCCACCTGCTGTCGTTTTAGGTCTTCAACCGTCTCGCGCATATCGGCATAGGTAAGGCGATCTAGGTTGGAAAAAAACAATCGGTAGCCTCTAGCCTTAGCCGCACGTTCTACTCCCCCCATTATCTGAGCAGGGCCGTAATAACCCACACCAAAAGTAACGATTTCTAGCGTCAAGGATCGCCGGGTTGCCAGCGCACGGGCAGTGTGGTTGGGTTGATAGTTAAGCTGCTGAATTGCTTCCAATACTCGCTGCCGTGTATTTTCCGAAACGCGTGGACTGTCGTTAATCACACGTGAAACGGTCTGATGGGAGACACCCGCAAGCTCCGCAACGTCATGGAGAGTGGCATGGGTAATTTTAGGCTTCATTGAGTTTTACCTTCTTAAAAATGGAGACACTACGAAATTTTTCCAATCTCTTGACATTTTCAGAAAAATGTGAAAACTTATATGTGAACGTTCACATGATTATTTTATTCAATTTCGTGAACAATCACAAGTTTTAAACATAAGTAATTTCTTTTTTACTAAAGTTAGGGTGGAAAACAATGAATTCCTTCGGGTTATCAATTCCCCTACCCTTGACTGAACCTCAGATCAATCCGCATGTGCTGTGTGCTTTCGACGGGATGGCAATCACAGCGCAGATATTTCCACTCGGCAAATAGTTGGTAAAGGAGGCGTCTATCGCAGTTGATTTTAGGCATACGATTTGTAAACACGCAATTCGATCTGTTTGATTGATTCATCTTAGGAGGATTTTTGAAATGAAATTGGTGAAGTTCTGCCTACTGCTCGCTTTGATGGTCACGTTCGTGGGCGCAGTCAATGTGAAAGCCCAAGATGGCGGCGAAGGCCTGACCATCGGGTTCTCGCAAATTGGTTCTGAAAGCGCTTGGCGCACATCCTTTACCGATGCGGTGAAAGCTGAAGCCGAAGCTCGTGGCATCAATCTCCTGTTCTCCGATGCCCAACAGCAACAAGAAAACCAGATTGCAGCCATGCGTGCGTGGATTGCTCAGGGTGATGTAGACGCCATTATTCTCGCCCCCGTGGTTGAGAGCGGTTGGGACGATGTTCTGCAAGAAGCGCAGGATGCGGGTATCCCCGTCGTAATTGTTGACCGTAACGTAGACTCTGACCCCTCGCTGTATGTAACTCGCGTTTCCTCCGACTTCGTACATGAAGGCCGTTTGGCAGCGGCATGGTTGGTGCAGGCCACTTCCGGACAGTGCAATATCGTTGAACTGCAAGGTACAGTCGGTTCCGCTGCGGCCAATGACCGTATGGCGGGTTTCAATGAAGTGATTGCGCTCTTCCCCGGTATGCAAATCATTGCCTCTGAAACAGGTGACTTTGTTCGCGCTCAGGGCAAGCAGGTTATGGAAAGTTTCCTAAGCTCCGAAGACCCAGCCAACATTTGTGCAGTATGGGCGCACAATGATGACATGGCGATTGGCGCTATTGAAGCCATCAAAGAAGCTGGCCTCGTCCCCGGTCAGGATATTCTGGTTGTCTCCGTTGACGCGATTCCAGACATCTTTGATTCACTGGACGCTGGTGAAGCTAATGCCACCGTCGAACTAAGCCCCTTCATGGGCGGCCCCGCGTTTGACGCCGTTGTGGCGACCCTCAATGGTGAAGAACTGCCCAAGTGGATTCCGGTAGCGGGCAAGCTGTATACCAACCGCGCCGACTATGATGCTGATCATCAATAACTAGTATGTGAGGACGGAGGGGCATAAACCCAATCCCCTCCGACCATTGCGGAGCGGAAATCAACAAAGCAGCGGAGAGGTTGCAGGTTGATTTCCCTCCGACACACTTAAGGGTATATATCTTACCAAATTTATAGGGTTTTGAATCATGAGTACCAACGAGCAACCTGCCTTGCTAGAGGTGCGGGGTCTCACCAAAACGTTCACCGCGACACCCGCATTATCCGAAGTTGATTTTACGTTATATCCGGGTGAGGTTCATGCAGTGTTGGGCGAAAACGGCGCTGGCAAATCAACCCTGATTAAAGTCATCACCGGAGTTTACAAACGCGATGCCGGAACCATTCATCTGAATGGCAAACTCATCGAACCGCGCAGCCCCGGCCATGCTCAAGAATTGGGCATTAGCGCGGTATATCAGGAAATTAATCTTATCCCTACTCTTTCGGTTGCTGAGAATCTATATGTGGGCCGCCAGCCGCGTTTCCTCGGTATGGTGAGTATGCAGCTCATGAATAAGAAGGCCCGCAAGTTGCTCAAGACATTCAACATTGACATTGATGTTACCCGCGACCTTTCATCTTACTCAATCGCTATTCAGCAAATCGTGGCGATTGTGCGGGGGGTTGATCTTTCCGCCAAAATCCTCATTCTAGATGAGCCGACTTCCAGCTTGGATCGGCATGAAGTTGAAACGCTATTTTCGGTGATCCGTTCACTTAAGGAACACGGCATCGGAATTTTGTTAATTACCCACTTTCTAGATCAAGTATATGAAATTTCGGATCGTATCACGGTGCTGCGGAATGGACGTAAAGTTGGCGAGCACCTGACCAAAGAATTACCGAGAGCGAAACTTATCTCCGAGATGTTGGGCCGCGAGTTTACCGAGACATTGGGTAAACGCAGCAACCAAATCACCAACAGTGACAGCAAACATGATACCTTCCTCGATATCAAAGGCTTTGCCAAACGTGGCATGATTGAACCCTTTGACCTAGAAATCAAAAAAGGCGAGATCGTCGGACTGGCAGGCTTGTTGGGGTCTGGGCGTACTGAAATGGGCCATCTGGTGTTTGGCATCAATCGGAGCGAAAAGGGTGAAGCCTATGTCGAGAGTAAGAAGGTAAAAATCAGTTCCCCGCGGAAAGCCATCCGCTACGGATTCGGCCTTTGCCCCGAAGACCGCAAAGTAGAAGGCCTCATCGCTGACCTGACCATCCGTGAAAACATTATCCTTGCACTTCAAGCCAAACTGGGCTGGTATCGGCACATCCCCTATAAGCGGCAGGAACAGTATGCTGATGAAATGATTGAAGCCCTGCACATCGTGACCACTGATGCCGAAAAACCCGTGCGCGAACTTTCTGGCGGCAATCAACAAAAGGTCATTTTGGCCCGCTGGTTGGTCTCTAATCCCGAACTGCTGATTTTGGATGAACCGACGCGCGGGATTGATATTGGGGCACACGCCGAAATCATCAACATCATCAAACGTCTTGCCAAAGAAGGAAAGGCCCTGATGGTTATTTCTTCGGAACTGGCGGAAGTCGTGGATTATAGTGACCGGGTGGTTGTGCTACGTGACCGCAAAAAGCTCACGGAACTGACAGGCGATGAAATCAGCGAAGACGCTATCATGCAAGCGATTGCGGAGAAGTAGAGATGGTAGAGATGGAAAAACAGGTATTGACGCCTGTCAACGAGAATAAATCACAAAAGGCGACCAATTTTAAGTGGCGCAATATCTTTAGAGGCGACAATCGCGCCCTTTGGACGATCTTGGCACTCATTATTATTTTATTGGCCGATCGCATGGTTTCGCCGACCTTTTTCACCGTCCGTATGATCAATGGGCGCTTAACAGGTAGCCTCATCAATACTCTGGATGGGGCCGCGCCGATTATACTGCTTTCAATCGGCATGACGCTGGTCATTGCTACCAAAGGTGTTGACCTTTCGGTGGGTGCGGTGATGGCGATTTGCGCCGCCGTATCCGCCGTGCTGATTAACCGCCATGAGGCCGGGTCGGACAATATTTTGTACTATCCAGGATTCGTGATTGCAATTGCGATTTTGGTGGGGGCGTTGTGTGGATTGTGGAATGGCATCTTGGTCGCGCTGTTTGACATCCAGCCCATTATCGCCACGTTGATTCTGATGGTGGCGGGTCGTGGGATTGCCCAAATGATTACCGATGGTCAATCACCAACGTACACTGATGAGACCCTCGCCTTTATGGGTCAAGGAACCATCTTTGGAATGCCTTTCCCGGTGTATGTCGCCATTATCGCGTTAGTGGTGGTTTATTTGCTGGTACGGCGCACAGCCCTTGGTCTGCTAATTGAATCGGTAGGGATTAATGCGAAGGCCAGTCATTACACCGGCGTGAATGCCACCGTGATTAAACTGTTTGTCTATATTATCTCTGGTATCTGCGCCGCTATCGCCGGGTTGATTGTCGCGGGCGAAAACACCTATGCCGACCCACATACCGCTGGCATGTGGTCGGAACTCGACGCGATTGTGGCAGTGGTGATTGGCGGGACGCTTCTCAGCGGCGGACGCTTTAGTTTGGTGTTGAGTGCAATGGGTGCGCTGATTATCCAAAGTTTGCGTATCGGTCTGTACATCAGCGACCTGCACCCCAACGCCAACTTGGTCGTCAAGGCTATTGTCATTTTGTTGGTACTGTTGCTTCAATCTAAAGAATTTAAACAAGCGGTGGGCCGTTTGTTCAAACCCGTGCTTAAACTTCGACCTGTTTTCAAATAGACGTTTAGGAGAGCGCTATGAAATCGCGGTTTTTTCCTCTATTGGTAACGTTCTTGGTGTTTAGCGCCATCTACGCCTATTGTTACTATCACTTTTCTAGCTTTGGCTCGATGCGCGTGGTCTGTAACCTGCTGCGGGATAATGCCCATCTGGGAATCGCCGCCATCGGCATGACGTTTGTAATTATCTCCGGTGGGATTGACCTGTCGGTAGGCTCGGTGATCGCGTTTACCGGGGTGTTCTGCGCCCTGATGATTACACGGGAAGGTATGGATCCCTATCTGGTCTTCGCTATTGTGTTGGGCATGGGGACGATTTTTGGCGCGGTGATGGGTGTCTTTATCTATTATTTCAAGATTCCGGCCTTTATCGTCACACTGTCCGGCATGTTCTTGGCGCGTGGCATGGCGTATGTGTTGACCACCGAATCTATCCGTATCACCCACCCCCTGTATATCCGTGTGTCCAAATTAGTGTACATCTTCCCCGACAAGGGTCGTTTCACCTTTGCGGCGGGGGCGTTTTTGGCGGTGTTGGTCATCGGCATCTATCTGGCGCACTTCACCCGCTTTGGACGGAATGTGTACGCGATAGGGGGCAATGATACAGCCGCCTTGATGATGGGCGTTCCGGTGGGACGCACGACCATCATGGTTTATACCCTCAGCAGCTTTTTGGCGACGTTTGCTGGCATTGTCCTCTCCCTTTCCAAACGCTCTGGTGACTCGACCATCACAGTTGGGGCCGAAATGGACATCATCGCGGCGGTGGTCATTGGTGGCACGTTGCTCACGGGTGGGGTCGGTTATGTCATTGGCACGTTTATCGGGGTATTGCTTCCGGGAGTCATCCGCACCTATCTGACGCTTGAAGGCTCACTGTCGCCATGGTGGATCAAGATCGTAGTCGGCGGTCTATTGTTTGGATTTATCGCCATGCAAAAACTGTTGAGTACCCGGCCTAAGCTGTTCTCGTTTAGGCGACAAGTCAGGCCAACTACCGTCTCAACGGCATGAAACACTGGCGCTTTGGAAAAACGTGCAGCGTGATAACTCTTAATCAATTTAAGGCTGACAAGAAAATGTATACCATAGGAATTGATTTTGGAACGCTTTCGGGGCGGGCGGTTTTAGTAGATGTGCGGGATGGCCGAGAAATTGCTACCGCTATCCATGAATACTCTAATGGGGTTATTGATTCCACCCTGCCCGGTATGCGAGAACCATTGCCACCGGAATGGGCCTTACAAGACCCATTAGATTATATTGAGGTATTTAAACACGCCGTCCCCGAAGTGCTACGTTTGAGTGGCGTTAACCCCAAAGAAGTCGTGGGAGTCGGCATTGATTTTACGGCCTGCACCATGCTGCCCGTCAAAGCTGATGGCACGCCGCTATGTGTTTTGGATGAATGGAAATCCAATCCCCATGCGTGGGTCAAGTTGTGGAAACATCATGCGTCCCAGCCCCAAGCCGATTTAATTAACGCGGTGGCGCGTCAGCGGGGTGAAGCGTGGCTAGACTATTACGGCGGCAAGATTTCATCGGAGTGGTTTTTCAGTAAGTCTTTGCAAATTTTGCAAGAGGCCCCTGATGTCTATCAGGCAGCCGATCGTTTGATTGAAGCAGCCGATTGGGTAGTCTGGCAGTTGACGGGGGTTGAAACCCGCAATATGTGTACGGCGGGTTATAAGGCGATGGTGCAGGGGGGGGAGTTTCCATCCCGTGAATATTTCGCCGCCCTTGATCCAGCCTTCGCGGATGTGGTGGACGACAAAATGTGCCGCACCTTTGCCCAACTTGGCGATAAGGCAGGTGGATTAACCCCACAAGCTGCGGCGTGGACGGGCTTGCTACCGGGGACAACCGTTGCGGTGGCGAACGTGGATGCCCATGTCACCGCACCAGCCGTCAAAGCGGTTGAGCCGGGAATTATGGTCATGATTATGGGCACTTCAACGTGTGATGTGATGCTTGGTGAACGCATCAACGTGGTCGAAGGCATGTGTGGCGTTGTACCGGATGGCATTATCCCCGGTTTTTATGGCTATGAAGCAGGCCAGAGTGGGGTGGGCGATATTTTCAATTGGTTTGTAGAACACGCCGTCCCACCCGTTTATCACGAGGCCGCACAGCAAGATGGGATGTCGTTGCATGAATATTTGGAACGGGAAGCCAGCCAACAAGCCCCCGGTGAGCATGGATTAATTGCGTTGGATTGGTGGAACGGTAATCGCTCGACCCTTGTGGATGCCAATGTGTCTGGCTTGCTACTGGGGGCGACCCTCGCTACCCGCGCACCTGATATTTACCGCGCCTTGATCGAATCTACTGCTTACGGTACACGCGAAATCATTGAGTCCTTTGAAAAACGGGGTGTACCTGTGCGTGAATTGGTTGCGGCGGGTGGCCTGCCGGAGAAAAATGCCCTCTTGCGTCAAATCTATGCGGATGTCACCGGACGTCCCTTGAAATTATCTGGTTCGTCTCAAGCCCCAGCACTCGGATCGGCCATTTATGCGACGGTTGCAGCAGGGGTGTATCCGAATATTCAAGAGGCATCGGAGCATATGGGGAAACTCAAGGATGAGGTGGTTATGCCGATTCCAGAAAACCAAGCCGTCTATGATGCGCTGTATGCCGAATACAAAACCCTCTATGACTATTTTGGTCGGCGGGAGGGTCAAAACCATATGATGAAGCGCCTCAAACAAATTCGGAATAAGGCGATGGGCCAATGATGCTGCAAAAATTACGCCAAGAAGTATGTGAACTACACGCCGAACTGCCCAAAAACAATTTGGTGGCATGGACAAGTGGTAATGTCAGCGGGCGTGATCCCGAAACGGGCCTAATTGTTATCAAACCCAGCGGAGTGAAATTCCCTGACCTGACCCCTGAAAATATGGTCGTTGTGGATGAAATGGGTCACATGGTTGAAGGGGATTATAAGCCATCGTCTGATACGGCCTCACATTGTTATATTTACCGCCATAGCCCCCATGTTAACGGTATTGTCCATACCCACTCGCGCTACGCTACAGCTTTTGCCGTATTGGGCCGCGAAATTCCATGTGTGACTACCGCGATGGGGGATGAGTTCGGTGGCCCGATACCCTGTGGTCGTTTTGCCCTAATTGGCGGTGAAGAAATCGGTCAGGTAGTGGTAGAAACACTCGAAAACGGACGCAGCCCTTCTTGTCTGTTGCAAAATCATGGCGTGTTTGCGACAGGTAAAAATGCGGAAGAGGCGGTGAAAGCAGCTATCATGACCGAAGACAATGCCGCGATTGTATGGACAGCCCTCCAAATAGGTACACCCATTCTGATTACGCCAGATGACATCAATCGGTTATATGCCCGGTATCAGAATGTCTATGGGCAACGGGGATAGGTATCCACACGGCGTGTTTATTTGAAAGAATTCTGAGAGGAAATAATCTTATGCTTAATCTCGAAAACTACGAGCTATGGTTTCTTAGCGGAAGTCAACATTTATATGGCCCGCAAGCCATTGAACAGGTAGGGCTGCATTCGCAAGAAATCGTGCGGGCATTGAACCAAGCCGCCTCCATCCCCGCAAAAATTGTCTATAAGCCCGTTCTAACCACCCCTGATGAGATTCGTGCGGTTTGTTTGGAAGCGAATGCCTCAGAAAACTGCGTTGGGGTCATTACTTGGATGCACACTTTTTCGCCTGCCCAAAACTGGATTGGCGGCCTTGCATCACTCAAAAAACCGCTGGCCCACCTGCATACGCAATATAACCGTGACATTCCTTGGGCCGAAATTGACATGGATTTCATGAACCTGAACCAATCGGCGCATGGAGACCGGGAATTCGGATTTATGATGAGCCGGATGCGACTGAACCGTAAAGTTATTATCGGTCATTGGCAAGACCCGGAGGTTCATGAACGCCTAGCAGCGTGGATACGGGCGGCTTGCGCTTGGCACGATGCAAAATCACTCAAAATTGCGCGTTTTGGTGACAATATGCGCTCAGTAGCCGTCACCGAAGGCGATAAAGTGGAAGCGCAGATGCGTCTTGGTTATGCGGTGTATGGCTATGGCGTGGGCGATCTTGTTGCAGTGGCGAAGCAGGTCAGCGATAGTGAAATTGACCACCTCATCAAAGAATATGAGGGTGTCTATTCGGTAGCCCCTGATCTACGGGTGGGCGGTGCGCGTCACAACTCAGTACGTGAGGCGGCCCGTATTGAACTAGGCCTGCGACAGTTCTTAAAGGCAGGTGGCTTCAAAGCCTTTACCACGACCTTTGAAGATTTGCATGGCATTCACCAACTCCCCGGTTTAGCTTCACAACGCCTCATGGCCGATGGGTACGGTTTTGGTGCCGAGGGCGACTGGAAGATGGCAGGCTTGTTGCGTTCCATGAAGGTGATGAGTGCCGGATTGCAGGGCGGAACGTCCTTCATGGAGGATTATACATATCATTTCGATCCCGCTTGTATGAAGGTGCTGGGGGCACACATGCTAGAGGTTTGTCCGACCATTGCTGACGGGCAACTCAGCCTTGAGGTACATCCGCTCTCGATAGGTGGCAAAGC
Source organism: Chloroflexota bacterium (assembly GCA_013112715.1). Classification (GTDB taxonomy): domain Bacteria; phylum Chloroflexota; class Anaerolineae; order Aggregatilineales; family J027; genus CFX10. The sequence goes on from JABFGB010000008.1 coordinate 101,858, forward strand.
GGACCCGGCGCGATTGGTTTTTGACACCCGACCCGGCCCAGCCCTGAATGTCTCGGTCATTGATATGGGCAACCGTTTTCGTATGATTTTGAATGAGGTGGATGTTGTTCCCCCAGATGCTCCATTGCCGAAATTACCCGTTGCACGTGCGCTGTGGATTCCACGCCCCAATCTTAAGGTGGCGGCGGCGGCATGGATTTATGCGGGTGGGGCGCATCATACGGGCTTCAGCCAAGCCCTCAGTGCTGAACATCTAGCGGATTTTGCGGAAATAGCAGGTATGGAGTTTTTGCGCATTAACGAACATACAGATTTACATGATTTCAAGAACGAACTCCGTTGGAACGAGGTTTATTATCAATTCTCAAGTCACTAGCATAGACTGGAAGCCTCGCAGTAATGAGAAAGCCTGACCTGTTGTTAGGGCAGCATAATCGCAGATTTTTGTTTTTGAGAGTGGATAATATCAATATCCACTCTCATATAGCGATTATTCTTCACCGAGATAGACGCGCCGCACCATTTCGTTGTGCATGAGGGCATCTGCATTGTCATGCAAGACGACGGTTCCGGTCTGTAAGACATAACCCCGTTTGGCAACTTCCAGTGCCATGAGCGCGTTTTGTTCAACCAACAAAATAGTGGTACCCTCTTCCTTGTTGATACGAACAATAATTTCGAAGATTTGCTCGACCAAAACTGGGGCTAACCCCATTGAGGGTTCATCCAACAGCAGAAGACGGGGCCGGGCCATCAACGCGCGTCCAATTGCCAGCATTTGTTGTTCCCCACCCGAAAGTGTGCCACCATACTGCTTGGTGCGTTCTTTTAGGCGAGGGAACAGATCATAGATACGGTCAATATCTTGGCGGATGGCGCGACGATCGTTGCGTTTGTATGCACCCATCGCAAGGTTGTCACGCACCGATAGACGAGGGAAAATGCGCCGTCCTTCCGGGGATTGTGAAATCCCTTTGGAAACGAGGCTATGGGCGGGAAGCTGATGAATGGGCTGTCCATCGAAGTGAATTGTCCCTTCGCGGGGATGCATGATACCGCTGACGGTGCGAATCGTGGTGCTTTTGCCCGCGCCATTCGCTCCAATCAGCGTGACAATCTCGCCTTCAAAGATGTTCAATGAAATACCTTGTAGGGCGTGGATGTTGCCGTAGTAACTATGGATATTGTTGACTGCTAAAAGTGGTTGTTGTTCTTGACTCATAACCTTAATCATTTCTTCAACATCTCTAGGGCACGCCGTCCAAGATAGGCTTCGATGACCCGTTCGTCTTTTTGGACTTCAGCGGGCTGACCTTCCGAAATCTTTTTGCCATAGTCCAGCACTGTAACTTTATCGGAAATGGTCATGACGACCTTCATGTCATGCTCAATGAGCAAGATGGACAAGTTGCGTTCGTCACGCAGTTTACGGATAAACAAAATCATGTCCTGTGTTTCATTGGGATTCATGCCTGCGGTGGGTTCATCCAACAGCAGTAATTTAGGTTGGGTGGCTAGGGCACGGGCAATTTCTAGGCGACGCTGATGACCATAGGGCAATGATTTGGCGGCATGTTCTTCATAGCCTTTCAGTCCCACATAGTCCAAAAGTTGACCGGCTTCTTCATATGCCTTTGCTTCTTCGCGGCGCACAGCAGGGGGTCTAAAAATGTCGCCAAAGACCCCAGATTTGAGGCGGTGGTGCATTCCTATCAATACATTTTCACGGGCCGTTAGGTTATTAAACAGCCGGATCGTCTGGAAGGTTCGGGCAATGCCAATGCGGGTGAGTTGGTTGGGCCGTGATCCACTGATATTGCGCTGATTAAAGACAACCTTGCCCGTCGTCGGCTTATAATAACCCGTCACGACATTAAAGAAGGTGGTTTTACCTGCCCCGTTTGGCCCGATAATGCTGTTGATAGAGTTGTCTTCAATCGTGTAATCGAGAGTATCCACCGCGACCAAGCGTCCGAAGGCTTTGCTGACTCCCTGTGCTTCGAGTAGGATGCTCATGAGTTTGGTGCCCCCTCCGCTGATTCAGTCGTTGGTGGCACGATTTTGGTCTCAATGGATTTGGGCGGGAACAAGCCTTGTGGTCGGAAGATCATAATCACAATCAGTCCGATTCCAAAGAATACCCACCGCAGACTTTGCACGTCGTATTCGGGCAAGAGTTCCCCATTGAAAATATCGGGCAAGACCTGTGCCAAAAATACTCCGTCAAAGGTGGCGATGATAATACCCCCGATCAACACCCCCCAGATGCTGCCGCGCCCGCTGAGAACAACGATAATGAGTAGGAAGATCGAGACTTGGAATTTGAAGAGTTCGGGGAAGATCGCCCCAAGCATTGAGGCATAGACCGCCCCCGCCAAGCCTGAAAAGGACGCGCCGATTGCAAAGGCGGCCAGTTTGGTGCGGATGGGATCAACGCCCATAAAGTCAGCAGCAGTTTCGTCTTCACGAATTGCTTTCCATGCCCGACCCAGACGCGAATTGTTGAGGCGTATGGCGGAAAACAGCACAATCATCGAAGTGATGACGATGGCGAAGTACCAAAAGGTTGGGTCGACGCCAACGTTGAATGCACCTTTATCTAATCCAAAGAGATTTTCGAGGAAGCTGAAATCAGGGCGACCAAGGGGTGTGAGACCCTGACTGCCATTGGTTAAATTGTAATCTTCGATCAAGACCCTGCCGCGAAAGGTAAGGGTAAAATCACCTAAATTACGCACGAGGGCCGGGATAATTTCCCCAAAGGCGAGGGTCACAATTGCCAAATAGTCGCCGCGCAAACGCAGAGTTGGCGCACCGATGATGATTCCAAATACAGCAGCAACCAGTGCGCAAATCCAGATAGCAAGGAAAAAACTCATTTCAATATCATGACTCGGCCAAGTGAGCAGGCCAAAGGTGTAGGCCCCTATCGCAAAAAACGCGGCATAACCGAGATCGAGCAGGCCCGCTAAACCGACCACGATATTTAGCCCCTGGGCTAAGGCCACGAAAATGAGGGCACGATTGACTTGTGTAATGAGGCCAAAATTAGTCAGGAGTTCAAGTTCTTTCATGGCAAAGGGGGCAATCACAACGATGATGGCAATCAAGACCCAACGTAGCCGCCCTGAGAACATAGAGCGTGGTTGTGCAAGTATGTCTCGCATAAAGCTACTCCTACAGTTTTTCGATAGACTGGGTCGAGCCGAGAATGCCCGATGGTCGGAATACCAACATGAGAATCAGAATGCCAAAGATGACGACCCGTGTCCATTCACTGCCGATATAGCTGTCGCTCATCGCCTTGATCATGCCGATAATAAACGCTCCCAGAACAGCGCCCCGGATGTTACCAATGCCGCCCAAGACCGCTGAGGTGAAAGCCATCAAACCAGCTTCAAAACCCATTGTGAAGCGACCGGAGTTGATATAGAGTCCCCAAACCATGCCCGCCACGCCCGCCAATGCACCCCCTACAAAAAATGTGGTAGCAATAATGCGATTGACGTTAATGCCCATCATCATGGCGGCTTCGCGGTCTTGGGCCGAGGCACGCATCGCTTTGCCAATACGGGTGCGATCAATGAAGAGTGTGAGCAAGACTACGAGCGGAATGGTGACACCGAACAAGAACAGGTCTTTGGTTGTAAACGAGACAATGCGCCATTCAGTGATGTCCATCCCTAACTTTGAAAAGAAAGAGATGACATGTTCATTTTCCATGTAATCTTCTTTGGGGAAATAGCGAGGGTAGGGGATTTGGATGGGGCCTTTCCAGATGGCATAGATCGCTTCGAGCATAAAGGAAACACCGACAGCGGTTAGCAAGGGGGCCAAGCGCGGTGCTCTGCGCAGGGGCTTATAAGCAATCTGGTCAATGGCAAGGTTGAGCGACCCCGTTAATAACATGGTCAAAAGTGCCACTGCGGGTAATGTGAAATAGAGGCCAGAGCCATGCAGCGGAATTTCGGGATTTATTTCGGCGAAGATGGTGAGTGAAATAAAAAAACCAAATGCAAAAAGGTCACCATGTGCAAAGTTAATGAGTTCAATAATCCCGTACACCATCGTGTAGCCCAACGCAATGAGGGCAAGGTAACCCCCAACGGTCAGGCCGATGATGACATTTTGTATAAAAACTTGATTATCAATAGACATAAAAAGACGAACTCCCCAATATAACAGGAGAGGACAACCCGTGTCCTCTCCCTCAATTATTCAGACTTCAAAGCTCATTAATTTAGTCGGACGCAACTTCGCAGGTTTCGTGCATAGTGGGGGTGATGAGTGTCCCATCAATGAAAGTGTCATCACCGACAGCATAACCATAGAAACCGGAGACAGTCGCATCGCCATTTTCATCAAAGCTGAAAGTGGCGGAGAGGCCTTCAAAGTCGGTGGTGGTACGCATGGCTTCCAAAATGGCGGCGCGATCCGCAACACCCGCGCGTTCAATCGCATCTAAGATCACCTGCATGGATTGATAAGCGTAAATGGCATAGGGATCGGGTTCTTCATCGTAGGTATCCACATAACCCTGATAGAAACGTATACCTTTTTCACTTTCGAGGGTGCTGGGCAGTGGGCCGGGGAATGAAATATAGACATAATCATTGGCAATTTCCACGCCACCGATTTGGTCAAACAGCGCAGGGCTTGCCATACCATCTGGTCCCATGAAGTAGACGTCTTCTTCAAACAGGCCGAGTTCGTTCATCTGTTGGATGACCTGTGGACCACCGGAATCCAGCACGAAACCACCGAAGACTAAATCAGCACCGGAGGCCAGCACGTCGGTCAGTAGCGCACGGAAGTCAATGTCGGTAGATTCGACACTGGCACGTCCCGCGACTTCCAACCCAATAGCTTCCGCTTGGCGTTCAAATTCGTCAGCGATACCTTTACCATAGGCTTGGGTGTCGTCCAAAATATAAACGCTCTCAAAGCCGAGGCAGTAGGCCCATGACGCATCGGATGGCCCTTGGAAGTCGTCCGTTCCATTGGTACGGAAGTAGTTGACTTCACCACTGGGGCGATAGATGTCTGGTTCCCCTTCGGCACAGGTTTCGCAGGCGCGGGTGAGACCAGCATAAGAGTTAGCCGGGCTAATTTGGGCAATGCCGGCTTCGTTGGTGATGACCATGCTTACCTTAGCAGCGCCACTGTTGTAGGTGCCAAAATAAACCATACATTCGGGATCATTCACACAGCGTTGGGCGTTTTCGGCTTCAATCGTGCCGTCCCAAGCGCCAGTGGTGGGGGAGGCATCGTCTAGGCCAACGATTTCAACTTCAAATCCGGCGGGGCCTGCACCGTCATGATCTTCTTTGTAGTGGGCGAGTGCCAATTCAGCGGCCTTGAGCATACTTTCACCAACGGCCTGTGTTCCACCAGACAGCGGCCAACTGGTATAGACTTTGATTTTTTCGCCTTGTGCAGATACGGTTTTGCCACTGTGATTAGCAGTTGGCATTGCCATCATCGCTATGGTAATCAGCAATACTAAACCAAGATAACGTTTCATCCTCATGGTTTTTTCCTTTATTTATTTACTAAATTTTCTTTTACGGATGGAAGTACAGTATAACGTCTCCCAAAAAAATTATGCAAACACAAGATGAGGTGATACAGCAATTGAGTTCTAGTTAGTGACCTTGTGGAGACCTAAGAACCCTGATAATAAGCCAAGATTCTTAGGTTTTGGGTATTTTTACTGAGGCATGGCGTACAGGGAATATTCTTCCTCCTCCTGCCAGATCACTTCAAGCAGCGGAGGGACTTTGGCCCATTCGGTTTCATCGTCTGCCGTGATTTTGTGATTATCGTCGAATTCAAAATCGCGTCCTGCTTCCCAAACTAAAATATGGGTGATGCCGCGTTCGCGCCACGCATTGAGAATAGCTTCGGCACTGGCAAATGGGTGGGCGACGGTACGGCGGTCATACCACCAGCGCAGTAAAATCCAGTCTTCGACACATTCGATACGGGGTTCATCGCAATAGAGCGAACGGGTTTCCCATAAAAACAGTACCTTTGAGTCATCCGGTAATTTGTTGACTTGACGCATGGCTTCATTATGCCAGCCGAGGTTTTCATCCAGATATTCGTTTTTGGAAATGACTCCGGTTAAGTAGTCAAGGGCACGGCTGTCGAGGAAATGGCTGACAAGAGTTGTGCCTTCAATGCGATCATTTTCAGGGCGGACACCCCGTACATAATCTACGGCGGTGAAGATAAAGATGAGTACGACGAGGGCTTGGATCACAAAACGAAGGTCAACAGGTTTGGTAGGGAGATAACGCAGACCATCAAAACCGACGGCGGCGATCAAGGCCAGTAGGGGGAACATAGCATACCACAGACGGGTTTGAGCGCCATAGACACTGGTCGCGGCAGAGGCCATCCAAAAGATAAATACGCAGGCGATTATCACCGCCATGCTTTTGAGGTTTTGTCGCCGTTTGGGGTCAAGTTTTTTCCAAGAGAGAATCAGTAGAGGGATTAGCAGTAGGAAAAATGGGCCAATTGTCGCCGCGAACCCACCCGCACCCTCAATACCAAAAACAGTGGACATGATCGGTGTGCCCCAATAGAAACCGGGTAGATCACGCATCAGAGCCATTTCGGAATTGGTGTACCACTCATTGGCGAGGCTGTCCCACTCACCGACAGTTGGGCCAAAGGGGTAAAACGGGTTGTCGTAAAAAAACAGATTACGCAGAAGCCAAGGGGATAACACGAGCGAAGCGACCCCAACTAGAATTACCCCATCGTGTAGCCAACGCGACTTTTTACCGTATAGGAAAATGTGCAAGCCTGCTGCGACACCCAAACAAACTAATGGATACTTGACTGACATGGCAAAGCCGATAAACATGGCGGCCTGTATCAGCCAACGGGTGTCAAAATCACGTTCGCGCCATTGTTCGAGTGCAAGGAACATTAACATGGCAAATCCGATAGGAGGCAGGTCTACATAGGGCCAACTCAGTTGCAGCCAAATTGAGGGGGCTGCCAGTAAAATCGCCACTGCCAAAATGCCGACGCGCGGCGAAAATCGTCGCCCACCATAGCCCCCAACTGCCATGAGGGACAGCACCCCGAAGACCCAATGAATGATCGCGCCACCTGTTAGACGCCCAAAGGTAAGGGCCATTTCAGCAGCAAATAGGGTATGGACAAGCTGGGGGAACCCGAAGAAATGATTTCCCGACAGACTTTCGAATCGCCCATTTTCAACCCACAGTTTTGGGCCAACCAGATGATAGGTTAGGGAGTCAAATTTGGTAGGGGGAGCTAGGGCCATTATCAGACCAAGTACAAGGCTGAAAATAATAAAAATCAGCAACCAGCGGTCAAGACGATTTTGCGGGCGGGACGTCTCCACCCAAAGATAGATATGATAGAACCACCCACCCAAATTCTCGCGGGTATAAAATGCAACTACTGCCAGTAACAGCACTATAGAAACCGCGTGTAGCCAAATTAGGCCAACGGCAAAAATCAAAACGCTGAGGACGCCTAACCCAAAAAGCGCCTCACCAGCCAATTGCTCTGGTTGGGAGAGAATATTGGGATAGCTAGGGACGATGTAGCGAATCAACGTGCGGCCTAGACCAGCACCCACCACGACCAACACGGACACAGTGAGCAGGTCAAGAATCGCCCCGCCAAAGGCTTTGACAAAAACTGGAGTGACGGGTTTATGTACCCAGTAGTAGAGAAACATCGCCAGCAATAACCAGAACAGCGTGCCAGCAATTACACGGACAGAGGTTCGTGGCGATGGTTCCACAGAAATTTCTCCTTAAGGCGACAGATTAGCGTGGTTCCAAATAATACGCTCCTGCTTGACCTTCCGCAATCCAACCGACGGCACTGTTGAGTTGGACTTGCCACCATAGCAGATCTGATACACAAGCTGGCCCGCCCGTAATGCTCACGGTTGTCCCATACGTGACCTCTTGCAAAATTTGAGCTTCAAGGCCGGGATCAGAGCGCATTCTCACTGAGGGGTTGTAAATGACAGCGGCCTGCTGATTAAGACTTAGACGGGTGGCAGGGGAACCGGGACAGGCGATACTAGCGGGGTCAATCCCGGCATTGGTGTTTCCTACTAAAGTAAAGGTGGGAGCAGGTGTTGGAGTGGGTAGTGGGGTAAAGGTTAACGTGGCGACCGGAGCTTGTTGAGCCGCTGATGTCTCGGCAAGCGGGCCAATGGCGACTTGTGGACTCGCGGCAGGTGGAATAACACCCCCCGCTTCACCACCATTAGAGAATGTGGTATTGGTGGGCAGTGGGGTGCCGACTTGCGGCAGGACAGGTAGGGTTTCGTTAGATTCGACAACCGCTACACCATCGGGAGTGGCAGGGGTGTTGTCGTCATTATTGAACAGGGTCATCACCAAAAAGGCGACGACTCCCATCAGTAAAGCCATCGCCAGCGCAACCCCGCCAATCACAAGACAAGAACTGCTGTGCCGCTGCTCTTTTGGCAGATTGGCATAGGACGGGTAAGGGGAAGCAGTTGCAGTCGGATATTGGGGGTATCCGGCTGCTGAATGGGCGGGTTGGGCAACAGACGAATAGGGTAGTTTTTTGCAGCGCCAGCACGGTTGCTGGTCATTCATGCCCTCGCGGTTGGCGCCACAGTGTGGACAAAGCATTACAGACAACTTGAATTGACCTCATTGAACACTGAATTCTCGGCGGACTTCACGAGCCGCCTCCGAGTCCAATAATACACCATCAAGGGTCAAACTGGTGAGTAAACCGTCGAAAGCGATGCCTACTTGTACCCATTCCGTAGGTAAAGCCTGTAAGGTAATTTCGAGAAAGCCATCTTCTGGTAGCGCGATGAGGTAGCGTATATTGGGTACGCTGCTGGTAAATTGATAAGCGACGGCAGCGGCAGCATACCCACCCCAGTCAAAAGTGGTGGCTTGCGTGACGCCACCCCGTAGGTTGACTGTAATTTCTTGAACCAACGCTGCACCCATCAACAGACGAGCGGCTGCCAGCGATTCATCATGGATGACCAACCCGCCATACCCCGTTCCGGCTCGAATCCAGCGAATGGCTGCAAAAGTAGTCGTTGACTCGATGGGGCTTAAAACGATAGGGGTTGAAATCCCATCATCAGTGGTGTGCTGCCAGCCATTGGGTGGAAATAAAGTAAGGCTGTGGTTTGGTGTTGCGATGACAATGGGCACAGCTAACGTAGAGACATTGCCAGCAGCGTTATCGGGAAATAGTGTGCTATAGAGGCCCTCCATTGTGATGGAGTCTTCAAGGTTAGTGGTACGTTCAAGGCTGGTAGTATTCAGCAACGGAACGTCATTCCATGTAAGCGTATTCAACATAGCGATCCATGTATTACGCCAGCCTTCAAAATCTTCCACGTGGCTTTGGAAGGACAGGATTAATAAGGTGTTCTCGGCGACGGCGATCCCAACGCCAAGTCCGATGACACGCTCATCGTACAGGTAGGGGCTGCTGCCGGGTCGTTCAAGCGTCATCATCATCGCGCCGTTATAAGGGTTAAGACTTGGGCCAAACCGCGCTGGGATGACTCGGCCATAGACCCCATAACGATCTTGGAGACGCTGCCGACTAAAGGCTAAAAAATAGGCTTCAGCGGGGTTGTCAGTGCGGGTGTCGAATTCAAATGGCAGAGAATCAAATGGGGCGATAATCGCTTCTATCACGGCTGTTGTGGGGGTAGTCGCCGTGCCGTTATCTACCTCAATATAGGTTTCCTCTATCTCATAAGGGTTGCCAGAACGCCAGCCAAATGGAAACTGCATCGTCATTTTGCCGACATCACTTTGCAGAATGACCATTTGGGTCAGCGGAGGCAATGGGCCATCTTGAGCTTGGGTGGAGGGAACTGTGCCCCCCAACACCATCATGCAAATAACTAGGACAAAACAAAGACACTTTCTCATGATAGAACCCTTTATGCCGTTGGCCCAATCACCGGCCCACCGCGCACAATGGTGGGTTGATCGAATGGTGTTAGCCAACGTTCCCAACGTGAACTGCGATAGAAGGCATAATCACCGACGGGTGGGAATTTCGTATTGAGTTCGTTAAACATCTGATTGGTCATATAGGTCAATGGATTCAGAATCAAATTCTGATTGGACTTGTCATAGCGGATTTCAAGGTGCATGTGTTTTGCCCCATTGTCAATATAGCCGACAATCGTATCTGGGGTGACAGGCGTGCCGCGAGCGAGTCTAATCGGGTTGGCGACATGCCCATAGATGATTAAATGGTTGCCGACAATCACATCTACCCGATTAGGGCCAAAAGCCCGTTCGTTGCCGCTGTAATCAAAAATGCCATTGACGCCTGCATAGACCGGAGCGCCGCCGGGGTGCCCAAAATCAAGACCGCCGTGCAAGCCCTGACTGTAGCCGGGGTAATTATTGGCCCGTCCGTAGAGGAACGCAAAGACGGTGTTGCCATAATAATAGAACCATTTCATCGTATTTAGATCAAGTGGAAGGCGCTGGAAAACAAAGGCGGGAGCGGGCAGACCTTGACTGATGTCCGCCATTAGGACTTCCCCGGTAGAAAGATTGCGTTCCGCCGACCACCCTGTGCGATGCTGCCACCATATAAAACCTACCCGTTCGGTGCGTGATGTGGCGATGGCTTCTACTCGCTCACCCATCCGCAACTGCTCAGACGGGAGCAGGGTACGCGGCTCGGTGCTGGGTTCGGTGCGAACATTGAGAGCGGGCGTAACTACTTGGAATACACGCTTTTGGGTATCGGGGGGTAGACCGTCTGGCGGGATATTATTGGGATTGATTTTGCTGACGGCACGAAATTCAGCTGTGCCTGCCGTGCCCAACCTAAAATAACTAATCCCTGTTGCCCCTTTTTGAAATGAGTAGATTCCAGCCGTCAATACATCATCTTCAGGGACGCGGGTACCACTGCTGGGATCAGGATAGGCTTGGAGCATGGGCACAACGGGCAAGTTCCATTGCTTGCAGACTCTCATGGCCTCTTCAATATAGGTGGTTGGGCCGCGTGTGCCTTCACTAAAGTGCCAATGATAGACCATTGGATGGAGGCTTTGGACATTGGGTAGCCATTCATTGATATGGATATTAGCCGGGTGATTGCCACGTGCATCAAAGTTGAGGGCGAGATGGAAACCGGGAGGCGCACCCGCTTTGATTCCAGAGGCCAACGCCCGCGCCGTCGCTGCTGATTGCCCACCGAAATAAAGTGCCCCATCTTCCACGTCCAAGATCATGGCCCGCACTCCCGGCACACGACAGGCTGCCGTCACGACGTTGATCTCGCCTTGAACATTGCGCCCACGTACCACATGCCATAGATAGGTTTGCAGACCGCGCCGCGCAAGGGCTTTTGTCCACGTCAAAATATCGTCCGGGCCTTTGATTTCCATAGCGGCCTTGTCATCATATCGTGCCTGCCAATCTTCCCCATCGCTGGTTTTGATGGCGATGCCCGCCACATTGGGACTGAACTGCTTGACTGTTTCGACTAACTCTTCAATGGTATTTTCGCCAACAGCACTGCCACTCCAATGAATCCAAAATATTCGTTTATCAAAAGGGGTCGGCATTAATAGCACTCCTTTGGTTCCAATCCGCCCAACAGCGAGAATGTATTATTCTATTATCGTTTAAGTAGGCACTCTCGACAATTTTTCTTTTGACTGCATTTGTCCAACGGAATAAAATCAACGAATGTTTGCAAAATTCTAAAAAAGGATGTGGGATGAATCGCCTGCAATATGAAACTAGCCCGTATTTGTTACAACATGCCGATAACCCAGTGGATTGGTACGCATGGGGCGAAGACGCCTTTACTGCTGCACGGGCCGAAGACAAGCCAATTTTGTTAAGCATCGGCTATTCCGCCTGCCACTGGTGTCATGTCATGGAACATGAAAGTTTTGAGGATGAAGAAACGGCAGGTATGATGAACCGCCTTTTTATCAATATTAAGGTGGATCGGGAAGAACGCCCTGATGTGGATGACATTTATATGCAGGCGACCTTGATGTTCACAGGGGGACATGGCGGGTGGCCGATGACGGTGTTTATGACGCCGGATGGACGGCCTTTTCATGCAGGGACCTATTTCCCACCGGAGCCACGTTATGGGATGCCCAGTTTTCGACAAGTCTTATTGGCGGCGTCAGAAGCATACCAGAATCGGCGGGGGCAGTTGGAGGATGCAGCGAACGAAGTCACCCATTCATTGCAGCGGGTCGGATTCGCGCTGCCCAAAGAAAAAGGCGGCATTGAGCCTGATGCAAATTTGCTTACCCATGCTGCCCAAAAATTGATTGCCCAAGCCGACCCGATATATGGAGGACTGCATCGCGGTCAGCCAAAATTCCCACAGCCGATGACATTGGATTATTTGCTGCAATATCATGCCCATGTTGCTGATGAGGAGATTTTGCGGGTAGTCTTGTTTACTCTGCGCAAGATGGCACATGGCGGTATATATGACCAATTGGGGGGTGGTTTTCATCGCTACAGCGTGGATGAAAAATGGCTGGTGCCCCATTTTGAAAAAATGCTCTATGACAATGCCCAACTCGCGCGGGTGTATTTACATGCCTATCAGATAACAGAGGATGAGTTTTTTGCTCAGATCACCCGCGAAATTCTGGATTATGTCGAACGGGAAATGCTTGATCCCTCCGGTGGGTTTTATAGCACACAAGATGCGGATTCCGAAGGCGAAGAAGGGCGATTTTTCATCTGGTCGGCGGCTGAAGCGCAGGAATTATTACAGGGGGTGTTGTCGCCAGAACAACTTGGGCCAGTGTTGGCCTATTTCAATGTGACACAGCGGGGCAATTTTGAAGGACGCAATATTTTGAATATCCCCCATCGGCTGGAAGATGTCGCGGCGGCGAGTGGAGGGATGGATGTTGACGAATTGCGGCAGGCGGTACAGCGGGCGAAAACCATCTTGTTCGCGGCTCGTGAGGCACGAATCAAACCGGGACGGGATGAAAAAATGTTGGCGGCATGGAACGGTATGATGTTGGCGGCTTTTGCTGAGGCGGCGCGGGTGTTAGACAATGAGCGCTATCGGCAAATTGCCGAACGCAATGCCCAATTTTTGCTAACCGAGTTAAGCATGGATGATGGGCGATTGTATCGCACCCATAAACGGATGGCAGATGGGTCGGGCCAAAGCAAACTCAATGGCTATTTAGAAGATTATGCCTGTGTTATAGAGGGACTGATTGAGTTATATCAGACTGCCTTTGACCCGTATTGGTTTGAGCAGGCTGAACGCTTGGCAGACCATGTATTGGCGCATTTTGCTGACCCTGATGGTGGATTTTTTGATACCAGTGACGACCATGAGGCGCTCATCGCTCGGCCACGCAATATGCAGGACAACGCCACACCTGCTGGATCGAATTTGATGGCCTACAATTTGATCAAATTGACAGCCTATGTGGGGAAGGTCGTCTATGAAGATGCTGCTCTTGGTGTTCTGAATCAAATTACTGCTGCGATGCGGGAGTATCCTAGTGCCTTTGGGACAGCGTTGAGCGCATTAAATCTACTGATTTGTCGCCCGATTGAAGTGGCGATTATTGGGAATCAGGCTGAAAGTCAGGCCCGTGAGTTGCTGAATACCGTACAAAAATCTTATCGCCCCACTGTCGTTATGGCATTAGCGGAAGCCGATCAAGGGGAGGAGGCCATACCTACTTTGCTGGCGCACCGTACCCGCCGAAATGGATTGCCCACAGTCTATGTGTGCCAAAATTTTGTGTGTGATGCACCTGTGAATACAGTGGAGGCCCTAGAAAAGCTACTGACAAAAACCCTTTCATGATTTTGCGCTTGGGAAAAAGAACACCCTATCAGGGATAGGGCGCTCTTGAATCTGAGAATTGGAAATGGTGGCTAGTTTAGACGTTCAACCTGCATAAACACCGTCCATTGGACATAGGTGTTGCTGCCGCCATTGGCACTGATCAAAATCGAGCCAGTATCACTATCTGGGCCAGCAGCGTTGATGATGTAGGTGTCGCCACATTCATAGGTTTGCCCGCCAGTGTAGAAGGCAATGACCTCGGTCCCTGTGCCAGAGCAGGAGAAATTGAAGATTTGACGTACCAAGGTGCCGGAGCCGCCCTGATTGTTGATGTTGTTGGTGGAGAAAAAGACGCGATCCTCAAAGTCACCAGTGGGGTGCGACACCACATTGCTGACGCTGCCCTGCGTAAACGCGCCGTTCTGGTTGCCCATGTCTACGTTCAGGAAGTAGTCACTATCCGCCGGAGCAATCTGGGCCTGTCCAGTGGGGCTAGGCGTGGCAGTCACGCCGCCGGGAAGGGTAGGGCTAGGCGTGGCAGTTACACCACCGGGGAGCGTCGCAGTTGGTGTGCGGGTTGGCCCAGAGGTCGTTGGTAGTGGCGCAAAGGTAGCAACGGGGATTGCGGTGCAATTGCCACCCAGACGGGTCACGGAACCTGATACCCAGCCAGTGTTGCCACCACCATAGCTAATGAGATACCACGAGCTATCGTTATTCCGACCCACTACGTTATAGATGGATTGGGGTGAGATGGTAACTAAGATGGGGTAGTCGGTGGAGGGGCCGCTGCGTACATTCACCGCTTGATTTTCAAGGGTCGCCAGCACACATTGACCACTAGTGGGTAATACGGGCAAACCACCACCGCCAGAAGGCTCTTCAGTGCCAGCAGGGACATTGCCTTCACTTGTGGAAGTGCCGCTGCCATAGGTCAATTGAACTTCGACCTGTGCAGGCCCAACAGCCCCACCCAAATCCACGACCAGTTTTAGGCTTTCTTGGCCGGGAGCGAACATCAAGGTTGTGCCCAACAGACGCGGGTTATTCAAAGCGGCGATGGTTTCATTGGTTTGCGACAATATGGTAATCACAGGGCTGTAACCGGGGGTCAGGGACTGAACGCGCAGATTGCTGGCCTCAGTTGGGTTGGTCGAGAAATCATAAACGGCAGGCAGATCGGTGCTAGCAACTGTGCCCTGTACGGCTGCCCCGGCGGCGAGTGGAACACCGGGAGGCAATTGACGTTCCCCTTTGGTGAGGGTAATGGCAAATTGCCCCGTCAAATTATCGGCGGCACGAACTTGGATGAAATACGTACCATCAGTGATGAGGGTGTATTCTAGGGTGGCGGTTTGTTCGAGAGCCAGATTGTCATTTACCAGCAAGACAACCGTGCGGGTGCCATCCAGCAGAGCGATGCTGGGTGCGAAGCCGACACCAAGAACCTCCACTTTGGCAACATCCCCTGCCTTGCCCTCAAAAAAGAACAAGCTACCTTCTGGCCCAGTAACCTGCCCGATGAGGTTTTCCCCATAGCCCAAGCGCTGACCATCTTGGGCATAGGTGGTCGAGAGTGATGAATTGACAATAAGAGCCACAATGGCTAGGACAAGGAGTGTGGTCAAGCTAAATACAACATGTCGAAGTCTCTTCGGATGCAAACTCATGAGGAAATCCCTTTCGCATACACAAGTAAAGTTTATGAGACGGTAGAATCAATTTATGCGAAATTGGTTGTTTAAAGCAAGCCCCCCCATTTCCTATACGGGAAAGGCGTGAGTGGAGTCTGGTCAACGACAAGAAACCGCTTCCTACGCAGGAAGACGGCTTATCAGGCTATGGTTTTTGTTGAATAGCGTAGGTTAGCTGTACGCATCGCGTATCCATTGCGCGGCCCAATAATATGGGAAGTTTGACATGTACGTTGATTTCATAACAATATGACCCCCAAAGTAAGACTGTTGAGGGGTTTTATTACGTTATGAATCGTGACAAAGGACGCAACCAGCGGGATGGAGATATACGGCATGGTGTTGACACATTGGCGGGTTTTCGGAAAAACCATATTTCTTTAGGTAACTCTGCCATTCTTGATATGCTTCCTCATTGATGTATTGTTCATCGAATAGGTTGATCAAATTTTGGAAGCGATCTAAGGCAAAGGTCACAAATTCTTCAGTAGGATTGTAATTGAGGACATCCCAACGCAGTTTTTCTCTCGCTCCATCAATTACCCGGAGCACAAAATCTTTTTCGTCCACAAAGCCTTCTCTAGTCCAAGGCATGTCACTGATGCAAAAGCCGACCGCACCTCTGCCGTGAATTCCTTGATCGCGGGATGCCAGCCAGCTCATCCATTCTTTTTCAGCCTTATTTTGGGCAAGGGTTGAACCGCTCAAAACGAGAACCGCAATGAAAACGGAGGTTAAGCCGTTGCTCATTTTGAGATGTTCCTCAAAATTGTCATGGTCTCTATGTAGCATGATTCGATTGCCCATTATTTACTCCTCCAAGCCGCCGCTCCGACTGCGGAAACTCAGACGAATAGGTGTCCCAGCAAAGGGGAAAGCCTCACGGATGGAATTTTCAAGGTAGCGCTCATATGAAAAATGCACCAATTCCGCTTCATTCACATGGAACAGGAAGGTGGGTGGGTCTACGCGCACTTGGGTGGCATAGTAGATTTTTAATTTGCGGAGGTCTTGGCTGGTAGGAGCATGACGCGCAACGGCCTCACGCACAATGCGATTAAGTTCGCTAGTGGGGATGCGGCGTACCCGTTCCTCATAGACACTCATGGTCGTTTCCAAAATTTGGTGAACCCGCTGTCCGGTCAAAGCGCTGATAAACAAAATCGGCGCATAGGCCATGAAGCTGAAATCCTCTTTGATTTTGTCGGTGAATTCGTAGATGGTGTACGAATCTTTTTCGACAATATCCCACTTGTTCACCACAATAATCAGGCTTTTGAGTTCGTCCAAAACCATGCCCGCAATGTGGGTATCTTGTGCAGTGATGCCCTCTGAGGCGTCAATCAGTAACAGGGCTACATCGGCACGCTGAATGGCCTTCAGGGTACGCAGGACACTATATTGTTCAATCCCCGGTTCAATCTTGCCACGCCGCCGAATCCCCGCCGTGTCAATTAGGGTGATTCTTTGTCCATGCCATTGAATATCGGAGTCGAGCGCATCACGGGTCGTGCCTGCAATATCCGAGACGATGGCCCGTTCTTCGCCCAATAATTTATTTAGCAGGCTCGATTTGCCGACATTTGGACGCCCAATAATGGCAATCTTGAGATGATCTTCTTCTTCCTCGCTGCCATATTCAGGAGCAGGGGGGAATAATTCGACGATGCGATCTAGGAGGTCGCCTGTGCCATCCCCATGTAGGGCACTCAGCGGGATGACCTCGCCCAAGCCGAGGGTATAAAAGTCCATTGCTTCGTCAAAGGCTTTGTGATGATCGGCTTTATTGGCAGCAATGACAATCGGCTTATTGGATTTTTGTAGAATTTCTGCTACTTCCTCATCCGCAGCCGTGACGCCTTGCTGAGTATCGGTGACCAATACAATCACATCCGCATCTTGAATTGCTACTAAGGCTTGGGCACGAATCTGTGGAATGAACTGGACAGAATCTTCGGCCAGTGGCTCAGTTGATTGCCCGGCTTTGGGGTTGTGAATCTCAATCCCACCCGTATCTACAACAGTGAAGATTACCCCATTCCAGTCTGTGTCCCCTTGCAAACGATCACGAGTTGTCCCGGCAATATCGGAAATGACGGCGCGGCGCTCTCCGATGAGGCGATTAAAAAGTGTAGATTTTCCGACGTTGGGACGTCCGACAAGGGCAACCAGTGGTTTTTTCATGGGTTAGTTTCAATATTTAACGCTTATACGTGGGAGCGATTATACCATGCGGCGTCTAGTGGTTATTGGATGGAGATGAAAACAAAATGCCCACCGATAGATGAACAGAGGAGAGTGGTGGGCATAAGCGAAAGCACTTGATGATCAAATCGGGTGGGAGCCAGGGAGGGAACGATCATCAAGTGCCGAACTCGTATGAGATTTTAACTCTGTACTATCTATAGTATTGCAGGTAGAAATCAAAACCCCATTTAAGGATTGTCAATAAATTGTCAAGGTTTTTAATAGAACACAAGGTTTAGCGATCTGCCCCGCGCCGACTTTCCTTTAGAATGGCTTGAATTAGCGAAATAGCTTGTGCGCCGACTAGCGCCAAGATCGCTACCCACACCGCTTGTTGATTGGTGGTGACACGATTCATTTGCTCAGTGGATGGGCCGACAATTTCAATGGTTTGCTGGCCTTGCACAAATTCAAATGGGTCTTGGCCCTGCATCGAGAGCTTGGCGGCTTCACCGGGGGAGAGTTGTTCGGGGCGGTAGGGATCAGTAGTGACGACCAATACCTCATGTCCGGTCTCCAAGCGTTTTCGCAAGATAACCGCTTTACGGCTGTTGAGGGCATCGTACACATACATCTCACGGACGATGGTCATGATGACGGCGACCAATGGCACTGCCAGTAACAGGCCTAAGAATCCAAATAACGCACCAGCAACAAGTTGCGTCGCAATGACGACAGCCCCCGGCATACTCAAGGTCTGGCGGATAATGCGTGGAGTAATTACGTTGGATTCAAGCTGCTGTACGACCAGATATAGAATAATGACCAAAACGACCGGCCCACCGGAGGCGAGCGTAAAAATTACTCCGACAAGCAAAGATACCAGCGGCCCAAAATTGGGAATGAAATTAAAAAAGCCCGCCAAAATGCCTAACGCGAGGGCGTCATCTACTCCCAAGATAAACAATCCAATGGTGGTGAACGTTGCAACCAGCAAGGACGAAAATATTTGGGAAATGACCGCCAAACGAACGCTTTTGCCTAGCGAGGTGATTATTTCTAAGGCACGCGGGCGATAGGCACGGGGTACTAGGGTCAGTACGCCTTCAACATAGTCAGTCGGTTCAGCAAGGAAGTAGACAGTCAAGACAAAAAGAATCAACAAATTGCCTATTATGCTTCCTACCGTACCCAAAAATGGCAGGACTTGCCCGGTGGCATTGTCGGCTTGGTCACGTATAAAGTTCGATATTTGCTTTTGTTGGAGATTGTCGGCCCCGGTTTCGATAGTCGGAAGCAGGCCTGAATCTTTGGCAAATTGATTATATTGAGTATTGGCTTCATCTAGCGCGTTGGGCAAGCGGTCTACTAGATTGCCTGCTTGTTGGACAAATGACGGAATGATCAAGACCCCGACCAATAAAATTGCGGTTAATGTTCCAATCACGGTAATTAAGACGGCTTGCCCGTTGGAAAGGCCACGCTTCCGTAGAAAACTGACCGGAATAGAGAGGGCTGTCGCCAAAATTGCCCCTAAGAATAGGAGCATAATAGCACCGCGCAGAGACCACAATGCCAGCGCGAGTCCCACGAGGAAAATGATTAACAGAATCCGATAGACGAATTCTCGCTGGTCAAAGTTTTTGGTCATCATGCTGCGGTGCTAGTCTTTCTGTGATAGTTAAAGTTGGATGCTGTCGGTCAAAATGAGGAGTAAAACGCTCAAGACCGTCACGACCAAAAATAGGCCGATAGATAGGAACATGCGCTCCACTGCGTTTAAGCCAAAAATCCGACCTTCATCCACTTCTCGGCGGCTAACGGCTTTATCCTCAAAACCGCTAAAGGGGTCATCATCTTCCGCCAGCGCTTTGTATCGGAGACTATTTAAGCTGTCAAAATCCGAGTCACGCTTGGGCTGCTGGGGTGGTCGGCTTGAAGGGCGACTTGGAGGTCTATTGCTGGGTCGGTTGCTCATCATCTATTTCTCCTCACTACAGCATTAACATGCCCAAAGCATACAGCGCACTGGTTTGTCGGGCAAGTCAGAAATTTCTTAATGTGGGAGTTCATATAGCTCGACCATCACGCCGAAAGCGCTTTTGGGATGGATAAAACAATAGCGGATGCCATCTTCATGACGTATCTTAGGTGTGTCATTAATCAACTCAATTCCTTTTTGTCGAAGTTGCTCCATTGACGCTTCCAGATTTTCCACTTCGATACACAGATGGTGCATTCCCGGCCCACGCTTTTCCAAATAGCGCCCAATACCGCTGTCATTATTGGTGGGTTCAAGGAGTTCAAGGCGGCTGTCGCCAATCTGTAGAAAGCCAATATTCACGTTTTCGCCGGGATTTTCTTCCCGACCTCCCAATTCGAGGCCGATCGCGTCATGCCAAAAGGCGAGGGCGCTTTCTAAATTGGGGACAACAATGGCGAGGTGATTTATCTTGATAGGCATAGACGGATATTTCCTTATAGGTGAATGTTGTGATGAAGTATATCGTTGCGATACACTAAGAGGGCAATTACTTTTTTCTTGGATTCGTTATCAAAATGAACCATTCATTGGATCGTGAAACCCGCAAAGCCCTTGTTCGGCTCGCTGAACAAGATGAACATGAGTACAGTGTTCCAGCGCGAATTGTATTAGCTCTGACGTCTGGACAGGATGTAGAAAAAATCGCCCGATCTGTCCGCCGTCCCCGCAAAGAAGTACAGCAGTGGGCCGAGCGCTTTGAAACTGAAGGCTTGGATTTATTTGGATCGGCTCTACAACCCGTATCACCAGCGGCAAAAATACCGCACCCTCCGGTTGAGGAAATGTCTGAAGCGCCTGTCAACGAAGCTCTAGGGGATGAACCAGAGTCGGGTCAGCGCCGTCGGGTGAATCCCCGCCAACCGCGACCACGTAGCCCGCGTACTCAACGCCCGCCTGAAGACGAAGAAAGTTCCTCCCGTCGTCCCCCCAAACAGCAAGGAGGACGTCCTGATCGTCGAAGCACTGCTCGTCGTCCACGTGAGGTAGCGCCCCCGGAATCCCCTCTTATTTCCATAGATGAAGCGGTTGCCGAGGGTTTAGAATTCCTATTGACCGGAGATGCCGAAGATGTGGGAGTCGAAATTGCCCCAACTCCGCGTATGGTGGTCGCCCATATCGAACCTAGGCATCCGCCAGTCGCTGAACCACCGACTGTTCATCCACCTAGCACGGCTGAACCCATTAGTGTCAGCGCATTGGCAGCAGCCTATAATGTGGACATGGCCCATGCACGGCATATCAGCAACCTTAGTCGAGAATTGTTTGACATCACGGCCAGCATTCACCGCCTCCCCCAGCATTATCGAGATTTGCTGCACGCGGCGGCTCTACTGCATAACATCACGTTTGCCAGCGACCCCATCGAACATCATCTCAGCGGACGGGATTTGATTCTGCAATATGAGTTAAAAGATATAAGCAGCGAAGAACGCCAGATTATTGCTGTAATGACAGGGTTGCATCGCACCTTACCGCGTGTGCATCAGTTCCCGGCGTCGGTTAAATTGCCCAAGCATATCTTAGGCCATGCCGAGACATTAGCCGCCTTACTGCGAATGGGAATTGGTCTTGATTTCAGCCATACCCAAACCAGCACGATTCAACATTGGCGCTCTACTCCCGGTACGCTTATTTTGGAGGTCAGTGGTCGGGAAGCAGCCGTAGATATGGTGCGAGCCGAACAAAAAAGTGATCTGTGGAATCGGCTGTTTAAAGAGGCGCAAATTCGATTTATTAGTGCCGAACAAGGTGTCTTAAAAACCTCGGATGCACCGGAACTATGGCCCAATTTGGAGGCGTTGGCTTCGGCAGTAGAAGTGAGTAACGCTCTGCGAGTGCATTATGCTCGGCGCTTTGAATATGTCGCGGGTCGGTTTCGTAATGGTGAAGCAGGCATGTTAACCCCCATGTGGGCAGAGTATCAACGCTTGATCGGGGTCTGGGAATGGCTTATTCCCGGTACGAAACCTAGTCGAATTGATGATGCCATGAGTCATGCGTTGGCTGAAGCGATAAAGAGCGCCCTCCACAGGGCGGCCCTGTTTGATCGAAGTACCAGTCTGTTGGATGAAACTGACCCCGATCACGACGACCCGGAGGCGATTGCCCAGTTGACGGCGATTTGTGAGGGCTACAAAGCCCATGCCAACGAATCGGCCCAGCAATTGCTGATCCTGCTGCGGAGCCGTCCCTATTCGCAATGGCTGGCAGCCGCCCAAACCAAATTGGTGTATCAAAAAGATGACCCCCCTCCCTACAGTGGTATGATTGCGACCCGCGTTTGGGCCTATCTTGGTGCTGCCCGTCAAGTGATTGACCGTGTGACGCGGGCGGGTTGGAATGCTAATTTGGAAATCTTGCTCTCGATTGAGGTGATGCACAGTTTTGAGGTAGTGCTGCGCCGTCTGGCTGATTCGCTGATATGCAGTGGCAGTCTGTTGGGGCCAGAATTGGAACAGGTGCTGGAAGTGGTCGAACCGCTATTGGATTATCTCCATGCGTGGCAGCGGATGGAATTTGCAGCGGCCCGCACGATGCAAGATTGGGAACAAGCCAAAGCTGATCCCACCCAAACAGAAACTTTGCGCGTATTGGCAATAGAGGCCCTTGCTACAATGCTGCGTGAACGAGCCGATGCCATGCGCTGGAATCTGCCGGAGATTTGGGCACCGCTGGATTCGCCCGTATTCCGCCGCCTATTGGCCTTGACGGTGGCACAACCCTGATAAACTATCCCTGCCCCTCCTAAAGCATTAGGGAGGGGAAAAGCTCTATTTACCCCGCCAGCGCATGAGTGTGACTCCATCGTTTTCAATTAGGTTGGGAAATGGGAATGGAACCACTGCGCCGATGGTGAAAACCAGTAGGTTATCTAAAAAGGCGAATAGCGCCAACATCCGCACAAAGTCTCCTGCCGCCGACCAGACGAGAAGTAAGATAAAAGTGGATATAGCTAAGACTGCTAGACTGATTTTCGCGCCACCCAATGCCCGTCGGATGTGTATTTGGGCAGGCAAATTGGGTTCATCGGAGGGGTAGAGCGATGCCCCTAGCACTAAATAGAACCGCACACCTAACATAGGGTAGCCCGTTTTTCTAGCGGCAGACGCATGACCCATTTGATGGATGATTTCAAAGGCCCAATGCAGCAGCATGGTGAGAAAACCAGCGACTACAGCCGCAATAAGTGACAAATCCGTAACGACAAGGCCGACCATCGTGAGTATGGGCCACAAAACAAGCGATCCAATGATGGCCGAGGGAGTGGCGCTGATTTTGAGGCTATTGATGGTAAACAGTGGGAATTCACGCGCGGCGGGGTTCACAAATGATGCCTTTCACGTAAGGTGTTTAATAATGCCTGCAAACCAATTTGCAGCGTCTCGAATGTTTCGTTGTAGCGTCCATGCACATAAGGGTCGGCAACTTCGCGGTAGGGTAAATGAGGGGCGTAATCCAGCAAGAGGGCGACTTTAGCTTTGGCGTCCGGCGGTTGGATCAACTCGATGGTCTCCATATTTTCATTATCCATCGCCAAGATATAGTCAAATTTTGAAAAATCTTCGAGGGCAAGACGGCGCGAAATCCCGTTATAGGGAATCCCGTGCTCGGTTAAAATGGCGAGGGTGTTGGGGTGGGCCGTTTTTCCGCCGCTGGAATGGGTTCCGGCAGAATCGGTCTCAATCCGATCCGTTAGTCCATTTTGTTCCAGCATATGTTGGAAAAGGCCCTCCGCCATCGTTGAACGGCAGATATTGGCGTAACATACAAATAGAACTCTAATCAATTCCAATTCCTCTTTAACACCATCCCGATAAAAACAACTTGGAGTATATAGCGGGAAGGCCATTTGAGCGACCCCTATATACTCCAATGGTGTTGGCGCGGACTGGAATTGTTGAGGATTAGGCCAGTCGGGGGCGCTGTACTCCTGTGTCAAAATTGGCACCGCCATATTCACTGCGTGGTTTAGCCAGCAACTTTGCAAGGGCCAAGCCAAACACAAAACCCCCGATATGTGCCCAAACCGCTACACCACCAACCTCTTCATCTACGCCCAAGGACGCGATCCCTTGAAACAGTTGGAGGACAAACCACAGACCCAACACAAAAATAGCTGGGACCAATGTTACTGAAGCGGCCCGCCCAACCGGAACAATCGTTTGTACTTTGCTCTGGGGGTAGAGAATGAGATACGCACCCAGCGCCGCTGCAATCGCACCACTTGCACCAACGGTTGGAATTGTTGAATTGGGGTCGAACACAATATGGGTAATGGCGGCTGCGACCCCGCCCGCCAGATAAAAGAACAAGTAACGGATGTGGCCGAGGGCATCCTCAACGTTATCGCCAAAAATCCATAGATACAACATGTTACCAGCGATATGGGCCAGACCCGCGTGCATAAACATACTCGTTAGGAAATCGAACGCATCGTCAATCCCGACGCCGTTGGTGACATTGCTGGGGATCAAGGCGTATTCGCGGAAGAACTGCTCATTCTCCAGCCCAACGGTGAGTTCAACAAAAAACATGAGGATATTCAGGACAATCAGCACATAATTGACAATCGGAAAATTGCGTGTAGGGAGTTGATCCCGAAGTGGAAACATTGTGTCGCTCCTTACGCTGTGCAGTAGATGTTTACGTGAACAGCATAGAGCAAACTGCGGGTTTTGCAAACCGTTAGATGGCTACTTTTGGCATAGGCCAGATGACGGATTTTTATCCTATTCCACCGGACGCTCGTCAAAAAAATAGAGCTTATTTTGTTGGATACTGGCCCGTAGGCGTTGATAGTTCTCTTCTCTGACGGCAATGGGTACCAGCACAATTAATTCGAGCAGCGGCCCAAAATGACGGGGTGGGACACGCAGTGGCATAAATTCGAGCAGCCCAAATTCCGGGTGATGGATGGAAGTAAAGGGTCGGGTGGGTGTGCCATCGGGGTTGCTCAATTCAATTTGGGGGTCGTTCGATGATAAATCCCACAGGCGGTCAAAAGCGACGAAGTGTTTCATCGCTTGGATAATCTGCCGATAGCGGGCAGTGGCGATGTAGCGAAAGGTACGGGCGCGGAAAAATTGTAGCGAGAGCCTCACATCCCGCCGCCATTTCGACTCTCCGCCGATATAGGTCATGTAATCAAATTCAGGGTCAAATAGGACGCGCAGGAGATTTGGGCCGAGTTCACCCTCATTCAAATGACGGAGTTTTTCGGGGGTGTAGCCATACAGAGTTTGGTTATAGCTGTTAAAAGCGACATAATCCCCCAAGATGCTGCGGGCGGTCATGGGGTAGGGGAATTGGCGTAGGAATAATTCAAGGGCCGCACGATTGTGGGTGTGGGGTTTTTGGGTATTAGGGAAAACAAACCCCGCGATGGTATAAAATTCGGCTATTTCGGACTCGTTTAGCTGGAAAGCAGCCGCTAACGAATCAAGCAGCCTTCGCAAGTCAATTACATCCCCTTGTTCAATTTTGGAAACTTGGCGAGTAGAGAGATTGGCGCGGCGGGCAAGTTCGGCCTGTGTCCATTGGCGCAGTACCCCCTGTTCATCAAAAAAGGTGCGTTGGCGACGTAAGGCACTAATGAATAATCCAAATTCACGGTTGCCCATCGGTTATTCTCCCACTGAATGACCAAAATCGGTCATGACATTACCCTAAAGCGGATGATATTGCTATAGGCGGATGGTGAATCCATCGGTAGGATAGAGGTAGCAACCCAGAACGATGAGGAGGTCACGCATTGACGACCATTTTGCAGACAGACCAGCTAGGCCGAAGATTTGGCGATTTTTGGGCAGTGGATGACTTAAATATCGGGGTGGAAACGGGCGAGGTGTTTGGCCTGTTGGGGCCAAATGGCGCGGGCAAAAGCACGACCATTAAGATGCTGACCACCCTCTTATCCCCATCTACCGGAACGGCGACCATTGCAGGTTATGACATTAAACGTCAACCTGCGATAGTACGGCGGGTAGTCGGATATGTGCCCCAGATTTTATCGGCAGATGGCAATATGACGGGTTATGAAAATTTGCTCATTTTTGCCAAGTTGTATGACGTGCCGCGCCGTGAATTAAAAGCCCGTTTGACGGAGGCGCTTGAATTTATGGGATTAGGAGAGGCCGCCCATAAAATTGTGCGGAATTATTCGGGCGGGATGGTGCGACGACTGGAAATTGCCCAATCTATGCTGCACCGCCCACGATTGTTATTTTTGGATGAGCCGACAGTGGGGCTAGACCCCGTAGCGCGTAAGGCCGTCTGGGGGCACATTCAGGAACTAAAGGCCCAATTCGGCATGACGATTTTGCTCACAACACATTACATGGAAGAAGCCGACGTGTTATGTAATCGGATTGCGATTATGCACCGAGGGCGGGTGGTAGCTTGTGATACGCCTGCCGCGCTGAAATCGTCGGTAGCAGGCGAAAACGTCAATTTGGATGATGTTTTTGCCTATTATACAGGGGATCAATTTGCAGAGAATGGGAGCAGCACCTACCGTGACATCGCAAGAACACGACGCACGGCCCGCCGTCTCGGTTGAAAAGGCCTTGGAATTATCTGGTATAGAGCAGTGGGTAAAAGCCGTTGTGAATTTCATCTATAAGGCGCTGGTGGTTGCGGAAATGGAAGCGCGAAAAGTCCGCCGTGACCCTATCGAACTGATTATGCGCTCGGCTGGCCCGGTTTTCTGGTTATTGGTATTTGGGCAAGTGTTGAATCGGGCGCGGGTGATTCCGACAGGCGAATTAAGCTACTTGGATTATATGACCCCCGGCATTTTGGCACAGGGGATGCTGTTCACCGCCATTTTTTATGGCATCGCTACCATCTGGGAGCGCGATTTGGGGATACTGCATAAATTTTTGGCAAGCCCCGTTCCACGTGCGGCATTAGTCGCGGGCAAGGCACTTTCGGCAGGGATACGGGCTATTCCACAGGCGTTGGCGATTGGCCTATTGGGGGTGTTGGTGGGCGTGCATATCAATCCAAACCCATTGGCGCTCTTGGGAGCATTGCTGACGATTGTGCTGAGTTCGGCTCTGTTTGCCATGTTTTCTCTTATCATCGCCTGTATTGTTAAACGGGGTGAACGGTTGGTGGGGATTAATCAGGTCATCATTATGCCGCTGTTTTTTGCCAGTAATGCCATCTATCCGATTAGCATTATGCCGGAATGGTTAAAGGTGCTGTCGCATATCAATCCATTGACTTATACAGTGGATGCACTGAGGGCCATGATGGTTGAGGGCGGCCACAGTCAATTCGGGGTGGGGTGGGATATACTCATTTTGGCAGGCATCACTGTGCTTCTTAACCTCATTGCCAGCCGCTTATATCAACGTATTCTCACTTAGGATAGACTTCGAGGAACAAGATTATGATCTTCTGGAGCGAGTAAGCCGATCAGCGACCAGCAGTAACACAATAATCTCAAAATAATCTACAGACAGCCGATTGAACTCGGCATTTTTTGTCGTATTATTAGCTCTGGTATTCAAGCACAAGAGGTGATGTCATCTATGAGACCGCCAGCTACTCCCGTTCGACTCTCAGCCGCCCTACGTCCACCACGCCGAACGGCTTCCCCGTTGCGAACGTGCCTATCGTGTGGGGCAGGAGTAATCGTATTGGTGCTGGGGCTGAGTTGTTTATGCTGTGTGGCAAGTTTTGGGTTTTATTTTGCCGACCCGCCCGAACAAACCAATATTTTGATATTGGGCGGGGATGCACGACCCGGCACGAATGAGGAGAAGATTGCACGAACGGACAGTATCATCATAATAAGCATAGACCCGGATGGTAATCAGGTGAGTATGCTTTCTGTGCCGCGTGGGATGTACGTCGAATCGCCCAACTATGGTCTTATAATGGCGAATACGGTGGTGCGAAATGCCGAAGTTTATGCGCCGGGAACTGGCGAAGAGGAAATTGTCAACACGTTGGAAGCCACTTTTAATGTAGACATTGACCATACGGTGCGAATTAGCTTTGAGGGGTTTGTGGAATTGGTAGATGCGGTGGGGGGTATCGAAATTGATGTACCCAAACGTATTGTAGACCGACAATATCCCACCCACGATGGTGGCACGATGGAAGTGGTTTTTGAACCGGGCAAACAAACGATGGATGGGGAGCGTGCTTTGCAATATGCCCGGACACGTCATCAAGATGACGATTATGGACGGGCGGCACGTCAGCAGCAGGTTATAGAAGCGTTGATGAAAAAATTGGCAAATCCCCTACACTGGTCGGAGGCGTGGGAAGTCATTGACAAGCATTATGAAACTGACTTGACGGCTGAAGAAGCGTTTCGGTTGGCCCCGGCATTGGTATTGTATGGACGCGGCGACAGTTTGCAGCAATTGGTGATCAACACCGACTATATGATTGTGATAGACGGTACTCTGCGCCCGAATATGGATAAATTAGAGGCGTGGATTGATGAGCATTTACGCTAGACCCCTCATGAAAAGGCGCGATTTTATGAAGTCGCTGGTGGCATTGGCGGCAAGCTACCCATTCTTGCGGCGATTCAATCCCATTTTTGCTCAAAGCCAAACCACGCAGCAGTTTTTTATTCCACCCACTACTCTTCATGTCACTGAAAACAGCGCCATGTTATATTTTCGCTTATCGGCCTATACCGATGACGTGGAAGTGATTATCACCCAAGACGGGATAGAAGTTGAGCGGGTTCCAGTGGATGCAACTAAGCAATTGCGCCAATTGGTAACGATTGAGAACCTTGATAAGTCAACAATCTATCAAGCCGAGATTTTGGTGGGCGGGCAGTCACCCTCACTAGTAGGGCAGGGGGAAGCATGGGGGTCAATTTCATTTCGTACCCAGCCGTATGAGTGGCCTATCCGATTTGCGGCTTTGGGAGATAGTGGCTTTGGGGATGCCGTGACGTTGCGGTTGGCGGAACATATCGCCCAAGCGGATATAGATTTTTTCATCCATTTGGGGGATGTGGTCTATAATAGCGATGAAAACGACAATGATTTGTGGCTGAATTGGGCACTGAAATATTACGGGCCGTTTCGTAATGTGCTGTGCCAAACACCGCATTATGTCGCGGTGGGCAATCATGACCGCGAAGGAACGACCCTTTTGGATGGGCAGTCGTTTATCTATTGGGCTTTTCCCCCCTATAACGCGGACGAAGCATTTGAAGGACGACGGCAGTGGTCATCGTTTGTGGTGAATGATGTGCAGTTTCTCTCGTTGGATTCGCAGGTGTTTTATACTGACCCCGGACGGGCCGAACAAAACCAATGGCTGGATGAGCGCCTTGCCGATACAAAATTCCGTACCACCATTCCTTTTTTTCATATCCCGCTATGGACATCCAGTTCCGTACATCGGGAGGATGGCTTGCCTGTCGAAGGCGATTGGTACAGGCGATTTACGAATGCTTCTAATCAAATTGGGTTGGTGATGGCGGCTCATGCCCATCTGTATGAGCGACTGTTTTTGGATGGTGTTCACTACATTACCTCTGGGGGTGGATCACAATCAATTTATGCCATTGGAGAGAAGGTGGCATGGAGCCAAAAGGCCTTGTCATTGGCACATTATCTTCTAGTCGAAATTCACCAAGATAAGATTATTGTGATGGCCTATGATGTCAACCATACACTGCTTGATAGGGCCGAATGGGAAATTTAGGCCGTTGAAATTCGGAATCTAAAAGTAAGCGATCTATTCAGTTAGAAAACTTTTGGTGGGCAAATCGTTTATTTATGTCAGGTGTTCTTTATAGGTGGGAGATTGAGCTAATTTTACTAAAGGGTGGGGTTCAGTCTTGATAACACTCCTCTCTAGAATTACACTGGCCTGAATTTTCTCCGTTTAACATCCATTGAGCAATTTGCTTTTTAGTCTGTTCATCAGGAGTCGAAATGACGAATAAGAAAAAAGTCCGTGTAGCGATTATCGGCGTGGGGAACTGCGCGAATTCGCTGGTACAGGGCGTCCATTATTATCGCAATGCCGCCGAGGACGAAAAAATTCCGGGTTTGATGCATGTCAATTTGGGCGGCTATCATGTGCGGGATATTGAATTTAGCGCGGCGATTGATATTGATGTCGAGAAAGTCGGTAAAGATTTAAGTGAAGCGATTTGGTCGGGTCAAAACAATACTATTAAATTCACTGATGTGCCTCATCTTAATGTCCCGGTTGTACGGGGGATGACCCATGACGGTCTCGGCACGTATCTGGCACGCAAAATCACCAAAGCCCCCGGTTCAACCGCCGATATTGTGCAGATTTTGAAAGATACCAAGACCGATGTGGTGGTCAATTATTTGCCCGTCGGCAGCGAACAGGCGACCAAGTGGTATGTAGAGCAAATTCTGAATGCGGGGTGCGCGTTTGTGAATGCCATCCCTGTGTTTATTGCGCGTGAACCCTATTGGCAGCGTCGTTTTGCCCAACATAACTTGCCATTGATTGGCGACGACATCAAGAGCCAAGTGGGGGCGACGATAGTCCATCGTGTGCTGACCAATCTGTTCAATGATCGCGGTGTGCGCCTGCTGCGTACCAGCCAATTGAACGTCGGCGGCAATATGGACTTTTATAACATGCTGGATCGTGAACGTCTGGAAAGCAAGAAAATCTCCAAGACCAACAGCGTCACCAGCCAACTGCCTTATCAGATGTCCCCAGATGATGTGTATATCGGGCCAAGCGATTATGTGCCATGGCTGACTGACCGCAAGTGGGCGCATATCCGCTTGGAAGGGCAGTCGTTTGGTGATGTGCCATTAAATATCGAATTGAAATTGGAAGTGTGGGACAGCCCCAACAGCGCTGGTATTATCATTGATGCGGTACGTTGCGCCAAACTCGGCTTGGATCGCGGCTTGAGCGGGACATTGGAAGCACCTGCCAGCTATTTTATGAAATCCCCGCCCGTTCAACATCCTGATGACGTTGCCCGCAATATCACCGAACAATATATTGCCGGGGAATACAATCAGGTGGTTAAACCTGCGGATGATGCGGTGGTCCCGATGCCAGAACCCACTAAGAAAGCCCCGCAAAACAAGTAATAGCTTTTTGCCGCCTATGACAGGGGTAGGACTAACCTACCCTTGTTTGTTTTACAGGGTCATAAAAAGGGCTTTGTGAAGTCTGTGAAACGGGGTGCATTTGTCAAGTGGTGTCATCATTTTCAAAATTTAGCCCTTTTGTCCGTTAATCTTCAAAGTTTCGTGTACAGCGGCGGCGACCCGTTCTCGAATTTTAGATTCAATTTCGGCAGGGGGCGGCGCTTGTTGATAAATATGCACGCCTGTTGGATGACACAGACCGCAATTTTCACAATAACGCTCGTCGTCACCGGGGCGGGAGAGACCCAATTGTTTCCGCAAATCCAATAATTTTTGCACTTGTTCGGGGGGCAGGGCAGGGCCACCACCGAGTTGATGCACCATGTAAAGGATTTTGGCGGTATGTTCCAATGTTTCGAGGCGCATATAGGCTGTCCAGACATCCGGCCCGACGGTCAGTGAGCCATGATAGGCCAGCATAATCGCGTCGTGCATGACAATTAATTGGCTGATGGCGTCGCGGTTTTCGGCGCTGGACGGGGTGGCATAGGGTGTGGTGGGGACAAGGCCCAAGACCACAATCGCTTCGGGGATGGTACACTGCTGAAAGCTGATTCCGGCAATGCTCATGGCAATGGCGGTAGGCGGGTGAGCATGGACGACCCCCATGACATCAGGCCGCTGTTTGAAGGCTTCAAGGTGCATCAGGATTTCGGAGGTCGGCTTGAGATCACGGTTGGCAGATGTACCGCCCCCGACTTTTTTGCCCTCCATATCCACGACAATCAATTCATCGGGTTGCATAAAGCCTTTGGCGAGGCCGGAGGGGGTTGCTAGGATGCGGTCATGGTCGAGGCGGGCGGAGATGTTGCCGGAGGTGGCGTCAATATATTGGAAGCGGTGCATCAATTCGCCAATATGACAGATTTGCTCACGTAGGCGGCGTTCGGTGTTGAGGGAGTAGGGCACTTCTACCCTCTATAAAGTATTGGATGATAAATAACGTTCAAAGAGATCGTCAAGTTGACTTTTGATTTTGCTTAAATTCTCTTTTTTCTGGAGGGTCCCAATAAAATGCGAGGCGATTGCTTTTTGAGTCTCGATATCGAAAGTTCCATCTTCTTTCACGGGGATTTTGACAACAAATTGACGCATATTTGCTAATGACGCTCTGAAAGACCTGTTAAAACTTTCTTCCAGACGTTGACGGTTTAGAGCATACAGAAGATATTCAGGGACTATGGAGGAATTGAGAATTTGGATTGTTCCGCAATGGTCAGTAGTGGCGAAAATTTCTTCGGCGGGAATTAAATTTAGTTCAAAGTTGCCATCTATGCCCCAAAGAATAGATGGATAACTAAAATCGCTAATGTTGCTGCTATGTATGTAACCAAAAGGTTTAAATACATTTGCGCTGTAAACAGGAATATCTCCTGATAAATTTGGTAAATCCTGCTTTGTAACACGATTGCCGATGAATAGCTTAAACAGTGAGGTGTCGCCTAATGCTATATCCACAGTACGAATGGATTCAAAACTGCTTTGTGAGGCAAGGTTTTCATAATCTTCTAAAGCTGTTTTCATCTCCTCTAAGAGAGTATCAATTTCGTGACGTTCCGCTGAATCAAGAGATTCTTCAACACCTAGAGCGGTACGCTCGGCTCTATTCCACCAGCGATTTATGACCCAGTGAGATGACCTCTGGAATAAACTTATGTCTTGGATTTTGCAGCGTCCGTATTCTTTTTCGAGAATTTCTTTGGAGTGACTTCTTGCTCCAGAAAAAATCCTAAAGGACCTTTCCATTTCTGGTAAATCGTCCTCATCAATTTCTTCACGTTTTACACTCGTCAGTCGCTCTCCAATGTTCGAAACTAGATAAGTGAAAACCGGCTCAGTCTGTATATTACTTGGATCGTGTTTTTTGGTGATAACGAGAATATAGGTATGTTCGGCATTAGCAAAAAATGTTCTTACGGGCAGTGAAATGATGGCATCCAAATAGCATTCATGCAAGATATAATCTCTAAGTTTTTTCCCGCCAACTCTGCCTAGAATACCATCTGGGACAATTAAAAATGCTCTACCACCCTTTTTGAGGGATTTTATTATCCATTCGAGGGAAAGTCCCTCAAGTCCCAAAGCATTAACGGGATATTCTTTTGCTGTACGTGGAGTTTTTTGAATTTCCTCTTTGATAATACTAGACCCGCTGGTTACATAGGGCGGATTGCTAAAAATGTAATCATATTTTTCAGTCTCATCTTTAATGATATGACCAAATGTTCCCAGATTATCTTTGAATAGAGTAAATGTGTTGTTAAAGATACGGGAAAATTCTGTCGAGATTCTTGGATTAGCAAAAAGTAGCTCGGCTAAGTAGATGAGCATATTTGCTTTAGCAAGGATGATAGTCCGTTCATCATCGCGTTCAAAACCTTTATCAAAGCCATGTATAACAAAACCGGGATTGATCTTTCCATTTTCATCAGGCGCATAAGCGGCCCGCATTCCTTCATTCATGTTCAATATTTCAAGTGGAAAGCCTCCTACCCCACAGAAAGGATCACAAAGCCTTTTTCCGCTATATTGGAAATTTGGCTCATCAACCCCAGACATTCTAATGATTGATTGAATAACTTTTCTAGGAGTAAAGTATTGTCCTAGAGCTTCTACCTCCTGCTTTAAGAAACTTTCATACAATTTTGTTTTGAACTGCTTGTCGATCTTGGTAAGGCTACCAAATTCCTCGCTATATTTTTGTAAGTGTTCCAATGAGCGCAAAAATAAAATTGACTGCGAAAGATTCGGTTCGCCCTTTTCATTGACAAATATCGTCCCATTAATAATAGTTGTGCCATCTTCGCCGCGTGGAAATAACTTGTAAATTCTCCTTCGCGTGTTTCCCGCATAATATTCAAGAGCCTCTTCAGGGTTACTTAAGGCTTTTTGATAAATTCTATTGAAGGCAATATCCTCAGCTAAAATTTGTAGGTCGCTTAAAAACTTGAAGATAAAAAGTTCAACCACATTGTAAAGGCATTTTACTGGTGATTTTCCGGTGGCTACCCATATGGTCTGCCAAAGACGAGTCGCTAGGGGGGTGGGGTCAATCAGTTTTGCACTCCTAATTATAGAGTTCGAAGCAGTTATAGAGGCATCAATTTCATCTAACAAATATTCGATAGTGCCAATATTTTTGACTACCGTTAAGTTAAATACAGTTTTGACTTCATTTCCTTTTTCATCTTTAATGAGTTCGCCATTAAGGGCATTTACCCAAAATGATTTTGTTCCATCTGTGATTATGAGGATTCTGCATAACATTCGGGCAACATCAATTTCTTGAGCGATGGCCTTTTGCAAATCCTTTTCTGAACTTAAATGCTTGGGTTGTTTATATTCTACGACTGCTCTGACCGTGTCATGGTAGGTTACTAAACCGTCAGGCTTTTTTGTACGCAATTTACCGTAATTTTGTTTGGGAACAATACCGTTATTCTTGAGTTGATCAAGAGTTGTACTCCCAAGCCGGTAGTAGGTATATTTGCCAATTTTTTGAGGAGTAGCCTGAATGAGTTCTTCGCTCATGAGAATTTCCAATTTTATTCAGAACGTATATTCTGTGATAACTTACACTATACACCAATTATGTTGATAGAACAAAAAGTCAACTTGATTTAGATTATAGTGCATTTTCTTTTTGTATTCTGCCCTCAATAAAAATTATTGATAGGATATTTTTGTAACATCAGAACTGGAAAAAATATCCTAAATCTGATATAATTTAAACTATGCGTTTACCCGCTTCTGGCGGGCATTTTGTCGTATTGAGGGGCTTTTTCCCAACCAGCCTCGGATGAGGAACTTTCACAATGGATGTTAACATGCTGCGGCCTGCCAAGCCTGTCAAGATTGACGAGGAAATGCGTGGGGCCTATCTGGATTACGCGATGAGTGTAATCGTCGCCCGCGCCCTGCCAGATGCCCGTGATGGCCTTAAGCCCGTTCATCGTCGAATCTTATTTGCGATGCACGAAATGGGCGTCCGTCCCGGCACTCCGTATCGTAAAAGCGCCCGTATTGTAGGGGAGGTACTTGGTAAATTCCACCCACACGGCGATAGTTCGGTCTATGATGCGATGGCACGTATGGCGCAAGATTTTTCGCTGCGCTACCTGTTGGTGGATGGTCAGGGCAATTTTGGGTCAGTAGATGGTGACCCGCCCGCCGCGATGCGTTATACGGAAGCCCGGATGTCGCGTATGGCTGAAGAACTGCTGGCGGATATTGAAGCCGAGACGGTGGATTATACGCCGAATTTCGATGGCTCGATTGATGAACCGATTGTTTTGCCAGCCCGCCTGCCGAATTTGCTGTTGAATGGCAGCAGCGGGATCGCGGTGGGGATGGCGACCAACATTCCTCCGCATAATCTGCGTGAAATCGGCGGGGCGATTGATTATCTGCTGAATCTCATGATTAATTTCGAGGGTGAGGCCCTTGAAGAAGCCGTGATAGATGTCACGGTGGATGACTTGATGTACTTTGTCAAAGGGCCAGATTTCCCCACCGGGGCGATTATGGGGGGCGATGAACTCAAAGAAGCGTATGCCACCGGAAAAGGCCGCATTATTGTTCGGGCACGGGCCGAAATTGAAGAATTTGGCAACGAACGCCACCGCATTGTGATTACGGAAATCCCCTATCAGGTCAATAAATCTGCCACATTGGAACGTATCGCCGCCCTTGCCAATGAGGGGCGCTTGGAAGCAGTCGCTACCCTGCGCGATGAGTCGGATCGTAAAGGGATGCGGATTGTGGTTGAACTGCGACGCGGGGCACAGCCGTTCACGGTTCTCAATCAACTCTACAAATACACCCAATTGCAGACGACGTTTGGGGTGCAGTTGTTGGCGCTGGTCAATCAAGAACCGCGTTTGTTGAGTTTGAAGCGGTTGTTGATGATCTGGATTGGGCATCGGCAGGAAGTGATTGAACGCCGCAGTCGCTATGAATTGGCAAAAGCACAGGCACGTGGGCATATTTTGGAAGGCTTGCTCAAGGCGCTGGCGAGTATTGATGACATCATCAACACCATTCGTCAGGCCGATTCAGCCGAGGCCGCCCGCGAAGAATTGATGATTTTGTTTGACCTGAGTGAACTTCAGGCACAAGCCATTTTGGATTTACAACTGCGCCGCTTGGCTTCATTGGAGCGGATGAAGATTGAGGCCGAATATCAGGAAGTGTTGGAGCGTATCGCTTATCTGGACGATTTACTGACCCACCCGCGCAAAGTATTGGCGCTTATCCGCGACGATCTAAATGAACTCGCGGCGAAATATGGGGATGCCCGACGCACTAGCTATGATCCATCGCTATCCCTAGCGTTTGATGAAAGCGATTTGGTGCGGGATGAAGAGGTATTGATTAGCCTAACACAGCGCGGTTATGTCAAACGCACCCCGGCCAGTATTTATCGTCAGCAAAAACGCGGTGGTAAAGGCAGCACGGGCATGGGCACACGCGATGAGGACGTGGTGGAGCATTTGTTAAGCGCGGGGTCGCTTGACCACCTGTTGTTTTTCACCTCACAGGGGCGGGTCTACAGCCTACGGACGTTTAATCTGCCGGAATATGATCGGGCAGGTAGAGGTACATTGGTCGAAAGCATTTTGCCATTGAATCCACTAGAACGGGTGACGGCGACGGTGGCTGTCCCGACATTTGAGGATGTAGGCGGCTATTTCATCATGTGTACGGAGCAGGGCCGTATCAAACGGGTGACGATGGATGAATTTGCCAATGTGCGCCCGTCCGGTTTGATGGCGATGACGTTGGATGATGGCGATACCCTTGGTTGGGTGCGTATGACCAGCGGCGATGATGATATTATCCTCGTGTCGCGGCTTGGGCAGGGCATTCGCTTCCATGAAACCGATGTCCGCACGATGGGTCGCACAGCAGCAGGTGTGAATGCGATGCGATTGACGGATGATGACCAAATCGCGGCGCTGGATGTCATCACGCCTGAACAAGCTGATGCCGACCTGTTAATTGTGACTGAACGCGGCTATGGGAAGCGGACTCAGGTGGATGAATTCCGCCAGCAGGGTCGCTATGGTCAAGGGGTGCGTGCGATTTCCAATGACCTCAGTAAGACAGGGCGTATCGTGGGGGCGGGGGTCGTGGAAGATGAAAATTCGTATGACCTGACCGTGATTACCCGCAATGGTATTGCCCTGCGGACACCTGTCAATGAAATTAGCACTTACGGACGCACGGCTCAAGGCGTTAAAATCATTCACATTGACCCGGATGATACGGTGGTCAGTATCGCACTCGTGAACAGCGGTGCGCCTAGCCCTGCTTCAACAGAACAAAACCACAGCAGCAATGGCTATGTGGCCCCCAACGAGGACGAGTCGGGCGAGATTGAAGCACCCAGCGATAGTGATTTTTAACTGAGGAGTGATGTGTGAGTTCACAATGGACGGTGGGGGAGGATGATTCTGCCCCCCAAGAGATAGATGCGCCATCGTTACCCCGGCCTAAAATAACGCGGCGGCAAGGGGTGATGCGCGAAATCACCGAGACGCTGCTGCTGGTGGTTGCGATTTATGCGCTGGTTAATCTAAGCACGGCGCGGTTTGTGGTGGAAGGGCGCAGCATGGAACCCAATTTCCACTCCGATGAGTTTGTGATTGTATCGCGCTTGGCTTATATCATCGGCGAACCGGAACGCGGGGATGTGATAGTGTTCCATTATGATGTCGAAAATAAACGCGACTTCATCAAGCGGATTATTGGTCTGCCCGGCGAGCATGTCCAGATGAAAAACGGGTTGGTGTATATCAACGGGGAACCGATTGATGAGCCATATGTCCAAGCCCTGTGCCGTTCGGCGACCTGTCGAGATCGGGAATGGTTTTTGGGCGAGGATGAATTTTTCGTGCTAGGGGATAATCGTAATTCCAGCCAAGACAGCCATGATTTTGGGGCGATTAAGCGCAGCCAGATTGTGGGCCGGGCATGGGTGCGCTATTGGCCGCCTGAAGATTGGACGATTATTTCACACCACGATTATGGCCCACCGCCGATTGTGCCGACTGCTACGCCAACCAATACACCTGACCCGACCATTCCGACACCGACAGTGTATCCAGATATGTATTATCCCGGTGCGACGTAGCGACGTCTGAAAATACACACGGGGCTAAAGCCATCCTGCTGAATTTAGCCTAAAAAGCGGGTCATCAACATGAAAAAACGCTAAGTGCCTCGTCACCCAAAGGGGGGGCACTTATTCTTTGTTCCAGCGGTGGCGAACAGGCCCTGCACTTTCATAAACGGTTGAAAAGGCGCTTTCTACACTTAACTCGAACAAGATGTAGTGCGGTTTCGGTTGATAGCCGACGCGACCGACCGATGCCCAGATGTCGGTTTCGTCTTTGCCGATGAGTCGCGCCCGCCCCGTAACATAAAATTCCCCGCCGCCACCCTCTTGATTTTCCACTGCACAGTGCAGTTGATAGCGGCTATCGCGTTGCAAATCCTTGCCCTTTGGGGAAGTTGGCTCCATATAGAGCATTAAGCGGCCCTCGCCTATGATCGGGGTTACGGGATGGACTCGCGGGGAGCCATCGGCACGAACGGTTGCCAAATATGCGACTCCACTGCCTAGGCGCTTTTCCCCAAATTCAGCTAATGCAGGTGCTGCCAGCGCAAATTCATGCCAACTCATCTTCATCTCCCTTTGCTTAAATGCACCCATCACAGCAGATTCATCTTATCGTTGCAGGCAGAATTACCTATCGGATTGGAGGACAAATACGTTGCCGCTGTTATCCTTAAACACGGCTTCTGTCATCCCATAAGGGCGATCAGTGGGCGGTATGATAAATTCCACGCCTTTGGCTTTCAGATGCTCGTAGGTTGCGCGGCAGTCATCCGTTTTCCACACACCAGCCCCTAGCTTCCCTCCTTCAACCAGTTTGGTCAGCGCCGTAACATCTTCCTCGTTGAGTGGGCCGCCCGGTTTGAGGGCTAACAGGCCAAATTGCAAATCGGGTTGATCTTTTAGACCGACACTCAACCAGCGGAAATCGCCATTGGTTACATCGGCGCGGATTTCGAAGCCGAGTTTTTCAGTAAAAAAGCGCAGGGCTTCATTCTGGTCTTTGACGTAGATATGGGTGGCGACAAGGCTTTTCAACATACGCATCTCCTGAATTGTGAATGATGCTCAAAGTGTAAAATGTTTGGGCTGATTGTGCTTCTCGAAAATTGCGCGTTTTTAGGGGTCAGGGTTGATGCCATGCATCAAGCACACACATAAGGGAATGTGGGGCGGCTGAGGTTGTTTTGTGGCGTTTTTGCGATACTCACTTGGCGATAATCCGGTGGTTTTGCGAAAGAGGGTGCTGAACGATCCGAGGCTTTCGAATCCTACTTCTAGGCAAATTTCCGTGATGGAAAGATCGGTTGATCGGAGCAGTTCTTTGGCACGATCAATGCGCCGCTGAATGAGATATTGATAGGGTGTTTGTTTATAGACTCGACAAAACAACCGAATGAAATGATAGGGGGAAAGTGCCGCTTCCCGGCTTACATATTGAATTGTGATGGCGCTGGCGTAGTTGGAATCCAGATAGGCCCGTGCCATACGGAGCCGTTCATGAGGTATATATCCAATAGCTGTCATCTATTTTTCCCACGCGATGTTTAGAACGCCTGTGCGTATATTCTATCATTTCTGCTGAATATAGCCAAGAAACTTTTGGACAAATCAAAAAGGGGCACAGTGGTTAAACTGCACCCCTCTGAAAATCAGATGAGTAGTGTTAGCGAGTCGCGCCGATTGAGGTACAGGCAGGGCATGAACCGTCGGCACGGATAATGGCATAACCCGCTTGTGGATCATCACCGTAGGT
The DNA here is from genome assembly GCA_013112715.1 of Chloroflexota bacterium. Taxonomy (GTDB): domain Bacteria; phylum Chloroflexota; class Anaerolineae; order Aggregatilineales; family J027; genus CFX10. The sequence continues at coordinate 141,645 of JABFGB010000008.1, forward strand.
CTTGAAGTCGAGATTGAAGACGATGATGATACGGACACTGCCGAGTTGAGAAGCCAGCACGACGGCTTCTGCCAGCCACTGGGCCTGTTCCTGAACGCTGGTATTTTGACCCCACGCAAACAGTCCGGGCAGGGGGCCGTAGCCGTCGGGGGAGAGATAACCCAGTTCGCTGAAGCAGGCACGCATTCCGGGGAAGTTACGCAGGGCGCGGCTCAACATCGTTTGGAAGTAACGGGTCGGGTAATTATCACGCGGGTCGCCAGAAGTTTGCTTGGGGCTAACCACGCCTTCGTTATAGTGAACGCCGATGCAGTCCGTATATTGAGCGGCTCCCGCAGCAGCCATTTGGGCATAGTAGGCGTCGTCATTGCAGAGGGCGGGGATACAGCCAGTGCCACCACCACCCGCGCCGGTTGGAGCAGGGGCACCCGTAACCACGATGGTATTGGGGTTGGCGGCCTTGATCGCTGGATAGGCTTTCTTGAGAAGGGCAACATAGTTCGCGCCGCTGATTTGACCATTGGGCCATTCGCGGTCAATATTTTGTTCGTTCCACACCTGAATGGCGTCGGCACCGGCCTTCGCAAGACCCGCCACATAGCTGGCATAGGTGTCTTGATAGGTAGCGTTCATGACCTGTGCTTTATCACCGATGACAGACAGGAAGACTTTGAAGCCTTTCGCTTTGATGTCGGCAATCAGGCCAGCTGCGTCTTCACCGACACGTACTTGACGCTTGATCCAATTCATCTTGGCAGTCTTGGCGGCATTAGAAGCGGCATCACTCAATGAGCCTTGAATCTGACCACCGACTTCCAACGCGCCGGGTACCGCTTGCCCAACGGGGCCAGTTGAGCCTGTATCAGTTGTGGTGCCCACCGTGACCTTATCGCAGATCAGAACGGTCTTGAGGTCGAAGCTAACGCGGACTTCATATTGGTTGTTGTTCAGCAGGGTAATGACATAGCGCCAGCCGAAATAGGCCTCTGGAGGAGGATTCACGCCTTCTGGAATCGTTGTGCAACCGGGCAGCATCCCATTGGGGAAAGAAACTTGTGCCCACGTATAATTTTTCACCAACGTTATACGCTGATTAATTTTCTTGGAGAGCGCATCACGAGCGGCGGCGAAACCAAGCCACGTTGGGTCATTCGGAGTAGCGGTGGGGCCACCCTGAGCATTGGACGCACGCTCTGGTGTGGATGTGTCGGCATTTGCGACCATTGGGGCGAAAACAAGCATTGCGATTGCCACAGTGGTCACAATAAGCATCACAGAACGGGATTTCACAGTTAAATTATCCTTTCCTTCTCGACCTATACCGATATATAGACAGGTCGTTTTAAGCCATTTAGGAGGGCTTGATTGCTGATCTTGGACTTTTATGAGTTGGGTATTTTGAGCAATGAAGTTTATCAGGCCCAATTCACCATACGCAAGGGCAAATCCTACAGGCTTGTGCATTCCGATGCTATGCCGAACGCGAAACGCTTTACCCACGTTTTCCTGACGCTACCTGACAGCGACTGATAGTGAAGGGAAATCGTTAGACCCCCGAAAGTTTGGGCGCTTTTGTAGGACTGGTAAATGACCTATAATCAAAATTGTATATTGTGGTGAGACAAGCAAAAGGACACTATCAATGCTCGGCGAAAATCCACCACCAGAAACACCTGTAGATGGCGAATTTGAGGGCAGCCCAGAAGCCATTGAGGCGGGGGTAGACCTTGAATCGGCGCGTCGTGCGTATCAAATCGCGTTGGACAATCTGCGAAAGGCGATGCCCGGTTTTCGACAAGATAAACGTCGTTTGACGACTGAACTGAAGCGTCAAAATGTTGGTACAACGATCATTCGGGCACCTCTTGATTTGGTGCTATGGATGGTCGGCCTACTGCGAAGCCTGCTGCGCGAATTGGGTGAGATGGCCCGCGATGTCAATAACGATATTCGAGAGGCGCTAGGCAACAAAAAAAATCGCTCGCGCAATTTGGCGATTCGTCGCGCCGAAGAAGAAACCGCCCGGATGCAGCACTTACTTTTGGAGACATTATGGGCGCGGGATTATGTGCAATATGTTCTGGAACAGCCGGAACCCGTTCCCTATAACATCAAGCGGGATGCGCTCACTTACTTAATTGAACATGATGATTTGTTAGAAGATTTACGGCGTGAGGTCGTTGAACATTACGATTTGGACCCGGCGAAATTGCGAAAAGCGCAACCAACCCCGCCTAAAGCTGAAGCATGGTGGTGGTTTTTGGACAATCGCCGTTCACGCCGCGCCCGTCGTCTTAATGCGCTGTGGTTTGTACTGGCAACCGTGCCTGCCTTGGCCGCGATTGTTTTGATTACCTTGTTGACGCAGCGCCTCTCAATTGATGGGCCAGATGCGCTGTCGGGGGCATCGGCAATTGCCCAACTGGTCTTAGGTCTTGCCTCCATTTTGGCAGGGCGCGAAGTATTAAACGCCTTTTTCTTTGATCGTTCTTCGGGGCGGTCATGGCAAGGCGAGGCCACTTTTGCGCTTGCTACCTTATTTTTTGTGGTGGTGATGATGTTTTACTTGGTCGCGCCACCTGCCGCCGCCGATGTCTATAATTGGTTCGGACAACGGGCAATAGATTCAGGCAATGCTGCTGAAGCCGAACTTTATTTGGAATCGGCGACCCGGCTTGACCCCGACCCCCATGCCTCGAATTTATTGGAAGTGGGGTGCTTGTATTTGACATTGGGATCACCCGACCGGGCGCAAAGTGTGTTTGAACGGGTACTAGAGGCCGATTCGCGCTTGCTCTTGGCGCGGTATTATCTAGCCGAATTGAACAGTGATAACGGCGAATATGCGCAATCTCTACAACTCCTAACGGACGGGTTAAATTTGCTGGCGAGTGCGCGGGCGAACCCCGACGGCGTAGAAAATGATATTTTGCGACCCTATATTGAAGACCCAGTGGTTGCCGAACAAATGGAATATCTGCTGCACTTGTCGCTGGGGCGGGCCTATTTGGAAGCTGGGACGTATCAGCAGGCCAAAGCGAATTTGAGCAGTGCCCAAGCCAGTTTAGGAACTTTCGATTTACCCAATGTGAACGGGCCAGTGGAATTGCCATGCGCCCCCGATGAACGGCTGTCGGCGTATGTGGCGACCACCGAGATTGATTTGTGGTATTTTGAAGCGCGAACTTTTGATGCCATATGCTCCGGGACTGCAGATTCGCAGGCGGCCCTTTCGGCATGGAATGAGGTGCGGTTGGGTCGTACCACCAGCAGCCGTCAAGATACCCGGCAAGATGAGGCGGAAGTGCGCTTGGCACGGGATGCGGCATTGGGTCGAACACCCACCTGCTTGGACTTAAAGAACAACACCTCTTCACCATTTGGGGGTGGAGGCTAAGGGTCATAAAGGTTGGCAAGCGCGGATGTTAAGCGTTGATTGAGCGTTTTGAATCGTGGATTAAACGACAGGCAAGATTGGATGGCCTGACGTATGATAGCAGATAGGCCCTGTCGTAGCACAGGAATGAAGAGGGTAGAGGGCAGTAACCACCATGTACAAAAAGATTCGGTTTAAAGCATTGATAGGCATTGTGCTGGCCGTGACGCTTATTCCACTAGCAGGCGGTGTAACAGCGCAATCCGATGACGAGGAGATCACACATCTGCTGCTGGCAACCAGCGGTACGGTAGGGGTGAACCGCGAAGGGTGGGATGATTATAATACGTTCTCACCCGCTTTTCCGGGGACGCCTGTTCGTGCGCGTGACTATTTGCAGGTGACGGGAAACAGCCAAGCGGTGATTTTATGCGCCGATTTGACAATTGTGGAGCAGTATGCGGACGGGATTGTGGAGTGCAATTCCAACCCCAATCCAACAGCGTTTATCTATTCAAATGAGGTCATGTGGAATGATGTGCCACAGCCTGACCCAGCCGCAACCCCCTTATCTACTGTCCCGTCCGGCTCAGATGGGGTTTCGACAGTCAGTATTAGCCCTGAAGATGAGGCGATTCTCAATAGTGGACTAGCGGCGCTCGGTTCGATGGGCTTGGATGAAGAATCGCTGGCGTATGCCACCGCCAATCTGTATGCCCAATTTGGCCTCTACTATGACGCCATCAATACCATTCTGGCGACTAGTACCCGCCAATGTGTGGAACGTCCCTTTGTGGAGGCGGATACTTCGGATGGGGTGATTAGCATGTTTGAATCCCCAACGACCTATATCCGGCTGGGTGAATGGTATCATATGATTGAGGGCGAGGAAGCGAGTGAACAACTCCTGAACTGTGCGTTTGAATTAGCCGGTCTATTGGGTGACACGGCAAGTCAGGCCTTAGCAGCAGCCCGGTTGGGTGATTTTTCAACGGACGCCGCCGACAAAATTGGCTGGTATCAGCAGGCGATTAATCTCTACAGCCCATTGACGGCTTCCAGTTCGGTTCAATCGCTGCTTGAGGCGTGTGGTTCATCGAATTGCAGCTTGCCGTAAAGCGGTTTTATTACACGGGGCTAAAGCCACCGTGCTGAATCTAGGTAGGTCAATCAAAATGGAATTTGCTGTTCTTCCCCTCTTTTGAAAAACAGCAGGGGGGACTTAGAGATAAGTCGCCCCTGTGAAATTTTCTATGTCCCCAAGTCACGCTGCTCAAAGGTGTACAACGAGGCTACCCATAATACGAGGGTGGCGATAATCAGCACCAGCAAGTCGCCTATTGGTAGGCCGCTTTTGAGGATTTTCACCGCATCGTAATATTCAAAGGGGGTAAAGGGTTGAAATTTCTCAATCGTCTGGCTGGCATTACCCAGCGCGTAGATTAGATACGTGCCGATGAGAAATAACGCCGAGATAATCCCGCCCCAACGACGGTGCATGGGCAAAGTTGCTGAGAGCAAATAGGCTACCCCCGCGACCACCATAATCGGCAGCAGGCTGGCATAGGTCGCCATCGCTAATTTATCAACGCTAATGTCCAGTTCGGGCCAGAGCGCTCGCCCCAGTACCAGCGACAGGAAAAACTGGGTTAGGATGCCGATCATGATGACCAATGTCGCCAAAAATTTCTCGGTCAGGATTTGCCAGCGAGGGATGGGTAGGGCGGCGAGGGTGTCCATTGTCTGTTTACGCTCCTCACCTGTAACGGCATTAAGCCCCTGCAAGATGGCGTAGATGCCTAACAGGAGGGGGATATACAGCATCAATTGGGATTGAAGATAGCCAATGGGTGAGAACAAATCATCCGTACCGAACATATCCAACATGGAGTCGGGGTAGCTTTCCATCAGTTTTTCATAATCGGCTTTTTGGGCTGCGACGGAGGGATAGAGGCCGATGACCAGCAGGGCATAGAGACCCAAACCGATGCCCCAACCAAACATGCCTTTCCACGAATCGCGGACGGATTTACGAAAAATGGTCATGCCCGCACCTCTTTCTGTGTCTGGGGATCATGTTTGTGATTGCTGCCGTAGAATTCTAGGAACGTTTCCTCTAGGGAAGGGTGCTCAACGGACAGATCACGCAGGGGATAGTGCGCCGCCAGTTTGATAACCGGGTCAATTGCACCGCTGACCTGAATCCGCAGCCGCGTGTTTTCGGGATTGGTTTCTAAAGCGGTCACGTTGGATAGGGCGCGGAACTGCTCAATTTCGATGGGCTGCTCGAACTCCAAAACGAACCAACGGAAACGCAGACTTGCCAATGCTTGAATAGTCTCGACGGCGACGAGCTTGCCCTCCCGCAAGATACCCACGCGGTCACAAAGCGCCTCTACTTCGGGCAGATTGTGTGAAGATAGAAAGACGGTGCGACCCTCGGCTTGAATCTGGCGTATATACTCATTGAAGGTTTGCTGCATTAAGGGATCAAGGCCAGAGGTCGGTTCGTCCAAAATCAGCAGGGGTGGACGGTGCATGAGCGCGGTAATCAGGCCCATTTTGCGACGATTGCCTGTGCTTAAGCCCTCTAATGAGCGGTTTAGGTCATAATCGAGGCGTTCGGCAAGCTGTTCGGCTTCTCGCATACACGCCACGCCGCGTGCCCGTTCGATGAATCGGACATATTGGCGGCCTGTCATGTTGTGATAGAGCGTCATTTCTGAGGGGAGGAAGCCGACTTGAGCATGGATTTTGACACTATCCCGCCGTGAATCGAGACCGAGAATGGTGGCAGTGCCGCTGGTGGGGCGGATGAGATCGAGCAGGGTGCGAATGGTCGTGGTTTTGCCTGCACCATTTGGCCCCAGATAGCCAAAAACCTCCCCACGCTGGACGTCCAGATTTAAATCTTGGAGGGCAACCACCCCGCCGTATTTCTTGGTTAGGTTTTGGGTCTGGATAACTGAATCTGGATTTTGGGCCATAAAAATGCTCTCCTTTTCTCATGGCACTGCGATGATTATAGGCGGGTTGATGAGACAAAAGGTTGAATTTAGACGAGAGTTACCCTTAATATGCTTATAGCCTGATATTTAAATCTTAAGGCTGGATTGCGTGAGGGGTGGTCAAATCTGGTGTACAATCGAATCGGTTAGGCGAATTTTAGTTGGAACCTCGAAACCAGAATGCCGAGTGATTTGCCTGTGTTAACCAGCCCACCATGGTCACCGCGTACTAAACGCATTGTAACACTCATCGCGTTGGGATTGATGTTTTATATCAGTGTGCGTTTGGGTTCAGCATGGACGCCTGTGTTGATTGCGGTGCTACTGTCGTATTTGCTGATTCCGTTGGTCAATGAATTAGAGACGGCACTGTGGTTTGTACCCCTTCAGCAAGTACGGCGTACTCTCTCGGTTTTTTTGACCTTTGCATTGGTGATCGCTACGATTGTACTTGTTGGGATTGTCATCGTACCACGTTTGTCGGAGCAGGTGGAGGAGTTTGCCACCGAAGCCCCCTCGCTAATTCAAGACACGAGCCAAGATCTTCAAGATCAATTAAGTGAGCCAATCCGCATTGGCAACAACAAAATTGTCCCCGCCGATTTATTAGAGGGTCTATTTAATGCTGATGGGCAAAATGTAGATGCGAACGATGGTCTTTCGACCACGCTGCGGGATACGGCAACCGGACTCATTGACCCCGCCGCAGGATTGATTGGCGGGGTGTTTACCCTTTTTTACAATCTGCTGTTTATCTTTGTCATGATGTTTTATTTGATGAAGGACGGTTCGCATTTTGTCCAATCTGTGACGGAACTTGTGCCACAGGACTATCAGGATGATATGCGGTTTTTGCTGCGCGAATTAGGTTCAATTTGGAACGCCTATTATCGCGGTCAGTTCATTTTGAGCCTGAGTGTGGGACTGGCGACCTATATTGCCATGACACTATTGGGGATGCCACAGCCGTTGGTGTTGGCGTTTATCGCGGGGCTACTGGAATTTATCCCGAACATTGGGCCAACCCTCTCGGCAATTCCGGCAGTGCTGATTGCATTAGTGGCGGAAAGTACGACCTTCCCCGGTTTGGGTGGCCCACCTTATGCGTTTGTGGTTATGGCAACCTATTTTTTGATTCAACAATTAGAGGCGGTTTTGCTCGTGCCACGTGTGATGGGGAGTACGCTCAATCTACACCCCTTTGTGGTGCTGGTGGCGGTAGTGTTTGGGGCCAAAATTGCCGGGGTGCTGGGTGTGATTTTAGCCGCGCCTGTGACGGCGACCCTGCGTTTGATTGGTACCTATTTGTGGAGCAAGCTATTGGATATAGATATGTTCCATCGCCCAACCCGGCGGCGTGTTACCACCGTGATTTCGCGCAATCCGGTCTTGATTCCATCCATGCCAGCGGCGTTGGTAAGTCCAAATGGTGGGGGTGAGGATGTTTCTGAAGGGGAAATTGTAGAGGAAGAATAAGGACAGGTATATGGGGCGCTTACCTAATGACCCTGAACCAAAAGCCATTCCGCCCGGTACACCCATGACCGAGGCACGCATGGATTTTGGATTTCGCATCTATTGGACAAAAATGGCGACGAAATGGGATATGGCACGCATCCGTGAAATGAAAGCACAGGTGATAGCCGTAACCCAACAGCCGGATTTTGAGAAAAATCTGATTGAGCGCCGCTTTCGAGTGGAGGGTTTGGATGAGCAGGCCCACAGTGGGGCGAGTTTGTTGGCGTTGATTGATGTGCTGAATGCCCTTGAAACCTATGCGGCAAATAACGGATAATAGCGGCTCAACAAAGGAGCAACCCCAAATGGACGATCACGAAATTTTGACCGAGACGCTCGTTGAAACCGAGAACTACATGGTCTATCGCACCAGCGAACCGGATGGAGAAGAAATTCACCATATCGAATTGTTTAATATGACCCTGCACTTTTTTAAAGAGGAATGGCAGGAGTTTGTCGCGTTGATGCAAGCGGTAGCCGATACCGAATAGCATTGATTTGGGCGGCCTCTCAACCGCCCATCCACCCCATTAACAAGACATATCCCCCAATTCCCGCTGATAACTCAATCACTTCGCTTGATTCCGTATTCTGAGCATAGACCCGACCATTGGCATAACAATCGGTATAGCCCTGCCATTGACTGTTATCATGCCCATCGTAGGCCAGCCAATCGCCTGACACTGACCAGTCTGGATTGCAACCCGGCCCAACTTCAACTGTTTCACCTGTCGCCCATTCCACGCGCCACAAAATGTAGAGTGGGGGAGTAGCCTCATTCACTCGTACACCCGCTAACCAATCACCATCGGCTGACCACACCGGGGTTTTGCCAAAATAGGGGGCAGGCATATCGGAAAAATCGTTCAACGAATATAGATGCAGTTCGTTATGATCCTGCCCTTGTGTGTCGCGCTGGCGGGCACGATAGAGAAAGGAGAGAAATTGAGGTCGCCAATTGAGAAATTCGGCGCTGGCAGAGAGCAATGGTTGGGGGCTATCTCCCATTTTTTCAACCGAGGTTAACTGCTGAATCGTGCCTAAAGAATCCAACCAATACAGATTTAGAAAATTATCGGCTGGCCCGGTCATACTGAAGATGACACCACTAGAAAATGGGTAAAAATCGCGTGGGCCGGACAGTGGAGTGACTTGGGCCAAGATTTGTCTAGTCCAGTGTTGGATGGGGTCGTCAGTGGATGGAGTGGGTTCATCTTCTAGGATCAATCGCTCACCTGTTTCGATCATAATGCGGAGAGGCGGTTCATCGGCGGCCCGTGCAAAATCGAGGGCTTCCGGGGTGCGGTTCACTAGGGTGTATCCCTCCGAAGCGGCCAGAAGGGTTGTTTTAGTGAGATGGCCTTCTTCGTTGAGGGTGATTTTATAGAGGGCATGGGGGCTGGTATCAGTAGCACGCGCTAACAATAACACGCTTTCGTCATGTGAGGCGTTCGTTTGGGGAGGAGGCTGACTGGCCCAAAATAGGCTGACGAGTATCAGCAAAATTACAGCAGGAACTTTTTTGTGTGCGTTTTCCATATGATATGCAGGTAAATTTAGATGTACACTTGTGAAAGTACGTACATTCCCAATCAGAGGCCTCTATGTATAAACGACTGACCGAGTTTCTGCGGAAGTATCACGCTGACCTCGCTTTATTAATGATTGTCACCGTCTGGGGACTGCATTATATTGTGGCGAAGGACGCCTTATCCCGTCTTGAACCGCTGACCTATAACGCGATTCGTTTCCCCATCGGTTTGCCGTTTATTAGTTTACCACTGCTACGTAACCGGGCGTTGATCCGTATGCCCCGTCGAGATGTGATGGCCCTGTTCGGGTGGGTCATATTAGGCTTGGTGGGCTATCAAATCTTGTTTGTATTGGGTCTCAATTTGACCACCGCGACGAATTCGGCGCTTTTGGTTGCTACCTTGCCCGCATGGGTCGCTGCGTTGAGCGTCAGTATGGGGTTGTTGGCTGTCAGTCGCCGCTTGGTTATCGGGGTGGTGGTTACACTCTCCGGCGTGATGCTGATTGTAATGAGCCATGCCGAGGGTGGGCCGTCGCTATCCTCGGATGACTTGCTGGGAAGCGCCATGTTAATTCTTGGCGTCATCTTGAGCGCCATCTATAACATCAATGTCGCGCCTATTGTGGAACGGTCTGGCTCAATGGCGGTGGCAATCTTGGCACACTGGTTTACCTGTTTAGGATTGGTGGTGGTTGCCATTCCTGAATTAATCAAGCTCTCGCCTTCCGATGTGCCCCTCTCCGTTTGGCCGAATATTTTGTACAGCGGTCTGTTATCGAGTGTGGGTGGTTATTTGGTTTGGAGTTATGCGCTTGGTAAATTGGGGGCGACTCGTTCCGTAGCCTATAACAATCTTAGTCCAGTTATCGCAGCGTTGGCAGGGGTGTTGCTGTTGGGTGAGCATGTCACGCTGGGGCTGATTGTGGGTGGCATGGTCACATTGGTGGGTGTCGTGCTGGTACGTGGAACCGGGGAAGAGACTCCAGCTGAAGAAGTGCCCCTGACACCTGTCATGGCAGCGGGGGATTAGCGGACTTATAGGCATTATGACACGGGGCTAAAGCCACCGTGCTGAATCTAACTAGTGTCAGTCAACGTGAAAACTGCCGTAAATGGCAGCGGACTTAAAATGCAAAGGGGCATGTGTTATACTTCCCGCCTGTTGAAAAATTTGAGCATAGAGGAAGTAGCATGACCCCGCCCCTGATTGGTATTACCACCGCACGTACCCACATTGAATATGATCGTTGGCGTGATGGCATGGCCGCTGAATATTCAAATGCGGTGATGCGGGCTGGCGGTATTCCCGTATTGATTCCGGTTTCAATTGTTGAATATGGCAGTGAGAGCGATTTGCGTTCGCTGTATGAGCGCTTGGATGGGATTCTGATTCCGGGGGGCGGTGATATTCACCCCGAATGGTATGGAGAAGCCCTGACCAAATTTGAATATGAAATTATCCCCCTGCGTGACCAGATAGAGATTACCCTTGCAAAATGGGCCTTTGAAGAGGATCGTCCATTACTAGGTGTTTGTCGTGGACAGCAGGTGATGAATGTAGCGTTGGGCGGGACTTTGATGCATGACATCAAAGAGGAACTGAATGGCAAATCTTTGCCACACCGCCAACCCTCTGAAAAACCACGCACCTTTTTGGCCCACGAAGTTGAAGTCCAAGCCGATTCACGCCTCGCTGCCGTGTTGGGGTGCAATCGTGTTTCGGTTAACAGCATCCACCACCAAGCCGTCGGGAAATTGGCTGATTCCCTAAGAGTCACCGCGTTGGCCGATGACGGCATTGTTGAGGCGGTTGAGATCCCGGACGCGCATTTTTATATGGGCGTGCAGTGGCACCCGGAATGTTTGGTAGATACCGTGCCAGAGATGCAATCGTTATTCCGGCAGTTTGTGGAATCCTGCACCCACTAAATACCATGACGACACAATATACCTCGGCTCAATTCCGGCATTCCCCAATCGCAGTCACGGATTCGGGTGTGGGGGGCTTTTCGGTATTGCGTGAATTACAACAATTGATGCCGCACGAAGATTTTGTCTATCTGGCCGACCAATGGCATGTGCCGTATGGCCCACGCACGATGCAGCAGATTCAATATTTTGAGGAAGGCATTACGCGAATTTTCCTCAACGGTTTTGAACAAATCCCCCCTGCGAAATTGATTGTCATCGCGTGTAATACGGCTAGCGCGGCGGCGTTACATCATGTGCGGGCCACGTTTCCACAGATCAAATTTGTCGGAACTGAACCCGCAATCAAACCTGCGGCGGAGCGAACTCGTAGTAATCATATCGGTGTCATTGCAACGGCAGCGACTTTCCAAGGGGAATTGTATGCCAGTTTGATTGACCGCTTCGCACAAGGGCTGCACGTCCATAAACGCGCCTGCCCGGAATTTGTGATGCTGGTGGAGCGTGGCGGGCCATATGACGAAGCGGATCAGCAGCAGGTCACGGATATTTTGGCCCCGCTAAAGGCTGCCGGGATTGATGAGTTGGTATTGGGATGTACCCATTTCCCATTCCTGATGCCCTTAATTCAGACAGCAATGGGAGCAGGCGTGGAAATCATTGACCCCAGTCCGGCAATTGCCAAACAAACAGCGCGGGTGTTAAAAGAAGCCGATGCTGAAAGGGGTAGGGATATGCCGGGGCACACGCTCTATTTGACCAGCGGGGATGAGGTACATTTCCGCAATCAATTGGAGGCGTTGTTGGGGCTAAAAAATCCCGACGTGCGTGTGGTGAAATGGACAGCGGACGACGAATCGCTTGTGATGACATGAGAGCCGCTTATTTTTTCAAAAGGTGATGTGACCCAAGATGTTTTCCCATAAACGACGATTATTTTTGCTCATTTTGTTGATGGTATTGTTGGTGGCGTGTAACGATGATCGAGAACCGGCGCGGGCTGTGATTGACCGTCCGGCCCAAGTGGTGACTGACCAAGCGGCAACAGCTTTTGCCCTCACCAATGCACCCCCGACTGCTGGCCCAAGCCCAACGCCTTCTCCAACTCCTACACCCTATGGTACGGCGACCCCACTGCCCGGTTATGATCCAGATTTGGTGTTGGCAACGGTTGGCGGACGGGATATTACAGTGGCGTACTATCAGGCGCGGGTACGCTATGAACGTTGGTTGCCGCTCGAAGGCCTGAAGCGCCTGTTGGATAAAGAAGGGCCGTCACGTTTACTTGACCTGACCCTTTCGGAAAATTCGCGCACCCTATCGCTGTTCTACACGCTGAGTGACCCTGATTCGATTGGGGTACAGTCAATGGACGCCATTTTGACCGATCAGATTATCCTGCGAGAGGCTGCAAATCGTGACCTTGAGATAGAACAGACGGTTTTTGATGGGCGTATGGCGGCTCGTATCGGTACGACATTGGGTGAGGGCGGTAAGCGACCGGATGATTGGGATGAAACGTATCAGGCCTTTTTGGAACGGCTAGAACTGTATACCGGGATGAGCGAAGAACAATTCTTGGAAACGGTGCGGGCACTGGTCTACTATGAGCAACTGCGAGTTATCATCGGGGATCAGGCCGAACTGCCAGAGACGACAGTCACCAGTGTAACCGTTCAAGATGCGTTTTTTGATTCACGGGCCGACGCGCTGGACGTGATTGAACGGTTGCAGGCAGGGGAGGCATTGGTAGATATTGCACGGGATTATGGCAAATCGCCCAGTAATGGTGAGACCCAGCGTGAAATTCAACGCGATACAGAGGGGCTAAACGAAGAACTGATTAATGCGGTCTTTGAAGCTACCCCCGGCATGGTGATTGGGCCATTTCCTAGCTCGGCGGGCTGGTATGTCGCCAACATCCTAGACCGGAAATTGGATATTCCCAATCCCGGCGACTTGCAGGCCGTAAAGGATGAATATTTCCGCCAATGGATTTTAGCGAAGATGGATGATCCTGAGTACACAACGTTGCTTGAAAAAGAAAACGGGTTGGAATTGTACCGCGATTTCATCCCGCTCGACCCTCTGCCGCAAGACGTATCACCGATGATGCGTGATGAATTTGTCAAGCTACCAGAAAATGCGTATGAGGAAGACGACCCAACGCCGACAGCTATACCTTTGGGTAATTCCCCACGCTAGATAGTCAGGTGGGCCATTAAAACACGGGGCTAAAGCCGCCGTGCTGAATCTAAACTGAAACACAGGAACAACGAGGGGAGATTGATGAGAGTTCTCCCCTTTAACACTTAACTCCCAAACCCATAACGACCATGACGTTCCACCAACTGCATTAGGGTTAGAAAGTCTTGATTCGATAGTTCCCCGCCGTGCAGCCAGCGTTCGTTCTCCATCTTATGCAACCGGGTGAGTTGCGCTGCCAGACGGGGATCGAAGGCCTTTACGTCATCCATTTCTTTGCGCTTGCGGAGTTTGATAAACCGCTCTTTGAAGTGAGGTATATCCGAGGCCTTATCCGGGTCAAGAAAAGTATAAAGGCTCACAACCCGCTCATTTTGCTGAAGTTGAACTGCCGCGCAATACCAACCCCGTTCCACCCGTGTGCGGCGTTTGGCAATTGGGAAGTACCATGCGTAAAAGTCGAGAGGGTCGGCCCAAGAAAAGGTCGTCTCCTTGCGGCGTTTATCTCGGAATAGGAGTTGGCTTGCATCTAATAATACAAAGCGTCCGCTGGGCCATTTGGGTTTAATCACCCGTTCGCCAATCTGAGTGAAGAGGACTAGGCCGATCAATGCCAGTGGTATACCGAGACACAAACTGCTCAAGGCCTCATCAATCAGGCGGGTAATCATTTGGCCCACCATAAAGCCGATAATCAGACCTGCAATCGCTAAGAGGGGCATCGCAAGTCGAATGCCCACATGTTCAGCATCTACGGTCAATTTCAGGGGTGGTTCCCCGGCAGTTGGAATGGAAGGGATGTCAAATTTGTTCGTCATAGGTTCTCGAAAAAGGACAACTTATTTGGAAATATCTATTCTTTTACTTGTGATGAGGCCGAAGGTTCAGGCGGCGTCGTTGGCGCTGGCGATGCTGGCGGCTCAGTTGGTTTTGGTGGGGATGCAGCAGCATCTGCAGGAGTAGTAGGAACGACGGTTTCGGTTGATGGGGTAGAGGTAGGGGAGACAGCGGCAGGTGGAACAGCGGCAACGGTTGGCTCCGATGGCAGGGTAGGTTCGGGGGCCGGGGCCGGTGTGGTTGTGGGTGGTGAAGAGGTAGGCGCGTCGGGAACAGGTGAGGTAGGTGGGGTTGTTGGGGGAATAGGTGGACTGGATGGCTCTGGGGAAGGGGTTTGGGTTGGTTGGGCAGCTTCCATCGGTGTTGGTGAAGTGGGGGTGGATTTTATCCAGATTTCAAGACCAAGAACTTCCTGTACCAGTCGGCGCAGCGAGACGACATCAAAGGGCTTGGTCATGTAGAAATCGAGATGGCTACCCCGAAAAGCGACACGTCGCTCCGGGTCTTGGCGAGCCACACTCAGCATAATAATGGGAATATTTTGGGTAGCCTCATTCTGTCGTACCGTGTCGAATACCTGCCAGCCGTCCATCGTTGGCATCATAACGTCCATAATCACGAGGTCGGGTTTTAACTTTTGGATCATTTCCAGTCCCTCGGCCCCGTTATCAGAACGTTTGACTTCTAGTTCTGTGGCATCCAGTAAAAAACCCAATAACTCCGCGATGGCGGGTTGATCTTCAATGGTCAATACAAGTTTTTTGGTCTTGTCCACCACACCTATCTCCTATGTGGAGACTGCCTTTTGAATTAAAATTAGCCGTGATTCTAGCATAGTTGCGGGAATCTACAACTGCGGTCAATTGGGCGAAGATGTGGCATACTGTAGGCATATTTACGGAATTGATGTAAGGAATCGAATGTTATGGGCTTGTCGGTACTTGATGAGATACGCCAAAGCTGCCATCAATATGATCTGATACCGCCTCAATCGCTGATATTGGTGGGGGTATCGGGTGGGGTGGATTCGGTGGTGTTGCTCCATGCGCTGCTAAGTTTGCGCAAAGAATTGCAGATGGATTTAACGGTTGCCACTTTTAATCACGGGCTGCGTGGCGAAGCGGGTGCGTCCGATGTACGTTTTGTTGAAGACCTTGCGCGCCAATGGGGTGTCGAAGCAATCAGTGGCGCGGCGGATGTGATGGCGATTAAAGCGGAGGCAGGTTTAAATCTTGAAGAAGCGGCCCGTCAAGCGCGATACACCTTTCTGATGCAGACGGCTATCCAGATTGGGGCAGACCGAATTGCGATTGCCCATAACCAAGATGACCAAGCTGAAACGGTTCTGATGCACATCATTCGCGGCACGGGGATGCGTGGGTTACGGGGGATGTTGCCGATTACCCCGTTGAGCGAATATCATTTGCTAGAAGATTGGACGCTGACGGGTGCTGATGCGGATGATTTTGGTGATGTAGATCCGGCGGAGGTGATGTTGATTCGTCCGCTGCTAGATGTGTCGCGGGCTGAAATTCGCACCTATGCTGATACACACGGTCTCAGTTTTCGGCAGGATGTGACGAATGCCGATACGACCCGTTTTCGTAATGCACTGCGGCATGAGGTCTTCCCTACGCTGGAAAAATTTAACCCCAATGTGCGGCAGGTCATGACCCGTTTGGCGGCAGTGATGCGTGATGAGGTGGATGTCATTGAACGTAGCGTCGAAAGCACGGCAGCATGGTTATTGGACTGGTCGGAAACCGAGCCAACACTGGAAACGGATGGCGAACCGGGGGAGTTGGTATTTATTGACCGGAGGGCCTTTCAGGAACAGCCGATTGCCGTCCAGCGCGGGATTATTCGCAAAGTGTTATTTGAGCTTTCGCCGGGACTGCGGGATGTCTCATTTGAACAGACTGAATATGCCCGTGAATTGATTTTAAACGGCAAGACCGGGATGCACCTTGATTTACCGATTGCGGTGCGGTTGATGGTGGGATATGACGAAGTGACGGTTGGATACGGAGGACGCCCTTTGTATCCGCCACATATGCCTTATCTGACCCCCGGTACACAAATTTCAGTTGACCCGGCAGGCCCGACGATTATGGCAGGCCAGTTGAAATTAATCAGCTATTGGGTGATTGAAAGCCGATCTAAGGATTTGCGTTTTGAAGACCCGCTGATTGCAACATTGGCGATTCCTGAAGGGGCGCGATTGGTGCTGCGGACACGTCAGACGGGGGATCGGTTTCGGCCTTTTGGGATGCACGGCAAGTCGCAGAAATTATCCGATACCTTCACCAATTTTAAAGTACCGTCGTATTATCGAGATCATGTGCCGCTGCTGACCATCAATGATGAGATTGCGTGGTTTGTCGCCCCAACCGCCAATGGCCCACAGGCCCGTATTGCCGAGCCATTTGCTGTCCGGTCAGAGGAACAATCGGTACTCCGTCTACGTTGGCAAATACCTGAATAGAAATTAGGGGAATTCTATGAATACTCCACAAGAGATCGTCGAAATGTTCTGGCACGCCTTTGATACCTTCAATTTTGAGGAGGCGGGTCGGCTTTTACACGATAATTTTGTATTTGAACTGCCGCAATCCAAAGAATGGGTGCGAGGCCGAGCGAATTTTGTGGCGTTTAATGTAAATTATCCGGGGCGGTGGCGGATTTCTATTCAGCGTTTGGTGGCGTCTGGTGATGAGGTTGTCACAGAAATTACCGCCAGTTTTGAGCAGCAGGCGCTTACGGCAATTTCCTTTTTCCGAATTCAGCATGGGAAAATCATCCACATCCGCGAATTTTGGCCCGAACCTTTCCCTGCACAATCATGGCGGGCACAGTGGGTGGAGATGATGGAGTAGGCCAATTTTTAGAGCAGGGCTTTTTCAATATCTTCATCAAGGGAGGCCATCGCGTTCCGCCACAGCGATTCGGGCATTTTCCATAGGATGCCGGGGTGCAGATAATAGACCTGCACATGGGGTGTAATGCCGATTTGCTGCTGAACGGCCTCGGCATACGCGCCCATTTGATAGGCGTAGCGTTTGCCGTGCTCGGCGACATACCACAATTTCACTTCGCTGGTCTTAAAATCCAAGACATACCACGCACCTTCATAGCGATAGAGGACATCAATGATGCCATGAATGATATGCTCGCCGCGATCATAGGCAAATTCAATTTCGCGGTAGACCTCACTGCATTCCTGTAACATGCGATAGAGGTCACTGGATTGAAACTGGGCGAGTAGGCTTTGGGCACGGCGTACTGCATTATCCAAGACTTGCTGATTGGTGGCATACCGTTCCCACGCATAACTTTCGAGCGCCTCTTGGACGATTTCCGGGTTAATATCGCGGGGGAGCAGCCCGACCCGCAAGGCGCGATGCACAATATCCCCGATGACATAACCCGGAACCCCCGCCACTGATGCGGAATGGCTAATGGGCCAAATCGAGGTTGGCATGTCGCGTAGGACGCTCTGACGAAAACCCCGACGGGCGATTTCTTCGGGTTTTTCATATTTCGCACGGCCTAGTTTTTCTAAATGGGTGGCACTGATATGGCGCGCAAGGGGTTGACCTCTCAGGCGGGTCGCATTGGTGGTCGCAAGGGTAAATTCGGCAGGCAGGGGGATGGCAACTGGCGACAATCCCTTTTCTAGTGTTTCCCAGTGGTTGGAATAGGTGTGGCGTGGAATTAAGGTGTGCGGGGCTGGGATGGTCAAAGGGCGGTAGAGATTAAGGCTGCCCCAGCGATAGTTCACAGGTTGAATTTCATCATTGGGTTGGTAGGACTCCATCTTGAAAACCGTTTGCAATTGGCTTAACCAATCTTGACTGTTACCCATGTTTTCGTGACCGCTTATCACCAAAATATCTTGGGCACGGGTCGCTGCTACATAGAATAGGCGTTTGCGTTCCGCTATATCTCGCGCATTGGCAGCAAGTTGGGCCAGTTTGTAAGCGAAGCCCTCTTTGTCCATATCATCATTGGATTCATTGGAATCGGCCATTAAGCGACAGGCGGGGCCGACTTCTGGATCAACCCCGACGCGCGGTTTGTCGCCAGATCGTTTCCATGAGCAGTCGGCCAGCACGACGACGGGGAATTCTAAGCCCTTGCTGGCATGAACTGTCATGAGGGTAATCGCGTTTTGAGCCTCAAGAGTGGCTTCCCCTTCGCGGGCCTCGGCTTCGACCATATCGCGTAGATAGGTGTTAAATTCACCCAACGATACACGCTGGCTTTTTTCGGCGACAGTCAATAATTTTTGGACATTGGCGCGGCGTTTTTCACCATTGGGCAATCCTGTCAGAATCGCCTCAAAACCTGTCCGCTCCAAAATTTGCTCAATCAATTCGGCGATGGTGACACGACCTGCCAAGGTGCGCAACGAGGTCAGGATTTGGCGGGCGAATTCAACGGCTGATAGGTCTTCCGCCGGAATAGGCAACCAATCCGATTCCCAGACCGAACGGTTAGCATCTTGCGACAGGGCATCCCACAAATGCAGCAGTTTGTCCCCGTGTCGGCGCAGTCGTAGGGTTAGCAGGGCTTCGTCGCTGAGACCGAATAGGGGCGAACGTAAGGCTGCTGCCAGCGACAAATCATCGGCGGGGTTGTGGAGGGCACGCAGCAAATTCATCACATCCCAGACCTCTTGGCGAGAGTAGTACCCCTTGCCCGCGACTGTCAGATAGGGCAGGCCGTAGGATTGAAAAGCCTCTTCATAGAGAGGGCTGTTGCTTAGAGATTGGAATAGGATGGTGATGTCGCCAAAGGCCAGCGGACGATGCTGGTCAGATTTTTTGTCCCAGACATCTAACTTTTGCTCGACCCAGCGACCCAATTGGGAGGCCAGAATATCGGCTTCCCAGCGCCGCGATTCTTCGGCGTCCAATCCGGAACCGTTTTTGCCCGTTTTGGGCAGCAGCATTAAGGTAACCGGGGATTGATTGGCTGTATGGCGCGAGGCACGGTTGGCAGACATGGGGGTGTAGCTGACACTGTAGGCTGATGAGACAAAGCGTGTTTCCGTTTTGAGCAGATTCCCGAAGAGGTCATTGATGCAACCGATCAGATTATGATGGCTGCGGAAGGAGGTGCTGAGTTGGACTTGCTGTCCACCTGCTTGAATAATTTCCTCGGATACTTGGCGAAAGACGCTAACATCCGCCCCGCGAAAGGCATAAATGCTTTGTTTGGGGTCGCCGACTACGAATAACTTGCCCGCCGGGGCTTTTTTAGCGCCGATACCACACAATTGATAGATAATCTGGCGCTGCATAGAGTTGGTATCTTGGAATTCATCTACCATCACATGATTAAACTCTTGGATGTAGTGACGTGACACTTGTGGATAATGCGTCAGCAGACGGGCGGTCATACTTTCCAAGTCGTTAAAATCTAAAGCGCCGTTCTGATCTTTCAGATCGCGGAAACGTTTATTTACCAACGCTGTTGCCTCGCGCCAATGGAACAGCAAATCGGCGAGTTGACGGTCAAGCTCCGTTGGTGGTGGTAAAAATAGGCTTTTGTAGGTCTTAAGGTGATCGTCGCGGAGGGTGCGCAGCATGGCTTTTGATTTGTGAAGCCGACCCTGCCAGTTTTTGTCGCTGCCGACATTTAAGACGATGGTTTCCACCAATTTTTCGATAGTGGCCTTGATTTCGAGTGGGGTGCCACTTTTCAACACTTGCCGATAGCTAAGTAGGTCTTCCCATATCGCCCATAATTTGTCGTCACGTGGTTGCTCGGCTTCGGGAATGGACATAGGCCAATAGAGGCAGTCCCAAAAATCGCCGTCATTACGAAGGGCGTCGGCGACACGGTGAGTGTTCACCTCCCATGCCGCTTGCCAATCCTTTATCAGGGCTTCGGTGGTTTTGTCGGCCAACTGCTCGATCAGTCGTTCACATTGACCACTGGTAATGAGATCATGCAGACTGGTTCGCACCCCCTGCACGCCATATTCGACCAACAATGCACGCGCTGGAGTTTCTAACAGTTCGGCAAGACTCTGGTCAATCGCTTCATCCAACAAAATGGCGGTGTCAATTTCGTTGAGCACTTTAAATTCGGGGTCGAGACTGGCTTCGACGGCATTGGCCCGTAAAATCTGAGCACACAGGCTGTGTATGGTACCAATACGGGCGCTATCTAAGCTGGCTTCGTGCAGACGCCAACGTTGGGCATTGGGGTCATCGGGTGGCGTGTGGGCCGCGCGTTGACTAATTTCTTGGCGCACACGATCTCGCATTTCACGGGCGGCTTTTTCGGTAAACGTAATGGCAACAATAGAGGGCAGTGTCCATGTGGGGTTTTGGTCGAGCAGGTGCATAAATCGCTGTACCAGCACGAAGGTTTTGCCACTGCCAGCACCAGCGACCACCACGAGATTTTTGTCGGTTATTTCAATTGCCTGTCGTTGTTCAGGAGTCAACTGCATGGTCATCGTGCCTGTCTAGGTGATTTTTTTGAATGCCGTATTTCATTAATATAGCTTTGTTGAGGACAAACGGGTAGTGGACTTGCTATATTCTGTAGAATTGTGGTTAAATTGATGATGTTGTTTCTTGGGAACACTTTTAGTGACAACAAATTCATTTTAGATTATACTAATGCGCGGCAGGGGTCGTTTCTCAGCGGTGAGTCCCATCAATCGCAACTGGCCCCCTTCCCCATAGGCAGATTAAGGTTTGTAAGCACCCTCACCGATTGGAGGATCAGGCACAATGCCACCGGAAAAAAGCGGCTTTAATTACCCGAACAAATTTGCCCTCATTATCCTGATGGCGATGGAAGAAATCATGGGCAAGAATGGCTTGAACGCGATTTTGCACCTCGCTGGACTTGAGGAGTTTATCGGGAGCTACCCGCCCGATAACCTTGAGAAACAGTTCGACTTTGCCCATATCACGGCCTTGAATGTCGCACTGGAAGAAATGTATGGCCCGCGTGGTGGGCGTGGTTTGGCGCTGCGTGCAGGCCGAGCGACATTTGCAGAGGGTCTCAAAGGGTTTGGGGCATTGGCCGGGGTGGGGGACCTTGCGTTTAAGGTGCTGCCACTGCCCGCCAAATTGAAGATCGGTTTGCCCGCGATGGCGAATATCTTGACTCAATTTTCTGACCAGATTTCAAACGTGACCGAAGAAAATGATAAATTTGTTTACACACTAGAACGCTGCCCCATGTGCTGGAAGCGCACCGCTGACCGCCCAGTGTGTTATCTGGGGCAGGGGTTGTTACAAGAAGGTCTGCGCTGGGTATCAGGTGGTCACGAATTTAAGGTAGATATGGCGACGTGTATTGCCAAAGGTGACGACATTGGGCGTTATGTCATTTTCAAAGAGCCGATTGGTTGATACTCGACACTACAGAATATTGATACAAAGACCCCGTTTTCAATAGTGAAATAGGGGTTTTTTGTTAGGGGTGGTGGTGAAGTTGTGTCTTGACCAGTCTAAAGTGACTGTGTAGAATGTACCCTCGTTATCCGCCCCCATCGTCTAGTGGACTAGGACGCGGCCCTTTCAAGGCCAAAACAGGGGTTCGAATCCCCTTGGGGGCATATCCATAGATCTATGATTTGCCAGCTATTCATATGAGTAGCTGGTTTTGTTTTGCGCCCGGATTCGTCACACGCTTTTTGGGGTACACTTTCAAAACCAAACTTAAGACCTTAAAGAAGCGGTGAGTTAAATTTTGCTAAAATAATTGGTCTGCCATAAAATCAATCCTAAAATCGTATAGACTTTTAGGATTATTTCAAAATTATGACCTTATCGAGATTTGCTCGGCCCTATGAGGTCAACCGACCGGAACGTCATCGTTTAGAAGTTCAAAATATTAGTCTTAGTTTTGGGGGTGTCAATGCTCTCACCAGTGTCAGTCTAACATGTGAACCCGGCGAGATTTTGGCGATCATTGGGCCAAATGGCGCGGGGAAAACCAGTCTGCTCAACTGCATCTGTAGTCTCTATCGCCCACAACGGGGTCGAATTCTCTACGATAACCGCAATCTCGTTACAACTTCGCCCCACCAACTTCCCAAACTCGGCATTGCACGTACCTTCCAAAATATCGAACTCTTTAGCCATATGACGGTGCTGGACAATTTGATGTTGGGACGGCATATCCATATGAAAAAGAATATTTTCACCTCCATGCTGTATTGGGGGCCGGGTCAACGCGAAGAAATCTACCATCGTGAATTTGTGGAACAGGTGATTGACCTGCTTGAAATTCAGCATATCCGTAAACAGCAAGTCGGGTCATTAGCCTATGGATTGCAAAAACGGGTTGAATTGGGGCGGGCATTGGCAATGAACCCCGGGTTGCTGCTGCTGGACGAACCGATGGCAGGCATGAATGTGGAAGAAAAAGAGGACATGGCCCGTTTTATTCTCGACATTAATGAGGAATGGGGAGTGACGATTATTTTGATTGAGCATGATATGGGGGTAGTGATGGATATTTCAGATCGAGTGGCGGTACTCGATTTTGGACGCTTGATTGCGTTGGGGACACCGCAGGAGGTTCGGGCCAATCCACAAGTCATCCAAGCCTATTTAGGACAAGAACATGCCCTGATACAGGAACAGTAGAGGCACGATGGTGATGAACCCAATTGACACCCTGCCTAAACAATTGATTGAAAACGCGCGGATTTATAGAAATCGCGTGGCCCTACGCGAAAAAGAATTTGGTATCTGGCAGTCACTGACATGGGCACAATACTTGGAACGTGTGCGGAATTTCGCGTTAGGGCTGCATCAACTGGGGTTTGCACGCGGCGATAAAGTAGCTATTTTAGGGGATAATCGTCCCGAATGGGTCATTAGCGAATTGGCAGCCCAATCGCTGGGCGGTCAGTCCGTTGGTATCTATCAAGACTCGACCCCGGAAGAAGTGTTGTATATCGCCGATTTGGTTGCGGTGCGCTATTTGGTGGTGGAAGACCAAGAGCAGGTAGATAAGGTGGTCGAAATTTGGGATCGGTTGTCGCGGGCGCAGGCGGTGATTTTTTATGATCCCAAAGGCCTCCGCAACTATGACCAAGAATATTTGAAGCCTTTTCCCGAAATCGAAAATTTGGGGCACGAATTTCAGCAAGCAAATCCGACATTTTTTGAGGAGTCAGTCAGCAAGGGCAGGGGAGAAGATGTTGCCATTATTTCGACGACCTCCGGCACGACCTCCAAACCGAAATTGGGGCAGATTACGCACGACAATCTGTTTGCGATGGCGAAGGGCATGACGGAAGTAGATAGCTTCGCGGTAGATGATCAATTTGTCTCCTTTTTGCCGCTGGCATGGATAGGGGAACAGATGATGTCTATGGCGTGCGGCATGTATAAGGGATTTGCGCTGAGTTTTCCCGAAGACACCCATACGGTACGGGCAGATTTACGCGAAATTGGGCCGCATATTATGTTTGCCCCGCCGCGCATCTGGGAGAGTATGGTCAGTGAGGTACAGGTCAAAATTGAAGACGCGGATCGCCTGAAAAAATTCCTATTTAACCGTGCTATGAAAATTGGCTATCGCATCGCGGATAAAAAATTTGATCGCAAGCCGCTGACCGCGGTGGATAAAGCCCAACTAGCCCTCGCCCGTGTGTTTGTCTTTAATAACGTGCTCGATCAGCTGTGTCTGCGTTATATCAAATGGGGGTACACGGCGGGGGCAGCATTGGGGCCAGATGTGTTCCGGTTTTATCATGCGATGGGGGTGAATCTCAAACAGGGCTATGGTCAAACCGAAACGACGGGGTTATGTGTGATTCACCGCGATGACGAAATCAAATATCAGACGGTGGGCAAGCCTTTTCCCGGTGTTGAAGTCAAGACGGATGACACCGGCGAGATTTTGGTACGAGGGCCAGTCTGTTTCAGCGGGTATTTTCGCAATGAAGCGGCCACAGCGGAGACAATTACACCGGATGGCTGGGTGCGGACGGGCGATGCGGGTTATTTTGATGATGATGGTCATCTGATTGTGATTGACCGCGCCAAAGATGTCATGACCTTGCAAGATGGTACGCGCTTCTCACCGCAATTTATTGAGAACAAGCTTAAATTTAGCCAATATATTAAAGAGGCGGTTGTGTTTGGGGGTGATTGGCCCTATGTGACGGCGTTTATCAATATTGATTTTGCCAACGTTGGTAAATGGGCCGAGGCACAGCAGATTGCCTATACGACTTATACTGACCTTGCCCAAAAATCCCCAGTGTATGACCTCATTCGGAAAGATGTGGAGCGTACCAATGCCGATCTTCCCTCGGCGGCTCGCATCCAAAAATTCTTGCTGCTCTATAAAGAATTGGACGCGGATGATGCTGAATTAACGCGCACCCGCAAGGTTCGGCGCGGGTATGTGGCACAGACCTATCATCAGTTGATTGATGGTCTGTACAGCGACCTCGACAGCTTGGATATCGAATCGGTGATTACCTATCAGGACGGACGCACCGCGACAATTAAAGTGAATCTGAGAATTGATAAGGTTAATCCGTGAGGAAAGGCTGTATCGAAAGAACCAATTCAGAAATTAAGCCATAGGAAAAATATTTTATGTTAAATACGAGGGAAAAAAGTTTTTCATTACAGGGTTTCTTAGATAATCTGCAAGCGTACTTTGCTGCCAAGTCTTGGCGGTGGTATTTGACACTATTCGGTATTTTGGCAGTAATGGCCTACATCCTCAATTGGTTTGTTCCTCAAGCCCAAGACAACCCGGCGGCGTTTGTGCGCTATACGTACAACGGAATTGCGGAAGGTGCTATTTTGGCGCTGGTGTCGGTTGGGTTGGTGCTGATTTATAAAGCGACAGATGTGATCAATTTTGCGCACGGCGAGTTTATGATGCTGGGGGCCTATATCGCGTATGAAATGCTGGTTGAGTTCAAAGTATCCTTTCTCGGTATTGATGGATTAGGGCTTGTGCCAGCGCTGATCGCGGCGGCGGTCATAATGGGGTTGCTCGGCATCTTGGTGGAACGCTTGATCTTGCGCCCACTGGTGGGTGAACCCGTGATCTCGGTCATCATGGTGACGATTGGCCTTAGCAGCATTATTCATGCCGGGGTGGGGTTGCAGTGGGGCACAGACGCCAAAACATGGCAGGTGCGCGATACAGCACTGGCGGATGGGATTTTGGCACAGGTGCCAGAAGTGTTCCCGGAAGATTCGGAAATTCGCCAAGACCTTGAAACTGGGGCGTATGAACGAGAAATCGAAGGGTCGCGCCGCCCGGTGCGCTTTCAATATGACAAGGTGTATATTGTGTTGATTGTGAGCGTCGTCATCCTTGCGTTGATCTTTTTCTTTAAATACAGCAAGCAAGGTATCGCCATGCGGGCGACGGCGGATGACCAGCAAGCCTCGCTTAGTATGGGGATTAGTGTCAAACGTATTTTTGCCATCACATGGTCTATCGCCGCGATGACGGCGGGGATTGCCGGGTTGATTGTGGCGGACACAGGGGGTGGGGCCAAGACCGATATTCCCGGTGTGGGTCTGCGGGCCTTCCCGGTTATTATTTTGGGTGGGCTGGATTCGATTGCGGGGGCGATTGTTGGCGGGTTAATGATTGGCCTGTTAGAACAATATGCGGTTGGATATATTGATCCCCTTTTGCAAGAAAATTTTGCTTCCCTTGCGAGCGCATCCACCAAAAATGTGGTGCCGTATCTGGTTTTGGTTGTCATTTTGATGTTTAAGCCCTATGGGTTGTTTGGTCAAAAGCGGATTGAACGGGTATAAGTGCAAGGGATAATCAATTATGACCGCAACACAATGTGGCGTTTTCCATGAGTCGTATGGATCAGATTTGCAGCTTCGCCCGACCACCATGCAGCGGATTCGTATTGTATTGGTGCTGGCGGTAGTGGTGATTTTGCCACTGGTGGCGAACAATTATCTCATCCGTATTTCCAACAGCATCATTATCGCGGCGATTGGGGCGATTGGCCTCAATATCTTGGTGGGCTATACGGGCCAAATTAGCTTGGGGCAGGGGGCGTTTTTGGCAGTCGGAGCGTATTCTTCGGCCTTGTTGACAACCTATTATGATGTTCCTTGGCCCATCGCAGTGATTTTGGCGTCGTTTATTACAGCGGGGATTGGGATGATGTTTGGCATCCCTTCACTACGACTCAAGGGGCTGTATCTGGCGGTAGCGACCCTCGCGGCTCAACAGATTGTGCAGTGGGTTCTCAATAATTGGGACCCCATAGATGGTATACGGGATGGTCGAGCCACCAACGCACTCCGTATTCCTGACCCCAAGATTTTTGGGTATCAGTTAAATCAGGATGAGAAAGCCTTTTATGTATTTGGCGTGCTGATTTTGATTGCGGTAGTGATTGTTACCGTCAATCTCTTTCGCACCCACGTGGGACGGGCATTTATTGCCATCCGTGACCAAGACATTGCGGCGGAGGTGATGGGGGTCAATATTTTCCGCTATAAATTATTAGCATTTGCGACATCCTCTTTTTTTGTTGGGCTAGCAGGTGCGCTATTGGCCCAACACAGCACGGCCATTAGCTGGGAACGCTTCACGATTGAAATATCCATCCAGTATCTCGCCATGATTATTATTGGCGGTCTCGGTACGATTTCCGGTTCAATCTATGGGGCAATCTTTATTACCGTGCTGCCGGAACTACTGCGTGAAATGGGCGATTTTTTGACAAAATCAGAGGTGTTGAATGCCGATGATTTTCGGCTTTATCTCCCATTTATCCAACGCGGCGCATTTGGGGTCGCCATTGTCATTACGTTAATTTTGGAGCCAGAAGGGATTGTGAAGATGTGGCGGGATATTAAAAACTATTTCCGCCTCTGGCCTTTTAGTTATTGACGGTATTATTTCGGGGGAAATTTTAAGGAGGTGAAACGCAAAATAAAACCGAAGTCGTTTTAGCCAAGTTTTTTAGAGCCTTGAGGAGTTTAGGACGATGAAAAAAAGATTGTTTGTGATGGTTTTACTTTTGGTAACGCTGTTGACCGGTACAAGCCTCAATTCAGGCCGGATTGGGTTAGCTCAAGAAGGCGAACCCATCAAAATCGGCGCAATTTTCGATCTCTCCGGTGCGACAGGTGACGTAGGCACGCCTTATTCGGTGGGAGTCGTGGGCTATGTAGATTGGGTCAATGCCAACGGTGGGGTTGAAGGCCGCCCAATTGAACTGCTTTCGCAAGACTATGCCTATGACGTAGCCACCGCCGAAAATCTGTATGTGCAGTATGTTGAAGAAGGCGTGGTAGCGTTTATGGGTTGGGGTACAGGTGACACTGAGGCCCTACGTGGTCGCGTAGCGGAAGACCAAGTACCGTTTATGTCCGCGTCATATTCAGCAGCCTTAAATGACCCAGCAGGGGAAGCCCCCTATAATTTTCTTGTAGGGACGACCTATTCCGACCAACTCGTCATTATGTTGCAATATATGTTGGATGAGTGGGTCGCTGACGGTGGTGACCCAGCCGAGATGAAGGTGGTGTTTTTCCATCATGACAGCCCCTTTGGGACTTCTCCATTGGAAGATGGGGAAGCCTTTGCCAGTGAGAACGGGATTGAGACCATGCGTATTGCGATGCCGCGTGGGGCTACCAGTTATGAAGCGGAATTGACCCGTGCGGATGAATTCGGTGTCACCCACATCATCGTACAAAATGTTTCCACACCAGCGGCTCTGTTGGTTTCGGAAGCGGCTGATTTTGGGCTGCTAGAAGATATTGAATTTGGGTGCTTGAACTGGTGTGCCGATGAGATTTTGATCGAATTGGCGGGCGAAGATGCGGAGGGTGTGCTGGGTGCATTGCCCTTTGGCCCGACCACCGTCGAAGTCCCCGGCCAAGAAATCCCCAGTGCATGGCTGGATGAAAACGATATGACGCTGGAGGAAGCGACCCTACACTTTACACAAGGGTGGTGGACGATGGCGGTCATGGTCGAAGGCATTCGGCTGACGTTGGCGGCAGGGCAGGAATTGACGGGTGAAAATATCAAGGCCAACCTTGAAACCATTACCGAATTTGATACGGGTGGGATCACCGCGCCAATTACGTTTACCCCTGAAGATCATCGTGGCAATCGTTCACTCACCATTTTCAGTGTCGAAGATGGGGTGTGGACAGCAGCCAGTGATGTGATTGATCTGCGGGCTGAAGAATAAGCCGAATAAAATGAACGGGGCAGGGTGGTGTATCTGCCCCTTTTTAGATTTTGAGGGCAAAAATTATGACCGACCCTTTATTGAGCCTGAATAATATTGAAGTGATTTACAACCGCGTTATCTTGGTATTAAAGGGCCTCTCAATTAAGGTAGATGAGGGCAAGATTGTCGCGCTGCTCGGCGCAAATGGGGCAGGTAAATCTACCACGCTCAAAGCCATCTCCGGCTTACTGAAGCCCGAAAATGGGGCGGTGACGGACGGTTCGATTGTGTATAAGGGCCAAAATATCCATAACTCCGATGCTGCTGCGATTGTGCGCAAGGGTATATTTCAGGTGATGGAGGGACGGCGCATTTTTGAGCATCTGACCGTCGAAGAAAATTTAAGGGCTGGGGCGTATATCCAGCGTAATCCGATGGAGGCCCGCCGCCGGATGCAAATTGTCTATGAATATTTCCCGCGCCTAAATGAACGTAAACGGCAGGTAGCGGGTTTTATGTCGGGTGGGGAACAGCAGATGTTGGCGATTGGGCGGGCACTGATGGCTAACCCGAAATTGATTTTGCTGGACGAACCCTCACTTGGCCTTGCGCCGCTGCTGGTACAAGAGATTTTCCGCATTATTAAGCGTATTAATCAGGAGCAGGGGATGACGATTTTATTGGTGGAACAGAACGCCAATATTGCCCTAAGTGTGGCGGATTATGCCTATATCATGGAGAACGGGCGTGTGGTGTTGGATGGTACACCTCAAGATTTGACCGCGAATGCCGACGTGCGCGAATTTTATCTGGGGCTGACGGATGTGGGACACCGCAAAAGCTACCGCGACGTTAAGCATTATAAACGACGCAAACGCTGGTTGTCCTAGTGGGTATCCCCTTAGAATAACGGCTCAAACGATATTGAGAAGGCCGAAAATATGCCATAAACTTTGAATCACATCTTTGGAAAAATAATTCATTAACCACGACAGCCCAGTGATTGCTTAGAGATTACTGGTTTTTTGTTACATGGCGTTGGAGGAAATAAGAATCAGATGGTTTATACAGAACTGCTGCAAGGGACTATTTTGGATTGGTCAGGTACGACGATTGATTGTGGATGTTTTGCCCTGCCAGATTTGGACAGTGGTGGATTATACCGATTTAATAGGCTCGTGGTCTCAAGATTACCAGACATGGCATTACAAAATGCAATGCAATTGGGCATTTATCCACTAGAATCATTGGTGAAGGTTGGCGATACTGAAGTAAGTGCTGAATGCCAGCAAGTGGACAATCGGCTTGGCGAAAACCATCATTCTCCACAATCTACCATTGCATTGCTTTTATATGCTTGTCTTGACCTAAAGGACACACTCCCTTGAATCCCTCTTCCCAAAATCGTCAATTGTTTGTGGTTGCCATCGCGTATTTCAGTTTTATCGTTCTAGGAATGCCCGGTGCGATGTTAGGGGTGGCATGGTCGCCCTATATGCGTGAGACCTTCGACCAGCCGCGTGATGCCGTCGCTCTTGTGCTATTTGCCAGCACTGCTGGGTATTTTCTGGCAAGTTTTGTCAGTGGGTGGTTAATGGCCCGTCTACCTGCTGCTAGTCTTTTGGCTCTAAGCTGCACGCTTGGCGCGATGGGTGTGTTGGGGTATGCCATCGCCCCCTCATTTACGCTATTGGTCTTGGCTGGGCTGTTTGGCGGTACGGGAGCGGGAATTTTGGATGGAGGCATGAATGTCTATTTCGCTGCCCATTATGGCCCACGCCTGATGAATTGGCTACACGCCTGTTTTGGAATTGGTTCGACGCTTGCGCCCTTAATGATGGATGCCATTTTGAACAGCGACACGTCATGGCGGATTGGCCCAGCGATTATCGGGGGCATGTACCTAAGTTTGGTCGTTTTGTTCTTGCTGACACGGCAATCGTGGCCCAGCCTGAAGATGGCCCATCAATCCGAAGAACCTGTCCAGCACGCCAATGCCCTTTCAACATTACGTATGCCGATTGTCTGGCTTGGGATCATTTTGTTTATGGCCTATGCTGGCGTTGAGTTGAGTGCTGGACAGTGGTCGTTTAGTTTGTTTCATGAAGAACGGGGTGTGTCCGAGAGTGCGGCGCGATTTTGGGTCAGCCTTTATTGGGGCAGTTTCACGATTGGTCGAATTTTTTTTGGGGCGGTTATCAATCGGGTAAATACGCACATCTTGGTGCAAAGCTGTTTGGGCGGTGCAGCGGTTGGGATGGCTCTGTTATGGTGGAATCCAAGCGACACCGTAAGTTTTGTCGGTTTGGTCATTTATGGATTTATGCTGGCCCCGATCTTTGCCTTAATGGTCACCAATACCCAAGAACGACTTGGCCCCTCCCATGCGCCTAATGCCATTGGGTTTCAGGTTGCTGCCGCCAGCATTGGAGCAGGTGGTATCCCGGGACTGGTTGGGATTATCGCTGAAGGTTCCAGCCTCGAAATTGTGCCGCCCTTTTTGTTTGTGCTAGTCATTGTCATGGCCGCAGCTTATATTGCCATCAATCGGCCCAAGCCCGTAATGGCGGAATCATTGTAGACTGGCGACGCTGAATAGCACCGCGAATGGCTCACACCAAATAATGACGCTGGCTTCAGTTGGAATTTTAACCTCTGCTGGGATGGTGTAGTTTTGGCTGCCGATGTTGCCTTTTAGAGCGCCAAGATCAATATAGCCATTGATATTGACTGAATCTTGGTTGGCACGCGGCACAAGATAGACATGCAAATCCGGGCCATTGGTGACTTCAAAATTTTCAAAACGCAGCAGATGTTCACCAGTGGATAATTGATAAATGATGGCATCTCCGCTACCTTGATGAAAACTGTCCCCATCGCGGAATGAGCCACGTTTTACCTCGACTGCCGTCACCTGTTCCGTTGTTGTCTCTGTTTCGGGGGTATCATTTTCACTGGCGTCACTCGTCAAAACTGCTTCTGAGTCAGCTGTGGCGGAGGTAATGATGATGAGGTTTTCGGGCAATTCCTCGTTGACCTCATCCTTAAGAAATAGAGGGGATCCTAACCACCACGCAAGGGCCGACACCGGAATTGCCAAGATGATACTTACCATCAGGATGATACGGCGCTTTTTCGATAGGAAACTCATCAGGTGGTTTACTCCATTTAGGTTGCATACGATAATACGAAGCGTAGTCGAGAAATCTTAACGATTGATTACGGAGCGTATTTGAGATTATGACTATGAAAATCGCTGATTTGTCGCCGGAAGTGATTGAACGCATCAAGCAATATCGTTATGACCAATTAATGGAAAAACATGAAGGGCCTTGGTCTTGGGAGGGTAAATTCCGATTCAGTCAGCCGGAATTTTTATCTATCGACAGCTATGATGTTTTGCTGCCAGTTCATCGAGACCAGCACGCCAATATCACGATTTTGCGCTGTATTGTCAGTGATGACCAACAAGTGCTGACGATTTTTCTCAAAGATACCACGTATACGCCTAACCCAGAGGACGAATGGTGGGGCGCGGGGCGTGTAGCGATTTGCGAAAAATTTGAGGATCAGGCTTTTTATTTGGCGATTTTCTACCATGAGTGGTTTGTTACCGAAAAACCATAGAGTCCCCTTCGTGCAGTAAATCTCAAAAAAGGCAAAGTTCGATAGGTATTATGATTATTCTCACAGTAGCTATTGTGTTGATGACCTATGCGGGGGTAGCAATTGGTAGTGTGCCACGCCTGCGGATGAATCGTGCCACTATTGCGCTGGTTGGTGCGGCCACCCTGATTGCAGTGGGGGCCATCCAAGAAGATGAGGCCATCGCTTCATTGGATGTCGGCACGATTTTGTTGTTGGCGGCGATGATGGTCATTAATGCTAATCTGCGTCTATCGGGCTTTTTTGAGCTTGTTGGCGGACGGGTGCTAGATTATTCCAAATCACCCCGGATGTTATTGGCATTGGTCATTTTGGCTGCGGGGGTGCTTTCGGCGCTGTTCCTCAATGACACGATTTGTCTCTTATTTACGCCGCTGGTGGTGGATTTAACCACCCGCCTCAAACGCGATCCCATCCCTTATTTGATCGGCCTAGCCACCGCAACCAATGTGGGTTCAACGGCGACTATCACGGGGAATCCCCAAAACTTGATTATCGGGCAGGCCAGTGGTATCAGCTATCTGGCATTTCTGACCCATCTCGCCCCCGTCGCACTGATGGGTATGGCGGTGTGCTGGGTGGTAATTGTATTGGTATTTCCACACGAATTTCGTGGCAGACTCCCTCTTACCGAAGTGGATTCACCCCAAATTTTCCCGCCGCTGTTGTGGCGAACGATAGCTGTCGTGGCGGGTCTGTTGGTAGCGTTTTTGGCCGGGTTGCCGATTGTTTCCTTGGCATGTGTGGCGGCGGGCCTGCTGCTGATTTCGCGTATCCGTCCCCATAAATTATTGGATATTGATTGGGGCCTGTTAGCGTTTTTTGGTGGCCTATTTGTGGTGACAGGCACAATCGAGGTCACGGGGATCAGCGAGGATTTGTTTGAAGCCATCTCCCCTGTGATTCGCGGTGGGGTGGGGCCATTAAGTGTGGCGACGGCAATCCTGAGTAATGTCATATCCAATGTTCCGGCGGTTCTGCTGCTCCGATCTGAAATGGATTCACTCGCTAATCCCCAACAGGGCTGGTTAACGCTGGCAATGTCGTCCACACTGGCAGGAAATTTGACCCTGCTTGGTTCGGCGGCAAATTTGATTGTAGCGGAAATCGCAGCCACACGTGGAGTGAAGCTCACCTTTATGGCCTATCTACGGGCAGGTGTCCCCATTACTCTCATTACTATCGCGCTCGGTGTTTTCTGGTTAAACTTCGTCAGTTAGACTGCTAGTGTAATACCCCTAAGAATTAGTCACTTGACTAGGCCAGAAGTTGTAGAAAATTTCGACCATGTGCCCGGTGAGATACCGGGTTGCTTTGTTTACACTAAATTCATCATCAAGGAAGCAAACGAGGGGACTCATCACAATGGGGAAAACACGTATTCGCAAGATTTTTGGAGACATTCTTTCCCGCAAGGGACGCACTGCTCTTGTATCCATGAGCATTTTCATCGGCGTTTTTGGCGTTGTTACTCTGTTTACGATGGGTGACCTAATCGTCAATCGCCTTGAGGACGATATTCAAGCAGACAAATTGGCGATGATGAAGACACATCTCAATTTGGCGGCGGGTCAAACACCCACCCCCAATGATGTACTGCTGAATCAAGTGGAAGCCTATCCCGGCGTCACAACGGTTGAGGGCTATCTGGCAAGTTTGGTCTATTTCCAAACGGATGATGGCGATAAATTTGAAGATGGTATGGTGATTTCCAGCTATGCGCCGATGGGTGAGAGCCAGCTTGAACCTATGCGCGTCATTGAGGGCGAATATCCCGTGTCCGGTCAGCGCCAATTAGCTGTTGAACAGCGTATGGCGAAGGAATTTGGCCTTGAAGTCGGCGATACCTTGAATCTCCGTATGGTCAGCTTGGCGGGGGGTGGTGCCGAAATTCCCGTCGAGACATGGACGATTACGGCCATTGTGTTCCAACCGTATATGCTCGATTTCAACTACGATCCGGTGGTTTCAGTGTTCACCACCTTTGAAGATGCCCAGTACATCACCGGAATTTCGTATGTGAACTACATCTTTACCCGCTTTAGCAGCTACCAATTGGCTGATGAACAATCCAACACTTTTGCCCAATCTATAGCGGATAATACCAGCTTTATCCCTGATCTGAATTACACCGCCGACCCCGCCAAGAATGAACAGATCAAAAGCGCGACCGACACGAGTAACGTCTTGGGGATGCTTGGCCTAACCGCTCTGATTGTGTCCGGTTTCTTGGTCATCAATGTCGTCAACTCCATCGTTATCGAACAGAAACGCCAAATCGGGGTGATGAAATCTTTGGGGGCATCACGCGGCGATAACTTCTTCATCTATGTGGGGATTGCGCTGGCCTATGGTGTATTCGGTGTCATTCCCGGTGTGGTACTGGGTATTCCTGCGGGGTATTTTGCGGCACAGGCTTTGGCGACTACGATGGGCACCATTATCGAAGATTTTGTGCTGGCTCCCCGTGCAATCTTCTTGGGCATCGGTATCGGCTTGGCTGTGCCTGTGTTGGCGTCACTTATCCCAGTGTTTAATGGGACACGAGTCAAGATTTTGGATGCGATGCTCGACCTCGGCATTAGCTCCAAGTATGGCAACGGCCCAATTGCTAAATTGATTGCTAAACTGCCTGTTTCAATCAATGTACGGCAGGGTATGAGCAATGTTAGCCAGAAAAAGGGCCGGTTAGCTTTCACCGTACTGACGCTGGCGATGGCGGCGGGTGCATTCATGGGAATTTTTGCCCTGTTTGCTGCCATTGATGATCTCATG
Organism: Chloroflexota bacterium; assembly: GCA_013112715.1. GTDB lineage: Bacteria > Chloroflexota > Anaerolineae > Aggregatilineales > J027 > CFX10. The sequence goes on from JABFGB010000008.1 coordinate 176,678, forward strand.
GATACCATTGTTGGGACTTACGGCGCGACGGATATTTATATCGTTCCGACGCAACAGCAAGATTTCAACACGATTCAGACCACACTGAATGAAGAAGTGGATGGTATTGCGGCGGTTGAGCCTGTGAGCGGGATTCAAATCGAAATTGATGGGTATACCCCACCCGCGAGCACCGGCGGATTCAGCTATGCCAATGGTTATGACCCGGAAGCCGAGAATCCTGCGTACAATGTCGAACTGCTAGAAGGTTCGCTGTGGGGCGAAGGCACTGACCCGTATGGTGTGGTGCTGAGTAACAATATTGCTACGGCAATGGAAGCCCATGCGGGTGATCGGATTACCATTCGCATTGCGGGTAACAGTCGTGAAGTCGAAGTGGTTGGTCTGGCGAAGTATCCCTTTGATCTGGTATTCATGCGCTGGCAGGCCTTGTCTGAAATGGCGGGGTATACCCTGAACGGCGAACCCGTTGCACGTGACATCGCTATATCGCTAGATACAGAAGACCCAACGGTCAAAGAAACCGCCGATAAGATTGACGAAATCAATGAAGTTTTGTTGGGCAAGGGCATTACTGCCAGCTACCAAAACTTCCCAGAGATCGTCGAGGACATTACCAACATGATTAACAGCTTCCGCATGATTTTCAATCTGACCGCCGCCTTGATTGCGCTGGTGGGTGGATTGGGACTGCTGACGGCCCTTTCGATGAGTGTGTTCGAACGCCAAAAGGAAATTGGTGTGATGCGTTCCATCGGGGCGAGTTCCCGCACGGTGGTCAGCCAATTCTTGACGGAAGGCCTCATTGTCGGACTGATCGCGTGGGCGGTGGGGTTGCCAATCAGCTACATGCTGAGTATCGCCCTGACGGAAGCCCTCGGCTTTGGGGATATGTTGGACTTGAACTATCCGATTGCCGCGCCGATTGTGGGCCTGATTGGAATGCTCTTGGTATCCACCGTCTCCAGCCTGTGGCCTTCACTCTCGGCTGCACGTAAGACCGTCTCCGACATTCTGCGCTATCAATAAAGTTGCCCCCAAAGGGTTGCTAACGGATAATTGAGATAGGGGGATAGGTGCAAAGCCTATCCCCACGGCTCAATCCTATAAGCAAATTTGGAGGCTTGGCATAATGGACATTACCCAGCGTGAAGAAAAGGGTGTGGTCGTTTTTTCGTTAAATGGTCGGATTGATAATGACGGTGCGACCAAGATGGAGCAAACACTTCAATCGGCAGCGGAAGCAGGCAAAAGCAAGATGGTGCTGGATTTATCCACCGTGCAGTATATCAACAGTGCCGGATTGCGCGTTCTAGCTGAATTTTTGACGGTAAATCGGGAAAAAGGCGGCGAACTCTATCTCTCGGCGGTCAATAGCCGGGTGAAACGGGTCTTTCAAATTGTGGGGTTCGACAATTTCTTTCGGATGTTTGACAGCACGGCTGATGCGGTAAATGCTTTTTAAGGATCATGGTTATGCCTTCTGCCAACATTTTGATAGTGGATGATACCCCGGAGAACCTTAAAATCTTGGTCGGGGTGCTGAAGGATGAGGGCTATAAAGTCCGTGCAGTGTTGAGCGGACAGATGGCCCTCACAGCCGTGCGTGCGGCGGCTCCCGATCTGATTTTATTGGACATTAACATGTCGGGTATGAATGGTTATGAGGTCTGTGGACAATTAAAGGCCGACCCACAGCTTCAGCATATTCCGGTGATTTTTATCAGTGCGTTGGCAGGTGAGGTAGATTTGGTACAGTTGGCAGAAGTCGGAGCGGTTGATTATATTAGCAAGCCCTTTCGCTTTGATGAGGTATTACGTAAGGTTGCCGATTATCTGCAAACGTAAACGAGGCACGAACGATGGGTGGAGATAGTTCCTTAGTAGTACGCTTGCAACGGCGGTTTAATCTTGCGCCGGAGACAACCTCGCTGTTAGACCCCTTTGAAATTGAAACTGATCTTGAGCGCAAAGCCAGTACCCTTGATATTTTGAGCCGGGGGTGGATGCTACTTGTTATTTTCTTGTTTATTATTGTCACCCTTTTTTTTGTGGTCTCGCTGACCACCGGAGGGTTTCAGCGCCAATATCTAACGGAAGGATTTTCCGATATTGAAATTGCCCAAGCCGCTATTATCAACTTGGGCATTTTTGTGGTTTTGTTGGGACACGCCAGCGCAAGCTATATATTAAATAAACGTGGTTTTACACGAGTGGCGACCTATGTCTTTAGCTACGGTCAACTCGTGATGATTTGGAGTCTGTGGATACTACTGCTCTTGGTGTCGGATTGGGAGGACATACCCGACGATATGAAGGTCAATATCATGTCGTTGGAATACTTACTGGGAATTTCGACGCTTGTGACATGTGTTCTGATTGGCTATCGGGCCAGTTTCGCGGTAACGATCTTGAACACCTTCGCCACGTTTGTGATCAGCCCCATTTTTGTCCAAGATGTTGCAATTGCACCGATATTTTTCTGGTGGATTGTGGCAATTGCGGCGTGGCAAAATGAAAAAACTCTCAAACGTACCTATGGAAAGTTGCGAGCGGCGCGTGGCAATTTGGAGCAGTTGGTCGAAACACGTACACAGCAGCTTTCGCAGCGGACGAAGGAGTTGGAACGGGCCAAAGAAGAGGCCGAGGCTGCCAACCTTGCCAAGAGCACATTCCTCGCCAATATGAGCCATGAACTCCGCACCCCGATGAACGCGATTTTGGGGTTTGCCCAACTCATGGAGCGCGATGCCAATCTGACGACGACCCAGCAGGAAAACCTCACTGTCATTTCGCGCAGCGGCGAACATCTTTTGCAACTGATTAATGATGTACTGGAAATGTCCAAGATTGAGGCGGGGCACACGACACTCAATATCACCAATTTTGACCTATTTAATCTGCTAGACACGATTGAAGAACTGTTGCATGTGCGGGCAGAACATAAAGGCCTGCTGTTGACGTTGGAGCGGGCGCTGGATGTGCCACAGTATATTCAGGGGGATGAGAGCAAACTGCGCCAAGTGCTGCTGAATCTGTTGGGCAATGCCATCAAATTCACGCCAAAGGGCGGGGTAACGCTTTGGGTAGAACGGGCATCAGTCGAGGGCGAACAAGCCAGTTTGCGTTTCATGGTCGAAGATACTGGGCCGGGGATTGCCTCACATGAAATTCCACATTTATTTGACGCCTTTGTGCAATCCGAAAGTGGGATTCAATCGCAAGAGGGGACGGGACTGGGCCTCACCATCAGCCGTCAATATGTGCGCATGATGGGGGGCGATATTGAGGTTAAGAGCGAGGTGGGCAAGGGGTCTACCTTTGTATTTGATGTTCGCACCAAAGTTGCGCCCGCCGCCGATGTCCGTAATATGCCAACAGTTCAGCGCGTCATTGGATTAACACCGGGACAGCCGACCTATCGGATATTGATTGCCGAAGACCGCTGGGAAAATCGGGCGCTGCTGCTGCGTCTGTTGGAGCCATTGGGGTTTGAACTGCGGGAGGCTTCGAATGGTCAAGAGGCCATCGAGATCACGGAGAAGTGGCAGCCCCATTTGATTTTTATGGACATGCGGATGCCTGTTCTGGATGGATATGCCGCGACCAAACAAATCAAGGCGTCTAAGGAAAGCCAATCACCGTTGATTATTGCCCTGACTGCCAGTGTATTTGAACATGAACGCATGACCATTTTGGAACAGGGCTGTGATGATTTTATTCGTAAGCCGTTTCGGGAAGAGGTCATCTTTGAAAAATTGGCCCAGCGTTTAGGCGTGCAGTTTATTTATGAAGAAAAGAAGCCACTGTTGACGCTATCGAATGTGAAATCCACGCAAGATTTATCGCAGAATGTCTTGCGATCATTGCCATTGGAGTGGGTAGCGCATTTGTATCATGCGGCAAGTATGGCGGATACTGAGGAGACGTTGGCACTCATTCAACAAATCGAGGCCCAAGATACCCATTTGGCCTCTTTGCTGACTAACATGGTCGAGAACTTCCGTTTTGACCGCATCATGGCATTGACACAGGGAATATCAAAATGAAATCTGGGAATTTGAAGTTTTTGTGGATATGGCTGGCATTGTTTTGTGCGGTGGCGCTGATCGGGGGCACACTGCTGGATATGAAAGATATGCCATCTGTAACGGCGCAAGACCCCACTAGTACCGGGACACCAGAAGATGAGTATGGCAACCCTGAACTCTTGGCAGAGGTAGATTGGCTGGCGGAAAATTTAGATGACCCCTTGCTGGCGGTGCTGGATATGCGTCCACCAGCCGAATACAACTTAGGGCATATTCCCGGCGCAGTGCAGGTTGATGTTGCTTCAGTTCGTGCAACGGTGGATGGGATTAAGGCCCAAATCCCTGAGGCGGAAACCATGTCGGTGCTATTGGGCGAATGGGGATTGACGCCGGAGATGACCGTCGTGATTTATGACGATAATAACCTGTTGGATGCGGCGTTGATGTTTTGGACACTGGATGCCTATGGACATGCCGATATTAAATTGCTGAATGGTGGCTGGTTGGCGTGGGATGGCGGGGAACTGCCCCAAGAGACGGAAGCGCCTGAAATTGAGCCGACAGAATATGAGGTTGAAGCGCTGCCCGAACATAATGTTGACCGCGAATGGGTATTGGCCCATTTAGATGACCTGACGCTTCAATTAATTGATGCCCGTAGTCCCGAAGAATTCTCCGGCGAAACTGTCCGCGCCAAACATGGAGGGCATATCCCCGGCGCGTTTAATATGAATTGGACGAATAATTTGGAGGACGGCTATTTCAAGCCGCAGGCTGATCTTGAGGCCCTCTATGAATCACTGGATTTGGCTGATAAGGAAATGATTGTCACCTATTGTCAAACCGGACATCGGGCCTCGGTAGCCTATTTTACCATGCGGTTGATGGGATTTGAGAATGTCGCAGTGTATGATGGCTCATGGGAAGATTGGGGGAATCAAGACGACACCCCAATTGAAACAGGCTTGTAATTGAGCGAATTTAAATGCCTCCTCGTAAATTTTGGGGAGGATTTTCTTTCAAGTACGGAAGATAAAATCTCGCTATAATCTAGGCAACACCGAGATTTTAATCGCCACACAAGCGGGGTTTTGTGGCACCCCAGAAGAGGAGCGTGAACCATTCAATACTTACCTGCTCACCCCATTTTGTCGAACTTGCCGTTAATGAAATTCGTCGTTCCCATCCGTCTGTTGTCGTTTTAGCAACCCTTAGCCCCGGATGTCTGCTAATTCAGGCCTCCACTCCGTTCGATCAATTCACTCGCCCCTTTCGAGACCGCCTGCCGATTTACCTTCATCATCTTGCACCTGTCCAACAAACAGTAGCGCTGCATCAGGCCGAACAAACCATTGAAAAATGGATATGCCGCCATCCTACCGCTATCCTTCAGGCCCGCATTTTGCCAGATATGGTGAACGGCGCGGATGCCATCTCGATGTCACCAGCCAATAGCCTGTTACAGAGACTCCAGCAATCCAACGGTAAAACTGCTACCTCTACCAGCAAGATTCTGTCGGTAGCCCTTGCACGGCAAAACACCAAATGGAAGGTGTTCATTGGGGTTTCATGGGCGAATCAAAATATCTCGCCCTATGCGGGTGGGGTGCGTCCCTATTCCGTTCAAATGCCCAATCGGGCTGGTTATAAACTGTTGGAGGCACTGGCGGATTTTGGTATTCGGCTACGATCTGGTAAGCACGCACTTGACCTAGGTGCAGCGCCGGGAGCTTGGACAATGGTGCTGCGCCAGCACGGGCTAAAAGTGACCGCCGTCGCCCCCACCGAGATGTATCCCGATTTACTTAATGATCCATTGGTGGTATATCGCGGGATGACTGCCGAAGAATATCTGCCATGTGCTGAAGGGCCGTTTGAGGTGATTGTCAATGATATGCGGATGGATGCACAGGACTCCAGTCGCCTGATGGTCAGCTATGCGCGACATTTGCAGCCGGATGGTATTGGGATTATGACCTTGAAGCTACGCCAGCCCAATATGAGGCGTCTGATGGATCATTCGTTTCGGATTTTGCGTCGGGCTTACAAGATTATGCAGGTACGCCAATTGGTGAGTAATCGTCAAGAGGTGTGTTTGTTTTTGCGGCCAAAAATTGAGTGAGGATTGCCCCTCTCCCATCGGGCATTCCAAACCTTTGGGAGAGGGGATTTGGGGGATACAGCGGACAGCGAGGGACTATCGTTCAAAAGCGCCAATATCTGGGCCATTCCCGTTGAAGGGAAGGTTGACCGGGGTATTGGCGCTCCACGAGATAGAGCGATTCACTGTGATGGTATTGGTATCGTAGTTGATGCTGACGATGGTCACGGTTTCGCTGCCGACCCGGATGGAATCAGCCGCAATCATGCCGTTGTAGCCCGCATGGAAGTAACCCGCGTCTTTGACTTGGATGACCGTACCAGAACCTGTGCTGACGGTTTCGGTCAGGCTTACCCCCGCGTCAATGGCCGGGGAGGTGGATTGCAGGTGCAGGTCAAACTGATTGGCTGATGGATTGTAGGCCACGAAGTTGGGATTGCCTTCTTTGTTGCCCCAGAAATTTTGGGGATAGCGGGTGTTAAACCAATCCGCATTTGCATCACCAACGCCAGCGACGTAGATGGGGCATTCCCCGTTGCCATTGCCACCTGCGTTCAAATTCTGCTGGCAAGTGCTGGCGCGTGGGTTTTCGATCAGATTACCCGCCACAATCATGCCCGCAAAGGGTGGACGGTTGCTGCTGCCAGAAACTTCAATGGTGAGTTGGAAGGGATTGTTACCCGCGCCCGCCAAGTTGCCATAGATGATGTTGTTCTTGACAATATCATCGTGTAGTTCAGTGCCCAAGCCATGATTGGTAATTGAAATACCTGTGCCCATCCATTCAAACCGATCAAGGCCGTTGTTCACGATGGTGTTATGGAAGATGTGATTGCCATAATCCATCGGGGCATAGTTGCCAAACACGGTGACAATCAGGCCGACATGATCGCTGTTACGGATGACATTGCGACGGAAGATGGTGGCGACAGCGGTTTCTTCGTACCCCAAGCCACCGTGTTGGGCCTCGGAATTGTTAGAGCGCAGGAAGGTATTGCCCTCTACCAGATTGCGATAGGCTGGATAGATCGTACCAGCAGGCGCATCACCGGGGTTAACAAAGTAGCCCAGATAGATGCCTTTTTGCCAATCGTTATCAAAGGTGTTGTTGCGGATGATGTTATACGGCGCATTGACGATGATGCTGCCCTGAGCGCCATAGGTGAAGTAATTCCCCTCGATGAGGTTATACCCACCCCGGTTCATATCACCCGTGATCCCAATATGGTTGCCCTCTTGGTCGCCACCCTGATAACGACCCCAGCGGTCAAAACGGGAGTTCAGAATCTTGTTATAAGAACTGAAGCGTAGGGCAACACCATTGAAATTACGTTGGATGCCAGACGGATAGGTCGGGTTCATGAATTCGATATTCTGAAGCGTGATGTGATCAGAATTCTCGATATGCGCCCATGCGTCTAGCGGTTCTTCAACGCGCAGGTTTTCAAATACGATATAGCTCTTACCAATGACCTCGATATTGCGGTAAACGCGGTTGTCGCCGTCAATGAGTGGTCGTTCGCCGGGGTAGCCCTTGATCGTGACAGGCGCAGTGGCTGTCCCAGAATTAGGAGTGATTTTTTCGTAGTACGTGCCAGCGCGAACGATAATCGTATCACCGGGTTGCGCCCGACCCGCCGCATATTGAATGGTGCGATAGGGGGCGTTTTCACTACCGGCATTGCCGTCCTGACCCGTTGGCGCGACATAGAAGGTGCGTCCTGTGGGAGCTGGTGTGGTCGGTGCAGGCGTCGTTGGGGCGGGTGTCGTGGGTGCTGGTGTTGTGGGCGCCGGGGTGG
>JABFGB010000009.1 GCA_013112715.1 Chloroflexota bacterium
ATTGAATTTACAAAGAGGCCATCTTGAATCTGGCCTCTTTTTGTTTCCCCATCTACCGAGAATTGCCAGAAACAACAACCAATTATCATCTATGGCAATCTCTGCGAGATTACCTAGTGATAAGCCCCCGTTATCATCGAGTGAGCGTTTTTTGCGAACGGTGCTATCGGGGATAGCACGTGATAACGGCAAATTATCATCTACGGCAATCGGCGCAGACGATTACCTAGTGATAATGTTGATTATCACGAATAAAGTATTTATACCTTGAATCGGCGAAAAAGGGCAGGGAAATCATCATTAGGCCGTGTAAAATCCGTAGCACCAAATTCAGTCAAATTCTCTACACTAGCGCCGAAGTTGCATCCTATAAAATCAATCCACACAAAAAGAGGCATCCAAAAATGTCCGCCGCACGTCTGATTTTTTCTACCGGGTCACTCTACACCCACGACATCGCCTATTGTTATGAAATTGCCGCTGAAGCCGGGTGTGATGGCATGGAAGTCATGTGTGACGAGCGCTGGTGTACCCGCGACCCCAGCTACCTCAAAAAACTCAGCCAAACTTATGGCCTACCAACGCTTGTACTGCATACTCCGTTCAGTGTTCATCTGATGGGTTGGCAAAATCGGGGCGATCATCTAGGCCGGATTCACCAAACCATTAAACTTGCTCAAGACATAAAAGCGGAGGCGATTGTTATCCATAACCCGCCGAGTGTCTATCGTTCCGCGCTCGAAACACCAAGTCGCCGCTATTGGCTTCCGTGGAAAACCCCATTTAAGTCAGTCAAAAATTGGATCGAGAACGAATTGCCCGCCTACCAGAAAACGACCCCAATTAAAATCGCAGTGGAAAACGTGCCGATGGTCAAAATTATGGGCCTTAAAACCGATCCGCACTATTGGAAAGGCATTGAGCAGTGGGCCAATTTGAATGAATATCTGACCCTAGACACCACGCATTGGGCCACCCACAACGTAAAACCACTCGAAGCCTATGAAGCAGCCAAGGGGCGTGTCTGGCATATCCACCTCAGCAATTATAAAGATGGGCGAGAACATCGGTTGCCCCATCAAGGGGAACTGGATTTGGCGGGCTTCCTACAAAGGCTGTCACAGGATAATTTTGCGGGGACGGTGTGTCTGGAACTCTACCCCGATTCATTAGGTTTCCAAAACGATGCGACCATTCGTCAAAATCTGAAGGATAGTGTGACCTTTTGCCGCCAGCATCTCAATTAAAAATAAGGAGGCTTTGCGACCTCCTTATTTTCAGATCAATCAGTTTAGCGATGCTCAGGGTAGTAGATTTGTCTATCCTAAATTCAGCACGGCGGCTTTAGCCCCGTGTTTTAGTATCAACCCACTATCCCAGTAGCTTGCCGAGATTATTCCAAAATTGGAAGACGATTCGCTGGGCAAATTCGGGCCAATTTTCACCGGGCAGAATGGGCGGGAACATCTTGGCCCCCGGCTGGTCAAACACATTGCCATACCCCGTCGTATCCCACAAAATATCCGACCCCGGCAGGCCCGCGTCGGTTACTTCTTCACTGGGGTCATATCCGTTATTTTTGAACTCGTTGTCATATACACGGTTATATTCCGAATACGGCCCAATGTCGCCAATCTCGTTTTCTTCATAGGCCTGATACAGTGACACAATCGCCAACCCACCGCTTCGATTATTTTCGATGCGGTTGTTATAAAACTCGGAATGGTCGGTTGCCATCACCAAAATACCTGTTCCAACAGGCACATCTCCCACAATGGAACCGGGGGTTGCATCGTCTTTGCTGCGATTGTTGTCATGGACATAGTTATCGTGGACTTTGATATTCTCCGACACCCGCGAATGAAGATTGGGCAATAGGAATACCAAAATTCCACCGACATTATTCCATGACTCATTATCATATACGTCAGCATTCACCGAATTTTCGATTTCAATGCCAGTTAGGTTGTCATAGGCCAAATTATTGCGCACCACAATATCCTGCGATTGGCCCACATAAATGCCAGCATCTGTGGCTTGGGTCACGACCGTACATTCCACCAAGACGTCATTGCTGCGAACCGGGTACACGCCATACAATCCGGTATTGGCAGTGAATAAATGTCGCAACGTCACGCCACGTACCCCTTCGACCAACACCCCATTGCCCGTGAAATTGCGCGCCACGAAATATTCCATGCGGAAATTATTGCCAGATGCAATCACCCCGTCGGTTAAATCGCGTACTCCGTCACCATCAATATCACCTTCCAAAATCGGCCAATTGGGGGCGGCGTCGCCTTCGGGCCACATTTTTTCCGGAGATTGAATGGGGCAACTATCCGGTTCATCCACCATGCCACGCAGGGTGATGTCACTCAAATCAATCAACACACGCTCTCGATAAATCCCCGGCGGCACCAAGATGGTATCCCCCTGCACAGCGCAATCTACTGCCTGTTGAATGGTCTGCCCCTCTCGCACAGTCACCGTCTTAGCGGCATCATCGCGTTCACAACTAGGTCGTTCATTCGGCTCGGATTGGAATTGAGCCAAGACCTCGCGGGCTGGATTGTCCATCGGCTCGACCAGATTTTCCGCGCCAGAGGGTACGCTGGTCGGAATGATAACGCGCCCGTCTTCATCCACATAATTCAACCCTTCGCGCAAATTCTCTGGGATGGTCTCATCCGTGAGTGAATAAAGGAACGCGACAATATCGGCCTTTTCTTGGTCGGACAGTGTGAACCCCGGCGCGACAAACCGATCTACCTCTGCCCCCTCAAAACCAACCCCACGCCCCGCACCCTTGCTGTAAAAATCAATAATGTCTTCCAGCGAGGTATAGTACCCGTTGTGCATATATGGGCCGCTCAGTACCACATTACGCAGGGTTGGAATCTTGAAGGCATAGGGCTGACCATCCGGGTAAGCATCACCAACCCCCCGGTCATCCGTCCCATTATCCGGCACGCCAACTACTTTGAAATTTTCATCTACAAAGGCTGGCAGAGCATGGCATTCAAAACAGCGGGTCCCCGCCGAACGGAAAATACCTAAGCCGCGCCGTTGTTGGGTGGTCAGGGCATCAAAATTGCCTGCCACGTATCGGTCAAAGGCCGAATCATTGCTCACTAGGGTACGCTCAAACGTCGCAAGGGCCGTAGCGATGTTATCCGCTGTGATGCCATCGTCAAATAGGCTTTCAAATTGCGTCTGATAGGCTTCAATTGCCTCTAGCTCGGTGATCAATTCCTCAAGGTCTTGGTTCATCTCGTTTTCAGCCGTCAGCGGGACAATCAACTGCTCCTCAAGGCTGCTGGCCCGACCATCCCAGAAAAATGAGTCGCTATAGGTCACATTCCACAGCGTCGGCACGTTGCGGGTCAGTTCCTGACCCTCTGGCCCAATTCCAGTCGTCTGCCCATTGCTAAAGCCCATATCAGGGTGATGGCAGTTAGCACAGGCATAGTCGTTATTGCCAGACAGCACGGGGTCAAAAAACAATTGATAACCCAGATTGGCAATCGCGGGGTCTACTTCGCCATTCGGCTGAGGCCATTCACGCTGCAAGCCAGTCCACGACGGCTCAATATTATTGGCACCCACGCCCCAATCAGCCTCGGCAATTTTGGTATCTTCCTCAATCGGCAGAAGCGCTAACACAACGACGGACAAAATACAGAGGTCAACCAGAATAAATAAAGCCCATGCCCAACAGGGTAGGCGGCGCTTTTTCATCGTCGGTGATTCATTCGACATCATAAATTCAATTCCCCCTTATGGCTCAAAAATTTATTTAATGGCAAAACCTGCAATATGCGGCGCAACCGGCCCTTCTGGCATACGAAAATGCTCGATTTGTACCTCGCTAAACCCCGCCGCCTCAATCACCGTCCATGTTTCACGGTTAAGATTACAGCCATCCCCAAACCATTTCCAAGCGGGGTTGAGAATCCCTTGATAGCGGCGTAAACCCGATCCACGTGGCGCGGCGACATGCTCGAAAAACACAAATCGTCCCCCCGGTTTTAACACGCGCACGATTTCGGCAAGGAGACTGGCCTGATTCGGCACGGAACACAAGACCAACGTGCTGACCACATGATCCACACTGGCATCCTCGGCAGGTAATTGTTTCCCGTCCAATTCCCGCAACTCTACTGGAAAACCCAAACGTTCGGCTTGTTGATGCAGATAGGGGTGCATATGCGGATTTGGCTCAACCCCAATCCAACGAATGTCAGAAGGGAAATAGGCCAAGTTGGGACCAGCCCCGGGACCAATCTCCAAAACCGTTCCTGATATATCTTTAAATAAGCGACGTTTGTGAGAAATGGTCAGTTCATCGTCTTGGACTCGGGCCATAAAATAGGCAAATAGGCGTTTCTGTATTCCCGCCATCATCATTTCCCTTAATCTAATGTCATCAGATAGGCCACCAGATAGTTGACATCATCGGATGTTAATTGATTCGCAAAGTTCTGCTGCATCATCCCCTCCGCAAAATCTGGCACCGTGAAGTCATTAGGATAGAGAATGGACTCGCGGATATAATCCTCAGCGGAAAGCCCTTCTATACGGGTGGCTGCGCGGGTGGCAATTCCTTCCAGCGATGGCCCAACGACCACACGATCTCCCTTAACGGCATGGCAGGTTGCGCAATTGGTCTTAAAAACCTGCTCCCCACGCCCCGCATCCGAATTGGGGTCTAGTTGCGGTTCTGAATTTCCTCCACTTTTCTTACCCCCGCCGCACCCCACCAGCAGGCTTAAACAAAAAACAGTAAGCAACAATAATCTACGCATCTTGCTCAGATGCCCCCTCCTTTCCTTTGCGATGGTTATTGTACCGGAGTGTCCCCTAGAAACAAAAACAGCCCCGGGGTTGCCGAGGCTGCTTTCGAAAAAGACTGAAATTACAGAGAGCGAATAATGCTGGAGAACACATTACCAATGGCGGGGCCGAGCACGACGAGAATGATAATCACGACGACGGCGACCAACACGAGGATCAACGCATACTCAACCAGACCTTGACCTTTTTCACGTGGGAGATACAACATTGGATATGACTCCTATTTCAATGAAATTGAATGATAGAATAAAGTATACCCCAGACAAAAATTAAAAATCAACGAATGTTGTGAATCTTTACGAATCTTTAACACCTCAAAACAAAAACAGCCCCGGGGTTGCCGAGGCTGCTTCTGAGAAGATCGTCAGAATTACAGTGAACGGATGATGCTGGAGAACACGTTACCAATGGCGGGGCCGAGCACGACGAGGATGATAATCACAACGACGGCGACCAGCACGAGGATCAACGCATATTCGACCAGACCTTGACCTTTTTCACGTGGGAGATACAACATGTTGAAATGCTCCTATCGCATAATTGCTGATGATGAGTTGAGTATATCATCTAACTTGCGTAAAAATCAACACAATTTTCATGAATATCTTATGAATTTCTTCAGACTAGGATATGTCATCCTCCCAACCGCCACGCCAACGCACTCCAACGCCGTGCCACCTCATTATTATTAACGGCAATCGCAATGGCTTTGCGTGTACCAACCAAAACGACCATTTTCTTGGCGCGGGTGATCGCGGTATACAACAAATTGCGCTGCAACATCATATAGTGCTGGGTCAAAATCGGCATGACCACCACTGGGTATTCAGCCCCCTGACTTTTGTGGACAGAAATAGCGAAGGCATGAACCAATTCATCGGCTTCTAGCCAATCGTACATGACCATGCGCCCATCAATCATCACATTCAGCACATGTTCCTGCATATCAATACTGTGGATACGTCCAATATCGCCATTAAAAACCTCTTTTTCATAATTGTTGCGCGTTTGCATCACCTTATCCCCGACCCGAAACAGTCGTCCCGCCAATAACTTTTCGGCTTTGCGTCCGGGGGGGTTCAGCCGCTGCTGTAAGGCATCGTTGAGGGCATTCACCCCAATTTTGCCCATATACATCGGGGCCAACACCTGAATCTCGTCTAGCGGGTCATGCCCAAACTTTTGCGGCACTCGATTCTGCACAATATCTACCAACAATTGAGCGGCTTCTTGGGGGTCTTCTTCGGCAAAGAAGAAGAAATCATGGCCGTTGTTGCTGGTATCCGGTGTTTGACCATGATTAATGCGATGGGCATTTTGAATAATCATGCTGCCCCCCTCCTGCCGAAAAATCGTTTCCAAGACGCTCACCGGGCAAATCGCACTACGAATAACATCGCGCAGCACATCGCCTGCCCCCACACTCGGCAGTTGATCTACGTCCCCCACCAACAATAAATGGGTTTCGGGCCGAATCGCTTTCAGCAGGTTATAAAACAGCACCAGATCAATCATCGAGGCTTCATCCACTACCACCAAATCGGTATTGAGCGGGTTATCCTCGTTATAAGTAAATCCCTCAGCCGGAGCGAATCCCAAGAGACGGTGAATGGTTTGTGCAGGGTGTCCGGTTGCCTCCGATAGACGTTTGGCCGCGCGTCCAGTGGGACTGGCAAGTTTAAATTTATGCCCAGTGCTTTCCAAAATGCCGATAATCGTGCGGAGGGTGGTTGTTTTCCCTGTACCGGGGCCACCCGTCAAAATCGCCACCTTGTTGGTTAATGCCATATGCACGGCGCGTTTTTGCTGTTCGGAAAGTGACACACCGCCCTCGCTGGTGATGTTGGCAATCAGCATGTCCCATTTACCCGGCGGCATTAGGCTCAATTTTTGCAGGCGGCTGGTTGGCGTATCCATCATACGGTGTAGGCGTGTAGCAGCACCTTTTTCGCTGTAATACATCGCAGCGTGATAGACAACTTGGGTTGGTGTTTCAGTCTCACCAACAGGCAAATCCTCTAAGAACACCTCACCTGAATTGCAGAGCCGATTGAGCGCCTCATCCAGCAACCCGGCCTCAACTTCGAGCAGTTCTGCCGCGATCTTGAGCAGTTCCTCGGTTGGCATAAACACATGCCCGTTATTGGTGGCTTCGTTAAGCGCATACACCAAGCCTGCCGTCAAACGAGTGGGAGCATAAATCGGCAGGCCCAGTTCGCGGGCCAATTTATCGGCTGTTTTAAAGCCAACCCCATAGATTTCTTTGACCAGATTATAGGGGTCTTGCTGTACCCGCTGAATGGAATCATCCCCATACGTTTTGTAGATGCGGAGGGCCAGCGACGTATTAAGGCCATGTCCTTGCAGAAAGATCATCACTTCTTTGATAGTGCGTTGCTCTTGCCATGCTTTGGCGATCAATCCAGCTTTATGTTTACCCACCCCCGGCACATCACGCACTTTTTCGGGCATCCGGTCTAGGACATCTAATGTCTCGGTACCGAAAAAATCCACGATCTTTTTGGCGGTCTTATCCCCCACGCCGCGAATGAGGCCACTGCCCAAATAGCGTTGAATCCCCTCAATAGTGGCAGGTCGCAATTGGGTGACGGTTTCGGCCTTAAACTGCTGCCCATGCACCGGATGGTTGGTCCACTGGCCCGTAAAGCGCACCCGTTCACCCGGTTGCAATTCAGGCATCGTGCCAACCACCGTCATTAAGGTATCTCCCCGCCGATTGAGAGGGGGTTGATCCGGGGCAAGCCGCAGCACACAGTAGCCTGTATCGGTGCTGTAGTAGGTGATTCTTTCAATGTTGCCTTCAAGCGAATTTTCAGTAATCATGCCTCGTATCCTTAAAGCCGCGTGATGTCACATCATAGCTGATTAAACGGGGGTTGCGCTATCCCTATTGGTCGTTATAGTTGTACCGCACTCATATAGTTTTCGGAGTATCCATGTCTCAGCAATCCTTTGCCGACGGCTATATTAAATGGCTGCGTTCGCATGTCGGCCATCAACTCATTTATTTGGTCTATACCAATGCTTTTGTATTTGACGAAGAAAACCGCCTGCTGGTTCAAGAACGTTATGACTTTGATTGGGTCAGCGTGCCGGGTGGTGCATTGGAACCTCATGAAAGCCTATTAGATTGCGTGCGCCGCGAAACTTTTGAAGAGACGGGTATTGAGTGTAGCATTGAACGATTGATCGGCGTTTACAGCCATCCCCGTTATAACCTGCTCTATCCCAATGGCGATCAAGTGCAGCAGTGGGGTGCGGCTTTTGTCTGCCGTGCTGCCTCAAGTGATATTAAGGTAGATGGACGCGAAACGCTCAAGGCCAGCTTCCGTCCCGTTGAAGAAATCCGCCACCGTCTGCCAATTCACTATCAAGAAATGCTCCAATTTATTGAGACGCACCCCGATCAAGCCCACGTCGAAGAAGTCTATTTTGGGCCGAATGGTCGTCCTTTCTATTCCACCATGCGCCAATATGTCGGTCAGGCCCAACTCATCTTGCCGGGGGTCTCGGCAGCAGTTTTTAACGAAAAGGGGGAATTGCTGGTTGCCCATCAGAAAAAACGGAATTTTTGGGACATCCCCGGTGGCCTTGCCGATTTGGATGAAAGCAGCAGCGCCACCGCCGTCCGTGAAACCCGCGAGGAAACGGGCCTTGAGGTACGGCCTATCCGCCTGCTCAGTGTATTAAGTGACCCCACCTTGTTGAGCGGCACTTTATCCAACGGTGACGAATTTCGCGGGGTGGATTTGGTTTTAGAATGTCGTGTGGTCGGAGGTGAAATGCGGCCCGATGGGGTTGAGGTAGATCAGGTCGCCTTTAAACCCATTGATGAACTGATTGCCCAACCCAATTTGCGCCCCTTTAATCGCCAGCGCTTGTTGGATATTCTTAACCGCGATAACGGCCCATTTATCAGCTAATTTAAAAAGGAAAAATCATGATGTCACGCGAAGTCATCAAAACCACCGGAGCACCGCCCGCCTTAGCCGCCTATTCGCAAGGCATTGTTGCCAGCGGCAAATTTGTATTTGCAGCAGGGCAGTTGGGACTTGACCCAGAATCCAAACAATTGGTCGAAGGCGGAGTTGAAGCCCAAACTGAACGCGCTATCCTCAACCTCAAGGCTGTATTGGAAGCCGCTGGGTCGTCGCTGGAAAATATCGTCAAGGTGACGGTGTTTTTGCACAACATCAGCGACTTCGCGGCCATGAACAGCGTCTATATCCGCTATTTTCCAGCCAATCCTCCTGCCCGTTCCGCGTTTGGGGGTAATGATCTCCCCCTCGGCGGCTTGGTCGAAATTGAATGTATCGCCGTCGTGCCTGAATAATTTTTGGAAAACAAACCCCCTCAACCAAAATTGGGCGAGGGGCTGTCTAGATTCAGCACGGCAGCTTCAGCCCCGTGTTTTAATACGACCCACTGTAATACACATACACCGAGCCATTCCCCAGCCAATCCCACAGCCATGCTGCGTCGCTGACCGTCAAATTGACACAGCCATGACTCTGCCGATAACCAAATCCATTATGCCAATACGTCCCATGTAGGCTGATGTCGCCATCAAAATACATGGCGTAAGGTACATTTTCGAGGCGATAGGCATCCTCACGCCCCTCCGCCCCACTCATCGGCGCATTAATTTGGCGTCCGTACACATGAAACACACCAGCGCGGGTATCCCATCCCGGCAATCCCGATGAAATCAGCGTCGCAAAAACGGGTGTGCCCCCTTCATAGGCAATCAATACCTGCTCATACAGATCAATCCCGACCCACCGCGCTCCCACACCACCGGGGGGTGCGATTGGGTTGTAAACGCCCATCATCGTTTGGGCCACCCATTTATACGGGCCAACCAGATACCACGCGAGGCCGTCTACCACTTGCACAGCATAAATATTGACCACGCTGTAACGACCAACACGCCGTTCTTCTAATTGGACGGGTGCGCCCCCCGGCACTTCCGAGGCAAAGTGGGTGCGTAGAATCCAGCCCCATGGCATAGCAGGCGTTCCGGTAATCACCACCCCACGAAAATAGGAGGGGTCAATTTTGGTCAAATGCCGCTCGTGCATCCATTCGCCGGGGTTGATCTCGACCCAAGGGCCAACATGCTGACGCGGTGTAATAAATTGGTAGCCATCCATGATGCTGTACAGCACTTTTGTTCCACCATAAGGGCCATCATAAACCACCGCCGGGGTAATTTCGACGCGCAAAAATTCATAACCCGCGACCACCCCCATATTGACACCAATGGTTTCGACGGGTGGGCCGGGCAGCGCCGCCATATAACCCTGACAATCCGGCCCATTGGGATCAGCATCACAGGGGCCAGCAAAAGCACTCATTTTAATTTCGGGCTTATCCACCGCATAAGCCGCCGTATTCATCACAACAATCGCTATGAGGCACAATAGGGCCATAAAGCGCAACCATAATTTCCGATTCATCACGACACTCCATTCCAATAAGGTCTATGAAGGCAAAAATCCTACCGCATTTATCGCAAATTTCATCTGTACGAATACTCTACGATTCTTAGCTACGTCTCAGTGGTGTCGTCATCGCCGAGGATTTGATCTAAATCAAATGAGCCAAATTGGGCTGTCTGAAATAAATTATCGGCGGATTTGGGTGGACGTTCATCCTCAATATTGATCACCACCAATTTTTCCAGCGGGACGGTGCTTTCATCCAATACCGCCTTGACCACCACCACGCTGATATTATCTTCGCCGCCCCGTACATTGGCGAGGTCAATCAGTTCTTGGGAAATAGCCTCCGGGTCGCCGACCCGCTTGACAATTTCGCCAATTTCATCGCCTTCCAAATGCCGTGTTAGTCCATCGGAACACAAGACGAGGCAATCCCCTGCCTTAAGATATTGGGTATACAAATCGGCCTCAACCGCGTCCACTTGGCCGAGCGCCCGATATAACACACTCCGCATCGGATGAATACTGGCTTGTTCACGGGTAATATGCCCCGACGCCACCAATACTTCTACAAAGCTGTGGTCATCGGTAATTTGATGCACCCACCCATGTTCGCCGTCTATCAGATAGGCTCGGCTGTCGCCAATGTGCGCCACAATAATGCGATTACCACGCACAAACGCCATCGTTGCGGTTGTGCCCATACCCTGATAGCTCTTATCTTGGCTAATTTTATCCAAGACCGCTTCATTGGCATGATGCAGAGCATCCCGCAATTTTTGCTGGACTTCTTCCTCGGTCAGTTCCTGCAAAATCTCACTGCCGCGTAGTGCTCCGGTGAAGTCCGCCTGTACCGCTTCTTTCGCCAAACGACTGGCTTCTTCGCCCGCTGCCGCGCCTCCCATCCCATCGGCAACCAGCGCCAAAATAACCCCGCCGCGTGCCCAGATACCCACATTGTCTTCGTTGTTGGAGCGCACTTGCCCCACACTCGAACGGGCACTCACCAGCAACCGCAGTCCATAATGTTCATCTGGCACCATCAAGGCCGCACCGCACCGCGAACAGACATCGGCGGTTGGCAAATTATCCATACCACAGCGCAGACACTTTAGAAAATCATGATATTGCGCTGCCAGTTCTTTGGTCGCTTTGGCATCGGCCAGTTCTTGAATCGAAGGAGGGATACCCAACTGTGGATCGGTATCCTTAATGTCAATTTCAATTGTGTCATCCAAGTCGGTTTGGTAGCGCGGTTTCATGCCCTTGATCGGTTTATTTTGCTCCAGCGCCGTTCCACACTCAAAGCAAAAAACAGCGCGTTTTAAATTGACATAACCACAGTGAGGACACACATTGTCTGCCATAGGAATGACCCTTGAACTCTCTTTAAGATATTTTGGCAAAAATCGTTGTTGGTTATTCTACTGTTCGGAATTGGTCGAATCGCTTGGTGTCGTCTCGGTTGAATTCTCAATGAGATGAGCATTGACAGTGATTTCTGCGGCCATTTCACTGCTACCAATTTGTTCGGGGAAATTGACCCCAAAGTCTTTCAAATCAATAGTCGGGGAGGTTTGGATCGTCAACACCCCGTCTTGAAGGCTCATGGTTGCGTCAACCGTATAATCCTTGACGACACCACTAATTTCCAACTGGCCCACTAATGTAATCGGTTGTTCGGCAATCGTACCGGAATCTTCAAACGTTTCCGTGCTCGTCGCAACAAACCGCCCATAGGGATATTCATCTGCTTTGAGACCCGCTTTGAGGACAAAATCAATAAATTCACCCGATTCCGTCTTGGTGCTTTGCCCATCCATTTGCAGATTAACTTCCAACTGACGTTTCCCATCGGGGGTCGGCTTCAAAATCAAGTTTTCGCCGCTAATATCAATCGTGCCGTGAATACGCTCCAAAATCGTGAATTTCAGTTCCGAATTCTCTTGAGTAACGGCATAGATTTGGGCTTGGGGGATGGGAGTTGCAAATTGGAGCTTGTTTTCTTTGGCCTCCACGTCGCGGATAAAAAACCAGTAGACCACGAACAAAATGGGCAGCAAAACAATCAGCGCACAGCCGCCAATAATCCGCCCTCGTCTGCGTTTGGATTGAGGCAGTGTCTTCGGTGAGTTTGAATAGGTCATGACGATGTTCCTGCATAAGAAAAGTAATTTGGCTTTAACCGTTTGAGACAATTATAAGGCAAAGGTGAATGGAAAACACAATTTTAGATTGGATTCAAACCTTGACTGGCTACCAGCCAACTGCTATGATTTGCGCGGCTTGAAAACTGAAAATACCTTTGCCACAGACAGCAGGTGCGCCAAAAAACAAGGTGCTTAAATCCACAGCCCGCCGAGGTAAAGACCATATACCAGAAATTTATGGGTCTTTGCGGGTTGTCTGCAAAGACCTTTTCATTGGGCAGGGGATTGAATTTTTTCGAGAGCCAAATTTTAACGGGAAGGAGGAAAAAAGACCTTGCCACTCAATAAAGATCGCAAAGAAGAAATCGTTGCCGAGTATGTTGAAATGCTCAAACGGACACAGGGCTTGATTGTGACCGAATATCGCGGCATGAGCATGGCACGCTTTGATGCTCTACGCGCCAAAATGCGCGAAGCCGGAGCCAGCTATAACGTCACCAAAAACACCCTTTTCAAGATTGCTCTCAAAGAAGCGGGGATGGCAGTACCAGAGGATTTGCTGTCTGGCCCTGTCGCGGTAGGCTTTGCCTACAAAGACCTGCCTTCAACGGTGAAAGCCCTGATTGATGCCACCAAAGACAATGAACTACTGATCTTAAAAGGCGCGATTGCTCAAAAATCCGTCTTCAAGGAAGGCCAGTTGAAGACCTTGTCGGAACTGCCGTCACTTGACCAACTACGGGCATCGCTTATCGGGATACTTACCCAACCCATGTCGTCGCTGGTCAGTCTGCTTGTGCAGCCGCAGCGGGATGTAGTGGGCGTCGTGGCAGCTTATGTTGAAAAACACGGCGGCTCCGAAGCGGCTTAATGTAAACCTAGCTAATTTCCAAGTTTTAACCTATCTATAAGGAGATCAATCATGGCCGATCTGGCTAAAATTGTAGACGAACTGAGCAGCCTGACCATTCTGGAAGCTGCTGAATTGAAAACGCTGTTGGAAGAAAAATGGGGCGTGACCGCCGCTGCTCCAATGGCGATGATGGCTGCCATGCCCATGGGCATGGCCGGTGGTGGCGAAGCTGCCGCTGCTGAACCCGCCGAAGAACCTACCGAATTCAATGTGGTTCTGAAAGACGCTGGCCCCAAGAAGATCAACGTCATCAAGGTCATCCGCAGCTTGACCACCCTCGGTCTGGCCGAAGCGAAGGCCGCTGCCGAAAATCCCGGCACACTGCTCGAAGGCGTTTCCAAAGAAGCCGCTGCCGACGCCAAATCCAAGCTGGAAGCCGAAGGCGCAGTTATCGAAGTCAAGCCTGCGTAATTGTCCCTGTGCAATACGCTGGAAGGGGCAGGGCAATATCCAGCCCTCCCCTTCTGCTCGCTCATTCCCTCCCTATTCCCACCGTTCTTTCCCTCTCCACTTCCTCATCTCGCCACACCCTTGCACAAAACGCTATAATGGAATAACTCATTATTCGCTAGGCTGATTATTTGTTGAGGGATTTTGTGATTTCTGATCAGACCAAACGTGAGCAGCCGGTTTCACCCTCGCTCTATACCGAAGAATATTTCACCACCGCTTGTGAGGGCTTCGATGAATATCTCACCACCGAAGGTCAACACCTATCGCGCCGATTAAAAGCCGCCTTTGCGCTGGCTGCTGTTGAACCGGGCATGAAAGTCTTGGATGTAGGCTGTGGGCGTGGTGAAATTTTGCTCCATTGTGCCAATCTGGGGGCGGATGCTTATGGCATTGATTATGCACCCGTTGCCCTCCAACTCACCAAAAAACTTTTGGATAAAGATGAAACTGTCAAACCCGGCAAAATTGGGGTATCGCTGGCCGACGCCAAACATTTGCCTTTCCCTACAGCCCATTTTGACCGCGTGTTGATGTTTGATGTGGTCGAGCACCTCCATCCGTGGGAACTGCACCAAGCCATGTTGGAAGTTCACCGGGTTTTAAAACCGGATGGGCGTTTTATCATCCACACTGCCCCCAATATCTGGTATGATCGCTATGCCTATCCAGTGGTGCGCCAATTTCGACGTTTGACAGGGCAGGGTGAAAAATATCCCAAAAATCCCCGCGCTTTTTTGGTGGATCATAACCAAGATGTGCATGTCAATGAGCAGTCTTGGCACAGCATGAAACAAGCGTTACGGGCAGCAGGTTTTGAAGGCAAGGTGTGGTTAGATTCCCCGCCCCAACATCGTCATGAAAATTTCATTTTGGCGGCGGCACGGGTGGTGCTGTTTAATTGGCCTCCCATGCGCTGGTTTTTCCAACGCGAAGTTTTTGCC
The DNA here is from genome assembly GCA_013112715.1 of Chloroflexota bacterium. Taxonomy (GTDB): domain Bacteria; phylum Chloroflexota; class Anaerolineae; order Aggregatilineales; family J027; genus CFX10. Next base: position 14,780 of record JABFGB010000009.1, read on the forward strand.
GTGGCTGCCAAAATATAGTCTTGAGGAGTATTCATGCCCCGGGATAAGCGAACGGTTGACGAACTCACCATTGAAGAGCTAGAGCAAATTCTCGCCATCCGCAAACGAGAAGAACGGATGAAACGTTTCCGCGATGGGCAGGGCAAAGACCGCATGATGGCAATTCCGCTGCCAGCTTCGGAAATCGAGGATACCAATGAGACCGATGACATACCCCCGCACCCGCTCATCGCCCCTGCACCAAGCGGTGTAGCGTTGCAGCAGCATGAAGCCTCGGCCCTTGTGCCAGCGCCATCAGCCCCTATTACGTATGACATCACGGCGGAAAAACCCCATTTTGAAGATGACATCCTCGAATCGGATGAAGTCATGTTCATTGAGGAAAAACCCAAACCCGCCCCGCCCAAAAATCGGGTAGTCAAGGTAACGACACCGGAAGCCCATACACAAAAAGAGAAATGGCGTGTCATTGCCAATCGTGGTTTATTAGTGGTCGAGGTGATCGCATTTGTCGGCCTGATTTATGTGTTGTACCGGGCTTTTATCGGCCTTGACATCATTCAAGACAACACCAACAAAACCCAACAGGAATATGAGGCCGCCGTCAATGAGCGCCGTGCTACTTCAACACCCTTGCCAGAACTTTACCCATCCTTGCTTGTGTTACCGGGAGGGCACACTAGCGATGGGCAGTTTAATGAAAACGAGTTAGTTCAAGCCCTAAACGCCAAGCAAGTTCCTGCGTTCATCCAAAATAATGTAATTCAACAGGCCAGATTTGCCCCAGCTCAAAGCGCACCACCCAGTCTCCAAGCCCCTGTTTCAATCACAATTCCTAAGTTGAATATTAACAACGCTAGTATTTTTAGCGGAGACGACTGGGAAACCTTGAAAAAAGGCATCGGGCATATGCGCGGGAGTGGTCTTCCCGGAAGCCAACAAAATGTCGTCTTGACAGGGCATAACGATATTTATGGCGAGATTTTTAGATATTTATCTACCCTAGAGGTTGGGGATTTAATCTATCTCCGTGCCGGAGACGGCAAAGAATATACTTATCGGGTTGCGAGTGCCCAAGAGGTGTTACCTACAGAAATAGATGTGTTGCAGCCAGATCGTGGAGCCATCGTTACTTTAATTACCTGTCATCCCTATCAAGTAGATACTCACCGTTGGGTTGTCACGGCAGAACTGGTACAATAGCGCCGCTTATTAGGGAATAGAAAGAACAAGATTATGGCTAAAAAGCAAACCACACGGAAGCCAAATATTTCTGCTGAAACACTGGAACGTGCTCGTCGTGAGATGGCTGGGGGTGCTCCCGTTGTCTCGACCCCAACCCCCAATCAAACATCGGTCAAAAGCAGCGTTGGTCAAAACAAAAACGACAACGTGATCGTCCGCTCCTCGTCCAAAAAACGCACCATGACCCAAGAAGAACTCTCGCATGAATATGGTTATGTTCTGCGCGACCTTCGCAGTATGGGCGTATTGGCATTTGCGTTGTTTATCGGCATGGTGGTGGTATCTCTGATTATCAACCAGATTGCCTAAACAAAAAGGATGGGCAGCATACCCATCCTGTCATCATTTTCTACTACAGCGGTTCTCATGTTGACTGACCCGCTTTTTACGCTAAATTCAGCACGGTGGCTTTAGCCCCTGTTCTAATAGCTTGGAAACTTTGAATAGTTGATGAGATAGCTACTTGCTCACCTGTGGTTCCGGTTGGGCAAAATACATCTTGCCCGCGCTGCTGAGGATATAGCGTGTGATACGGGCGGGAATGGTACGGTCACGATAACGTTTACCCCCCTCAACGACCACCATCGTCCCATCAATCAAATAGCCCACCCCTTGATCTTCTTCACGGCCTTCTTGAATGATGTGCAGATTAATCACCTCACCCGGCAGATAAACGGGCCGTAGCGCCATCGCCAAATCATTGATATTGAGCACCGACACCCCCCGCACGGCTGCGACCTTGTTCAAGTTAAAGTCGTTGGTCATGATTGGGATGTTGCGTTCGGCGGCCAGCATCACCAATTTTTCGTCCACCGTTGCGCCCTCGGCTGGCATCTCATCAATCACTTCAACCGGGACTTTGCTTTCTTGACGCAGTTTGTTGAGAACATCCAAGCCATGCCGTCCCCGTTGGCGTCGCAGGGTGTCGCTAGAATCGGCAATATGTTGCAGTTCACGCACCACAAATTGAGGCACAATGATTTTCTGCGAGACAAACCCTGTCTGGCTTAAATCGAGAATTCGTCCGTCAATGATCACGTTCGTATCCAGTAGAATTTCACCCGATTGGATGGTACGGCCTAGCATATTACCGCGTCCGGCTAACCCCGCCATCGAGAACATATCTTGTCCACGCAGCGAAAACAGAATAATGCTCAAATAGGCTGTCACCACCGCCATGAGTGTAGGAAGATATTGCCCCGCCGGGTCTGGCAGCATCGAAAGGGGCAGCGCCAATAACGCCGCAAAAACCAACCCCACCAACAGCCCAAAAATGGATGTAACCAACGTCTCGGCGCGTGTTTGAATAATCGCGCGGCGTGCGGTGGCCGCTGGACGAGTCGTAATCCAAGGGGTAATCAATAAGCCCGTGAGCGCCCCGGCCAATAAAAAGAGGAGGCTGTTCGCTTCGGATGGCAAATTCATATCATCGGCAAAACCCTCACCCAGTCGTGCCCCGATGACGGCAAATATGGTCATGCCAATCAGCCGAAAAATAAATTCAAGAGACATAGGGGAACCTCCCATTGATGTCGTCCACCGGATAAAAGGGTTGGGGACGACATTTGACATCAGTGGAAAATCATTGCTCGATAAATCAGGGTAAAACTCTCTGATAAAAGGAAAACGGATCACTTCAAACCCACCGTAGCTCAAATCTAGCACGAAGCGGCTGTCACGTCAATGAATGTACTAATTTCGCTTTTCAAAGGATGAATATCTCATGAAAATTGTATACGCCTTGCCATTAAAAGTGCGTTATTCTATATCTTTAGACGGTGCAAGAATCGTAATTTTGGAGAGGCATCACTCATGTCCGAACACATTTTGGTGATTGAAGATGAAACAAATATCGCCCAATTTTTGGAGCGTGGTTTAATTTATGAGGGCTTCCGCGTGGATGTTGCCTATGATGGACAAAGTGGCCTCTCGATTGCCCGCGACAACCCACCCGATTTGGTCATCCTCGATTGGATGCTGCCGGGTTTGGATGGCTTAGAAGTCTGTCGGCGTTTGCGGGCCGCCAGCAGCGTGCCGATTTTGATGCTGACCGCCAAAGATACAGTGCCAGATCGTGTTACGGGCCTCGATGCTGGAGCGGACGATTACCTCGTTAAACCCTTTGCTTTTGATGAACTCATGGCGCGTGTCCGGGCCTTGCTTCGCCGCAGCGTGACCATTTCCGGGCCAGAAGTTCTGCGATTCACCGATCTAACGTTAGACACCGGCACCCACCGGGCCACTCGTGGCAGTCGGCCTATTGATCTAACCGCCAAAGAATATGAACTCCTTGAATTATTCATGCGTAATCCTCGCCAAGTCCTGACCCGCGATGTCATTTTTGACCGGGTATGGGGCTACGACTTTGGGGGTGAAAGCAACATCATCGAGGTCTATGTGCGCTATCTTCGCCAAAAAACTGAAGATGAAAATGAGTCCCGCCTCATTCATACCGTGCGCGGCGTCGGTTACGTCCTCCGTGAGGATTAGCGGCAATATCAGCAGGCTCTCATCCCAAGCTAACATTCGCATGTTACTATCGTTGCAATCGTCGCCATTGGATTGCAACTGATGACTATTCGCCAGCGCCTGACCCTGTGGTATTCCAGCCTATTGATCAGCCTTATCACGATCTTTGCAATCGTGGCGTTCGGCATTCTTGATCGCACCATGCGCTCACAGGTGGATAATAATTTGCTCAGGGTCATTGACCGCGTGGAAGATTGGACTGTCCACGAGGCCCTTCGTACCGATTCAACAACGGGTGAAGTGTCTTATACCATGTCCCCTAATCTGGAAACCATTGCTCCGGCGGATGTCTATTTGCAAATTTGGTCAGTGGATGAGTCTAAATATCCATTTAGTCAAAGCCCAAATCTCGCCTCGCACCATGCCCCGCTTGATCCGAATGGAATGCAGTCGCACGAAGTCCGTGCGGTGGTCAATGGAAACGATTCACGGCTGCGTGTCATCTCAAGGCCGATTGTTTTTGAGGGCAAAATCGTCGGCTATATCCAAGCCGCCTCCACGATGGAAACGGTGGATTCCGCAACCAAATGGCTGATCAAGATTTTGGCACTAGAAATCTTGGTCGCGCTTATTTTGTCACTGGTGATTGGTAATTGGCTGGCACGGCGGGCACTCCATCCCATTAGCAACGTCACGCGCACTGCCAATCAGATTTCCACCGAAAACGACCTCAGCAAACGTATCCCCTACGACGGCCCACAGGATGAATTGGGCGAATTGATTACGACCTTTAATCATATGGTCGAACGTTTGGAAACTCTCTTTAACACCGAGCGTCGCTTTGTAGCAGATGTTTCTCATGAACTGCGCACCCCGATCACTGCCATACAGGGCAACGTGGAACTTTTGCAGCGTTTTGGGCACGACCCAGCCTCGCTCAAGGCCATCCACAGCGAAACTCAGCGTATGTCCCGTTTGGTCGGAGATTTATTGATGTTGGCCCAAGCCGATGTCGGGCATATGCCATTGATTCAAACCCACGTCCAATTAGATTCGCTTTTATTAGAGGTATACAGCCAAGCGAAAGTCTTGAGCAAAGGCCATGTTCGGGTCATAGTCAGCGAACTGGATCAAATCCGTGTTTCCGGCGACCCTGATCGCCTCAAACAGCTTTTAATGAATCTCATCACCAACGCGTTGGCCCATACACCAGAAAACGGTGAGATTCGGTTAACCATGCAAAAAGCCGAAAAATGGGTCGAAATCAGGGTGGCCGATACCGGAGTCGGCATTTCTGCCGAAGACCTACCTCACATTTTTGAACGCTTCTACCGTGTGGACAAATCCCGTTCACGGGACGAGGGTGGTGTTGGGTTGGGATTATCCATCGCCAAATGGATTGCTGAGGCCCATCATGGCACACTTTCCGCTGCCAGCACTATCGGGGAAGGCACAACCTTTACCCTGCGATTGCCCTTGCCGCTTGATCCCGAAAAAATGCGCGAACACCATGCCGAGACCGTCCCCAATTTCCCAGTCATCCGCTTAAGTCGCCACAAATCGGATAACTCAGATCCGTCCCCCTAGCTCTATAGGTGGACTGTAACCGCCAATTTACAGACTTTACACCGTTTTTACAAATTATTTACACCACCGCGCTATGATAACAATATCCCTTCTCCCCCAAGTTATGTACAGAGAAGGCACATCGAACCTTAGATGGATGTAAATGAGGAGATCAGGCTTATGAAGAAACTAACCCGACATCACCTATGGCTTAATCTTGCGGCGGCTATCACGGTTGCCGCGATTGGCGTGGGGGCGATGAGTGTATATGCCAACGATCAAAATGTCACTTCTGGGGTCAATGCCCAAGAAGATAACACCCGCGCCTATCTGGGTGTCCAGATTGCGGATGGCGAGGATGGTGTCGAAGTGATGGCCGTTGCCCCCAATTCACCTGCCGAGGAAGCGGGCATTGAAGTTAGTGACATCATTCAACAGGTAGATGAAACCGTCATTGATACACCCAATCAACTCAGTGAGTACATTTCGACCAAGGCGCCCGGCGATGTCGTTTCCGTAACCCTTCTGCGGGGTGAAGCAACCCTCACTGTCGAGGCCACGCTTGCTGAAGCCCCCTCTGGCGTTTCCGTGCCGGGTGGAAATCGCCCCGGTGGTCGTGCTGGATCAGATGGTCGTCCCTTTGTATTTGCCAGCCCAATGGGCTATCAACTTGGTGTCTCGTTTAAGGTAATCACCCCCGAAATCGCCGCCAGCGAAGGCCTCTCCGTCGAAGATGGGGCGCTCATTACAGAAGTTGTGGAAGACAGCCCTGCCGCTGATGCTGGTTTACAAGTGGGCGACATTATTACCGCCGTAGATGGTGACAAAGTGGATGTGGAGCACACCCTATCAGATCGGCTCTATGCCTATGAAGCCGAAGATCAGGTAACGCTTACCGTCGTGCGTGGCAGCGAAACCCTCGAAGTCAGTGCCGTCCTTGCCGCAGGACACCCCGGCAGAATCTTTGAAGGTATGAACTTCGGCCCGAATGGGATGCCGTTTGGGAATGGCAATTTCCCGTTCGGCGACGGTCAGAACTTCCCCTTTGGTAATGACATTAAAATTCCCTTTGGTCGTGACAGCTTCAGCGGGGATATGGAAATCATTACCTGCTCCAATGAAGATGGCACCATCCAATTTCAAATGACGGTCCCGAAGGGTCTGTCCGATAGCATCAATCTGCCAGATTCGATTGACGGCGCAAACATTACCTGCGAACGCACCCCTGCTGACGATTCCGACTCTAGTTCTGGGGACGCCACCACCCCATCCACCGACACGCAGCCGTCATAAGGTGTGAACGAGCCTGTAGGGTATAAAAAAGGAAGCCAAGATATAAGGGAGGGGCTTCCTTTTTGTCTTTGGGTCAGTCGCGGTTTAGCATTTTTGAATTAGAACTTCATCAAAAATCCCCAAATATCTTGTCTCCTTGTGCGCCCCTGTTATAATGAAAATAACAAATGTACCTTCGGGGCAGGGTGAAATTCCCGATCGGCGGTAGGAGGAAGATTTCGTTGTAAGCCTCAAGCCCGCTACCCGCGCAGCATCTCATGGTTGCTCCGGTGGATTCGGTCAAATGCCGAAGCCGACAGTTAAAGTCTGGATGGAAGAAGGTGTCCATAGCGCGATTTTTGCTCAACAAGCGGTTGTTGGGGTTTTTAAGCTACCCCAAGTAACCTGCCTGTGTTGTGCTATTGGCTTGCCCCCGGTACATCCTAATGTGCATTCGACCCAGAAGGGCAGGCTTTTGATGTCATCTATCACCTCAACCCAAGTCGTTTCCTTGTCTTCCCAAGCGCCTCGACCACTCCCTTTTTGGCGACGCTGGTTGCGAAAAATTGAATGGCGACTCTTACTTCTGCCCGTGATTGGCCTGCTCTTATGGCAGGGCTGGGTGCTGCTGGCCGAATCCGGCTATTATGCCGATTTTATTGTCCCCCATCCTGATACGGTGTGGGCACGTTTGCAGGAGCGCTGGGCCGATGGTTCGCTGGTGACGCATATCGCTACAACCCTGCGTGAAGCCCTCTCTGGCCTATTCATCGCCAGCCTGATTGCCACTGCCCTCGGCTACATCATTGCCCGTGTCAAAATTTTCGACTATCTCTTGACCCCCTACCTGATTTTTTTGCAGGCCATCCCCATCATTGCCATATCGCCGCTAATTATCATATGGTTCGGGTCGGGATTAGCCAGTAAAGTAGTGATCGCCGCCATGATTACATGGTTTCCCATGATGATTGCCACCATTGTCGGTATCCGCAATGTCTCAACCAATCTACGCGAGATGATGCGGGCCAATGCCGCCACCCATTGGCAAATCTTCCGACATCTGGAAATTCCTTCCGCCATGCCCGAACTACTCGGCGGGCTAAAAATCGCGGTTACGCTGTCGGTGGTGGGTGCAGCGGTGGGGGAATTTGTTTCAGCGCGGGAAGGGCTTGGCTACCTCGTCATGTATGGGCGCGGCATCTCCGATACCCCCACCGTAGTGCTGGCGGTATTGATGCTTACGGTTGTTTCGCTGGTGCTGTACAGCCTCGTAGCGATGTTGGAAACCTCGCTGCTGAGTTGGCGCAAAGCTGGCAAACCCTAATTTATTTCCTGTCTCTCACTGCAAGGAGTCTTTTCGTATGAGTGCTTTTAAACCACCCGTGACCGTCCAGAAGAAGGGGAGTGCTTCGCGGCGGTTAGTCCCTCTCTTGGTGCTGTTGTTGATTGCCGTTCTCGCTGCCGCCGCCTTTTTCTTGACCCGTGATGAAGATGAGGACAAGGACAGCGCAAATCCGAACGGTGAAAACACCACCAATGTCACCCTATTTTTGAGTTATATCCCCAGCGTCCAATTTGCCCCGCTGTATGTCGCCGCCGATAAGGGCTATTTTGCGGAAGAGGGCATCAATATCGAGTTTGAAAATAGCTTTAATGAAAGCGACGGTGTTGATCGTCTGGCAATCAACGATCTGCAATTTGGCATCATCAGCGGGGAACAGGTCATCCTAGCCCGTGCCCAAAACAAGCCGCTGGTCTATGTCATGGAGTGGTATCACAGCTTTCCGGTGGGGGTGGTCGTGCCTGCTGATTCCGATATTGCCGCCCCCGCTGATCTAGCAGGCAAAAAGGTTGGCGTCCCCGGCCCGTTTGGAGCGAGTTACATCGGCCTACGCGCTTTCTTGACTGCGGCGGGCCTCACTGAAAGCGACATTACCCTTGAGCCGATTGGTTTTACTGCCCCCGACCAGATGTGCCAACGTACCGTCGAAGCCGCCGTTGTCTATGTCGCCAATGAGCCACTGACCATTTCGCAATGTTATGAGGTGCGCGTCTTTAATATTTCGGACTACGCCAATCTGGTCGCCAACGGCCTTGTAACCAATGAAGAAACCCTACAAAACAACCCCGACTTGGTACGCAGCATGATTCGGGCCATCCAGCGCGGCATCGCCGATACCATTGCCGATCCACAGGCCGCCTTCGACATCAGCCTCAAATATGTGACCGACCTGCCCGAAGATCAACATGACACGCAGCGCCAAGTCCTGCTTAATTCAGTGGAACTGTGGAAATCCGATACTATCGGCCTGACCAATCCCGACGCATGGGTACAGACCCAAACCGTTTTGATGGATACGGGCCTGTTGGAAAATCCTCTGCCAGATTTGACCCAAGCCTATCGTACTGACCTTTTGCCGGAGTAACCCCTTGATTCAAACGCAGACCGCCATTTTGCACGCCGACCATATCTATCACACCTTTACGGTTGCCAACGGGCAACCCATCGCCGCGCTGGAAGATGTCTCGCTGGCCCTTGCGCCGGGGACATTCACCGCCCTCATCGGGCCAAGCGGCTGTGGCAAAAGTACCCTGCTGCGGATTTTGGCAGGCTTGGTCGAGCCAATCAGTGGACAGGTGCAATTTGGCGGTCTGGCGCTGGATCGTCCCCAACGCCAGATTAGCCTGATTTTCCAAAAAGATAATCTGATGCCTTGGCGTACCGTCTATGAAAATATCGAACTGCCGCTCCAACTGGCCGGGATTCCCAAACCTGAGCGTGAACAACGTGTGGCCCATCTACTCTATATAACGGGCCTGCTCGGTTTTGAGAATCACTATCCAGCCGAGTTATCGGGTGGCATGGCCCAACGGGTCGCTATTGCACGCGGCCTCATTAACGAACCGGATGTATTATTGATGGACGAACCCTTTGGCGCGTTGGATGCCCTGACCCGTGAGCAAATGGGCCAAGAACTATTACGGATTTGGGCCACCACCCAAGCCACCGTCCTAATGGTGACGCATAGTATCAGCGAGGCCGTTTTCTTGGCGGATCGGGTACTGGTCATGAGTCCGCGCCCCGGTCATATCATTCGGGAGGTATCTATCCCGTTTACCCGCCCGCGTGGTATAGAATTATTGACGGACACCACCTTTACTCAACTCGCCGCGCAAATTCGCGCCGCCATCCACTGAGAGGATGCTGAATGATGCCCCCACCTACGATTACAACCGAACGTCTGATTTTGCGGCCATTTACCCTCGACGATGCGCCGGAATTGGCACGGGCCATTAATGCCCCCGAAATCGCCGCCAATACCCTCAATATTTCCTATCCCTATGAGGAGCATCTGGCGGTGGATTGGATTAACGGCCTAGAGGAGCGTTACCTCAACGGGGTCAATGTCAATTTCGCCATCACCCTCCGTTCAACAGGTGAAATCGGCGGGTCAATCGGTTTGGTGATTAACCAACGTCATCAACATGCCGAAATGGGCTATTGGCTGGCCGTGCCATTGTGGGGACAGGGCTATATGACCGAAGCCGCCTGTGCCTGCCTCGAATTTGGTTTTGTGACGCTTGGCCTCCATCGCATCTACGCGGGGCATTATGCCCGTAATCCTGCTTCTGGACGGGTGATGCAAAAAATGGGCATGGCCTATGAAGGCACATTCCGTCACCACCTCCTGAAAGATGGTGTGTTCGAGGATAATGTGGTTTATGGTATCCTGCACGAGGATTGGGAACGCCGAAAATCCTCGGCAGGATAGCCTACCTACTCCGCCCGTTGACCCGCTGGCGGCACAATTTCAACCTCGCGTGCCCCCACCCGATTTTGGAAGGGGTCAATGCTGACTTTTTCGTGAATCAGGCCCGCCCAGCAGTTTTGTGGATTTTGCGCCTCATATACCTCCGTCATGCGGACCGCGCCCCACACCTCGGCGCTTTGTTCCGGATGCAGATAATAAAAGGTGTCGTTGGAGGTCGCGTCAAATACTTCGGTCAATTCTTCCTGCGGGGCAATCGCCCACCGCCACGGATAGTCACTGAGCGCCGAGTCGCAGTCAATTCCCACGCGGAACGTCCCGGCAGGCTCTAAATAACCGAGGGTACTGGAACGCTGCGTAAATTCATAGACCGCGCCGGGGAACGGCCCAAAACTGCGAATCGGCGTGCTGCCCACATTTTTGACCGTCAAATGGAACACCAGCAAATCGCCCTGTTCTAAGGTGATAGTAGATTGATTGGAGCAGTTCCATTCTGGCTTCGCAATCAAATCCCCCGTTGTCAGGTTATCCGTATAATAGCGGTCATCCCATTTAAGGGTGCTAAAACACACCGAAATCCCCAGAGCCTGCGGTTGGATTTCCGCCAATGGCAGACCACCCTGTTCAATCGTCAGTGAACTGCTGCGGACAATCCGCTGCCCTACCGCGTCCTGCGCGACGGCGTACAGCGTATATTCCCCATCGGCAGGCGGCTCATAGCCATCATCTACCCCGCCGTCATAATCAAATTCGTGGTTGCCGGCATCCCCCGGTTCACGCCCCCCCAACCGCTCCGAAAGATACCGCTTTACCCCTTTGTTATCTTGCAGATACACCGCAAGGTCGGCTTCTTTTTCCAAGAATACATTGACCCGCACCCGATCCCGCACCCCATCTTGATTCGGCGTAAAGGTCGTCGGGCTGACTTCAAACGCCGGGATGAGGGGTAGTTGCAAATCGGCCTCTACAATTTCAAATGTGCCCGTCACGGTCTTAGTGTCACCATCTTCGTCGCGGGCTTCTAGTGACCATGTATAGCGTCCGTTGGGGAGTAAGCGCCGCTCCACCACACCATCAATCGTTTCATCGGGGAGGGTATAGCCATCCACTACCCCGCTAAATGCCACACGGTAATCCCCGCGTGACCGGGCTTCATTTTCACGAAAAACATAGCGCTGCCCATTTTCATGCGTAAAAACAAGGGTGACATGCGCATTGCGGGCGATGGTATACGAAAACACCGCCACATCATCTACCCCGTCGGCATTGGGGGAAATCGTACTGATCGAAAAACCCGCGTCTTGAATTAAATCGCCGGGGGGTTGCAGCAAAACGTAGCCGACAGCCGCTACCACACCCAACGCGACCAGCGCCGCGCCAATTGTCCATAATTTAAAGGTTGACATGCGTAATACTCCTTAACGGGTTTATCGGGGCGTCAGTGTAGCGTAGGGCCGGGCAGAAACCAAGTCCATTTTTCCCACGCCTCCCCTGTCAATTCCTGCTCGTTTTGTGTACGATTGTGCGACTGCCGATTTCCAACAAAGGCGATGAACATGACCGAATTCACCTACACGGACGCCCTCAACACACTTTATAATTTCGTGAACTACGAACTCAAACGCCAAGATCAGCTTCCCCCAGAGGCACTGAATCTTGATCGCCCCCGTCAACTCGCCGCGATCATGGGCCATCCCGAAAATCGCTATCCCATCATCCACGTGGCGGGGACAAAAGGCAAAGGTTCGGTCTGTGCCATGTGTGTGGCGATTTTGCAGGCGGCAGGGTACAAAGTTGGTCTCTATACCTCCCCCCATATGCAAGATTTCCGCGAACGCTTCCAAATCAACGGGCAGTTGATTTCGCAGGAGCAGTTCGCCGAACTGGTCTTTGATCTCAAGTCAAAATTCGCCCAAGTTGAAGGGCTAAGTTGGTTTGAGGCGATTACCGCGCTGGCCTTTGAATATTTCGCCCACGAACAGGTGGATATTGCGGTGATTGAGGTCGGCTTGGGTGGCACACTCGACTCGACCAACATCGTGCAGCCAATTGTATCCGTCATCGCCAGCTTGAGTTTTGACCATACCGCCGTCTTGGGCAACACCATCGCCGCGATTGCAGGTGAAAAAGCAGGCATTATCAAATCTGGCATCCCGGTCGTCAGTGCCCCACAGCCGGACGAAGGCCAAGCCGTGATTGAACGTGTCGCCGCCGAAAAACACGCCCCCTTAACCCTGATCGGGCGCGATTGGCCGCTGGATATTCAGGCCCCCGCGCTCAATGGGCAGAGTTTTGCGGTGCAGGTCGGGGGTGAAACCAGAAATTACACGACGAATTTGCTTGGTCGGCATCAAGCCATTAATGCCGCCGTCGCCCTTGCTGTCATGCCCCATGTTGAAAAGGTGGGGTTAGCTGTTCCAGCCTCCGCGCAGGCCAAAGGACTGCAAAATGTTCAATGGGCAGGTCGCTTAGAAATCCTCCAGCAAGACCCGATAGTGATTGTAGATGCCGCCCATAATCGTGCCTCGGCCCGTTATCTGGCCGAATCGCTCACCCAATTATTCACGGCCAAACCCTTAGTCTTGGTGTTTGGTGCGAAGGGCGATAAGGACATCAATGGCATGATGGAAGAATTGCTGCCCATCGTGGATACTCTAATTGTCACCCAAGCGGTTGATGCCCGCGCCGAAAACCCCGACCAAATTGTGGCAAAGGCTAAACAAGTCCGTCCCGATTTAGCCATTTTGATTGTGCCAACGGTTGCCGATGCGCTGCGACAGGGCATGGCGCTGGCGGGGACAAAAGGGTTGGTGTGTGCCACCGGGTCGCTGTATATCGTTGGTGAAGTCCGCACCGAATTGGGCATTGGGCCGGGTGAATTTGCCCCATCTGCCCAGCATCAGCCGCCTCAGGTTACCGTTAAAGATTAGGGGTTTATGAATCGTACACTCTCCGGCACATTGTTATCTCTCACGTCAGCGGCGGGTTATGCTACTTTTGCTCTTTGGATTAAGTGGTCATATCATGAAGGTTTAGAAGCACTTGATATTCTGACATGGCGCTACATCTTTGCCTCGGTATTGGTGTGGAGTTTGTGGCCGCTTATTCGGGACAGTGCCGCACTCAATACCCTCAATCGTCGCCAACTGCTGATATTGATTGGGCTAGGGGCGTTGTTTGTTTGGGTATCCTTAATGGCAGCGATGGCGCTAGGTCGGATTCCCGCCACCACCTATACTCTGATTCTGTATACCTATCCGGCCCTTGTGGCGATTTTTTCGTTCTTTTTGGGCGAACGACTGCCCCGCGCCGCATGGTTGTCAGTGGGCTTGGCATTGATTGGCTGCACAATGACCACCGGAGGGCAATTAGATGTCAGCAAACCAATGGACATCTTTTTCCCCTTTGCTAATGCTGGTTTCTACGCGATCTATTTGATTATCGCCGGGCGTTATACCCGCAAAATCCCCGGTACAGCATCAGGCATCGTCAGCGTCACGAGTTCCGCTTTTGTCATGCTGTTCCTCATCGGAGTACGGGGCTTGGCGACGCCTGATTCGACCAATGGGTGGATTGTACTCATCTGTTTGGCTGTGATTTCAACCGTCCTGCCGATTTTGACGATGTTTGCAGGAATCGCACGCATTGGGGCATCCAACGCCGCAATTGTTAGCACCATCGAACCGTTGATTACGATTATCTTGGCGGCAGTCATCCTCCATGAAAAAGCGGCTGCCCTGCAATATTTTGGCGGGGTGTTGATTTTGATCAGCGTGGTGCTGCTCCAACTGGTCATGCGAAAACAGGCCACTGCTCAATCAGCGGAAGCCTGACGATAATCCCGCACGCTTGACCGCCTGTGGTATCCTTACGCCGTTGAATCTTCCAGTAGATTTGGGTGAGGATAGGCTGTGCGTCGTATTGTGATTGCTGTCGCGGTTTTATTGCTGAGTTCGTTGGCCTGCACACTGACGTTGGATGACATCGAACCAACGCCCATTCCACCCACCTTCACCCCGCGTCCAACCCAAACCGCGATTGCCCAGCAGCCCAGTTCGACGCCCAGCCCAACGATTCAAGCCAGTGCTACCCCTAGCCCTACCTCTACCGCCACAGCGACCATGACACCCTCTTTAACCCCCTTGCCCAGTTCCACACCGTTTCCACAGGTGGGACTGACTTATGACCAATATGGCTCGTTAGAGGTCAATTCTCAACTGGCGAATGGCCTTACCCGACCTTACCTATCGTTTATTTACGTAGATGACCAAACGGATCGCCTACCCGAAGGCACACCCGCCCCCGAAGTCGTCATGGAAGTCATCTATATCGTTCCCCCCGATGGCGGCAGTCGCATTCCAGTCGTTGAACTACCCGCCAGCACCGAAGATGATATTTTTTGGTCGCCTACCGGGGACTACTTGGCCTATCTTTTGCGCGAAGACCCGGCCACGGCTGGCCTCTATATCCTCAATACGCGGCTCGGTATCACCATTCGTATGTTTGATTTGGACACCCTACAACCGCGCGGCATCCCTGGTCATCAACCTGTATGGAAACCCGATGGCACACAGTTAGCCATTACACTCCCCACCGCCTATGAGACCGATATTTTCCTGCTGACCCCGGACGGATCAAGTTTTAACAATGTGACCAATTCGGCATCCTACGATTTTTGGCCTGCGTGGTCGCCGGATGGTCGCTATCTAGCCTTCGTTTCAGATCGGGATACCTGCCTCACATGGCTACCCGGTCAACCCAATACCTGTGATCGCCCCGGAGCAACACCACCAACCTCTGGCAAATTGTATTTGTTGGATACCCAATCTGGGCAGGTGCAAAAGGTCAATGATATTCCACTGAACAGCCCGCCGCGTTGGATTAATAACCGCTATTTGAGCGTTACATCCGGCATACTAGATCCGCTGGCAGGTTCAAGCGATGTCTGGGTTTACGATATTGAAGCCGGGTCGTCATGGCAGGTCACTCCCGACGATGATGCCTTGTATACCGGAGTGGCATGGAATGATGATGCCTCACAGGTGGTTTATCAACGTGCTGCCGATGTCACCAGTATTGTCTCGGCAGATCGTTTAGGTACGGTGGTTCAAAGTACCGATGAATATAGTTTCCCACGTTTTGGCCTAGCCGCCGATTGGTCACCCAATGGCGATTATGTCGCGCTAGGGGGACGCAATGGGCAGTGTCCCTATGGCCTGATGGTCTACACCGATGAATTTGAACTGGTGAATATCCCATCCATCAGTGTCCTCGCCTGCGAACCTCTATATTCGCCAACCGGGAATTACCTTGCTTTCACAGGTATCAGCACCGCTCCCGGTCAGGATGGTCGGGTGGATATTTATCTGACCAACCCCAGCGGTGTCGGCTTGCGCAGCATGACATCAACCTTACGCGGGCCAGTACAGATGTTAGGTTGGGTCGGGCCAATTCCGAATTAGTGCTTGACAAAAAATTTCAGTCAGAGTATTTTATATATAGATAGCTATCTATGAATCAGAGTGTGGTCTATGGAAAATTTGCTGGCATTTGCACGTGTTCTCAGCGATGAAACCCGTTATCAAATGATGCTGCTGCTATGCTGTACCGAATTTTCGGTGACAGATTTGGTCAAAGCATTAGAGGGGCGGGGGATTACGGTCAGTCAGCCCACCGTCTCACACCATTTAGCCGAATTGCGCGATGCTAATTTGGTGATTGTGCGGAAAGCGGGCCGTCAGACCTTCTACATCCTAAATCAAGAGCAGGTAACGGTGTGCTGTGGTCAATTGATGACCAAATTTGCGCCTCTCATTTCGGTAGATCAGATTCCCGTGCGCGGATCGGAGAATTAAGTTCTCCAAAATTTTTTGCCCAAACGTATAGATATTCGTCTATATGTGTATCAATCTAAGGAGCAATTCACATGACCGACCCCAACCTCGTGTTAGAAGTCAAATCTTCCAAAGCTTGCTGTGGCGATGACTGTTGTGCCCCGGCTGATTCAGTGGCAAACGTGGCTACCCCACAACTCATATCGAACGCGACCTCTGAAGACATTCATGAAGCCGTCAAATCGCGCTATGGACGCCTTGCCGAAACCAGCTCAAGCTGCTGCGGGGATAGCTGCGGTTGCAATAATGCCAGCCTCTACGAGACGGAACTTAATCTGATTCCCACCGAAGTTGCCGAATTTTCGCTGGGCTGCGGCGACCCGATCTCGATTGCCGAACTGCGCCCCGGTGAAGTCGTGGTAGATTTGGGGTCAGGGGGTGGCCTTGATGCCTTTTTGTCGGCCCAACGAGTGGGAGAGACTGGTCGCGTGATTGGGGTAGACATGACCCCCGCCATGATTGAACGCGCTACGAAAGCCCGCGACAAGCAGGGGTTCAAAAATGTAGAGTTTCGCTTGGGTCAGATTGAGCATATGCCCATCGAAGACAACACCGCTGATGTCATCATTAGCAACTGCGTTATCAACCTTGCCCCCGACAAAAAGGCCGTGTTCAAAGATGCCTTCCGTGTCTTGAAATCGGGTGGACGTTTCGCCGTCGCCGATATTGTGACCGAAGGCGCACTGACCCCTGATGAACGCGCCAATATGGACTTCTGGTCGGAATGCCTGACTGGGGCGATTGATGTCAATGTTTATCTGGGTGCGCTGCGAGAAGTCGGCTTTGTAGACGCCCAAGTCACCCACAAGGTTGCCTATACCGGTGAAAGCAATTTCTCCGCCAAAATTTTCAGCGCCCGCATCACGGCTCGCAAGCCCTAAAATCAGCGCCAGCGGGAAATTCGGCAGTTAAAAGGGTTACTCATACATGGGTGGCCCTTTATTTTTTGCCATGCCAACATTTCGGGTAATATAGGGCGACGCATTCTTATTGTTGGAGGATTTTTTGATGTCTAGCCCTATCGCTATCGTGGTGGATAGCACTGCCGATTTACCCAAACACATCGCTGATGAGCGCCAAATTTATGTCGTACCCGAATATGTGCTGTGGGGCACTGAGAGTTTCCGCGATGGCGTGGATTTAGAAGCTGAACCCTTTTATTGGCGTCTTAAAACTGATCCGGTTATTCCGAAAACCTCTCAGCCCTCGCCCGCTGACTTTCTGAAAGCCTTTCAAACGGCGGTTGAAGAAACAAAAGCTGAATCTGTCATCTGCCTTTGCCTCTCCGCAGACCTGAGTGGTACTTATAATTCGGCAATGCAGGCCAAAGATCAAGTTGATTTTCCGGTGCGGGTGATTGACTGCCGCACAGCCTCCATGCCATTGGCGTTTTTGGCTCTCACGGCTGCCGATGGTCGTGATGGTGGACGCCCCGCCACTGAAATTGAACGTTTTATCCGCAGTTCTCTCCCCAAAACAAATATTTTTTTCACGGTCTCTTCACTTGAATATCTGCATCGTGGCGGACGTATTGGTGGAGCACAGCGTTTGATTGGCGACACCCTCAAAATTAAGCCTATTTTGACTGTGATTGATGGCAAGGTGGCTGCCAAAGAAAGCGTGCGTACCCAAAAACGTGCAACCCAGCGCATGATTGAATTGGTAGATGAAATCAGTCAGGGTCAAGAAATATGGCGACTTGGGGTAATGCACGGCATGATTCCCGATGAAGCCAAAGCCCTGCTTGATCAAATTCAGGAACGCTATCATCCGGATACTTTACTTGTGAACAATGCTGGCCCAGCGGTGGCAACCCATGTTGGCCCCGGCTGCCTCGGCATTGCCTATCAACTCAAATAGGAGCAAGCGATGGAACCCTTTACCCCACAAGATGTCCAAGCCGCTCTCGATACACTTGGAACGGGTATCTGTATCCAAACCTTTGAGACCTCAACCGCCACCTCCGCCGAAGCCGCCGCCAGCATTGGGACAAGTTTGGGCAGCATCGTCAAAAGCCTAGTGTTTATGGTAGACGGGCAGCCGCTGGTGATTTTAGCCTCCGGCGATCAACGCATTGACACCCGCAAATTGGCAGCGATGTATGGCGTCAGCCGCAAAAAGGTCAAAGTGGCAACGACTGAAGAATGCGTTACGATTGTAGGTTATGCGCCGGGTGGGGTTCCACCGGTGGGGCATCGCAGTCGCGTCCCTATTTTGATAGACCAAACATTGGGGCGTTATGAGATGGTGTATGCCGCGGCGGGTGCTCCCAATGCCATTTTCCCAATCCCCTATGCCAAACTCGTTGACATTACGGGTGGGCAGGTGGCGGATGTCGTGGTTGAGGCAGGTGGCGAAGAAACCCCTTAGCGCATGGTTGTATAAGCCTGTGTAACTGGGAGGTGAGCAAATATGTTGGCCGCTGTCTGGTTCATTCTCAGCGGCATTTTTCTTTCGCGCTCCATATTAATCACACTCGGGCTGCTAAAAGGCCCCGTGCTGCGTGCCTTTGAACGATATGGAGATGAGGAGGGCGACTATAATAGCCTCCTTTATCTGCTGTTTTGGATGGGTATGTTCTCCGTGATGAGCGGCCTCTGGTTAGCACGCCTCTCCCGCAATGTCTTTTTCCCAATGGAGTTTATCGGCGTGGTTCTGCTGATCGGGTCGGCATTTGCTTACCGTAAACCCCATATTGTGGAGCGAATCTTCCATTATCCAGTTTGGTATTATGAACTTAAGGAGCGCACATCACGTTCCGAACGACGGCGCATTGCGTATATGTGGCTGCACATTTCGCGTAAGGGCAAACTCATTTACAACAGCAGTGATTTCGCCTTCAATCAATGGGCCGATCTCATCATCGTTTCGACGATTTACATTGACAATGATACGGAGGGACAGTCCCCTTCCCCTTGAAAACCTGCGGGTGACCACACCGGGGGATTGTTATTCATCGTCGTTGGCCCAAAGGTCTGCACTTCGCCCAACACTGTATCATAGACTTGCAGTTCGTAGGCGGCGCGAAAGGCCACCCAACGTCCATCGGCGGAAAAACGCGGATAATCGTGATACTGGCTGGATGAGTCATTGATAAATAACGTTGGCAGGCCGCCATTGGGTAGAGGTAATCGCCACAACATATTGCGTGCCTCACCTCCAAAATTCTGAATCGCGGCAATGAGGGCATCTCCGGTTGGTTGCCACACATAATCCAAAATAGTGCCTGCCTGCTCATTCACCACGATGATTGACCCTGAGCCGTCGCTGGGTATCACCATCAACTGATGAAAATTGGGCATAGTCTGATAGACAAACGCGATATAAAAATCGGTGGGCGACCAGCGCGGATTAAAGACGGCATTCTCTCCAAAGCTGGTCAAGCGAAATTTGTTTTGCCCATCAGCATTCACCACCCATAGTTCCGGTTTGCCTTCAATGGCTTCCCCACTGGCTGCTTCGGCTTCGGGGGTGGCCTCAAGCACGGGCTGATTAGAGACATAGACCAAACGCCGACCATCGGATGACCAGCGCGGTTGTGATTCTATGCCGGAATTGGAATAAAACTGAGGAGCGCCTCCTTCGGGTGTCACCCATGCGATATGCGAGGTGCGACTGGGTTCTTGATCAGGGGGGTCATAATAGCGGATGAGGGTAAAGACAATTTTGCTGCCATCTGGCGACCACTGCGGCTCCCACGCGCGATAGCTGAGTGCCCCTGTCGGCCCAAGTTCAAGCAGGCGGCGTAAATTGCTGCCATCCAACCGCGCGGCATACAGATCGCCATAACCCGGTCGTTGTTCCCACGTAAAGACGATTTCACAACCATCTGGCGAAAATCCGCCAATGTAATGATTACCAGCACCAAAGGAAAGACTGCGCTGTTGGCCTGTCGCCATGTCAATAACCAAAAACCCATCTTGCGACGGGGTATTGGTGATAACCAGCGGCCCTTGCAGCAAATCTTGGGATTGGGGCGAGGGTTCAGCCGAAACGCCAAAAGGGGGAGTCAATAAAATGACAAGCAGGCCGAGAATGCAAACACGCAGGAGTGGCATTACATTCTCGGCATAAAATTAGAATTTATGTAATTCCTCAAGGCTAATCCACCCCGCTCGCAGCGCCATCAACGCCGCATCGGTTTTGGATTTCACCCCAAGTCGGTCAATAATCGCCATCAAGTAACGGGCGACTTCATTTTCTGGCATTCCCAATTGGTGGGCGACCTCCGGGTTATCGTAACCAGCCGCCACACACGTCAGAATGTCCTTTTCAATGGCATCCAGCGGGGTCTGGGCGGGGCCACGTTCCAACAAGTCCTGCACCAATCTTTCGGCAACGCCATGCCCCAGCACCAAATGCCCCAACATAACATCATGCACTGATTTTTCCAATTGTTCCTCGGAACTGGCTTTCAAAACGTAGCCATGTGCGCCGGCGCGTAAAGCCTGCATGATATAGGTATTTTCATCGCGTCCGGTCAACACCAGCACTTTGACATCAGGATAGGCTTGGCGGATACGCGGCAAAATAGCAAGGCCACTCGTGCCCGGCATATTCAAATCTAGCAGAATGACATCTGGTTTGTTTTCGCCAATCAAACGGAAGGCCTCTTCACCATCGGCGGCTTGTCCGACGACAATAAACCCCGGCACGTCTTCTAAGAAATAGGCGAGGCTCTGACGGGTCAAATTATGGTCATCCGCCAACAAAATTCGCACCGTTGGGTCGAACTTATTCAGCGGGGTGGTGGCTTTGCGATAGGGCGGCGCTTCCTCTGGTTGGGCCGCTACTGGTTTGGCTGTGGATGGCGTCGGCTCTTCTTTTAGCACGGCCTCCAGTGCATCCGCCATTTCTTTAGCCGTAGCAAACCGAGCCGCAGGTTTCTTTTCCAATGCCCGCAAAATGGCATTTTCCAATGTCACCGGAATCCCCGGCATAATTTGACTGGGCGGGGTGGCGGCTTTCTTGACCTGTTGCAGCAAAATACTGCCTATATCATCGGCGTCGAAGGGTAGTATCCCTGTGACCATCTCATACAAGACAATCCCGGTGGAATAGAGGTCGGTGCGACGATCCAGTGGATGTCCCTGTGCCTGTTCGGGTGACAAATAGGCGGGTGTCCCAATCACCGTGCCAGCAGCGGTCAGGCGCTTAAATTCGCCATCACTGGGGATCGCCAAGCCAAAATCCATGATCTTGACTTGACCATCGGGGAGGATATAGATATTGGCGGGTTTGATGTCGCGGTGAATAAAACCGGTGTTGTGGGCGTACTCCAGCGCCAAACAAATTTGTTTGCCGATTTCGGCCACCTGACGGGGATCGGCGGGGATTAGATTATGCAGCGGTTGCCCATTGATGTACTCGACCACCAGATAATGGTATTCGCGGTCTTTATCTACATCATAAATCGCCATAATGCCCGGATGATTCAGTTGGGCTGCCGAGAGGGCCTCACGTTCAAACCGTTTACGTGTGGTCTCATTGACATGCGGCATCAACACTTTGATGGCTACAGTACGCTGCAACCGCAAATCTTTGGCGCGATAAACAATAGCGGTTGCGCCTTCCCCCAATAATTCTTCAACCTGATAACGTTCGCCTAATATTCGACCAATCATAGAATTCCTCGGCGGCACACCCCGTAAATACTTTTCAAAAGTGTACTGAGTATAAGACTGCTGCGCAAGCGATTGATTAGGTATGGGTCTCAAATTTCTTGGCATTATGCAGTGCCAATGCGGATTGGTCGGCAAGACTGGACACCACGTTTAAATGTGCCCGTGAATAGCGCCCGATGGCCCTTTTGCCATCTACATATAACAAACCAATCACTTCGCCCCTAATCAGCAAAGGGGAACACATGACCGTGCGTAATTGCAATTGCTGAATACTAATATTATTTTTCAGCGACTCATCGGTTTGGGCATCCGGCACTACCACCGCCCCGCCTTTTTCAAGGGTCTTTTCAATCACACCGCTAGAGGGGGTAAAAAGTTCCGCCGGAATATATTGGTGATTGCTGTCGCGTCCCATCTTATAACGCATCGCCCCATCATCATCCGTCATCATGAGAAAGGCCCGATCACCATCAGCAAATGCAACCATGCTGTCCAAGACAAAGGTAATCAGTTCGCGGGTATCTCGAATATTGTGAATCGTCTTGGTGACTTCCAAGAGCATTTGCAGCGCCAGCAATTCATTAATATCCCGGCGCTCTTCTGTCCACGTCATAGCCTGACGGACTTCTTCCAAAATACGATCCACATCTTTTAAGCGGTCATCATTTGACATGAATTTATCCTCCGCGTTTCATCCCTCTAGCGTACAGGGCCAACCCAATCCCGACACGTTCTCGGGTTTCGGTTAGTTGCAGCCCCACTGTTTGGAATAGTTCTGCAATCTGTTTTGGTGACCAGCGTACTTTGGACTCGGCGATTTCGCCCCAATGAATAAAATTCTCGCGGGCAAATCCGATTAATCCCCTCTCGTCGGCCAATGCCGTCGCACTGGCGATGGTCATTTGAGGAGACGGATTTAACATCACGAATGTTCCGCCCGACCTCAGCATTCGAACCATTTCCTGTAGGGCGGGCAGTACCTCATCCAATAAATATAGCACGTTGGTCGCGGTCACTACATCAAATTGTTTGGTTTGGAACGGCAGTTGATAGACACTACCGCAGACAAAAACCTCCCCAATGGCTTGATAGTGGAGCGCATGGGCCATCAATAAGGGATCGGCATCCACACCAAACGCCTCGGCTTGATATTGCTCTCGAAACAGCTTGACCAGTGCCCCCGGCCCAGTCCCCACATCCAGTACCCGTGATCCGGCTGGTGGAGCGACAAAACGGGCAAAACTTTCCAGAATCGTTGTCCACCCGGTTTGGGTCTGCATCGAAATGTAGTATTCGCCCTGATCCATCAATATTCCTCACGCGCCAACTGGGTGAAGGCCCGAATCCCGATTAACACGGATACCACTGGTAGCCAGATCGCCCCAAAAAAGGCTAAGAGGCCAAACAAAACCGTTGTCTGAATCGGATTATCTCCGTCCTGCGACAGATGATGGCCTGCCCAACCCATTAACATAAACGCAATGAGCATGTATATCCAACCATAGAGTAGCGGCTGTCGGGGGGGATTCAACAACCGCAGCCAATTTTCTTTGTGCGTCTGCCGTGTAAACCACAAAATCAGGACGATCATGGTGATAATCATTGCCACCAATGCTGTTCCAACGCCGGGAATGCTTCCATCCGCCAAACGCAGCACCATTGTTAAACCTAAAATGCCACCCGCCGCTGCCCATTCATACGGTTCTAGCAGCCAATCTTGATACGACATCTTTTTGGGTGGGGGCACCACAAACAGCACCAGCAAATTTCCCAACAGGGCAATGACCACCGCAGGCAGGGCTGTATCTAAACTAGGGACTGTCTGTTGGACATGTTCAAGTTCAGGATACCCGCGTACCCAGATGCCCCAACCAAGTCCCACCAACGCCGCCAGCCCCACCAGCCATGCCGAGGCGGGACGGGCCGTGCTGAGATAGAGAAATGAGCCAAACGCCAACAAAAACATCACCGTCTCAAGCCCAGTGCCGTAAAACACAAGGCTAATCGGCAGGTTATCAAAAAGACGGGCTGAGATGAGGGCACTTTCCGTTAAACCAAAAATCCCGGCGACCAGCAGCAGGCCCAAAACATCTTGAACATGCCAGCGCACGATCACGTCTAACAAAATCGCCGCCATTGCAAAATAGAGACCGATAAGCGCCATCCAGTCGAAAGCGTCATATTGGCTTGCGTGCTGCCATGCCACCAGTTCACCAAAGACCAGCAGCAAGAGTCCGAAGCCCACGCGGGGAATCCAAGTGAGTAATCGTTGTCGGTTTAGCATGGCAGAGATTATAAAGTGCTTTCTTATAGACTGCGAAAAGATAATGCGTTGATGTTGCCTTCGACTACGAGTATACTTTTCAGATATACGACGGGCAAAGTAGGCAAGCGAGTTTTGGCATATGAAGTACATGGACTATTATAAAATCCTTGGGGTAACACGCGAGGCGGATGAAAAAGAAATCAAAAAAGCCTATCGCCAACTCGCCCGCCAATATCACCCGGATATGAACCCCAACAACGAACAAGCCGCCGAACGCTTTAAGGAAATCAACGAAGCCTATCAAGTTTTGAGCGACCCCGAAAAACGCGCCCGTTATGACCAGCTTGGCCCCAATTTCCATCTGCGTACAACGGGTACGGCAGCGGGTTTTGATTGGGGGCGCTGGGCCAGAAGCACGAGTCCAAGTTCTACTCAACAGCAGAAACGCCGAACCACCCGCATTGAATATGATAATACAGGTGGCGGTCTTTTTTCAGATTTTTTTAACGCTATTTTTGGGGAAGGCACCCGCACCAACGAAACCACCAATAAGCAACCCATTCGTGGCAAAGATATTGAAGTCACTGTCGCCGTCAGCCTAGAAGAAGCCTATCACGGCACCAAGCGGCAGGTGAATCAGGGTAATCGCCAATTCACCGCCCATATCCCACGCGGCGCACGCACGGGCACGAAGGTGCGTTTTGCTGGACAGGGCGAACGGGGCTATGCCGGGGGTGAGGCAGGCGACCTCTATATCGTCGTCGCGGTTGATCCTCATCCGACCTTTGACCGGGATGGTGATGATCTTTCGGTTGATCTCAAAGTGCCGCTGTATACCGCCATTTTTGGGGGAGATGTCCGCGTCACCACGATGAATGGGGATGTCAAATTGCGGATTCCCCCCGGAGCACAATCCGGTCAGCGGATTCGGCTGCAAGGCAAGGGAATGCCAACTCTGCGTGATAAAGACCAGTTTGGTGATTTTTACGTAAGGGTGATGGTACAGATACCGACCAATCTAAGTAACGAAGAATTGGAATTATTTGAACAACTCCGCGAATTGCGACCGGAATAGTTTGGGAGATAGCCCCTTGCGAAAATATGCACTTGGTCTGACCCTACTCCTGTTAATTTCAAGCCTCGCCGCTTGCAACCTTAAAGATAAATCGGATTCATCCGACGACTCAAATGCGGTTCGCATCAACGAAAATACACAGGGCACAAATGTCTTGACGAATAATCGCCAGACCACGCCCTTAATCGCGCTGCCCCAACAAGCCGCAACTCCCACATTGGTTCCCATTTCGGTCATTGAAGAGGCCCGCGCTGATGACCTTGTATTCATCAACATTTACCAGCGCGTCAATCCGGCGGTGGTCAATATCGAAGTCAGCGGCCCGTTTTCCTCCGATGGGGCATTGGACGCCAGTGGGTCTGGTTTTGTGATTGATATGGACGGGCATATCGTCACCAACGCCCATGTGGTCGAGGATGCCAACGAAATTCTGGTGACGTTTTCGGATGGCTTTGTAACCACTGCCCAATTGATCGGCATTGATAACTACAGCGACATTGCGGTCATCAAGGTGGATGTGGAAGACTCACGGTTGCTGCCAGTTGAATTTGGCGACAGCAATGAACTGCTCGTTGGGGAACGGGTCATCGCCATCGGCAACCCCTTTGGCCTTGAAAGCAGCATGACCGTTGGCATCATCAGCGCGTTGGGTCGTGCTCTACCCTCCGAGCGCCTCATTACAGGTAATTTGAGCACCCCTGGTGTCTATAACAACCCCTCGATCATCCAAGTGGATGCCACTGTCAATCCGGGCAATTCCGGAGGGCCAATCCTCGACATGGAAGGCCGCGTGATCGGGGTCGCAACCGCTATCCGTACCGACACAGGCGTTTTTCAAGGGGTAGCCTTTGCCGTTCCCGTGAATACCGTGCAGCGTGTCGTGCCCCAATTGATTGAATCCGGCAGTGTGGCATATCCTTGGCTGGGTGTCCGCACCGACCCCGATTTTACGGTTGGGCAGTTGGCTGAACCGCTGGGTTTGCCTGTTCAAGCCGGGATTCT
Organism: Chloroflexota bacterium; assembly: GCA_013112715.1. GTDB lineage: Bacteria > Chloroflexota > Anaerolineae > Aggregatilineales > J027 > CFX10. Next base: position 40,963 of record JABFGB010000009.1, read on the forward strand.
CATCCGCGATACCTTGCCGGATTCGCCTGCCGACCAAGCGGGGCTGCGCGGGGGTACAGAAGATGTGCTGTATCGCGGGGCAAATGTTCGTGTTGGTGGGGACATCATCGTGGCAATCAATGGCGTTTTTGTCAACGACCTTGACGAACTGCTAGCCTATCTGGTGGAAAATACTAAACCCGGTGATGAAATTACCCTGACGGTGGTGCGGGGCGGACAGACCCTTGAAGTCGAGGTCACGCTTGGCACACGCGACGGCAACGATTAACGGAAATAGACCAAGCATGACAACTCTAGGTAACACGCCAACCCATATCCTCCCCCGCCTTAAAATCAACACGGATTTGGCGCGTAAAATTTTGGTCGGGTTCATCCGTGACGAAATTCATAAAAATGGCTTTGAGCGGGCGGTGATTGCTCTCAGCGGGGGAATTGATTCGGCGCTGAGTGCTTTTTTGTCGGTGGAGGCGTTGGGGGCAGAAAATGTCTTGGCGGTGCGGATGCCCTATCGCACCTCATCCACCGGCAGCTTGAGCGATGCCGAAGCCGTCATTGAGCAGTTAAATATTCCGTACCTGACCGTTGAAATCACCCCGATGGTCGAGCCATTGTTTGAGCACTTTCCTGATATGTCCCCGCTGCGGAAGGGTAATATCATGGCCCGCCAGCGCATGATTGTCCTGTACGACCAATCAGCGGCATTTGGCGGCTTGGCGATGGGGACAAGTAATAAAACCGAATTTTTGCTCGGCTATTCCACCATCTATGGCGACAGCGGGGTGGCGATTCAACCGATTGCTGACTTGTACAAGAATCAGGTGCGGCAGTTGGCGGCTGCGCTCAATGTGCCTCGTTCGGTGATCGAAAAACCCCCATCCGCCGATTTATGGGAAGGCCAAACCGACGAAGGTGAACTTGGTTTCACCTATGATATGGTTGACCAATTGCTGTATTTACTGGTGGATGAACGTTACAGTGTAGCAGAATGTGCCGCTGAGGGATTTGATTTGGATTTTGCCGAGAAGGTGTGGCGGCAGGTTAAACGCAACCATTACAAACGCACGATGCCCAATGTTGCCAAACTTAGTCGGCGTTCCATCGGGCATGACTTTTTATATCTCCGTGACTGGACGGGTTAGTTGGGATCATCCCCCGCAGGTTTCCACGCCGTATAACGGTCTTCGGAAGGTGGATTTTCGGGCGCGACTGGCTCAGTGCCATTGGTTTTCTCAATTTCTTTTTTGGCTTTTGCCGCCAATTTTGCTGGGTCTAAGATGATGTCGCTTGTGCCGATGCTCTGGCGCACCAGATTAGTTGGAGACGAGACGCGCTGAATATCAGCCGTTGTTTTGCGAATCTCTTGGGCCACCTTTACCAATTCTTCGCCCTCTGGCCCTATATCGGTTTTGACCTCGTTCCACATCTTTTGCCATGCCAGTTGAAACTGCCGTAAATATTTGCCTGCTTCCCGTGCCCATGCTGCACTGCGGCGCGGCCCTGCCACGATCATAATGACCACCGCAATGACAATCATTTCTCCTGCACCAATACCCAAAATATCCATAGCCGCCGCTCACTTACCCCTATCTGAACAATAGCACCACCAGCGCCGTCACCAACAAGGTGGCGATTACGCTGTCAATTCGGTCAAGTATCCCGCCATGCCCGGGAAAAAGGGCGCCAGAATCCTTCACATTAAATCGTCGTTTGAGTTTGGACTCTAGTAAATCACCCAACACGGCTACAATCGGGAGCAGCATCGCCAGCAGAATCATCGCACCATCAATCTCAAGGTCAAGCACCAACGCAAGGATCAGCACCAAGATTGAACCGCTGATACATCCTCCAACAGCCCCTTCCCATGTCTTTTTGGGGGAAATCTGAGGGGCCATTTTGTGTTTACCAATCGCCTTACCAACAAACAATGCCATTGAATCGGTGACCCATGTGGTCAGCAACACCAGCATAAACCACTTGAGGCCGTCCGGTTGGCTGCGCAGCCACAGCGCCATAATCAGCGGCACCCCCAGATAGGCCACCCCAAACAGCACATTGTTGAGCATGGAACTGGATTCATACTGCACCAACCGCACATATTCATAGGTCGCCCCGGCCAAAAGGACAAGAATCAAGAGGGCGGTGGTGGCCCAACTCAGGATAATTAAGCCAAGCGCAATGGGTATCGCCACCCCTGCGGTCAAAATTCGCAATTGCATATTTTGATCAAGGAATTTACGGGAAGTGGTTGAACTCATAATTTGCCAAACATCATTTCAAAATTACCCAGTATGCCGAAATCCACTTCAAGTGTAACGGTTCAAAAACGGCTTGTAAACATCCCAAATTTTGCCTAAAACTCGTCGGGGGCATCCTCAAAATATTCCGGCGATTGGGTTGCATCCTGTGGGGCAAGGTCAATCAATTGTTCTTCATGCAGCAGGCGATTATTCAAGGAAGCATACATTTCGGGACTCACGGTTCGGTCAACCGCATAACGCCAGCGATGTTTGCCGACCTCGCGCAGTACCGAACGGCAATTATCACAACGCACTGTTCGCCGGATTCGCAAAATGCCCAAGACCCGATTCGAGCGCTCCTCCATGTACAGTCTTCCCTCATAACACACCGGGCAGTATTGGATAACGAACCCACCCGCATACCGTTCGGCGGCGGCTTGACTGGTCGCAAACATGACAATGTACCCACCAATCAACCCAGTCAGCACAATCCCAGCTAAGAAAACCAGTGGGGAAGTTCCCCCATTATCATTGGCACTGGTATCAGCGGGTCGGCTGCTTTCAACCACCGCCGGAACACGGGTAGTAGTATTGGTCGCGGTGGGAGTCAGTGTTGCTGTGAGGGTTGCAGTGGGAGTCGAAGTCGGTGTTTCTGTTGCCGTCATGCTCGCTGTAGTGGTTGGGGTTGGCGTGTGGGTCAAAGTCGTGGTAGGGCTGACCGTCACGGTAGGGGTATAGGTTGTTGTATTGGTTGGACTGGCAGTAGAGGTGAGTGTGTTGACCCCTGATGGCACAATCGCCTGTGTGACAATGGCAGTGTTGGTACTCGTCGCTGCAAGGGTCGTGGCGACAAGAGTATTTGTTGGATAGGGGGTAAATGTATCACTGGCCCGCCGAGTAGCTGTAAAGCTAGAAGTTGGTCTGGCGGTTTGAGTTCGCGTGCGGGTTGGCGTACTGGTGCTAGTCATCGTTGCCGAAGGAGTACGAGTCGAAGTCGGCATACGGGTGCGCGTGCGGGTTGGCCCTCCAATTGTCGGCAGTCCTGTCGAAACCACCGTTGGACGAATCAAGGTCGGCACAATGGTCGCGGTGGGCGTTGGGGTAGCATCCCCCTGTGCTAAACTGCTGGGTGGTGAGATGAGTACCACAACAACAAGCCCGATAACAAGGCCAATGATGAGTATCACCCATCGGATAGAGGTTGAAAGCATGTGATTCACGCTAGGCATCATCCGTTATGATGGCGCTATAGTATCAGCAGCACAGCGAAAACCATAGGTTTCCCCGGCCACAAATGGGCTGTCGGAAGCGCGTGCCGTTGTGCGAAAATCAGCAACGGTAGTAATCCCATCCGCCGATGGCCCTCCGCCGCGCAGCACCCGCATATCGCCCCGTCGTGGGCCAGTGGGGTTTTCTTCAGTGCTTTCCGAATAGTAGGTATCGCTAAACCAATCTTGTACCCATTCACGGGCATTACCAGCCATATCCAATAACCCAAAGGGGCTTACTCCGTTTGGATATGTTCCTACAGCAACCATGCTGCCCGCATTAATGTCATTCACATTGGCCGGAGTCGTTCCTTCGACCACTAACTCATTGCCCCAAGGATATTGGCGACCATCCGTCCCACGCGCCGCAAATTCCCACTCGGCTTCGGTTGGCAGGCGTTTTCCGGCCCATTCACAATAGGCCACTGCGCCTTCCCATGTCACACCCGTCACGGGGAATTGCTCCTCGCCTTCCGCAAAACGGGCCAATTCCGAGGCGGGGCGTTGGATAATGGTCACTTCATCGGAATACAAATTGAGCCATGCGGGGGGTACTTCTGGGGCGATTTCGCCGGGATTACTGTTCGGGCGACCATCATAGCCGCTGCCTGAGCCTTGAAAGAGCAAAATCATAATCTCATAGCCATCAGGGTCAACATAACCATCGGCGGGGTTTGCCAAAGAGTAGCAGCATGTCCCATCAGCTTTTAAGATGCGGCCTTCAGCATCTCGCACGCGATGCGTGACCATGACATGTGCCCCAATATCGAAATAGAGTTGCTCATCGCCAACATACACATCAGCCGACCCCCATGTTGAAACGGGTGAGACAATCAGCGGCAAAAAGCTGCCTTCCTGTCCACTATCCCCGTGCATGAGTACATGGTCGCCAACCCCCCCCTCTTGAAAGGATGAGGTTTCAAAAAAGACACGCTGCTCGATCCGAATATCCCCTTCAACCTCAAGGCCACTTTCGGGGGTAATTTTGCCCGTAAACTCAGCAATAACCTCACCTTCGTTGGTATCGGCGTCCAAGTTAATGGTGATCTTGCCATCCGCGTATGGCGTAATTTCCTCGCCGTCATAGGACTGGCGATTATCAATATTGCCGACTACATAGATATTGTTGCCTTCGACTTCCCACACCGAGGGTTCGGCGCGTACCCATGTCGAGGGTTCGGGGGAGCCGGTTTCGACCACAAACTGCATATACTGTTCGTTGGTGACTTCGGTTAAGTCCATAAAATAGGGGGATAGGGTAACGCGGTGAGAAGGGCTTTCTGCTTCCTCGCCACTACTGGATCCCATGTTAAATGTCCCGCCGGGGATATAGGCCATACCAGCCGGAGCAGACGGGTTCGGCTCTTCTTTGTCGGCCTCGTCTTGATTATCGTCTCCCCCCAGAAGCACCCACAGGAGTGCCAGTACCGCGATCAAAACCACCGCCGCCGACACGCCTCCCAACAAAAATGTATTACGCTGGTGGGACTGGGTAACAATATTTGGTACCGAGGGACGCGACCCTTCTGGAATCACGATGGTGTTATGGGTCATATCTATCTGGGCGGTGGCACGTGGCATGGCCGATTGGGTGATCTCTTGGGTGCTGACAAAAATGGTCTTGTCCGACAAATCACCGGAATTGGCATCTAGTTCTTTAATCATCTCCTCAACCGTGCCATAACGCTGTTCGGGGTCTTTGGCAAGCGCCCGCAAAATAACCGCCTCGGTGCGAAAATCCAGCGACTCGACGGCCTTGCTGGGGCGGGGGGGTTGGGCTTGGATATGCTGAATGAGCACATTGGCAAATGAATCGCCTTTAAAGGGCACGTCGCCCGTCACCATCTCATATAACACAATACCCAGCGAATAAATATCGGTGCGCGGGGTGATTTCCTGTCCCGATGCTTGTTCCGGGGCCATATAAGCAGGTGTACCGGAACTTGTGCCTGTTGCCGTTAGCCGCACATGTCCGGCCAGCTTTGCCAAGCCGAAATCGGTGAGAACAGCCCGATCTCCTACCAGCACAATATTGGCGGGCTTGATGTCGCGGTGAATCACCCCATTTTTATGGGCATAGTCCACGGCCATGCCAATTTGTCGAAAAATGCTCATGGCACGCGCAATAGGCATCCCGTTGGGATGGTCGGAAATCAATTCTCGTAAGGTACTCCCCTCCAAAATTTCCATCACCATGTAATAAATATTGCCCTGTACCTCAAAATCATAGACCCGCACGATGTTGGGATGTGATAATCGTCCGGCGGCTTGGGCTTCCTGTCGAAATCGTACTGACCCATCTTTGCTATCCACAATCGCGGGGTGCAGCACCTTGATGGCGACATCTTGGCCTATGTCGGGATTATGCGCCCGGTAGACTTCCGCCATGCCGCCGCGCCCTAATAGCCCTTTAATCTCATATTTGCCCAGTTTAAAACCGGGCTTCAAATAACTTAGTGGCGCTTCAGTCATCTCACTCTATATCCCGTCACTTGATCAGCAGTTGCAAATAACCACTCCCTGCTGAACATCCTCAACTATATAGCGAATTGACTCTACTATGCAAAGGACATTGTGGACAAATCGGTTTGGCGTTATGCTTAGGTTATCAGCCGTGCAGCAGGCGTTAAGTATCGCCGCGCTTTGTACAGCTATGATAGATCTTGTTTATTATCTTTTTATTTCGAGACTTGGCATGTACCCCACCTCCAAAACTCAGATGGGTATCCAGTTGGCGCAACAGGGACGCCGCCAAGAGGCTTTAGCTTACCTCCGTCAGGCTGTCCAAAGCGAGCCGCCGAATGCTGAAGTGTGGCTGTGGTTGGCGCATGTCTCGCCCGACATTAATGAATATCGCAACTGTGTCTATCAGGCTCTCCTATTAGACGCTAATCATCCCGTTGCCCGGCAGATGCAAACGGCGCTCAATCAACCAACTGGACAACCGAATCCAGTCTATTCAAATTATTCCGCTTATCCCACCTATCCCGCCTCCCAACCCGCCGCTATGTCTGTCGCGCAGCCTGCCTATGGGACATATTCGCTTGGGTCGTCGCAGCCACTCTATACGGATAACGCCCTAATCAATAATCTGGAACGCAAGCGCAAGCGGGGACGCCGGGTGCGACGATGGATCGCGCTTCTTTTCTTTTTTGGCATGTTAATTGCTTGCGGAGTCGGCCTGCGATTTTTTTTCCTCTCGGATACCTTTGAAGATTGGTTTTACAACCTTAGCTGGTTTGATAACAGCCGAACCGTCCATTTCACCGTCAATGCCGCTGATGATGTTACTCAATGGCAAGTCGAAGTAGATGTGCCGGAAACATGGCTGCTGGCTGATGAGCGGGTCGAAAGCTGGCGCAGCACCCGTGACCGCCTCAAATCGGATTATCCGCTGGCTGATGGCTCCCCAACTATTTGGGAAAGCGTTGAGGCGGATATATCCCAAATTGTGGTTGACCCTACCAATGGGGTGGTACAACCGCCCGTGACCCTAATCGAAACCGACAGGGACGCCATTGACCGCGATGGGCAAAATGTAGCCCGCCTTCAACTGACGCAAATCAAAACCTACCCTCCCGGCATCCAAGGCGATGACTGCCAAAAAATGAATGCCATGACGCAGGTTGACCAAGCCACCTTGCAGCCTCAAGCCGGTAGTCAGGTAAGCTATAAAGTCCAAAATCAGGCGAATGGGCGCTGTATTTACGTCTTGTACTATCGCAACGAAAATGGGCCTTCCCAGTTGGCCGAAACCGTCTATGTTTTGAAAGTGCCAGTGGATGATCTCACCTATGCGGAATGGCAGTTAAGTGTGCTGGAGCAAAGCCGGACTGATTATGAAAGTGCCATCAATAAAATCATTGATACGCTCCAAGTAAGGGCTTCTGTCAACCCGATTCCGACGCCTGAAATTGTCAATTAATAACTCTAACCATTTCCCTATCAAACCATAACGGTTTACCCTCTCGGTTTAATCCAACTAAGCGACGTATAATCTGTTTAATGAGCCTAAATTCTGAGGTTTGCTCTGTTCAAATATATTTATAACCATATTCAGTACCCCAGTAGTGTACGCCGTTCGGCCTAGAACTCGTATGCTGAGGGCAAGGTTTGAAACATACCCCGCAAGAGGCAATTATTTTTTTGAAGCACCAGAGGGATGTTAGGTTATGTATACTGCAAATGAACTAATGTTTCCACGACAGGCAATCCCAGAATTAAGGGCGATGCGCGGCCCAGAATGGCGCGGGTTGGTAGATCGGATTTCGGCACTGCCTGAAACACATGAAGAAACCCTCGCGTTTATGTTGATGATGATTCGTTTGAATGGTTGCCTTGAATGTGAAACAGATAGCTACCGTGCGATGAAGGGATGTGATGCGTGTGCAATTCAAACCCTGCGCCGCTATAAGGGGCCAGATAGTGATCTCATGAAACTTTTCCAACAGGCCCTTGCGGAAATACGTAACCAGCTTGACGTAATGCCGCCTGTGCGAATACCAACGGCCAATTTAGTCGCTGTTTTTTGAGGATTATCGAAACAAAATCTACTTTCTCGTTTGTGATATTTTTCAGATGCAAGTTTCTTATAGGGGACTTGCATCTGTGCTTTATAGGTTAGGGATAAACCCAAACTAGACGAGGGTCTAACCGGATTCAATCGCACCAAAAGGACAAGCATTGTTGTATCGTGAACCAGATTGGGAAGCCTTAAACGACCTAAACTTCCTGCTGCACAATCGGCTGGTAAGTCCCTTGAATGGCGCATTGTCAGCAATTGAAAAAGCCGCTCCGACAACCGAGGCAGATTGGTGGCGTAACCGTGCTACCAGTCAGGTCGCCAATGCCATCAATTTGGTCAACGCTTGGTCGTGGCTTATCCAATATAAAGCTCAGGGGCAAGTCCCCGAACGCAGCATCCAATCATTCCCCATCCAAAATTTGGCGGATTGGTTGACGATGCAACTTCAACTGGTTCCACCGCTGCTTATCGCTAAAAATTTCCTTATCCGAGCCAATCAACCCGCCCTCCAAGAAGCCCTGTATCTACTGTACGATGTTGCTGCCAGTCAGGGCACTACCACCAAACTGATCTTGGACACGGGATCGAATGGCGTACTGTTCCGTATCCGTTTTACCCGCCTGCGTGAAGCTAAACCGTTTGCTTCATTAGAGGAAATGGAAACCTCACTTGGTCAACATTGGCGGGGCCGCATTATCACCTTTGAACTGCGTATGGCCCGCGAATTCTTACGGATGAACGCCAGTGAACTGCAACTACGCGATAATGGCTCCAAGGTCGAATTTGTCTTTGTCATCCAGCGCAGATCCAAAGTCGAAAATGGCGAGGCGGACAGCGGCCTACTGCTTCCATCACATGACAGTCAAGCCGTCATCAATATTGCTGAAGCCACGTTGCCGATGCCGCATACCTTAGAACAAGGACCCATTACCACCGAGTCTACCACTGCTCATCTTAAAGGCATTTCTACCCCGGAAGAAACATGGGTCTTAAAACCGACCACCATCCGGGCCTCTGCCGAAATCCCAACAGCCACTTCATCCATACGGGCAATGGTTCCCGATACCCCCTTCCGTCCCGGTGGTTGGTATCGTCCCAAGCGTGCCTCAACGCCGCCTGTATTACCCTCGGCCACTCCCACACCAGAGGCCGCCTCGGTCATTGTCAAAGTCGAATTACCACCGCCCGTCGAACCGGGAGATTTTAAGGTGAAATCTCGCCGCCTCGCTTCCAAAACTACGAGCCAATCCCTGCCTCAAGTGACTGTTACGACGGAAGCACCTTCGGTTTCGGCCACTGGGCCGCAGGAAATTTTAGCCGAAGCCCCCTCGGAAAAAGCTAAAGATTCGCCTGCACCAACCCAAACACAGGAAGCCGAACCACCTGTTGATACCCGATTGCAAGCCAACAGCCCCGATTCTAGCGGGCAAGAAAGCTTAGAGAGGAATTATGCCAATGGATTATAAAAGTCTGCACTGGGAATCAATTGCTTTCTTGCAAGAGCATCTCTACCAGCGGCTCACTGATCCGTTATACAAAGCCATCAGTTTCCTAGAATTAGCAGGGGACAAGGAATTTACACTGAGCAGTCCCAAATTCATTGGGGACGCAAGCCGCAATCTTGAAATCCTGATGATGCTGGTCAAAAGCTGGGCCATCCTGACGGAGTGGAAATTTAAGGGCAGTGTGGCTGAATCCGAATTTCAGCCATTGGCCCAAGAGAAATTCCCGGAATGGCTGCTCAACGAAATTGGTGAACAGGCCATTCTGCGCTTGGAACATACCCGTACCCTAAAAGTTCAGCGTGATACCTTTTTTGAGGGACTTATTTTGCTGGTCAGCATTGCCAAGACAGTGGGTGAAATCAGCCATGTCATGTCGAATGATGCCGAGGAGCCTCACACTGGTGTTTGGCTGCGGGTTGTATTTAAGCCCCCTAAAGCCGAAGGTTTTCAGAGCCGTGCAGCCGTTTTGGAATATTTAAGCGTCCAAGATGCCGCCTCCACAGATACTGTCATCCAATATGCGGTTGCGGATGATATGTTTGCCATCAATAACGCACGCTTCAGCCTCCAAAAAAACACGCGCACAGGGCATCAAGCCTTTGCCATGCTGCTGCCCGTTGTAGGTCGGCCTGCATCTAGTCCGCCCAAATTAGCGGATATAACCCCAACACTGACCCTATCACAAACAGGGACGCTGGTGATACCCTCTTATACTCCCGAAACCTATGCACCTGCGGTATCCACTGATGAGGTGGTTGAAGCACCGCCTGTTGTATCCACACCTGAGCCAGAAATGCCCCCGGTGGCTGCGGTTGATCCACTAGCGACCATTACCCTCGAACCCCCGGCGGTTTTGATCCCAGTTGCCGAAGATGACGTTACAGCGACCACGCCTGCCAAGCGCCTGACTCTGTTGGAAATTGTCAAACGCACCGAAACCAGCGAGGGGATGGAGGGTGATAAGTCCGAAACCCTCATTATCAACCCCTTTAAAACAACAGGTATCAACATGACACCCCCGGAGCCGCTGACACTGCCACCCCAAAGCGAAAATATTCCAGCGGAAAGTGTACCGCTCAACCTGCCCAATGCCGCTGGTATGGGAGCACTGTCGAAGGCTCTGCTGCAAATGCACGCCGAAGCCAACCTGTCCGCCAGTAACGCGACGGAATCACCCTCCGAAAGCCGTGATGACGCCGCTAATACGTCCCTATCTGGCGGCGAACAACCCAACGACGCCTCCAATTCAGGTTCATCCGCCTCGGCTTAGTTCCGGCCTTCACGCTTCAAGAAGCTTATCCATTCCGAGAGACACACCATCTCTCGGGATTTTTGGTTCAGAGTGCCTGCTTGACAAAAAAGTTGACTCATGTCACAATAGTTTACAGAGTACACAAAAATATACTGTGTATTTTTAAAGTTACGGCGTAATCAAAAGGGGACTTCAACATGACCCTCTCTCGACGGGAACGTCTGCGCGAAAACACCCGCGAAGAAATCAAAACCATCGCCCGCAAACATATGCAGGAGCAGGGCACAGCGGCAATTTCGCTCCGTGCCATCGCTCGTGATATGGGCCTAACCGTGACCGCGCTCTACCGCTATTATCCCAGTCACGACGATCTAGTAACGGCGCTGATTGTAGATGCATTTAATGCACTAGCAGATGCGATGGAGCAGGCCGATAGCAGTCAACCACGTGAAAGCTATGCCGAACGTTTGATGGCGGTCATGTTGGCCTATCGGGAATGGGCCATGCAAAATTCAGCCGATTTTCAACTGATTTATGGCAATCCCATCCCCGGCTATCATGCCCCGCGTGAAGTGACTGTACCCGCCGTCATTCGGGGTTTCCGGGTCGTGGTTGGCATACTGGCCGAGGCGATGGCGAATGGCAAATTACAGGCAAGCACGGAGTATCAACAACTGCCACCGCATGTCTCCACTTATATGACCGAACTGATTGAGCGCGATGGATATAACATTCCGCTTCAACCGATGTATTTTGGAGTATCGGGCTGGGTCAAGATGCACGGCATGATTATGCTGGAACTCTTTCAACACACCCCACCTGTTGTCGGCGACCCTGAAGAATTCTATCGTTTTGAAATCACCAACATCCTAAAAACCGCAGGCCTTGTTCTCAAATAAGGAATCGAACCATGCCTACCGAACTTAACATTGTTTTTGGCACCGGCCCGGTGGGTCGCGCCGTCACTCAAGAACTGGTCAATCGCGGCAAAAAAGTGCGGGTCGTCAATCGCAGTGGCAAAGCCGATGTGCCCAACGGGGTCGAAATCATGAAAGGTGATGTCACCGACCATGCTTTTGCGCGGGAAGCCTCTAAAGGAGCCAGTGTCGTCTATCAATGCACCAATCCCCCCTACACTCAGTGGGCCGAGTTATTCCCGGCGCTGCAAGCTGGTGTGTTGGAAGGAGCGGCTTCAGCAGAAGCAAAATTGATTGTGATGGACAACCTGTATATGTATGGCCCGACGGCTGGTAAACCCCTAACCGAAGATTTGCCGGACAAAGCCACCAGTCGCAAAGGCCTGACCCGGGCTAAGATGGCCCAAGACATTATGGCGGCGCATCGCAGTGGTAAAGTACGGGCGGCAATTGGTCGAGCCTCCGACTATTTTGGGCCGGGGGCAATGGATTCGGCGGCAGGGGATCGTTTGTTTTTGGCGGCGCTGGCTGGCAAAGCGGCGCAGGTAATCGGCAATCCAGATTTACCACACACCTACAGCTATGTCCCCGACATCGGCAAGGCATTGGTGACATTGGGGGAACGCGAGGAGGCATTGGGTCAAATTTGGCATCTACCCGCGCCGGAAACGGTGACCACACGCGAATTTGTGAACAGGGTCTATCAAGAAACAGGCCACACGCCGCGTCTGCAAGTCGCCAATAAATTCATCCTGCGAGCGATGGGGTTGTTTGTCCCTCCCTTGCGCGAACTGGTCGAGATGTACTATGAATTCAATGAGTCGTTCATTATGAGCCACGACAAATTTGCCAAAGCCTTTGGCGCAGATGTCACCCCACTCCAAGAGGCTATCCACGCCACCGTCGCATGGTTCCGCGACCACGCAGAGCACACCAAAGTCGCCTAATATCAACATTTACCACATATTGTCCCTCCTCAAAATCTTGGGAGGGATTTTTGTCAATATTCCCCCACGATTCGGCATATTTCACCATTTTGGACTACACTCATGGATAAATTTCTTATCACCCATTGGGTAGGCAAAAAAGAATGCGCCGTGATTTCGTGTGGATGTTTGGGTTGGCTGTGCTGGTCGGCTGTCTATTGATTGTCCTTTTGGATGAACCCGGCTACACCGACGCTTATTATTATTTCAACGCAGGTCAGCGCTTGGCACAGGGCGATGGCCTGACTGACCCGTATGTATGGATTTATCTCAACCGACCGGACAAAATTCCTGCCCCCAGCCACACTTATTGGATGCCGCTGGCCTCGATTCTTAGTGCGGGGAGTATGGCGATTTTTGGCGCGAATTTTAGTGCTGCTCAAATCCCCTCGGTTTTGGCGCTGGCCGGGTTGGTCGTGCTGGGAGGTTGGCTCGGTTATACGCTGGGAGGCACGCGCCGCTATAGCTGGATGACCGCCTTAATCGTCCTCTTTGGTGGATTTTTCTTCCCATTCTGGGTCAACACCGATACGTTCGCCCTCTATGGCTTGGTCGGGGCCGGGGCGCTGATAATGATGGGGCTTGGGTATCAAAAACACGATTGGCGATGGTTTGCGCTTAGTGGGGCACTCAGCGGCTTTGCCCATCTGACCCGCGCCGATGGCCTGCTGCTCTTATTGGTCGCCCTTTTGTTGACCCTGTGGCCTCGCCCCAATTGGAAAGCCGCCATCAGCACACTGGTCGCTTATCTGGTCGTTATGCTGGCATGGTTTATCCGCAATCTGGATGTGATTAATTCCCCTATCCCCAGCGGCGGAGTTAAAACGGCCTTTCTACGCGGCTACAACGAATTATTTGCCTATCCGGTGGACTGGTCATTCGCCAATTTTGCAGATTGGGGCATGGCGAACATTTTGGAATCACGCTGGAACGCCCTACTGAGCAATTTCGGGACGTGGTTGGCAGTCGAAACATGGATTTTGATTGGCCCATTTGCACTGGCGGCCCTGTGGAAACACCGCAAAAATCCACTGCTCACCGGGTTCTGGGTTTATGCGTTAGGCCTACATCTTGCCATGACTTTTATCTTTGCTTTCCCCGGTTATCGCGGCGGCTTATTTCATTCCTCATCGGCCCTTGTGCCGTTCTGGGCCATCTTGGGAATCATGGGCCTCGATGATGCCATCAACTGGGCGGCCCAACGGCGCAGATGGCATCCTCCGCAGGCCCGTATGGTCTTTGGCACAGCAGCATTGGTTTTGGTCATCATCTTGAGTGGTTTCGCATGGTCGGCCCAAGCGCAAAATCGGGAAGAAGCCCCCAACTATGATGAGATCAACACCTATTTGCCAGCCGATGCCGTTTTGATGGTAAATGACCCACCCGCGTGGTATTTTCATACAAGGTTGATGAGTGTCAATCTGCCGGATGCACCGCTTGACCGCCTGCCAGAAATTGCCAGTCGCTATTGTGTCACGCATTTGGTGATTGATAAAAACGTTACCGATGCGTTTGTCCCCTTGATTGATAAAGGCGCACCTCCCCCGCCATTTTTAGAGCCAATTGCCCATTTAGATAGCAATACAGAAGGAACCGGAGACGATGTCCGTATCTATCGCTTCATTGAAGAAGCCATTCCCTATGCCAGCCGCTGCTACCCGATTGGGAATTCGCCCGATTGACCTTTTGCTGCTGCTGATCGCGGCCCTCAGCGTCATCGGCTATACCATTTTTGCGGCAGTTTATGATCGGGCGGGGTTTCCACTGGACGATTCTTGGATTCATCAGGTCTATGCCCGCAATCTGGCACGGCACGGCGAATGGGCCTATATCCCCGGTCAACCTTCGGCAGCTTCGAGTGGACCACTGTACACTGCCGCGCTTGCCATTGGACAGTTGTTGGGCCTCTCACCCGTCCTGTGGGCACATCTGTTAGGAACACTCGCGCTGGCGGTGGCTGGGGCAGTCAGTGTGCGTCTGGCCGAACAACTCTTTCCGAATCTCAAATGGGTCGGGCCGGGCACAGGGCTATTGATTATTCTGTCGTGGCATCTGATTTGGGCGGCTGCGTCGGGCATGGAGACTATGTGGTTTATCACTTTTAGCCTGATTTTGATATGGTGCTTTTGGCAAGAACCCAGTCTATCCAAAACCACCTACCAGCAGGTGTTAAAAAATGGCATGGTGATTGGTTTCATCAGTGGCTTGTGTTATTTAAATCGGCCTGAAGGCTTGCTGCTGTTGGGGCTTGGCGGGCTAATTGTTTGGGCCTGCCGTCTCTATCCTGATTTCAAAACATTTGTGATATGGGGCATCGGCGTTGCAATTGGGGCGGCGATCATCATGATTCCCTACATCGCCATCAACTTATCCCTCATCGGCGAACCTCTCCCCTCCACTGTTCGCGCCAAAATCGCCTATAACGCAGGCTTCCGTGAGGAATTTGTCGGTACACGCATTTGGAAAATGGGCATTACGATGTTAGCCGGAGCGCAGTTGATGTGGGTACCGGCGGTTATCGTGGGGGTAATTGCCATTGCCCGTCAAAAAGTCGCTTTAAAATGGTTGTACTTTCTGCCCATTCTGTGGGGTCTGGCCCATTTCACCGTCTATCTGATTGTCATGCCCGTTTATTTTCATCATGGGCGTTATGTCATGCCTGTTTTGCCGACCCTGCTGCTCTACGGCGTAGGGGGGACATGGATCATTGTGGAATGGGGCAAAAATTCCGCCCCCAAGCGTGTCCTGACGCGCACCCTCGCCCTAAGTGCGATTCTGGCTGTCCCCGGTTTTTGGTGGATTGGTGGCAAGGTGTATGGAGAAGATGTCAAACTTATCAACACCGAGATGGTCAAGGCGTCTAAATGGGTCGAGCTTCATGTCCCTAAAGAGGATGTTTTTGCGGTGCATGACATCGGAGCATTGGGCTATTTTGCGCCACGCGAGCACGTGTTTGATATTGCGGGTCTCGTCAGTCCAGAGGTCGTGCCGATCATCACTGACCGCGAAAAAACGATGGAATTGATGTGTAAAAAGGGAGCGAAGTGGATGATGGTTTTGACCACTCAGAACCCTGCGGAAGATGACGACCCACGCATCCACCTAGAGTACATTACCGACTCGCCCTATCTCAAAGAAATAGCAGGCGACAACATGAAGGTCTACACACTTGACTGGACAAAAGGGAACACACGCGGTTGTACCCCTAAATAGGCTATAGGCTGAATCGAAAGCATCATTCCAGATTCAGCCTATATATTCCTTGATTAGCTTTCTGGGGCAGGTGGGGCATCACGGGATATGCCGGGGACTTGCAAACTCACTAGATAGGATTTGCTGCCCTCACGCACCTGCACTATCCCCAATTCGCGGGTGATATTTGTCCAGACAAATTCGGCCCAAGGGCTTTCGATCCAGCGCGGTGTGCCACTGCTGGCAAGTTCCTCTAGGGAAAAGGGGGCTGTGCGGGGCCAAGGAATAATTTTGGCGCTAGAGTCTGCCTCAACCTCATACGCCTTCATCCATCCCCCGGTAGGTATTACGAGTGCGCGGGATTCGACCAAATCGGCACAGGTCTGACGCAGGGTCGCAAATCCGTTGGCGGGCCATGGCGAATAGCGTTCGACGGTGCGGTCAGAATCATACAGATTGAGCGTCAGGCTTTCCAACACCGGGTTATCCGTGCTTGGTGGCACAATATCATTTTGCCAATCGTAGAAGCCTGTACGAATAATGGTCTCAATCAAGCTGCGGATCTGGTCATCGGTGAGGCGGGCCTCTAATATCTCATTCCGTCCCGACAAAATATTGACCCATACCAGCCGTCCATCGCCCCATAAGGTACATAAAGGCACATCGTTATCAAAATAGGCTTGGGGTTCATAATTGGCTTGATCGTCCATCCGCAAAATAATCGTGTCCGGCGAACGATCCCATTCAAACAATCCTAAATTATCCGTATTAGACGAATTTCCATCATTTTTATTTCCATTGTCATCCCCGTTACATGCTGCCAACAATAACAGGCTAATGAACAACAGGCTGATAAAACGACGATTCATTGGGCTTGGGAGTAAACCCTTCAACATGCGCTGCGCTCCTTGAACTACCGCGTACAAGTTAGTACGTACAGAGCATTGTAGCGCCGCCGCCGTTACATGCCAAATGCAAACGGGCAGCAGAGTCTATTCCGCCGCCCGTCCGGTGTACAAAATTTGTCAGAATCTAGTGACTATTCTGGCACAATCTCATAGGCTTGGTCGTCCAGAACGAAGATGATATGGTCGCCAACCGCATAAAACTCGGCCACTCGCTCATCCGCATCCAAGAGTTCAAAGTAGGCATCGCTTAGGAACACAATCTGTTCCGGCTCCATCGTGTCAGCATCATAGGTGGTATCAATCCATACCCCATCGCGCCAGACAAAGGTACGGTCTCCCACAATTTGGATCGGCTGTTGCGGCGCATAGTAGCCTTCAGTCTGTCCAGCTTCGCCGCCACCGAAATCTCCCGATGTTCCAGCAACAGTCATGGTGGGTAAGGGCATTGCAGCAGGGGCATTCGCCATTTCATTGGCATCATCCGCCGCTTGGACTCCCTCTGAACCAGTGGTCATACCGGGTGACTGACCAGCTTGCGATTGAGCCTCGCGCAGTACATCCTCACGCCCGGTCTGGGTGAAAATGTCGTCCTCAGTGATTAGGAAGGAGGTGTAGGGCGTGATAATCCCATAACGGATACTCAGGCGTACAATGCTGTCTACCAATTCAGAATTTTCGCCATTGAGCCGAATTTGATTGAGTAAATCCCCAATCCGCCGGGTCGCCCATAAGCGCGGAATCAATTCCTCGCCGCCTGCATTGGCCCGGAAATCAAGTTCACTATAGGTAAAGGTCTGGGTTTCATTTTCGACCTTGCCGCTTAAGCGCAAACTTGCATTATCGGCGTCGCCACGATAGCGTCCGGCGATAATCAACTGTGACCCCACAAACAAATCTGGCAGGTTATTGATGGCGGGATACACGTCATAGACATTCACCCCCTCAATTTCCAGCACCAAATCGGTCAGCACGGGTGAATTGATCTTGTTATACAGATTGCTGACTTCTTCATCTACCCGTTCGGTTGGGCGCACATAGGCTGACGTCCCGCCATAGTTCTGGCTGAGTTGATCGAGCAGCACGGTATCTACATCATCACCGACACCAAAGGTAAAGAAGCGCACATTTTCGGGAGCATTGGCTTTCACATTCGCCAAAATGTTTGCCCCAACCGTCTCGCCCTCGGTGGGTAGGCCATCGGTCAAAAATAGGATGACGGTCTGGCGTTCACGCCCATTCATATCCAATGCCGCCTTTAAAGCGCCATCAATATTCGTGCCGCCAATCGCTTCGAGGCCGCTGATCCAATCTTTGGCATCTTCCACTGCATCGAGGCCTTGCATATCGTTGGCATAAACATTGACCCCGGTGCTAAATACCACCAGATTAAAGCGGTCTTCGCTGTTGAGGTTATCCAACACATATTTGGTCGCGGCACGGGCTTGATCCCATTTTTCGCCGAACATCGAGCCAGATTGATCTAGCACGACAATCACGTCTTTGGGGATAACACGGCTCTCATCCACTTCGACGGGTGGCGAGACCAGCACGACGAAGAAACCATCTTCACTGGCGCTTTCCCGATAGGTCAGCAGGTTGAGGTTGATGTCCTCGCTCGACACCCCATAGTACAAGCTAAAATCGGTGGCTTCCTGTGTATTGGTTGTCTCAAATCCTGCTACAAATGAGGTATCACTTTTGCGGTCAATCGCAATCGGGTGAGTTGGCGAATAGACATTGCTGATGGGATCGTTGGATTCTACACTGACCCGAATGCTCAATTCACCGACAGGCAGGGGTGAGACATGTCGGGTACGAAGTGGGTAAACATAATGGACAAGGCCACTTTCAACTGGCAGCAGTTGGGTATATTCAATTTGCAGGGTACGCTGACCACCCGCCGGAATAGGAAAGACATTGGCTTGGATGGCATCTGTCCCTACATACTCTAACAATGCGGGGTCGCGTAATTGGCGTACAATCTGGTCATAAATGGCACGGGCCTCATCTTTTTCCAAAATTTGGGCTTGGATGGGCACGCCATCAATAATCATCTTTAGGTCGGAAATGGTGACGCCGCGTGGCAGCGGGAAAACATAAGTGCCTTCGGCCTGTACCGCGCCTTCGTTCACAAAGACCTGTTCAATGGTCGTGCGGGCAATTTGATCGGTGATTTCAACCGAAACCCGATGGGATTTAATGAATACGGGGGAGGTAGATTGTTGGGCGGTTCCAGTGGTGGGTGTGGTGTCTTGTTGGGCCATCACCGGAAGTACACTCGCAATTACCATGACCAGCCCCAAAGTCAGGGCTATAATCAGGGATGCTTTGGCTCTCATGGGTAGCAATATTCTCCTTAAAAGACTAATGGTCTTTTGTGGGCAAGACGTTAACCAGAGCAAAAAAGTTCCCATCAGTTTTTGAGGAGCGATAATGCTAAAAAAAGTCAGAATACAGGGTTATAAATCCCTACAAAACTTAGAGGTTGACCTAAAACCACTTTCTGTTTTGTTTGGCCCAAACGCGGCTGGCAAAAGTAATTTCCTCGATGCTTTACAGCTCTTATCACGCATTGCGACAAACCGTACTTTGAGCGAGGCTTTCGCCCCACCCTATCGCGGCAAACCGTTGGAATCATTTACCTTTGGCGCAGGCGGCCTCAGAGGATTACTAGATAAACCAAGCGAAACATTTATGATTGAAGTTGACGTTGAACTCTCGCCACGAGTTGTTGAGACAGTGAATCAACAAATCAGCGAAATGCGTAGACCCACAAAGAATGATGAGACAAATGGAAGGGCCGATAATACTGGGGCGCGAACTATTCATGAACGAAATTTGCGCTACCGAATTGAAATTGAAATTTTGCCCCGTTCAGGGATTTTGAGGGTAGCTGATGAATATCTGGCGGCACTCAACGCTAGAGGCGAACCAAAGGGAACGCGCAGTCCTTTCTTAGAAAAGATGGGAGACAGACTTTCTTTAAGGATGGAAGGCCAAGCGCATCCAACTTATCATGAAACTAATTTAGATCATAGTATTTTGTCCCTTCCTCTCTATCCGCCTCACTACCCACATATGGTAGCAATGCGACAAGAGTTAGCCAGTTGGTTCTTCTTTTATTTTGAACCTCGTGAAAGGATGCGTGTCCCAAACCCAGTGAAAGAAGTTCGCCATATCGGATTAATGGGTGAGGAACTCGCAGGCTTTTTAAACACGCTGAAAGTTCTTGATGAACCTCAATTTAGAGCAGTGGAAAAGTCCATCCGAATGATTATCCCCACCGTTACAGGGATAGATGTAGGAGTCAATGATTTAGGGGAAGTCGAATTTAGGTTACTAGAGGGAAATATCCCTATACCTGCTCGTGTCCTTTCAGAAGGAACACTTCGGATTTTGGGATTGCTTGCTCTAGGGGGTGTTAAAGATGCTCCAACCCTGATTGGTTTTGAAGAACCTGAAAATGGCATTCAACCTCGTCGTATACGTGCCATCGCCGAATTTTTGAAAACACGTACTTGGAACGATGACACTCAATTGATTGTTACAACACATTCCCCGACCCTCCTTGATGAATTACCACCAGATTCTCTTTATGCTTGTCGAAAAACAGCCACAGGCACAGAGATTGAGTCCTCCTTACCGCTTTGGCAGAGTCAAGACATTGATGCCGCACTAAATCACGAAGAGCAACCGCTTTCAATTTCCGAACGAATTCTGAGGGGTGATTTTGATGCGTAACATTAGTCTATTCACTGAGGATTTGGGTCATGAGGAAGTATTAAAGGCAGTTCTAAGCCGATTTGCTCGTGAATATGGCGTAGAAATAAGCGTCAAAATATATAGTGTTCGTGGTGGACATGGTAAAGTTATTTCAGAACTAAAGCAATATTTGCGTGATCTACACACAGGGGAAAGCACCCTGCCTGATTTAGTTGTCATCGGAACTGATGCCAATTGCAAAGGCTATCGGCAACGTCGTCAAGAGGTAGAAAATATCACTGAGAATTACAGCTTTTTAATGGTTTGCGCTTTACCGGACCCTCACATAGAACGCTGGTTGTTACTAGATGGCGCGGCTTTCAAAAAAGTTCTAGGTAAAGGGTGTAATGCACCTGACCAAAAATGTGAACGAGATCGTTATAAAAGATACTTACTCGAAGCAGTTCGAAATGCAGGAGTAACCCCTCTTCTAGGTGGTTTGGAACATGCCCAAGATATAGTAAATGCAATGGATTTTCCGAAAGCAACCCAATCTGATGACTCTTTGAAAAAACTCCTCAATGAGTTGCATATGCACTTTAAGGGAAGGGCTAATCAATGAGTATTTCACCAGATATTCACTATTTGACGGAGACCATTGGCGTCCGTCCACCCCTGTCGCAAGAGGAATATGAGGCGGGACAGTATGTGCTTACCCGCCTACGTGAAATGGGCCTGACCGACCTGCAAGAACAGCCCTTCTACAGCATTCGGCGCGTGGGGGAACGGCTTGGTTTTATCACCCTTGTCGCTAACTTCGGGGTGTTGATCGGTACATTGGGCAGCGGCAAATCACGTCTCCTACGCTTGTTGGGCGTGACGCTGACGTTGCTGGCCCATCATAACTTCCGCCGTGCTTTGACGGGTCGTGCAGCACTTGGGGAGTGGTTTTGGCCGCAGCGTCGTTCCCAAAACATCATTGCTCGTCTGCCTGCCCAATCCAGTGAACCCAAAGCGCGAGTGGTGCTGCTGGCCCATCTGGATACCGACGTTGCTCGTTTTTCGGCCCAACCCCAAATGCGTCCCTACAGCCCCTATCTATTCAGCAGTTTGCCCGTGTTGGCTTTTGCAGGGGCCTTATTCACCGCGCTAAATGCTCCAGTCTGGATGCGGCGTTTGATCGGGGCGCTGATGATCGGGCAGGCAGGGTTGGTCATCACCGACGAAATTGGCCCAAACAGCCCCGGCGCGAATGATAATGCGTCGGGTGTCGCTCTCCTGTTAGCCCTAGCCGAAGAATTGACCCAGCATCCTCTCAAAAATACCGAAGTGGTCTTGGCTTTTACGGGCTGTGAAACGGCTGGATGCAATGGCGCGGCGGAACTGGCGGCGAAATATGGGAAGGAATGGCAATCGGCGTGGTGGCTGGCGATTGACGGCATCGGTGCAGGTGAATTGTGCTGGGTAATAGAACACGGGTGGGGCGCAGATTTTGGCTCACGCTATCATTCCAATCCCGAATTGATGTGCATTTTGGAGCAGGTTGCCGCTGCTAATCCTGACCTCGGCATTATGGGACGCCCCCTGATGACCGTCAATGCAGTGGGGTCACTGGTTGGTGCTGGTTGCAAGGCCGCTGCGATTATGGGGTATGAACGGGCGGGAAATACCCCTGTTGAATGGCGACAAACCGGGGATACGACCGATGTTTTGAATACGGATACGCAACAACAGGCCTATGATTTTCTACAGGCCGTCTTAACCAAAATAGATGAGGACACAGCCAAAAAATGATCGAAGTCCAAAATCTGGTGAAAAAATATGGGGAGTTTACCGCCCTGCATGGTATCTCTTTTAAAGCCAGAGAAGGCGAAATTCTCGGCTTTTTGGGGCCAAACGGCGCGGGCAAAACCACTACTATGCGGATTTTGACCGGGTTCATGCCGCCGACTTCCGGTGTCGCCAAAGTCGCGGGTCACGATATTTTTGAGGAATCCCTCGCCGCCCGCGAAAAAATTGGCTACCTGCCGGAAACCGTGCCGCTCTATCCTGATATGACGGTGCAGGGCTATCTGGAATTTATGGCGGAACTGCGGCATGTGCCAGAGCGCAAAAAACGCACCCAAGAAGTGCTGCAACTGGTCGGTATGGATCACCGCGCCAAGAGCCTGATTCGCAGCATTTCCAAAGGGATGCGCCAGCGCGTCGGCCTCGCTCAATCCCTGATTCACAATCCCCCTGTGCTGATTTTAGATGAACCGACCATTGGCCTCGACCCCGCCCAAGTAGCCGATTTACGCAGTTTTATCCGTGATCTCCGCACTCAACATACGGTCATGTTTAGCACCCACATTTTGTCGGAAGCCGAGCAGATCTGCGATCGAGTGGTCATTATCAATCGCGGTCAAATTGTGGCACAGGGTGCTCCGCGTGAACTGCGCTCCAAATTGAATCTAGGTAGCCGGATTTATGTCGAAGCACGCGGACGGGCCGACCAAAAAGCCCTTGCCAACACCCTATCCAAAGTACAGGGGGTCAAATTTGCCGAACCCTATCAAAACGGCGTGGTGGTCAACGTCAAAGACAACAAAGACGTCCGTCCAGCATTGGCGGCAGCGGTCTTGGAAAACGGCCTTGAATTACTGGAACTGCGCCCTGTCGCCATTACCCTTGAAGAAATTTTCCTCGAAGTCACAACCGCGCTAGGAGCAGAGGAAGATGCGTAATATTTGGACTGTTTTTAAGCGGGAACTCCGCCAATATTTTGTTTCACCCATCGCCTATTTGGTCATGTTTGCGGTGCTGCTGCTCATCGGTCTGAATTTCAATACCGACTTGCAAGACCGGGCCAATTTTGAACCCGCTGATGGCACAGTCGTACTCAGCACCTTCGCCTTTTTGATGGTCTTTTTTGCGCCTCTCTTGACCATGCGCCTCTTTGCTGAAGAAACCCGCGAAGGCACACTTGAATTGATGCTGACCATGCCCATCCGCGATCACGAGTTGGTGATTGGGAAGTTTTTGGGAGCGTGGGCTTTCTATAGCATTATGCTGCTGGTCACGTTGGTCTATCAGGGGATATTGCTTTCCTTAACCAATTTCGACCCCAGCCCCTCACCGCTGCAATCTGAACTCGACCTCGGCCCAATTATTGGCGGCTATATCGGTATCTGGTTATTCAGTGGCGCGACCATCGCCATCGGCATGTTTTTCTCGGCCATGACCGAAAATCAGATTATCGCCGGATTTCTGAGCATGGCGGTGCTGTTTATTCTGTGGGTCGGGGACTTGGCCGGATTGCTGCCTGCCTCGATTGTCAGCACCCGCGTCGCCGAAGCCCTGCGTGTCATTAGCCTGCAATCGCACTATTCGACCTCATTCCTTGAAGGGGTCATCCGGCCCGAAGATGTCTATTTTTATGCAGGGGTGATGTTTATTATGCTGTTTGTGACGACCCGCTTGGTTGAATCGCGGAGGTGGCGGTAATGAATTTGCGACAGGCGATCCAATCCCTTGATTTACCCAAGTTATCACGTTGGGGGGCGATGGTTGGGGCGATTTCACTGCTGATTGCCCTTATTATTTTTCTTGTGGAAGAAAAACTCACCAATGAGGCGTTTGCCGCCTTGATTATCGGCGTGATTGGCTTAGGGGCATGGTTCTTAATCGCCCCGGATGAACTACGCGGTTGGTTGAGTGGCCGTCAGATTTATTACGGCACAGGTACAGTGGTTGTCACGGTGATTTTTGTCGGCCTCGTCTCGTCCGGCTATGCGGTCATTCAGCGCCAGCAGATTACGGGTGACTTGACCACTTACCAAAAATTTACCCTCGATCAAGTCTCACTGGATGCCGTCAATCGTCTTACGGAGCGCATCAATCAAGCCGAACAAGCTGCTCTAGCCGCCGAAGGGCGCGATTTGGAAATCACCGCCAAAATCGTTGGATTCTATCCCCGTGATCAACTCCGCGAGCGCGAGGCCGCCGACATTATCCTGCGCCAATTTGTCAATGAGGGCAAGGGCAATATTGAGGTTGAATATATTGACCCCGATGAAAACCCCCTCTTGGCGACTCGCTATGGCTATGGGCTTTCCAGTTCGGATGGCTCGCTCATCGGGCCATTGTTCTTGGCAATCGTAGACCAAGACAACAACTTTTATGGCTTTCAACCCCAGCCGATTGGCGATCCAAATGAGCGCGATATTGCCACTACTATGCTGCAATTTTTGGTCGCCGACCAATTTACGATTTATTTCGTAACTGGGCATATTGAGAACCAAGTGACTTCCGAGGCCGGACTTGGGCTGTCCTATGCTGGTAATGCCCTCAATGGACTTGGCATCACCTTCCAAGAATTAGATTTAGCGCAGGTAGAAGCTATTCCCGATGATGCCAGTGCGATTGTGATTTCCAGCCCTCAGACCGACTATTCGGAAAGCGACATCGCCAAAATTGACGCCTATATTCAGCGCGGCGGGAGCATGTTAATTACTGCCGACCCACCCTATGTTGATTCGACGCTGGTAGCGGGTAACAACCTATCTTTTCTGAAGGATGGTTTGTTCAACCAATACCTTTGGAATGAATTTGGGGTGCGTTTCCGCGAGGATTTGATTTCAGACACCTTTCAATCTGCCACAGGCAGCGAATTTAACCTCTTGGTACAGCTATTTAGTGGTCATGCCGCCGTCGCTAATTTCCCCAATACGTCGCCTGTTCTTAGCCTTGTCCGCTCCATTGAGACGCTCGAAGAGGCTACAGGGGGTGTACCGGAATCCGACACCAATCAAGCCAATTATGTTCGTAGCCCTTTGCTTTTTTCCAGCGATCAATCATTTGCTGAACAGGGTCTACCAGATGCTGATGGCGTTTACAGTCTATCCCGTCTGAATTTGGATAATCCTGCCGACTATACCGATGGGGTAGATATTCGCGGCCCGCTGCCAGTGGCTGTCGCCATCCAAGTGCCACTCGAAGATCAAGCCGTCGTTACACCGCGCATCATTTTGGTAGGGGATTCAGATTGGATGACCAACACCCTGATTCCACAGGCCGCCAATAGTTATTTATGGCAGAGTTTCATTGATTGGCTGATTGGTTATGCGGAGGTTGCCGCGCCACCCGCCGCCACTCGACCCGACCTACTGCCTGTCACTGTGAGTGACCAAGAGCGCAGTCGGATTCAATTGATTACGCTTGTTTTGCTGCCCGGCCTTGTGCTGGCTGCCGGAGTCATGGTTTGGGGGACACGCCGTCGGAATTAGACGCAACTGATGATTGTCCCTAAAATTTAGGCAAAATTTATACGCCGATCCAATAGTTAAGGTGTAGTATATAAAGATGGTACGCACTACACCTTTTGGTTTTTAAAGGCCGTACTAGTGGACATTGAATTTTTCAATGTTTTTGTACATATGAACCAAAAACGTGTAAGAAAATCAAATTTGCCGTATACTGTGATGTTGCTACTGTTTGCAGGTGTCATGGTTGGTCTGTTAATCGCTAACGGCCCACCCTTTCAACCCAGCACCGACAGGGCAACCCCAGCCGCGAGTATCAGACCCATTTTTGGCGCAGAGGAATCCCTCGACGATATTATCGGAATTCGTCTCGTTAATCGCCTGTCAGATGAGTCTATTTTGTTGGTACGTAGTCCCGATAACTCGTGGGTGCGCGGAGATGTAACAAACACCGCTCCCGACCCCACAGCGGCTGAGTTGGCGACTGAGGTCATTTACAACCTGTGGCTGACTGAACTCGTAAAGTTTGATGAGACCACTGACTTCGGCCAGTATGGTCTCGATCCGCAGCCCCAATTTGTGGTAAGTTTTGGGGTGATTGCGTACAATCAAAGTAACGGTAATGAGGTAAAGGATACCACCTTGCAAATTGGCTCGCTAAATCCCACACAAACCGCCTATTACGCGGTTTTTGCTGACGGCATCACCAATGCTCGTCTTGGGGAATGGGTCTATCTGATTGACACAGGCAGTATCAACACCCTCATGTATTTGTTGGCGACAGATTTTGCGCCATTAGACGCCACACCACCGGCGGATGAAAGTCAGATGCCGCCGACATCGTAGCACCGATCTGGGGACAGCCAGTTAGCAGAACATGGCCCTACCCTGTGCGGTAGGGCTTTCTTGTCGTAGGGACTTGCATAAACAAACGTAAAGCGGGAAACTTTGAAGGTAATAACGCATGACAATGACACTGACCATGCCCACCACAATTGAGGTAAACAAACAGTTGACTATGCAGGAGCAACTGACCATTTTAGCCCAGAAAAAAGGCTACATCACCTATGATGATATGCTCAGAACCCTGCCGCCTGAAGATAAAGAGAATGTGCCGCTGATCGAAAAGCTCTTCGACGAGCTAACTGAAGCAGGCATTGCCGTCTTGGAAGCACCACCGGAAGAAGACGAAGAACCCGATCTGGATTCGCTAGAAGAATTTGTCCTCGATGAAGAAGATGCCCTCAGCGAGATCGAACTGCTGACACCTGATCTGTCGAAGGATGCGGGTTATCAACAGGCCATCGAAACCGATGATGTCGTAGGACTATATCTCAAAGAAGCGGGTCATATTCCGTTGCTCACGGCGGATGAAGAAGTTTCGCTTGCCAAACGCATGGAAGCCGCTGAGTTTGCCCAAGCCCAAATGGACGAACTGGGCGATATGATGGATTACGACATGCGTGAACGTCTGCAAGCCATTATTGAAGACGGCGGTTTGGCGCGTGAACACCTCATCCGGGCCAATTCGCGTCTGGTCATCAGCGTCGCCAAAAAGTTTGTCGGACGGGGTGTTCCCTTCCTTGATCTGATTCAAGAAGGCAACATCGGCTTGATTCGTGCCGTGCGCAAATTTGAATATCAGCGTAAGCACAAATTCAGCACTTATGCCACATGGTGGATTCGCCAAGCTGTCAGCCGGGCGGTTGCCGATCAAGGCCGTACCATTCGTGTCCCGGTGCATATGGGCGACCAACTGAACAAGATGCGCCGCACCAGTCTGGAACTACAGCAGTCGTTGGGCCGTGACCCCAATCCGGACGAAATTGCCGATCGGATGGAAACGACCTCCGACAAAATCCATACCCTGATGGAGATTTCGCGCCGTCCCATGAGCCTTGACACGCCGATTGATGACGAGGGCGACACCAATCTAGGGGATTTTATCGAGGACACCAGCAGCCCCGCCCCCGACGAACTGACCATGCAGAATTTGCTGCGTGAACAGTTGGAATTGGTGTTGGCGCGTCTGCCCGAACGGGAGGCCCACATCCTACGCCTGCGCTATGGCCTGCTGGATGGCGAAACCCACACGCTCGAAGAAGTGGGGCGGCAAATCGGCGTTACCCGTGAGCGCGTGCGTCAATTGGAGGCCCAAGCCCTTAATCGTCTGCGTCGTTCATCGGCTCACACCCTGTTGGTAGATTATTTGCGCTAATAGGGGATAGACGATGGGCCAACACTCTCAACTCCGCCAAACACCCTTCCTCTGGCCCGTCCTCATTGTGGTGATTGGTGTGTTACTGCTGCTCGATAACTATTTGCTGCTGTCGCTGGATGTGCTGAATTTTTGGCCCGTCCTACTCATTTTTCTGGGTCTACAACTGCTGTGGCGCGGAGATTTTGCACTCAGTTGGCAGGCCCAGACCTTTGGTATCACACGCGGCAGTGTGCAAAGCGGCCTGATCGAAATTAGCAGCGGTGAGATAGATGTTAAACTCAAAGCCCTAACCAGACCGGGGCGTTTAGCCGCCGGACAATATACTGCCCGTTCTCGCCCCAACTTAAATGTGCGGAATAATCGAGCCTCACTCACCTTGCGGCGTGGCAATACATGGCTGTTTTCACTGGCCGATTGGGATGTCAATCTTGCCCCCGACCTACCTTGGGCATTGTTAGCCAGTTCCCATCTCGGTCAGATTGAGATGGACTTGCGCGGTCTTGATCTCAGCCGGGTGTACATGGCTTCTGGTTTTGGCGATTTACGTATCGTCGCACCAGATCGTCCCTCTGGCCCCATTTTGGCGCGTTCGACCTTTGGCGATGTGCGCCTCGCCGTCCCAGAACATGTGCCTGCCATTATCCATGTGCAAAGTGGGCCATTTTGCCGCATTATCCGCCATTCCCGCCAATTCCGTCAGCGTCCTGACCAGACGATTGTCACCGCTGCCTATGAGCCAGACCATCCCGCCATTGAAATTACCCTAACCAGTACCTTTGGCAATATCCACCTTATGAGCACCCCGGCCCGCATGTTGGGACAGGCTGAGGAAGAAGCCTCAGTCCTCGATTCTGACGATCAATAAGCGCCTTTACAGCTTTAGGTGCTGTCAAGATTCCCCCACTAATACTCAACGGTTCAATCTCACCAATCGTTGAAAGCCAATTCTGCGCTACAATACGGCGCACATAGGACAAAACGCTTATAAAATCATGACCACTCCCGAACAATCAACCACCAGCAATGGGCAAACTCTAGCGACGAGTATCAATCCCGAAACCTTTAAGGCCATCGGGCGGAATCGTTCGTTTCTGGCCCTGTTGATTGGGCAATGGGCTTCCTTTTTTGGCGACCAATTTACCATCATTGCGGCCCTACCAGTGATTCATCATCTCAGTGGGGGCAATGCGCTTGCGACTGCCGCCATGCCAATTTGCTTGGCTCTGCCGCGCATCTTTTTTGGCCTCGTTGGGGGTGTTCTGGTAGATCGTTTTGACCGCAAAACGCTGATGTTAGCCAGTGAAGCCATTCGCGGCACGTTGATGATGATGCTCGTATTTGCCAGCCGCGATGCCGCCTATCTGTGGATGTTTTATTTTGTCGCGCTTGGGCAAGGGACAGTTGCAACGCTTTTTTATCCGGCCCGGTCTGCCATATTGCCTATTATTCTCACCCGTCAAGAACTAGCTATTGCTAACGCCCTGCTCAATATGGGGGTGGTGATGGCGCTGTTATTTGGGAGTCTGATGGCGGGGGTTACAGTCGAACTCATTGGCCCCCAGTGGGCTTTTGCGATTGATGCCAGCAGCTATTATATTTCTGGCCTCACCATTTTGTTGATGACTATCCCCAAACGTGCGATTCCCGCCAGCGCATCTGCCCAGCAGGTCTGGCATGAACTCAAAGAAGGCCTCATCTATGTGTGGCAGACCCGCTCCGTGCGGTATATTATGGCGCTGTCTGTGGCAGTTGCATTGGGGTTGGGCGGTACGCTCATTCTGACCCTCGACTATCTACAAAATGAGCTAGAGGTCGGCACTAGTCAATTTGGCCTAGTGATTGCGGTACTAGGAATTGGCATTATATTAGGAGGAGCGATCCTAAAAAAGCTGTCCGGGGCGTTGCCGACCAATCGCCTTGTCGCGCTGGCGATCACCATCAACGGGTTGGCCCTCACATTTTTTGTGATTCAACCGCCGCTGGGCATTGTTTTGGGGTTGGCTGCCATCATTGGGTTTAGTTTTGTGGTCTCGCGGGCAGTTTTGGGCACCTTAACACAAGCCATCCCGCCGGATTCTTTGCAGGGACGGGTACAAGGCGCATTTGACCTTGTATTCCAAGCGCCTTTTGTACTTTCAATTGGTCTGGCAGGGGCGATGCTAGGTGTCCTCCCTGTACAAACCGTATTTTTTTGTTATGGTATGATGTTGATATTCACCGCCTATCTTGCACTCCGCTTGTTGCAAGGCATTGATGAAGTAGTCTATGCAGATCGCACGACAGTTGAACTTTGATCTGCGGAAAAGATGAGACGATGAGGAAGGCAGAAAACCCTATGCCCAGATTATTGATTGTGGATGATGAAGTCGCCACTGTAGACATGCTCTCCACCTATCTCAAATTGCTCGGTCACGAACCGCTTGGGGCGTACAACGGCACTGATGGCTTAGTGTTGGTCGAAGTCGAAAAACCCGATCTGCTGATCCTTGACCTCATGATGCCCGATATTGACGGTTTTGAAGTGTGCAAACGAGTTCGAGCACATGCCGAATTTGCTAAATTACCGGTGGTGATTATCTCCGCTCGCACCGACAAAGATGCCATCGAGAAGGCTTTAGGGCTTGGGGCCAATGCCTACTTAACCAAGCCAATCGAACTGGGTAAACTGTCACGAGAGATCAAACAATTGCTACAAAAGAAAACCGATGAGCCGATGGTTTGATAAATTTCGTTTCCTTGAATTTTTCATTAAATTGAATACGAAGTATTCCTAAGATTACGGCACCCCATGTTATAATAAAACATGCACTGTAGGGATATACTGCCAATTTATGGGATTTATTTATTTGCTGTCGCTTGGCAGAACTCTTAAAGGGGTGGTTTTATGGCAGTAACAATTCTTATTGTAGATGATTTGTCGGACATGCGGACACTCATAAGTTTGACCCTCAAGCGCAACGGGTGGAATATTTTGGAAGCAAGGGATGGACAAGAGGCTGTTGATATTGCCCGACAACACCAACCCGCCTTAGTGGTCATGGATTATGATATGCCCACTAAGAATGGAGCAGAAGCCTGTCGAGAAATTACCACTGATCCCACAACCTCTCACATCCCCGTGATTGTTTATACCGGACACGCCTCAATCCATATCAAAGAGGAATCCTATAAGGCGGGTGCGAAGCAGTTTTTGGTCAAACCGATCACACCCACCCAACTGCGCCAAGAAATCCAAAATCTGCTGACCGGCTCCAATTTAGATCATTAAGGAGCCAACCGCACAGTAAGGCGCTCACTTTCAGCCTGATTGCCAGCTGCGTCCTTCACCACTACCCAAAACGTTGCTTCGCCTGTCGTGGTGATTTCCCAGCGATAGAGATAGGGGGCATCGGTGATGGTAGTAATCAATTCTCCATTTACATAAAATTCCACCGTCTCCACCTTATTCGCGTCAGACGGTTCGGCCTGCAACTCCACAAAAACATCCCGTTGAGCGCTATACTCCTTACCCGCCTCCAACGACACCAATCGGGCGACTGGCGGCGTGTTATCTACAATCACTTCGCGGTTAGCCACTTCAATGCTGGTGTTACGGCGAACGAGCGTCAAACGTAGCGTATAGAGGCCATCCGGCACACTGCGCGTATTCCACGTCCCCAACACAATCCCCGTTCCGCCCTCCGTCTGGCTGTCCCCAATTTGCTGCCATGCCTGCGGAGATTGCCCACTGCCAAAATCCAATTGGAAATAGCTCATGGCTTGGTCGTTGGTTTCACGTTGATCGGGCAGCAAGCCATCATCAGCGTTACCCATGATTTCCACCGTGCCATTCACATAATCAAATTGGGCGGGTTCGGTAATTACGACTGGCCCAATCACCACCGAAGTCGAAGTGTCATACACTGTCGGCGGCAGTTCAATAGTTGGATTGCTTTCCGCCCATGCCTTGAGTTCGCGCGGGAAATTAAAATAGACTTTCTCCGCCCTACATTCCTGTGGGGAATAAACGGTGGCAAGTGTATTGTTACAGAAATTCACTTCGACGGTGGTGTAGTAGGTATCCACTTGATAGGGGCTGTAATCAATCCCCGACGCCGGATTAGAATAGAAAATCTCGCTATAGGCTGGACAATTTTGATTCGGCAGCATCCCCGACCAGCGACATACCATCTTTTCAATAACGGTCTCCGGCTTGATCCATATTTCGGTGGGTAGTTGCTCACCACGCGCATGGACATACTCCATAATGGCACGCCAAATGGGAGCGGCCCCCAGATGCCCGGTCACATCGCCCATACTGCTGTTATCGTTATTCCCGACCCAAATTCCAGTGGTATATTGCGGCGTATAGCCAATTGTCCAGCTATCCCGGAAATTGTCGCTGGTGCCTGTTTTAACCGCAGCGGGACGGCTGAGTTCCATCGCGTTGCCGCGACCAAACGCAGGCCAGCGAGCCTCATTATCCGCCAAAATATCCGTCATCATATAGGCCATACCCGGTTCTAAGATGGCCCGACGGTCAAATGTCCCTTCTTCCTCGCTGTACTGCCACAAAATATTGCCGTCGCGGTCTTCAATCCGCAAAATCGAAACGGGATTTAATTGCCGATAACCAATGCGGGCATCTTCGGGCGGCACAGGCGACCCCACCATCGTACCCAAATTATCGAGGACATTGTAGGCATAGGTCATATCCAACAGGCTCGCTTCGGCGGTTCCCAATGCTAGGGAGAGACCGTAGCTGCTTAACCCATCCGTCATTGAATTGATACCCATGCTGTGGGCAGTGGTCAATACACGGCTCATGCCCACCCAATTCATAACCTCCACCGCCGGAATGTTATATGAATTGGCGAGCGCCTCCCGCACACTGACAGGCCCATGATATTGCAGGTCAATATTTTCTGGGATATAAGGGTCTAGTCCGCCCGTATCAAACTCAGTACGGACATCGTAGAGCATGGTGGCGGGGGTCACGACGGTATTGTTGTCAATCGGGTTAAAAAACGCTGTCAAATAGACAAAGGGCTTAAAGGTTGAAGCGGGTTGACGCTGGGCGAGGGTCGCATTGTAATTCCCGTCAATGCCCTCATTCCAATAATCCAAGCTGCCTAACATCGCCACGATTTCGCCCGTCTTGGCATTAAGAATCACACCTGCCGCGTTGGTCACGGTACGGGGTTTTAAGGCATCTTCCGGGGATAACGGCGGCAGATATTGGGCACTGATACACTCGCCACCCACATTTGTGTTATGCACAAAATTGGGATCACCCCCTGCCAGCCGACTGACATGGGTGCGGGCTGCGCATTCCAATTGGCGCTGCAAATCCAGATCAAGCGTGGTATAGATACGCAGGCCATCGCGGGAAACCATGCGTGAGCCATCCAAACCCATGTTATTCAAGATAGATTCGGCTTCACGGCGGGCATATAGGGCAAAATGCGGCGCGGCGACATTAAACCGTTGGGCAAATGATTTGATGACGACGGGTTGGGCCAGTGCTTCGTCCGCTTGGGGACGGGTGATATATCCCTCAAAAACCATCGTATCCAACACAACCTTTTGGCGTTCGCGGGCGGCTTCGGGGCTGTCAATCGGATTCAGCAGCGGGAATTGGGGAATTGCTGCCAAGAGAGCCGCCTCTGCCAATGTAAGATTACGGGCAGGTTTATCAAAATAGACCCGTGAGGCCGCCTCGACTCCGTAGGCCAGATTGCCATAAAAATTGGTGTTGATATACCATTCTAAGATTTGATCTTTGCTGTACAGGCGCGAAATTTCCGACGCCAAGATAATTTCTTTGAGCTTGCGGTCAAACGAGACATCATTGCGCTCATCCGGCGGAATCAGCACATTTTTTACTAACTGCTGCGTGATCGTGCTGCCGCCTTGCAATTGGTCACTTGTTGTATTGGCCCACACTGCCCGCAGCATCCCTTGTAAATCGAAGCCGGGGTTTTCATAAAAACTGGCATCTTCAATCGCTACCGTCGCCTTAAGGAAGTAATCGGGCACTTCATCAATCGTGATATACTGGCGATCCCCACCGAGCGGGTCAATCACTTCATAAATCGAAAAGTTACCGGTGCGGTCATACAAAATCGTGGTGTGAAAAGTATCGGCTTGGGCGTCCACAATCGAATCGGCGGGGGGTAATTGTCGCGCATACACCGCATATACCCCAACCCCTGTGCCAGCCGTGCCAACCGCCAATACGATGACCAAAATCACTAGGACAATACTGGTCAACCCAATATAGCGGCCTAGTTTAGCGGCGCTTCCTGACCGCTGCTGGCGACGTTTGCGGCGTTGACGAATAATTTGGGCAGTTCGACGACTCATCGCAAAATTTCCCTGCTATCCCAATACTTGATTGCACATGGCGATGATACACGGGCCAGCGTCCATTCGCAAACCACCTCACATTTTGGGCAAGCTCATTCATGCTAAACCCCCCAATTTGAGGGCGGTTGGCGTGTATGTAAATAGGGGTATACTCATAAATGAACTAAAAATTAACCTCCAAACAGGGAGAGAAATTTATGGAAATTTTGGCGGTCTGTTGCGGGTCAGCCCTCGTCGCGGGCCTGCTGTATCTCATTTCAGGT
Source organism: Chloroflexota bacterium (assembly GCA_013112715.1). Classification (GTDB taxonomy): domain Bacteria; phylum Chloroflexota; class Anaerolineae; order Aggregatilineales; family J027; genus CFX10. Next base: position 75,530 of record JABFGB010000009.1, read on the forward strand.
TTTCGCATCGTCAACGAATATGAGCGTGGGGTGGTGTTTCGTCTGGGTCGCGTGACCAAAGGCGCACGTGGCCCGGGTTGGTTTTTCATACTACCCGGCTTGGAACGCATGTTAGTGGTAGATTTGCGTGTGATTACCCTCGACGTGCCTGCTCAGGAATGTATCAGCCGTGACAATGTAACTATTCGGGTCAATGCGGTGGTGTACTATCGGGTGCTTGACCCCATCAAAGCCGTTGTGACCATTAAAAACTTCAATGTCGCCACGCTGCAAATCGCGCAAACTACGCTGCGCAGCATTATTGGTCAACATGAACTTGACCAACTGCTCTCCCAGCGGGAAAGAATCAATGAAGAATTACAGAAGGTCATTGATGAACAAACTGAACCATGGGGGATTAAGGTCAGTGTGGTGGAAATTAAGGACGTGGAACTGCCACAATCTATGCAGCGTGTGATGGCCCGCCAAGCTGAAGCTGACCGTGAACGCCGCGCCAAGATTATCCATGCCGAAGGGGAGTTGCAAGCCGCAATTCAACTCCGACAGGCCGCCGAACAGATGGCAAACGAACCCATCGCCCTGCAACTGCGTTATTTGCAAACCCTAACTGAAATCGCGGTTGAAAAGAACTCAACGATTCTTTTCCCCATCCCGATTGATATTCTAGAAGCCTTTATGGAGCGGGGGGGCAGCAAAGGTCGCACGACCCCACCGCCCGATTAGTTACTCCAACGGAATTTCATCGTCCAAATCTTCTGAGGGGATGGAGTCTTCAAGCTGTTCATCTATCCCTTCAGTATCTTCATCAAATAACGAGCCACTCCCCGGTGCGGTGTCCAAAGATAATTGATTGAGGGCGGCTTCAGCAGCAGCTAGGGCAGGCGAGAAATCTTCCTCATCTCTATCCGCTTTGTCGCCAATATTGCTTTGCAGGCTCTCTAGTTTGATGGCTGGCATTCTGACAACCGTATCGTCTTTTTCGCTGGCGCTCCCCACCATAGATGATTTTGCCAACAGGCTCGACGGGGATTCTGTTGCATCCAAAACCGCTTCGACAGTAGACATGGCTGGGACGGTTTCTTCCACACCCTCTTCTACTTGGCCTTCGGGCAGTGGGGTGGTTTTGCCTTGCTCTTGTTTGATGCGATACTCCGTGACCGCTTTTAGGGCACGCGGGTTATTAAAACGACCCAGTGAATCCGCCGCCGTACTTCGCACCCACGCATGTTCATCTTCCAAACATTTAATCAAGGGCCCGGTAGCCCATGTCGCGTTTAGCTGTCCCAATACCGCCGCCGCATTATGCCGTACCCGCCAATTGTTCTTTCTCAGAGCCGCCAAAAGGGTCACCACAGCGGGAGCACTTTTGAGTTCCAACAGCGCTTCGGCTGCGGCAAGGCGCACCTCATCGGCCACAACGGGGTTACGAAATAGTGTAACCAATGGTTCGGTTGCACGCTGGTCATTGATTTGCCCCAACGCACGTGCTGCACGGATGACATCTTCAATGCGGGGACTTGCCAGCATTTCGATCAGGCCGGGTACGTTTTGATTTTCGATCAGGCTTTCGACGAGGGTATCTTGATCCAAATACTCAATGGCTGCCGCCAAATGATCCCGGACATCGGAATTACGTTCGCGTTCCAGTGCCCGCGCCAGCGCAAACACCGCTTCAGGATTTCCCAAAACGCGCAGGGCCGCCGCCGAACGTTTACGAATGTCCGGGTCAAGATGCTGCAATGCTGCAATAAGACCTTTGATGTCTTTTTCCGCTTGGAGTTTCCAAATATTGGGACGCCGATTCACGGATGCCGCCTTTTATAGTGGGCCACCTAGAGGCTTTGTTTTTGGCGATTATACACAGATGGCGGGGTTGTTGTCTAGCAACCCACCCCTCGAATGTGTTATCCTGTATGTTGCCAGCCCACTTCCAGTAAAATTAGCCAAGGGTAAGTCAGGGAGAGGGACGATGATGATTCATAGTGGAACGAGCTTAATAGCGATTTTTAAATCACGCCAAGAAGTGATGCACGCGGTTGATCAACTCACCGAAACCGACTTGGTAGCAATCAGCCGTACCGCAGTTGTGGCCCGTGACAAAAATGGTTCAACCATTGTCGTTGGCAGTCATCTTACCCCCGAAGAAGCTGGTTTGATCGGGGGCATCGCTGGAGCACTGATTTTAGCCTTTTGGACCAACCAAGTGGGGTTTTTTGATTCAGCCCAACTTTTCACTTTTGTCATTTTATTGGCAACGACAATTTTGGGGGCGTTGTTGGGTCGGCTGATTGCCCGCTCCATCGCCAGCGCCATGACCTTTGGCTCACGTCACCCCGAAGTCGAAACCGCCGCCGAGCATCTTAAACTAGGTGAGGTCGCCCTGATTGTAGAGGTCGAATCGCCCGAAGCCCTTTCACAACTCCGCCGCGAACTCGAACATTTTGATGCCGAGGTCTTGGAACATTAGTCCTTATATAAGCAAAATTTGAATAATACGGATTGGCCCGTTAATGGTTGTTAGCGGGCCTATTTGCTTCTAAGTTCATTTCCCTGTAAAACAATACGCAGCGGTGGGGAAAACATCTTTTTTCATGTTTCAAGGAGATTTTCATTCATGCCCAAATTATCGAAACCCATACAGGGTCTCATTGTGCTGGTACTAGCTTGTTTGGTCGGCGCGGTTGTATTTACAATGGTACGCAACAACGAGGACGAGGGCTTTCTTGGCCTAGTCGAACTCGAAACGACAGATGGAGCCTTACTTGCCCCAACTGAAGAACCCGTCGAGGCTACTCAAGAACCGGCTCCCATCGCCACTGAGGAACCGCTTGCCACTGCCGAACCTTCCGACGGAACAAGCGGGGAACCGACAACGGAGGGCAGTCCAGCAGGAGGTACGACCCAAACGGTTAGCCATCCCACCCCCTTTGGCGCGGATTTTAATATCGTCTTTCAGTGGATTATGGTATTGGCCCTGCTGTTTGGTGCATCCTTCGCTGTCCGCAAAGATTTCACCACTCACCGCAACATTATGACCTTTTTGGTGCTGGTCAATCTGTTTTCCATTCTAGGCCGTATGAGTCCCAATGTAGATGGCTATCTGGATACCCCCGACCCGGCGGGCTTTGAAAAAATTGCTATTTGGATTCATGCCATCGGCGGCGCTGTCATAGCCATTTCGGGTCTCTATCTGCTGATTCGTATGTGGTTTGAGAAGAAATTGCCATCGTGGTTTTTGGTCAAAAATTTCAAATTGCAGATGCGTGCGACCTTGCTGCTGTGGCTTATCCTGATTGCGCTCGGTACGTTTATGTATTTCGACATCTACGGCTGATCTGCCTGATAAACAAAACCCCTCCCCAAGAAATCTATTGAGGAGGGGATGTGTTCTTTAGTCGCCTTCGATTGCAAACACCTCTTGTACCTGTTCTCGATTCAAGCGCCGCAGGATGTCCACCAACAAAGGTCGCCATTCCTGCTCCGGCATATTCTGGGGGAACCAGATGGCAGTTCGACTGACCCGCACCACTTCGCCTAGATAATTTTGCAGTGCCACCCTGTCAATACTCCCTAGATAGGGCAGTTTGATATGCAACCGACCATTTTCCGTTGCCACTGCCGTCGCCCCGGCCAATTGCGCCAGCAATTTGATACGAAGCTGCGTTAGCAATCCCTCAACAGGTTTAGGCATCGCGCCAAAACGATCTTGCAACTCGGCCTGCATCGCGTCCAATTCAGACTCGTTTTCGATATTCGCCAGCCGCCGATAGAGTTGAATCCGTAACTGCATATCCGGCACGTAATCCATCGGCAAAAATCCCGGTAGTGCCAGATCAATCGTCACCATTGACCGGGCTTGTAGCAATTGGGTGGCCTGATCCGCCGCTTGTTCAGCGATTTCTTCCGCCGTCAATGTGGATGTGCCATTATCCTGCCGAACGCGCTGGACGGCATCCGACAGCATTTGGGTGTACAGATGAAACCCAACGGCATCAATATGCCCACTTTGCCGCGTGCCCAACAGATCGCCAATGCCACGAATTTCGAGGTCACGAATCGCAATCGAAAGCCCCGCGCCGAGATCGGTGTATTCGCCAATCGTTTCCAGTCGTTCGCGTGCTTCGGGGGTCATGCGGTGGTCACGATCATGGAAAAAATAGACGAAGGCCTGATTTGCACTCCGGCCCACCCGTCCGCGCAGTTGATATAATTGAGCCAAACCGAAACGATCCGCCCGATCAATGATAATCGTATTGGCATTAGGGATGTCCAAGCCGCTTTCGATGATGGTGGTTGAAACCAGCACATCATATTCGCCCGTTGCGAAATCCGCCATAATCGCTTCCAATTCGCGCTCCTCCATTTGCCCATGCCCCACTACAAAACTGGCTTCGGGCACAAGGCGGCGCAGGCGATCCGCCATCATATCAATAGACTGCACGCGGTTATGCACAAAAAACACCTGACCACCCCGGTCAAGTTCGCGCAAAATGGACTGACGCACCAGTTTATCGTCATAGATGCCGACATACGTGACAACGGGCAGTCGTTCTTCCGGCGGTGTTTGAATCACACTGATGTCCCGCACCCCGGTCAGACCCATATACAGGGTGCGGGGGATAGGCGTGGCGGTCATCGTCAGCACATCCACTTCCGTCCGCATCCGTTTAAGCAGTTCTTTGTGTGTTACCCCAAAGCGCTGTTCCTCGTCAATCACCAGCAGGCCGAGGTCTTTAAAACTGACATCTTCTTGTAACAGGCGGTGTGTGCCGATGATGATGTCAATTTTACCGTCGCGTAAATCCTGCAAAATAGCTTCCTGCTGAGGACGGGTGCGAAAACGGGATAACATTTCCACGCGCATCGGGAACGAAATCACCCGATTACTAAACGTGGTGTAATGCTGTTGTGCGAGTACCGTCGTTGGCACCAACAGTGCCACCTGCTTGCCATCCATGACCGCCTTAAATGCCGCCCGTAGCGCCACCTCGGTTTTGCCATAGCCGACATCGCCACACAGCAACCGATCCATTGGGCGATTGCGTTCCATATCAGACTTGACTTCGCCAATGGCCCGTAGCTGGTCTTCGGTCTCGACATATGGGAACGAGGCCTCCATTTCATGCTGCCACGGCGTATCGGGGCTAAAAGCGTGACCACGCACCACGCTCCGCGCCGCATAGAGTTGCAGCAAATCTTCCGCAACTTCTTCCACGGCTTTCTGGGTGCGTTCTTTGGTGCGTGCCCATTCCGGTGTCCCCAGCCGATTAATGGTGGGTGCGCCGCCATCACTGCCGACATATTTGGACAGGCGATCCGCTTGGTGAATGGGGACATACAGCATATCCCCACCCGCGTATTCAACTAACAAATATTCGCGTTCGCTACCATCCAATTTACGCTTGTGGATGCCCTTAAATTTACCTACCCCATAATCCACATGCACCACATAATCGCCTTCGACCATATCGGCAAAATAGGCTTCGGGTGTCATGGGACGGGGTTGAATGCGGCGGCGGGGTTCGGGCCGATTCCACCCAAATATTTCGGCGTCTGTCAGCAGATAGAGACTGGCAGTATCGTCATAATGTAGCGTCCACCCTTCGGCCAGCGCACCCTCTACAAACGTAATCGGTCGCAGGTCTGCTGCGGATTCAATCTTCGTCACCGGGGTCAAATGGTCGGTGCGTTCCCCCCATAGTTCCGCCACCCGCTGGGCTTGCCGGGTCACAATCACCGAAAGTGTGTCGGGGCGTTGGCTTTCCTGCAATTCATCCAAAAACAGGCGCAGTTGACCCGCATAACGTGGGCCGGGGGAAAATAATTCGCCCAGAATCGGCCCCTTGACATGTTCCACATCGTCGGGTTGCCCCAGATGCAAAACTGGGAGCGAGGAAAGCTCGTCAAAAATTTCATCCCACGTGTGATAGGGTCGCGGCGCATTCGGCGGGAGGGCGTTCATGCCTTCTTTTTCATCCCGCAGCCCCAATGCTTGATCTTCCAACTCGCCTATTGTGTCGCGCAGACCTGCCCAATCCTCAACCACAATTAAGGTATTGTCGGGTAGATAATCGAGGAGGCTCGCTGGGGTATCATACAAATAGGGCAGATAGCTTTCAGCCAGTGGGAACGCTGTGCCATTTTCCAAATGACGCCAATCCGGGGCAGGCGACGCCAAATCTTCATCTTGGTCGGGCAGCCCCTCAAACCACTGTGCCAAACGTGCCGCCGCGACGGGCAGTTGACCGGGCAGGGCTTCGCGTGCCGGGGTGGTGACAAAACTTTTCAGCGTTTCGACGGAGCGCTGACTCGCTGGATCAAATGTCCGCAGGCTGTCAATTTCATCGCCGAAAAATTCAATACGTACCGGAAAATCCATCGCTGGCGGGAAGACATCCACAATCCCACCCCGCCGACTGAACGTCCCCGGTTGAATGACCACCGTCACGGGTTGATAGCCAACCCCGACCCACTGCTTAATCAGTTGGTCAATATCAATCCGCTGCCCCACACGAAATTGGCGTGACCCGGCCCGAAAATCCCGCACCGGAAGCGTGACTTGCATCAAGGCATAGGCCGATGTCACCAAAATCGGTGGGGTAGTGGATTGGACAGCGGGTTGATTACCCGGCACAATCGGCGGGGCGAGGGCGGCGAGCGTTTGCAGTCGAGCACGTGTTACCACCTCTGTCCACGGGGCGCGCTCATAAAACATGGCGGTGGGTTCTTGGAAACGCAAAATGGGTGTGTCGGGCAGCCACGCCGGAAGCTGTTCGGCAATATCATACGCACGTTCCACCCGTGCCGTCACCACCAGCACAGGCCGAGCCAATTCACGGGCCAACGCCGCTACTACATAGGGCCGCGCTGACCGTACCACCATCTGGTCAGGATACGCCTGCGTGTTCAGTACCTTGACCAGCGACTGAAACGCCTCGGTTCCTGCCAGTACATCAAGCAAGCCGTTCAACTGCATATTGGGTTCTTTTGCCACCAAGTGTTATGAATTGGGTTGGTCAGGAGAAGGAACAGCGTCGCGTTTTACAAAACGAGCGGCGGCTTCCTCGGCGGTTCCATTTTGGCGATTCATCGCCGTGTCAATTCCATCTGTAAGCCATAGCTCAATCGCCTTAATCGCACGACTAAGTGTTTCTTGCAGCAGTACCTCATCTTGTTTCAAAAATGGTTGCAAAACATAGGCAGCGGGGTCCATTCTCCCCGGTGGCCGACCAATGCCGACCCGCATCCGGGCAAAATCCTCGCTTCCCGTCTGAGCAATGATATTCCGCAGTCCCTTTTGTCCACCTGCGCCGCCTTTGGGCCGAATCCGCAGGGTGCCCAACGGAATATCTAAGTCATCCGACACGACCATGAGATGCGTCAACGGAATTTTATAGAAATCCATTAGACCACGTACTGCAAAACCGCTCTCGTTCATATAGGTCTGGGGTTTGGCGATAATGACCCGCTTATTGGCAACCGTCCCCTCCGCAAAATAGGCTTTGGCTTTGTTGCCATCAAATTTTAGGTCATAGGCTTTGGCGAGGGTATCAATCACCATAAAGCCAATATTGTGCCGTGTGTCCACATACTGACGGCCCGGATTGCCTAATCCCACGATCAGGTAACGCTCAATACTCACGTCTGGGGTTTCCTCGTCCTCTGTTCTAACGTTACGCCTAAAAAATCCTGCAATCCTCTGCAAACCTACGATCCTTCACGCTACCACGTTGCTCCCCTCCCTAATGCTTTGGGGAAGGGTCGGGGATGTTTTCATTTATCCCCGACGATCATCATCCATTTCACTGCGAATCTGCCACATAATTTGACGCGCCATCGGACGTAATCTTGCCCTTAAGGCCAAATACCCAGCGAAAAATGCAAAAAACACCCCGGCAATAATCACCCCATTACAAAACGCCCCTTGCAGCCGATCAAAATTTAGCGACGACTCCCCCCCAGATGAACTGCTCTGATTGCTGGTATCAATCAAGGTTTCAACCGTCGGGCGCGGTGTATTGGTCGGCGGTTGCTGAATTGGTGCGGTAGGCGCAGGTGGCCCCGCAGTGGAGGTTGCAGGCGGCGGTAGGGGTGTTGGTAGGGGTGTCGGTACGGAATTTAAGACAGTTACATTCCGTACCACAAATTCAACTGGCGGTTCATCCGGCAAATTCAAAAATACACGGAGGCGGATTTGATAGACCCCATCCGCCACGTTATTGGCAACCGTATCCCAAATTTGCAGCGTGCCTTCCGTGATTGGCTGCGAGACGCGCGTTCCAATTGGCAGCCAAATCTCGTTGGCGTCGGCCATGTTGTCAAATTCGACTTCATAGCCCACAAATACGCTCGGATGACTGGCACTGCCCATAATCACCACCTGCCCGGAGACCGTTGCTCCTTCGACGGGTGAGGTGATAATCGCAATCGCCGCTTCTCGACCCTGTGCCAACGCTGACGAGGGTGCAATGCTCATTGCGATTAAGAGCAAAATAAATACCGTCGTCGTTTTTGCCATTTGCACAAGCTCCATAAAACGATGCAAGCGTTCTAGTTTACAGATTTTTGGGAGCAGATGCAAGGTCAACTAACCCTTGATTGATCCTGCCAGCAAGCCACGAATGAACCAGCGACCCATAATGATGTAAACCAGTAGGGTCGGCAGAGCAGCTAAAATCGCCCCGGCCATTGGCTGATTCCAGTCTACTGAAATACCGCCTGCGGTCTCGGCCAGCGGCACGGTAATCGGCTGCCAGCGATCTTTGACCAATGTCACCGCGAACAAAAATTCATTCCAGATTTGCGTAAACTGCCAGATTACCACCACCACAAACCCCGGCAGCGAGAGCGGAAAGACGAGTTTGGTGTAGATACCAAAAAAGCCCGCTCCGTCAATTGCCCCGGCTTCTAATAACTCATTTGGAATGTCCACATAAAAGTTGCGGAAAATCAGGGTGGTGATCGGAATCCCATAGACCACATGCACCAATACCAGCCCCGGCAGGCCACCATACAGATTGACGTTATCCATAAATTTGAACAATGGAATCAAAATAGCCTGATAGGGGATAAACATCCCAAACAGCATCAAGGGGAAAAAGATGGAGGCCCCCGGTACACGCCACTTTGCCAATACATAGCCGTTCATCGAACCAACCAACGCCGAAATAGCAGTGGCCGCCGTCACCAACAAAAAGCTGTTTCGCAAATTGGGTGACAAATCGTTCCAGACCGTCTCAAAACTCTCAAAATTCAGCTTGGAAGGCAAATCCCACGCGGTTGCTTCTCGTCCAGCCTCAGCCGCCTCTTTCAACGAAGTGACAACCACCATATAGACTGGAATCAAGAAAATTAAGGCCATCAAGATCAACAGGCCATAAGCCGCTACACGCCAGAGGCTGCGTGTTAATGTACGAGCATCTCTTTGGGCATTCATGACTGTTTCTCCGTCCGCAGGTTCGACCATAGATAGGGAATAATCACTAACGAAATGGCAAACAACATCACCATTGCGACCGCGCTACTACGTGCCCATTCATTACTGCGAAAACCCTTTAGCATCAGAATCCCCGGTACTTTGACATATTTGTTATCAATACCCGTCATGGCATAAACGAGGTCAAAAATCTTCAAAGAGATGTGCCCCAAAATAATAATGGCACTGAGAGCGATGGGTCGTAATTGCGGCAGGATAATGCGGGTGTAGACCTGCCATTCGGCACAGCCATCAACCCGTGCCGCCTCACGCAGTTCTTCCGAAATCCCGCGAATCCCCGCCAAGAACAGCGCCATTACATACCCCGCCATTTGCCATGTCGCGGCAATGACAATGCCAGAGAGAGCAGCGCTATAGCCATAGCCTTGATAAGTCCCAATATCGCGCACAGGATCATCAATTGGCACCCAAATTTTGTCCCAAAAACCTGCGGCGGAAATCAGCCACAACACCAGACCTGCTATGACGACCCAGAACCCGCTGAGGTTGCGTTTTTGGGCGACATAGGTAAATAGGGCAAAGGTAAACAGCGCAATGCCTAGATAGAAAAGCGTGCCCCCTTTCAGCCATTCAAATTTGAACAGGGTAGTATCGCTATTAAGCCACTTGTATTCAAGCGGGTCTGTTCCAAACAGCTTATTGGGGAGGATATTCAACCCACCCTTGGGTTTGAGCAGCCAATTCCAAATCGTGCCCGTCACGACAAACGAGAGCGACATGGGGAACAAAAAGATCGTCCTAAAAATGCCCTCGCCTTTGATTCGCTGATCGAGTAGAAACGCAAGGAAAAACCCCAGAATCAAACACGAGCTGAGGAAAAAGATGGTGAAGTAAAAGGTACTGATAAAGGCGAGGCGAAATTCGTAGTCGCTGGCGCTCGAAATGAGGGTGTGATAATTATCGAGACCAACATAATTCTTTTCGACGCCTTTTTTCAGTGCGGTTGCGGGATCAATCCCCCAGTCTGAAACGGAGTACCATGCGGTTTGCCCGATGAAGAAATAGACAAAGATCGCTAACAAGATAAGCGAGGGCGATATCATCAAAAAGGCAATCGCCTTATCTTTTCGGTTATACATCAAACCACCTCTCAAAAAATTAAAAGAAAACCCTGCTTTTGGGCAGGGCTTTCTCAATTAACTAAGTCCTATTTCGATCAGCCACCGCACGCGCCGGAGGATTCGCACAGTGCAATGAATTCAGCGGCTGCCGCCTCAGGCGCACCGCTGGTGGTGAACAGATCTACGACGCTGCCAAAGTTGCCAGCGAAGTTTTCATTCGCGGCGGCACCATGTACCAAACTACCAACAATCGTATCCACTGCCCAGTCAGCAGCGGCTGATTGCAGATAGGTGTTGTATAGTTCAGGATTGGTGACATCACCGTCGATACGGGCAGGAATGGAACCCTTGAGAGGATTGAAGGCATCTTGACCTTCTTTGGAGCCGAGCAGGGTCAACCAAGCAATCGCAGCATCACGATTGGGAGCGTCCACTGGTAGACCAAAGCTGTCGGACAGCATCATGAAAACACCGTCGGTGCCGGGGGCGGGGGCATAACCAAAGCCTTCACCGGGGACGAGTTCGAGGGTGGTGGTCATATAACCAGCGGCCCAGTCGCCCATCACGTTGAATGCAGCGGTTCCGTCGGCAATACGGTCAGTTGCCTTGTCCCACGGCAGACCTTCATTGTCTTCGCCAAAGTTGGAGCATTCCAGAACCTTGCCGAAGGTGTCCCATACGGCGAGGAATTCTTCGCCTTCAAGATCGGTCTCGCCTGTCCAAATGCCGTTCCAGCCTTCCGCACCGAGCACACCGAGGGCAACACTTTCCCACAGGTGATTGACAGTCCATGCTTCACCAACGACCAATGGGGTTACGCCAGCGTCTTGGAGGGTTGGGCAAACCGCAAGGAAGTCATCCCATGTCGCGGGCACTTCTACGCCCCATTCTTCCAACTTGGCGGGGTTATACCACAGCACGTTGGAACGATGAATGTTAACCGGAACGCTCCAAATGCCTTCATCGGTGGAGAGCAGGTCAATCAAGCCTTCGGGGAAGACCTCGAACCAGCCTTGTTCTTCAAACAGGAAGGTCAAATCTTCCATGCGATCGGCAGCAACCCATGTCCCAATCAGTTCCTGACCAGCGTGAACTTGGAACGAATCTGGTGGCTCGCCACCTTCCATACGGGTCTTCAGCACGGCGCGGGCGTTCACACCAGAACCACCAGCGACGGTCGCATTAATAACTTCTACATTGGGGTGTTGCTCGTTATAAAGAGCAATTAAGGCTTCTAGTGCGGGGCCTTCGCTACCTGCCCACCACGAGAAGATTTCAAGGCTACCGGATAGGTCGTCTTGAGCGCGGGCGGTAGGGGCAAACGATCCTACAACAACCGCAAAAACGATGACTAAACTGCATAAACTCAGCAACCGCTTAGACATACGAAAAAACTCCTTTAAGTAGAATCCATGTCGAATTCAAGCGAGCGTAGATTTTATCCAATCCATGTCATCTCAGCAAACTCTCGTGTCATGCGATTTAACTGACATTTGTCGTCATAAATTGTATTTCCCAAGATATAATTCAACTTCAAAAATAATGTTCGAGACATAAATATATGGCCTCTCAATCAGAAATTACCCTTGCCCAAATTCGTGCCCGTGCCAATAGCCAGAGTTTCACTCGTGGTGAGCAGTATTTTCGCCAAAATGCCATCTCGAGTACGGTCAAACGCGGGAACACCATTGAAGCTGATTGTACAGGATCAAGGTCGCGGCCCTATCATGTCAAAGCTACCTTAAACGAAACAGGTATTCAGAATACCGCTTGTACATGCCAGTACAGTTATGAGGGGGATTGTAAACACATCGTTGCACTCCTCCTCCATTACCTAAAACGTCCCAACGATTTTGAGGAACGGTCATCCATTGAGAATGCCTTGCAAAAACGCACCAAAGAGGAGTTGATTAAATTGATTCAGACGATGGTGCGGCACTATCCCGACCTCCAAGCCCTTGTGGATCGCCCCATCCCGGTCACAGATAGCCACCTTACTCCCGTGAACACAACTCAGTTTCGCAAAGAACTGCGTCGCACGTTTGAAAGTTTCGGGGATTATTACGACGACCACGCCGCAACACCGATAGATGTGGTTGACTCTATCACTAAATCCGCCGAAGATTTTGTTGATATGGGCGATTGGCGTAGCGCCAGTGCCATCTATCAAGCTATTTTGGATGAATTTTTGGACGGCAACCACGAGTATTTGTTGGATGATGAAGGCGAATTGATTGAGTCATTAAATACAGCGGTGGAAAAACTAGCGGCGTGTTTGGGGCAATCCGAAATATTGGATTCCGATACCGAGCGACGGGGTATCTTCACGATGCTCATGCGGGCTTTTATCTGGGATACGGATTATGGTGGGCATGGTCTGGCGGATGATGCCCCAGATATTGTTTATAAATATGCCAAACCAGCGGACATATCAATCATTCGTGACCAGTTGCTTGCGGCTCAGGCGGATCATGCCAAGCGTCCTTATTACAGTAACTGGGGACAAGAGGTTTACGACCAAGTGTTGATGGAACTCGACACGCTCGACCATGTTGATCCTGAAGTTATTTTGGAACGGCTACGCCAAAATGGGCAATATTATCTGCTGGTGATAAAGCTGCTCGATCTAAAGCGCTTGGATGAAGCCTTTGAAGTCATTAAGTCGCATATTCAAGGCAATGTAGATCAGACCAGAGTGCTGTACGATCTTCAACAAAAAGGTCACGAGCAGGTTGCGATTCAACAGGCTGAGGTATGGCTTAACGCTGGTTATAATGATTTTATTGCCGATTGGTTGATTGGGCGATTAACCATCAATCACGATCATGAGCGCAATCTAAAATGGCAGTTGGTTCGCATGAATGAAAGACCAGACATCCGTTATTATGTGGAATTAAAGGCGACGGCTCAAGCATTAGGCAATTGGGATATTATGCGGCCCGATTTGTTGAAGAAGTTGGAACGAGGCAACCACTATGACATTCTGATCTACGCCTATCTTCATGACCAAGATTGGGATAGCGCATGGGCAATGCTGCCTAAAATCGAATCCAAACCGCCAAATCGTTACCAGTGGATGGCGTTGGATTTTGAAATTGCGAAACAATCCTACATTGCCCGACCTGAAAAGGCGCTGCCTGTCTATCAAAAGTATGTTCGCATCCACATTAGTGAACGTAATCGGCAAAGCTATGCTGAAGCTACCGCAATATTAAAAACCCTGCGCGAGATATACAAACAATTGGATGATATTGAAGGTTGGCAACATTATATCAACGAGCTACGCACTGAATTTAGGAAATTGTCCGCCTTCCAAGATGAGCTTAGTAAAGCCAAACTTTGATCCAAACAAAAAACCAGCCACTTGGACTGGTTTCTTGTTATTAAATTGGCGGGGAGAACAGGATTCGAACCTGCGATGCAGCTTTTCAACCGCATAACCGCTTAGCAGGCGGCCCCAATCGACCACTCTGGCATCTCCCCGATTGGGATGTATCTGCGGAAGGAGAGGGATTCGAACCCCCGGTGACGTATAACGCCACAACGGTTTTCAAGACCGCCGCTTTAAACCGCTCAGCCATCCTTCCTAAGATGTTTTGTCAGTATAGCAGGGCTAGAGGGGCATGTCAACGCCCATTCCCCCGCTTGGTGCTGCCACAATTTCCCCTTTCTAATGCTTTGGGGAAGCGTTAGGGGTGGGACGAATTTATGCCCATCCGCGTGATTTTTCGACAGCTTTTCGCCACCCCGTCAACATCGCTTGTCGTTGGTCATCACCAATGGCCGGTTCAAACGTCCGGTCAATTTTCCACTGCTGCGATAGCTCATCGGTAGATTTCCAAACTCCTACCGCTAAACCTGCCAGATATGCCGCGCCGAGTGCCGTCGTTTCCGTCACCGCCGGACGCTCTACCGCCGCGCCCAAAATATCGGCCTGAATTTGCAGCAGCAAATCATTTTTCGTCGCGCCGCCATCCACCCGCAACGTATCAATCGTCAATTGGGAATCCTGAAGCATGGCGGTAATCACATCAAGGCTCTGAAATGCAATCGCCTCCAGTGTCGCCCGTGCGATATGGCATTTATTCGCGCCGCGTGTCAACCCAACAATCGTGCCACGTGCCGACGAATCCCAATACGGCGCACCCAAGCCGACAAACGCCGGAACAACATAGACGCCGTGTGAATCCTCAACCGTCGCAGCAAGGGTTTCAATCTCGCCAGCCGACGAAATCATACCCAATTCATCACGCAACCATTGCACCGCCGCCCCTGCAATAAAGACACTGCCTTCCAGCGCATAAATCATGGGTTGATTTTTGCCCAATCGCCACGCTACTGTAGTCAATAATCCCGCATTCGACGGCACAGGTTTTTCGCCCGTGTTCATGAGCAAAAAGCAGCCCGTTCCATAGGTATTTTTGGCGAGGCCGGGTTGATAACACACTTGCCCAAATGTCGCGGCCTGTTGATCGCCAGCGTCTCCGGCTAATGGAATCGGCCTCGCACCAAACAGCACTGATTCGCCATAGACCTCACTCGATGACCGCACCTCGGGGAGTAGGCTACGCGGGATGCGTAATTTCCCCAGAATTTCGTCATCCCAATCGCCCGTATGAATATTAAAAATCAGCGTCCGCGCTGCATTGCTGACATCAGTGATATGCAACGACCCACCTGACAAATTCCACAGCAGCCATGTATCCACCGTGCCGAATGCCAATTCACCTGCCTCGGCTTTGGCCCGCGCACCCGGCACATTCTCCAACAGCCATGCGATTTTTGTTCCCGAAAAATAAGCATCAGTGACAAGGCCGGTCTTTTCGCGGATGACGTTATCAAACCCCTCGGCTTTTAACTGCTCACACATCGGCGCGGTGCGGCGGCACTGCCACACGATCGCGTTGTAAATTGGTTCACCCGTCTTTCTGTCCCAAATAATCGCCGTTTCGCGTTGATTGGTCACGCCAATCGCGGCAATACTTTCGGAGCGCAGTTTGGCATTATTCATGACCTCTGCGGCAACCTCAAATTGCGTTTCCCAAATATCAGCGGGATTATGCTCGACCCACCCCGGCTTCGGATAATATTGGGGAAACTCGCGTTGGGCCGTTCCGAGAATTCGCCCTCCCACATCAAACAAAATAGCGCGTGAACTGGTCGTCCCCTGATCCATCGCCAAAATAATTTCAGTCATTATGACCCTCTCATCAAGCTCTACTTAGACAAAAAAAGGGCGGCACCCTACTTTATATCAATTCTTGTGATCCGCTAGCCAGTTTTCGACCCATCGCAGCGCCTCATCTTGAGTCTGCACCTCTTGAACCGCTTGTGCTTCGCGGAGGCCATCCAAAATTTCCCCGATGATTGGCCCCGGTTTCAGATTAAAACGGTTCATAATCATCCACCCGTCCAATAACATCGGAAAGCTCACCAATGCTTCGCGCTGCCGATAGTACCCCTCCAACAGTGTCTTGATAATCTGGACAAAGCGCAGCCACTCGCCCTGATTGAGCGTCGTGCCATAGGTCGCCAGATAGTCGGCACAGCTTAAGAGACAGACATCTACCCCGGCCTCACCCAAATCACGCCAAAAACGATAAATCGCCCGTCGTGTTAATTCACCGCTGTTATAAAGCATCAAGGGGCGCATATGATGATAGACCACCCGATGCAGTCGTTCGATTTCATCATTGCTAAGACGCATCGCTGTACCCCACTGCGCCACGATTTCTGCTCCTCGTTCAGGATGTCCAAAAAAGTGCGTGTTGCCGTCAGGGTCAACCGTGCGGGTCATAGGTTTGGCGATGTCGTGAGCCAGCGCCGCCAGCATCAACAATGCGATATGTGAACGTTCGGCGGGCCACCAATGTTGAACATGCGCCACGATCTCACTCCGCAAATGGGCCAGACTAAACACCACCATTCCCAGTCCAAAATTCGCCGCCGTTTCATCGGTACGACGGGGACTAAATGCCGTGAGCAGGCCCTCCAAGTTATCCATGACATGGAGGGTATGCCGCCAAACATCCAGTGTATGGGGCGGACTCTGAGTGACACCCTGCATCATCCGCGCTTCAGGAAACAAAAGGGGCAGCAAGTCCAAACCATCCAGCAGAGCCAAAGCTGAGGAGGGTTTGGTCGTGCCCAATAATTTAAACACCTCATCCCGCACCCGTTCAGGGGATACATGGCTGACTTGTGGCCCATCCTGTCGAATAGCAGTTTTGGTTTCGGGAGATAAGCGATATTTTAGGGTCAGACTCATACGAATGGCTCGTAATGCCCGCACTGGGTCACGGCTGATGGCATCTTCGGCGCAAATCACCACCTGCTTGCTTTCCATCGCCCCGACCCCATCCGTCGGGTCAAGCAGATGGTCAAGATCATGCAGGCTGACCGCGATGGCGTTGATCGAGAAATCCCGATCCCGTAAATCCTGTTCCAGCGTTGGGCCGCGCAGTTGGGCTACGTCAATGACCCATGCCTGCTCCTGATACTGAATTAGCGCCCGTCCCACCCTGCGTTCATCATCCAACGGATAATAAGCACCATCAAACGTATTGGCGATCAGCCTTGCAATCGGGCGACCATCTTCTGGGGTCACAAAATCCAGATCATGCACCGGACGGCGCAAATACACATCCCGCACTGTCCCCCCCACGATATAAATCTCACGATTTGGTAGGTGGGCTTGCAATTCATGTATCAGTTCAGGCCAATAGAGCGGGCGATTTGAGGGAATGGGGGTAAGGGTCATCAGTTTCCCTCCTTAATGTTGGGTGGCCTTGCTGCGTTTAATGATTAGCCGCGAATCTATTCTTTTTCTTTCTTCTCCAATGCCGCCAAATCTACCACACCGATAAATGGCAGATTGCGGAATTTCTCGTCGAGATCAAGGCCATAACCAAAAACGAATTTGTCCGGGATTTCAAATCCCAAGAAATCAATTTGAATATCCACTTCACGGCGCGATGGCTTACTCAACAAACTACAAACCCGCAGGCTGCGTGGATGGCGGGCTTTTAATTGCCCCATGATATAATTCAAAGTATGTCCGCTGTCAATAATATCTTCGACCAACAGAACATCCATACCGGAGATGTCGCGTTCCAAGTCCATCACAATCCGCACATATCCCGAACTGCGTCGCGCCCCTGCGCCATAGCTGGATACTGCCATAAAATCAATCGCGTGGGGAACATCCACATGTCGCATCAAATCGGTAAGGAACATGACCCCACCTTTGAGGACGCATACTAGCAGCAAATTGGGTGAATCGGCATAAAACTGGGTAATTTTATCGCCTAACTCTTGAATACGGGCTTGAACCGTCTCGCTATCCAGCAAAATCTCGGCGAGATAGGGGCTATAGGGGTGCGTGGTCATAAATCCTTTTCTACTGCCTTAGTGAATATGTTTGGGGTCTGATTTCATAGACCACTCAAAAATTTGCCAACCTGCGCGGGCAGAATTGACTGTCAGCGCGTAGATCCAATCCAAAATCATGTCGTGCAGTTTTTCGGTTAACAAAACATCCTCGTACAATCGTCTCGCTGTCTCACGCGATGCCCGCAGCACTTCCAACAGAACCATCCGCTCGTCTTCTTCAATAGAGACACCTTGTTCAATCACGTACATCAACACACGCTCCGGATGAAGCAGGTGATAATCATCCAACCTGTCAGCAGGCATCAAATGGGTGACATCGAGGCGATACATTTCCTCAAACATCACCACAATCTTTTGCCGAATATCAAAATGATAGGCTTTTAGGGTCAAGAGGCGCTGCTGCAAATCGTTGGCAATATCTGTCAGAAGTTGGATTTGCGGCGGATCATAGGCTAACTGCTGCTCGATAAATCGCTCCAGAGGCAAAAGATTACCCTCTGCCAAACAGCGGTCATAGAGGTTAATGGCCTCTAGTCGCAAATGATTGAGTTCGAGCATCGAGAGTAGATCGGTGTGAGTTGTGGTTGTTTCAAACATAGTGTTTCGATACCTGTATTATGAATGCTCAGTGGACGGGGCAGGGCAAAGATGGTAAAGAAGTTCCCATGTATAAATACCAGTATGATGACCATCATCCCAAAAAAACTGTAAAGCATAGTTGCCCACTAATTCCAAACGCTCGGCTTTATACGAACGGGCAGGTGTCAGGCTCAAAATATCCTTGGGGGCATTTTGCATTCCCATATTATGATGTCCACCCCGACACTCAACACATGGACAGGCTTCGCGTAAATGGCTTAAAGGATACACGCATGTCTGTCCGGTTGACCATTCAATAGTCAGGTGGCCCTGTGTACGATCTAGGGTGATATTGGTGGGGCGCAAATCATCTGCCACTACTACTTCATCTCCTGATGATTCGGATTGTTTGTTGTTCATTTTGGACGACTGTCGCTACCTTATTATTTCATCGCCGTTTCATTGCGTCATTTCTTTGGCGGCAGCAATCCATTCTTCAAGCTGCTCCACCGAGCCAATCCCGGCAGATTTCTCTCGTAGCTCATTCGCATCCGCCGCCGCTAACCCATTAAAGGTCGTAATCCCAATTGCAGCCAGTGCTTCTGCTTTCTTCGGGCCAATCCCCTTAATAATCGTCAGGTCATCCGCAATGGCTTTGGATTTGACCTTGATTTCCGGCTTCGGTTTAATGGCGGGTTCCGGCTCGGCAATCGCTTCAAACGCTTCTGGGGGCAGGGTAATGACTGGTTCAATCGTGGGTTCGTTCGGGGTCAAATTCGGGGTGGGGAGATTTCTTTTAGAAAGTCGTTCTTGCTGTGACAGCCACCACCCAACCACCAAACTGATACCTAATCCGGTAACGAATAATCCCAATCCTTTTAGTATTCGCATCATCCTACCCTCATGTTTTAGATTTTACACCAGAATGAAGAGAGTATTGATAGTTATAAGGCGCTTAACTCAAAATTTCACAAAAGATTCAAAACTTGTATTGTATTCTCCCCATAAGGGAATGTCAAAATACGCTTTTCAAAATGGTTCTGAAATATCCTAACTATGAAATTGTTGTCAAACAGTCTCGTTGACAGTACGTTAGTAATCTTAAGAATACGCGACTATTGCTTTTTCTACCCTAAATGATTTATACTACATACTATGCCAGTGGGTCGTAAAACCCCCTGTCATGCCTGTTAATATTCTAATTTCTAAGCGAAAAGCTAGGTTTTTTGAGCCAAAACGATCTAGCTTGTTATTGTGACCGGGAGGGAACAATGGCATTACAAACCTTAGTTGCAGATACCTATGCAGCATTTCAGAAATATGCTGCGGAGGCCCAAATTATTTTACTCCATCCTCAAAGCCGTCTTCGTTCGATGCTGGTAGCACACCTCTTGAATGAAGCACCACTACCGACCTTCTATTACGCAATGGGTCCAGACGACATCAACCTAGACGCCTTTCTTGATGGCTTCTCCCACGATATGGCCGTACAACATCCTACTTTCGGGCGCCATCTATACCAGTTATGGCAAAATTCGCGTGACAATACACAGGCACGGATCAATGCCTTTGTTAACGATCTTGCCGAACTTCATGAAGGGCCATTCATCCTCATCCTCGATGAATTTGATGCCAGCAATGAAGCGGATGACATTCAAGTTTTTTGGGAGCGCGTCGTTCACTATCTACCCAATCACTGCCAACTGGTCATCAACAGCCGCACGATTCCACGTATGCCTTGGATTTCCATGATTGCGCGTCGCCAAGCCGTGATTTTGAAGGATACCGAGATCATCGGGGAGAACTTCTATCGTATCCAAACCGACTCCCCAGTGGCCCAACTCGATGCGCTAGGGCTTGGGCCGGGTTTTGTCTATAAAGATGAGAACTCAATCGAAGAATGGGAAGGCCATCTACCGCGCCTGCTCTTCTTCTTTGTGTTGGATCGTCCTATCGTCACCCGTTCCGAAATCTGTGGGACGTTTTGGCCGGATTTGGACAGTGACCAAGCAGTTAACGTGTTCCATGTCACCAAACGCCGTCTGCATAAGGCCCTCGGCTTCGACGTGCTGGTACACCAAGATGGCTACTACCAAATCAACCCCGAAGCACGGGTGGAATATGATGTGGAGCGTTTTGTAACGGCGCTCGTCAAGGGCCGTCAATCCAGTTCTTATACTGAAGGCTTGCCCTATTGGCAGGAAGCCGCCGAGTTATATCGTGGGCCATTCCTACAGGGACACACCGAATCGTGGATTAAAGAACGCCGCGAGGATTTCCAAGCCGGGTATCTGGAAGCCATGACCAATATCGCCAAAGTACGGTTGGAAGAAGGCCGCGAAGAACAAGCCCTTGCCCTACTCCTACGTGCCGCCAGCGAAAACGACACCTATGAACCCATCCATCGGGAAATCATGAAACTATATGCCCGTTTGGGTCGCCGCAGCGAGGCCGCCGGACACTATCAACGCTTGATGGATACCCTGCGCAGCAATGGCCTCCAACCCTCCGCCCAGACCCAATCCGTCTATGCAGACATCATGTCTTAAAAGCAGATGGGGTGTATCTTCATAAGATGTGCCCCTCTTTTTTCTTTCCATTTCCCAACACCTATCCCCTTCACTTGCCGCAAATGGGGTTGTCTACTACACTCAACAGCACTTTTGATCTTCTAATGCAGACGGATATGGGTCATGACTCTACCATTTGAACTTACCACCATGCCAGAACAGGCACTTGATATTCTTCGCTATATGGGGCGTATCCAAGTGGATAACATTCACGCCGACGCCCTCATGAATGGCCTAGGCATGTCCGAGCGCTCATTTAGCAAGGGCATCAAGCGCCTTGTCACCAAAAGTTATATGGCAATGGATGAGGCCCGCTACTACCGCGTCACCCAAAAGGGCTATCAGGCCATTGAAGACATTAATGCCTATGATGCCACTGCCCCTGCGGATGCCGGAAAACATTACGCCGTCCTCGCCTATGACCTTTGTGCCGTCGTCCCGCTGCCTAGGGCCATTAATCAATCCGCTCGTTGGCTACTCGGTCTAGAACCCGACCCGATGGAAATGGAAACCATCAGTGAACCAACACCGATCTTGCTGCGGGTGAGTGCCAATGGCGGTGAGGTGTCGCCCGCCGAATTGACCTTGACCCTTACACCTGAGACACCCTCGCAATTTGCCGAACTGAATCTAACGGCCTATCAAACGCCGATGCGATTGCGTGTTGAGGTTTTCCAATTGATGGAGATGAATGAACCATACGTTTCAGGCGGGATGTATTTTGACGTGGAAGTGAGCGCCTCGTCGCAGCAGCGTGCCCTGCATACCACGATTTCAGTGGCCCAAATTTAGCGGACTAGGCTTGTTCGGATGAGGCGCCAGCTTTGGCAAGGCCATTAAAGAACCAGAACAGATAGCCAGAAAGCGCTGTAAAGGGCAAAATTGCTATGACCATCAGCAAAGCAATCGGCAGGCTGATTGTGGGGCTTTGCAGCCAGATCGCCACCACCTCAATTACATTGCTGATTTCCCGAATCAGCGTGACCCGCAGGCTTTGATTCACAATCGCCTGTGTCGTCAAAAATAAAATCGTTCCCAAGATCGGAATCGTCACCAACGCAGCGGCGGTCAGCCCCAAAACGATGCCTGTACCCTCGGAATAGGTGGGGTACAGTTGGGCCTGTTTTTTTATCAACGCCAGCACCCGATCCGCAAACCCACGCGGGGAAGCCACCATCGGGGCAGTCTTCAACAAATGATCCACCTGTTGAAATGCGGCATCCGAGGCCTGTTTAGCGTTATCTTGACTGTTTTCCTGTGTGTTCTCGGCGGGTGCTGCCAAACGCTGACCTGCTTGCAAGCGGGTTTCCTCTGGCTCATGCACTACCTCATCTTCAAGATGATCGAACTTCTTCCGCATTGGGTCTTGTTCTAAACGCGACATTGGGTGTAATCCTACTTTTCTCAGCTATTCCAACACGTCTCAACTTGCCAACAGCGGCTGCAAAATCATCTGGGCTTCTGAATCTTCTAACAACTCGACCAGCGCTTGCCGGGCGCGAAACAGACGGCTTTTCACCGCACTCTCTGTGGTTTCCAACATCTCCGACATTTCTTGATACGACAGGTCATACCAATAGCGCAGCACCACCGCCACCCGATAATCAGGGGCGAGTTGATTTAGCAGTTTCTGGATAAGGGCGCTACGTTCTTCTTCTAACATTTGTTGTTCAGGGTCGGGCTGGTCACTGACAAGGGCGGGATGCGGTGGCAGCGGTTCGTCAATAGATAACAAGGTCAAGCGGCGTTTCCGCAACCGATCAATACAGTGGTTGGAGGCAATTGAAAACAACCATGTCTTAAAAGACCGCCCTCGGTCATAGGATGCCAGATTGCTATATGCGCGTATAAACGCTTCTTGGGCAGCGTCTTCAGCCTCAGCCCCATCCCCCAACATACGATAGCATAAATTGAAGATAGGCCGTTCGTACAGCCGAATCAGTTCACCAAACGCCTCAACATCGCCATGTAAGGTCTTTTCCAAAAGGGCGTTTTCTTGTTCAACCAACATCTCGGGCAAAATCATTGCATGGATTCCTGCCGTCAATTTCAAATTAGGGGGATGGCATCCCATCTATATTTTATACGGGATGACCATTAAAAGGTTGCACTATTTTTATTCTCAGCAACCTTGTTGTACAAATTGTGAGGATCAGTCTAAACAGCGGCTTGGTGGATGTGTTTCCGTAGGTCTTCGACTTCGCGGCGCATATCGGAATTGGTTTCAATTTCTTCGGCGACCTTCTTATAGCCGTGTACCATCGTGCTGTGGTTACGTCCACCAAAAGCATCGCCAATTTCCGGCCATGAGGCTTGGGTTTCCTCACGTGCCAGATAAATCGCCAACTGCCGGATATAGCTGACGTCTTTGGTACGACGTTTGCTCAGGATGTCATCCAGCGACAATTGATAAAAACGCGCCGTCGCCTGCAAAACATCGTTTAGGCTAATTTGGCGCTTCACAGCAGACATATCACGGCGGGGCTGCGCATTGGGCACGGGGATACTGCCTTGTTTTTCGGCCAATATCTGTTCCGCAACTTCGATGGTCAAATGATTGCCCATCAGTGTTTTATAGGCCAACACTTGGGTAAGTGTGCCTTCCAAATCGCGGATACTGGCATAGGTATAGCTGGCAATCAGATGGGCGATTTCATGGGGTAGAGGATGGCCCTTCATTTCCGACTTATCATTCAAAATCGCCAAACGGGTCTCATAGGAAGGAGTTAAAATTTCAACCTGCAATCCCCATTCAAACCGCGAACGCAACCGATCATCCAGTCCCTTAATCGCCTGTGGCCGTCGGTCAGAGGCAATGACGACCTGCTTGCCTTGTTCGCGTAGGGCATTAAAGGTATGGAAGAATTCTTCCTGCGTGCTGTCCTTGCCCGCCATAAACTGCACATCATCAATTAGCAGCACATCCACTCCGCGATAGTAGTCACGGAAATCAGAGGTGGTCTTGCCTCGTATCGCCTCCACTAAATTGTTCATGAACTGCTCGGAGGTGGCATACAACACTCTGAGACCCCGCTGACGACAGGCATTTCCAATCGCGTGCAGTAAATGGGTTTTCCCAAGCCCCGAATTTCCATATATATAGAGTGGGTTATAGACCTGCCCCGGATTGACCGAAACGGCTTGGGCGGCAGCTTGGGCCATTTGATTACTGGGGCCAACCACAAAATTCTCAAATGTATATGCCGAATTTAACTGGGGATTCCAGTCGTCCGCCGGTGGCGCTTCCTCTACATAAATCGAACTGTAGTGGGTTTCCGTTCCGTCTGTCGAATATTCGGATCCGCTGTGCTCAGTATCATCATAGAACTCGCGGCGCGGGCGGTTCTGTACCACAAACTGAATCTCGACCTGCTCATGAAACACAGAGCATAAGGTGTGTTTAACGGCTCGATAGAGTTTTTGTTCTAACCAGTCTTTGGCATATCCATTGCGCACGCGCACCGTAAAGACCTTATCGTCATACGATAGGAATTTGGCATCGCGCAGCCATGTATCGTAGGTGCTGCGGTGGAGTTGGAGTTGGAGTTGGCCTAACGCTGCAAGCCAAGCATCTTCAGGTTTCATCACACCGTACTCGTTTTAGATAACAAAAATACAAACAAGTCGTCCCAGCAGCAGGCAATAAATAGACACCCACTCTTAATAAGGTGGTTAAGCGAATTATAGTTGGCGTTTGCCGAGTGCTTTTTTGACTAGATACAGGGAGTGAATGAGGCCAATATGTGGATTCTAGGCTCAAGAAGATTGGGAAAGTTGAGCCTTGGGGTTGCCTCTCATCGGTTCACTCCGAAAAGTTTAAATGATTTTACCATTCACACTGAAAAGGGGCAACAGATTGGGGGGGCAGATTTCTAGATTTTTGAATTTTTTAAGGTAACAGCACTAGTCCTATAAAATGAATTCGTTCTTTTTTCACAACAGACCAAATGTTCGCTATTCTAGCACAAGAGCACCCCCCATATATGGTGGTGTGGGGCAGGTCAACACCCACCTGTGGGAGTTAGGTTAAGTAAAATTTATATAACTCTCCGCAACCTTAAATTTTTCCGGCATCCCAACTTTCCCCTTGACTAACATAGAATTGGTGTTCAAGCCCTTACTGCCTAGCCCAAGAATTTTGTCAAAATATCCATATCTATCTATGCTTTTAAGCATATTAAACAGATGACACACATCACCACTTAATCGGCTTCTATTGGTCAGGACTTTAAGTCGTTATATACTCACTTTGAACACTGTGTTAATCACTGTATAAATAGAAGAAATCAGGCAAGCACATGGACGCGCTACATTCAACCCACCCATTTGAAGAACATCTTACAGAAGACCTTGGTCAATCCGGCCTGATTAAAGTCTCTGCCCACTCCCGCTCGACGGCTGTGGCGGGTGCAATTGCAGGGGTAATCCGGGAACACCATCGTGCCGAAATTCAAGCGATTGGCGCAGGAGCGGTCTATCAAACCGTCAAAGCCATCGCCATCGCCCGCAACTACCTTGCTGAAGAATATACCATTACTGGCATTCCGATCTTCACTGAGGTTATGATTAACGGTCAAGAGCGCACTGCTATCCGTTTCATCATTGAAGGCAAAGCCTGTTAAACACAGTGGACAAAACAACAACATCGCAGCTACTCATTGACCTACATATGCACAGTACAGCCTCCGACGGTGTGTTTTCGCCATCGGAGGTTGTTCATACCGCGATTACATGTGGCCTGCACGTTATCGCCCTCACCGACCACGACACTACCAACGGCGTGATGGCAGCACAGACCGCCGCTAGTCAAACCCCGCTCCAAGTCATTCCCGGCATTGAAATGGGCTGTGAGGATGCTCTCCGCACCATTGACATTTTGGGCTACTTCATTGACACCGAAAATGAAGACTTTCAGCATCAATTGACTGACATCCGCACCTATCGAGAACGACGGGCCGAACTCATTGTTGAGAAATTGGCGCGGCTGGGGGTCAATATCTCATTGGAGCGCGTCTACGCGATTTCCGAAGGTGCGGCTATTACTCGCCCGCATATTGCCCGTGTTATGGTTGAAAAAGGCATCGTGCCTGATAGCCAGACGGCCTTTAATCACTATCTTGCGAATGATGCCCCTGCCTACGTGCCGCGTTTCCGACTGACCATTCCCGAAGCCATTGCCATGATTCATCAGGCAGGTGGGGCAGCAGTCTTGGCGCACCCCGGACGTTATGCCAGCCCCACCAAAATCATTGGCGAAGCGATTGCAGCAGGTGTGGATGGCCTCGAAGTCTATTATCCCGACCATGCCCCTGAATTCCGCCAGCAGTTGCTCAAAACCATCACCGAAAATGGCTTGATTGCGACAGGGGGCAGTGATTTCCACCACCCCGAAAATGGGACGATTCGTATGGGCGTCGAAGCCACCAACATGCCCGCCGACACCCTGATAAAACTCCGCGAACGCGCCACTCGCTACCAATCTACAGGTTTTTAAGCCGCGCCCTGTGCATGGGGAAGGGGTGGGGATGATTCCCTCAATTTTCCCTCACACTCTTTTCGTGTAAAATATCTGAATACTTGTTCTGTTAATTTCAAGCAAGCTATCTCAGGATCATTCATGACCGACTACAACCGTGAACAAAACCTCCAAGCCTTTGTGACATGGTGGCAGCAGTTTGGCAAAGGCGACGAAAAAGGCCAAGCCCAAATTTTCCTAGACCGCCTGTTTAAAGCCTTTGGACATGCGGGAGTTCAAGAGGCGGGGGGTGTCCTTGAAGACCGTATCCTCAAAAAACGGGGCACCAAAACCACCACCGCCTTTGCCGATTTGGTGGTGCCGGGGCGTGTCTTGTTTGAAATGAAAAAACGCGGTGAAGACCTCCGCAAACATTATCAACAAGCCTTTGAATATTGGCTCTACCTTGTCCCTAATCGCCCTACCTATGTCGTCCTCTGCAATTTTGACGAATTTTGGGTGTTCGATTTCAACCGCCAACTCGAAATCCCGATGGACAAGGTGAAAATCGAGGATTTACCCCAGCGTTGGGGGCCACTAGCTTTCCTGTTCCCCAGTCAAGAGCGCCCCACCTTCAGCAAAGAAAACGACTTGGTAGCAGTTACTGAAGAGGCAGCCCAACGCCTCTCCCAAATTTTTACCAAACTGCTCAAACGGGTAGAGCGTCCGAAAGCGCAGCGCTTTGTCCTCCAATGTATGTTGGCCCTTTTTGCCGAAGACATTGGCCTCCTGCCGCGCTATCTCTTTACTCAAATTATTGAAGATTGTCAAAATGGGGCGGAATCTTCCGAGCTATTTTATTTGCTCTTTTTAGCCATGAACCAACCCAGCGGCATCCCTAGCCCACGTTTTCACAAGGTCGCCTACTTCGACGGTGGCCTTTTTTCCGAAATTCACCCCATTGCCCTGCAAAAAGATGAACTAAACCTTCTATGGGATGCCACTCAGATGAATTGGGGCAAAATCCGTCCGGCCATCTTTGGCACCATCTTTGAAAAAAGCATGGAATCCAAAGAACGCCGCGCTACCGGAGCGCAATACACCTCCGAAGTAGACATCCAGCGTATCATTCAGCCCGTCATTGTTCGCCCTTGGCGACAGCGCATCGAAGCCGCCCATACCGTTGATGAACTGCGCCAACTTCAACAGGAACTTAGCCATTATCAAGTTCTCGACCCCGCCTGTGGGTCTGGCAATTTTCTCTATCTGGCCTACCGCGAAATGAAACGCCTCGAACACGACATTCTCGCCCATATCGCCGAACAAACCGGCTCACCCCAACTCGAAATGGGGCTTGTCAATGCCCAGCAGTTTTGGGGCTTCGACATCAATCCCTTTGCCGTTGAATTGGCAAAAGTCAGCCTCATGATCGGTAAAAAACTGGCGGTAGATGAACTCGGTCTCCCCGAAAAAGTCCTGCCGTTAGACAATCTCGATAACAACCTGCGTGCTGCCGATGCGATTACCACCGCATGGCCTAAGTTTGATGCTTGTATCGGGAATCCACCCTATTCAGGCACGGCTCTCTCAAAAGATGCTGAAGCAATAAAACGCTTGAATGATGCCCGCGAAGCCTATCCTGACGTTCCCAAGAAAGCGGATTACTGTGCTTATTGGTTCCGCAAAGCCCATGAGTTGATGCCGCTTGGTGCAAGGGCGGGGTTAGTAGCGACCAATAGCATCCGACAGAACAATTCCCGTATTGGAAGCCTTGATTATATTGTGAGCGACGAGGGTCATATATATGAGGCTGTATCTTCTATGGCATGGTCAGGTGAAGCCAAAGTCCACGTTTCGGTAGCTTGTTGGAGCAAGGGTCAACCACCATTTCCCACAAGACGGTTGTGGATAGACGGAGGCAATAGCTATATTGAGCAAGCGACGATTAACAGCAGCCTTTCAACAAAAGTGGACGTAAAAGGCGCAAAAACACTCCCTCCCAATAAAGCACCTAAACGCACATTTCAGGGCCAGACTCCGGGGGAAGATGGATTCATAATCCCGCTCGAACAGGCCCAAAAGTGGATTAAAACCAACCTTCATAACCGCGAAGTGATCTTTTCCTATATGACGGGAGACGATTTACTCGGCAACCTGCGAGCCTTACCTAACCGCTATATCGTAGATTTTGGGGATCGCGATGTCATTGAATCCCGCAGATACAAAACCCCTTTCCACCATATAGAAAATACCGTTTTACCCGTGCGTCAGCATAAGGCCAAAGAAGAGGCAAATAAAAATGCCGAAGTTCTAAAAGACGACCCCGATGCGGAAATAAACCGCGACCATGAAAATGCCTTGAAAAAATGGTGGCTTCACTTCCGCAGTCGTTCGGATATGAACAAAGCGATCCAAAAGTTGCCGCGTAGCATTGTATGTTCCCGTGTTACCAAACGCCCTGTTTTTGAGTTTGTTGGTAAAGGCTTTTGTTTCGGCGATTCCCTGCAAGTCTTTGCTTTTGCCGACGACTACAGTTTTGGCATTCTGCAATCCAATCCGCATTGGGCATGGTTCACAGCGAAGAGTTCAACACTTACAGAACGTTTCCGTTATACCCCAAGCAGCGTTTTTGATACCTTCCCATGGCCCCAAAATCCGACTATTGCCCAAATCCAAGCCGTTGCCGCCGCCGCCCGTCAACTCCATGAATATCGCCGCGCCCAACTCAATCGCACAGAAAGTCGCCTAACCCTGCGCGATATGTACGCCTCATTAGAACTTCCCGGCAAAAATCCTTTGCGTGACTTGCACACCGCCCTAGATGCTGCTGTCATCGCCGCCTATGGCTTTGACCCCAACGCCGATTTGCTGGCCCAACTTCTAGCCCTCAATTTCCAAGTCGCTGCCAAAATCGAGGCTGGGGAGTCGGTTACAGCGCCCGGCATCCCCGCCCATTTTCCCAATCCCGATACCCTCATCTCTTCCGGCTGCATTCTCCCCCCTGAACTGCTCTAAGGCTTCATTGCGGGGGGAGTTTGGGGTCACACCTTATATCTACAATTAAGAACATATATTCTATAATCTGCATTCATATAAGCCAGAGGTGAAATCCGTAACCGTGGTTACGAAGTTGGCCTCTCACTTATATAATTAGAAATTATGTTCTAATCAACTCTCGCCTTGTGAGTCCTGCAAATGGCTTCGCACGGCCATTAAAATTTGCCCTAATTTGTTTTGCCCGTTGCCACTCCGACCCGCTCCCCAATAATAATCGGTGGGGGCATTCTCAATAAGTTCCTCATCGCCTGTCGCCAAGAGCTTGTCGCGCAGGCTGGCATGGGTCTGGAATTTTTTCAAAACGGCCTGCCACATGATTTCATCTTTCACGGCTTCCCAGTCGGCCCGAATCGGATGTTCGCGGCTGCGCCCCAATGTCTTGGCCTGTTTAGGAGATTTTGCCAGTCGGATTTTTTCGGCATAGGGCGGATCCGTCTCCACAAATTTCTGCGCCTGAAAATAATGCTCCACCGTCGGCCAATAGACTCCATCCAACTCAAAACCATGCGCCGAAAAATTGGACAGATAAGCGTATTCATCCGTATTGGAATAAAAATAAATCGGCATCATCTCCCTTTGTCCCTTTCCGAAATTTGTCTTTCTGAAAGTTTTACCCCGCGTTATAGTATAAGTGTTTAGGTGTAAGCCGCTTCCCATTTTGAAAAGTTAAATATTCCCCAAAAAGGTCTTATGTTGACTTCAGTTTCAGCCGATACCCAAGCCAATATTTTGAAGGCCCAAACGCTGCGGGGTCGTCCCCCATCGAGCCATTTGGTGCCCTATCGTAATATCCGTCACCTGCTCGAAAATCGGGCAATGGAATCTCCTGACAAGGTGTACCTCATCCATTATGACAAAGACGGCCACCGTGAGGAAATCACCTATGCCGACTTGAATACCCGTATCAACCAAACCGCCAACGTCTTATTACGTCTGGGGGTCAGACGGGGGGATCGGGTGGCGACCATCGGATACAACCACAGCGATACCGTCATTATCTATTTTGCCTGTTGGAAGATTGGGGCGGCTGTTGCACCCCAAAATGTCGCCGAAGATGACCGCCGTATTGCCTTTATTTTACGCAATAGTGAGGCCATTGTCTGCCTAGTGCGCGAGGAATATTTAGAACGCGCTGAGACCATTATTCATGGCACGGATGAAGGGCTTGGGGCGGCCAATGTACGCCAGATCATTCAAGTCGGCGGTGCCAAACGACCTCCATATGACCGCCTGCAAGATTTATTCACCCCCCAGACCAGCCTTGATGTCCCTGACGACACCACATTGGATGATGAAAGCCTCTTGGTCTACACCAGCGGGACGACGGGTGCGCCCAAAGGGGTCGTACTGACTCAATACCACATGCTGGTAGATGCCTATGGAATTTCTGCCGCACAGGGCTTGACAGGTAATCAGCGTACAATGGCGGTGCTGCCGATCCATCATGTCAACGGAACAATCGTCACCCTTGTCACGCCCTTGTTTATCGGCGGCAGTACGGTGCTGAATCGGGCCTATAGTTCGCATCATTTCTGGGAGCGTATCGCCAAAGAAAAGGTCAATATGGTCAGCGTGGTGCCGACCCTGCTGCAATTTTGCTGCGAATATGGGGATGAGCAGGCGGCGAAAGGCGAAAGTATCTTTGGGCCGAACGTCACCCGTGAGGATTTAAGTCATTTTCGACATCTGACCTGCGGTGCGGGCACATTGGCGGTGCAGTTGGCTAAACGTTTTGAAAATCAATTTGGTTTCAAGATTTTGCATGGCTATGGCTTGAGTGAAACCACCTGCTATAGTTGTTTCCTACCGATTGAGTTGGATTGGCAGACCCACCAACATTGGATGCAGGATTATGGCTACCCGAGCATCGGCGTACCGATTTCTACCAACGAGATGGCGATTTTTGACGCCAGTGGCAATGGTCAGGAACTTGGGCCGGGGGAGCGCGGTGAAATCTGCATTCGGGGACATAATGTTATGAAATATTATTATCAGCGCCCCGATGCCAACACCGAAACGTTTAAGTTCGGCTGGTTTCGCAGTGGAGATGAGGGGTTTTTTGAGGTGGATGACAAAGGCCGGCATTTCTTTTTCATCACCGGACGCCTCAAGGAACTGATTAATCGGGGTGGGGTCAAGTTTAGCCCGTTTGATATTGAAGAAATCTTGCTGCAAATCCCCGGTGTTAAGGTCGGCCTTGCGGTAGCCTTTGAAAACGATTATTACGGGGAAGAGGTCGGGGCGTATGTCGTTTTGCAGGAGGGCGCAACCTTGACCGAAGCCACCATTTTGAGTTATTGCCGCGAAAAGATGTCGTTTGAGAAAAGCCCGAAAGTGGTGGTCTTTGGGGCGGAAATCCCGGTCACGACGACGGGTAAATATCAGCGGCTCAAACTGCGGGACCTATTCACCCAATGGAAATCCGTCCAGTTTAAAAAATAACGGATAGGACTGCCCAGCTAAATATAAATAAGGAGAAACCATTCCATGTATTTTGAGTTAACCGAAGAACAGCGCATGTATCAAGAGGCTGTGCGTGATTTTTGTGACCGCGAACTTGCCCCTTATGCGGCGCAGGTGGATCAGACAGGTGAAATGCGCTGGGAGGCCATCCGCAAAATGCCCCTATTGGGACTGACAGGCCTGCAAGTCCCTGAAGACTATGGCGGGGCGGGCCTTGATTCGATTTCGGCGGCGATTGCAATTGAAGAAGTGGGGCGGGCCTGCGGGTCAACGGGACTGTCACTGGCGGCACACAATGGCCTATGCTGTTTCCCGATCAATCGCTGGGGCACATCTGAACAAAAGCAAAAGTATCTGCCGCGCCTAACTTCCGGTGAGGTTTTGGGGGCGCTGGCCCTGACCGAACCCAATGCCGGATCGGATTTGGTTGGCGGGGTACGTACCTCGGCGGTCAAAGAGGGTGATTCGTGGATTATTGATGGGCATAAGGCATGGATTACCAATCCCCAATATGCCCCGGTTATTATTACCCTGACGCGCACCAACAAAGAGTCTGGCGCGAAGGGCTTCTGTATGCTGTTGGTCGAACCCCAGTATGAAGGCGTGACGGTACATCACCCCGAAAAGAAAATGGGACTGAAGGCGTCGCCGACCCAACAAATCACTTATGATAATGTGCGTGTGCCGATTATCGAGGGCACGTTGGGGGAAGAAGGTAAGGGCTTTCACCAAACAATGGAAACGCTGGATGGCGGGCGTATCAGTATTGGAGCACTCAGCGTCGGGCTAGCCCAAGCCGCTTTTGAAGCCGCCATGAAATATGCTGCTGAACGGGAGGCGTTTGGGGGCAAAATTACCCAGTTCCAAGCCATCCAGTGGATGATCGCCGACGCCGCCCTAGAAATTGAAGCGGCCCGCCTCATGGTCTATCGTGCGGCATGGCTTAAAGATCAAGGTAAAAATTTCACCAAAGAGGCAGCGATGGCGAAATTGATGGCCTCGGAGGTGGCAGAAAAAGTCAGCTTCAACGCCATCCAAATTCACGGATCGTATGGCTATAGTCAAGAATTTCCAGTCGAGCGTATTTATCGTGATCAGCGCCTTATGACGATTGGCGAAGGCACCAGCCAAATTCAACGTTTGGTTATTGCCCGGCGCGTATTGCAAGAACACGGACTGAGTTAATCTGAACAATTGTTGACATAATTCGATGGGGTGGGAAACATAACCCACCTCATCCCATTTACAAATTTTTGGCTTCAAAAGGCATCTTCGCCAAAGTCATCAATTCTTCCCCAACTGTTATGCTCTTCTATTAATATTTCTTGACATGCCATAGTCAAGCGAATACAATTAGGCTATACACTTTTCAGATGTTCGACACGCAGTATCACTACGGGCGAAAATCTTTATTTTTTGTTCTACTCGTAGCCCCATAATGGTTATCGGCAATGTTCGTTTGGGGTGAATTACGCAGGAGGCTTGAGTGACTCAGACACCCAATACCGGCTATGTGAGTGCCAAAGTCCTGCGTATGAATGTTGGGTTTATCCTCGCAGAGACGATTGGTTTTAGCCGAGAAACAGAATTTAATGTACCTTCGCTTTTGAAGGTTTCAGATGATTTGATGTTGGGACACTTCTATGCGACACTGCGCATGTCGAAAACCCGCGACGGACTGCTGATTCAGGGCAATGTACAAACCAGTGTATTTGACGAATGCTCCCGCTGCACCGATGAAGTTTCCATCCCGATTGAGTTTGAAATTGAAGAACTCTTTGCTACCAATGAAAATTTGGATACCCAGTATCGGGTAGATGAAACTGGGATTCTTGATCTCGCGCCGATTGTGCGGGAAGAAGCGATGCTGAATAGGCCCATGACCACCCCTACCAATGAGGCAGGACGCTGCATTTTTTGTAACCGAACCATGCGTGATGTGATGCGTGACAATGGTTTGCTGGACGATATTGACCCGCGATTTGAAGCCCTAAAAGCACTGCGCGATCAAATGCAAGATGATGACGAAAATTAGCCAGTCATCCATCATGAGTTCGTCGTAAAAAAAACAATGAGGACTCCCTATGTCTGACGACCTGTTTGAAAATTTTGATACACAGGATCATGCTTCGCAGGAAGAAGAAGATATGCTGCCAGAGGTCGAGCAGGATGATGCTGAACCAATGGATGATGTTTTTTTTGCGATGGATGAAAATGGTGAATTAACCGATGACGATTTTGAGGACCTTGATGATTTAGATGAATTTGATTTAGATGACCTCGAAGAGGACGATGAGTTTGAGGACGAAGAATTTGATCTTACCGAGGTGTCGTCCGATGATACCGTCGGCCTCTATCTCAAGGAAATGGCGCGGGTCCCACTGCTGACTACCGAGGAAGAAATTTCATTGGCCCTACGCCTCGAAAAAGGCAAAGAGGCGAGTGATAAACTGGCCCGGCTGAATGGACACTGCTCTGAAGATGAACTGCTGAAGCTGACCGCGTTGGTAGATGATGGACGCGAGGCCCGTGACCATCTGATTAAGGCCAATACGCGCTTGGTGGTGAGCATCGCCAAACGCTACATGGGGCGAGGTGTGCCATTTTTGGATCTGATCCAAGAAGGCAATCTCGGCTTAATGAAGGCCGTTGAAAAATTTGACTATAAACGTGGGTTCCGCTTTAGCACCTATGCGACATGGTGGATTCGCCAAACCATTACCCGTGCGATTGCCGATCAGGGACGCACGATTCGCGTTCCGGTGCATATGTCTGATCGCATCCGCCATTTGTATAAGACGGCCCGTGAGCTTGAACAAAAACATGGCCGCAAACCAACCCCCGAAGAAATTGCCCAAGAAATGGATTTGGAACCACGCAAAGTCCAATGGATGCTCAAAGTGTCGTGGCGTCCGCTCAGTCTTGAGCGCCCAGTGGGGGAGGATGAAGAAAGCGAACTCGGCAATTTCATCGAAGACTACACCATGCCGACCCCGCTACAAAGCGCCTATCAAAATCTGCTGCGCGAAAAATTGGATGAGGTGCTGAGTACGCTGACACCACGTGAGGCCCGCATTTTGCGACTGCGCTTTGGGTTGCAAAATGGTCGCAGCTATACGCTGGAGGAAGTGGGGCAAAAATTTGGCTTGACCCGCGAACGGATTCGGCAAATTGAAGGTAAGGCTCTGCGCCGTCTGCGCCACCCACGCCGTTCACGCCAGCTACGTGATTTCACATGATATGCGTCTGGCAATCATCTCCGATATTCATGGCAATTTGACGGCCCTTGAGACGGCATTGGCGGATATTCGGGCTGCCTCGCCCGACCAGATTGTTTTTTTGGGCGATATTGCGGATCGTGGCCCCCAACCACACGAAGTTGTTCAGTGTGTGCAAAGTCTCAATTGTCCGGCGGTCATGGGCAACACCGATGATTTGCTGGTTTCTCCCCCTAGTGCTACTGAACTGAATAAACAGGCGGAAGTTCCGTTCTGGGGCATGATCCAGTGGTGTCGTACCCAGTTAAGCGATGATGACCTTGCATTCATGCGGACATTCCAGCCAACACTAACGATTTCACTGGAAAATGGGCAGAAATTATTGTGTTATCATGGGTCGCCGCGTTCCAATATGGACAGGATTTGGGCCAGCACACCAGATGACGACCTCAAAGCGATGTTGGGTCAACAAACCGCACCGATTATGATTGGTGGGCATACCCATTTACCGCTTTTTCGGCGATTGCATGACCAGATTATTTTGAACCCCGGCAGCATCGGCTTGGCGTTTACACCCACCCCAGACAGACGTGAACTCAATAATAATCGGGCCGAGTATTTGATCTTGACGGTGGAACGGCGACGGTTGAGTGTCGAATTTCGCCAAGTGGTGTACTCTTTAGATCACTACATCCAAAAGGTGCAAAAGAGCGGGATGCCCAGTCAAGATTGGTGGCTTCCTTTATGGCAAGAGGTATAAGATAACCCGATGAAACGACTGCTGCGCTCGTTAATCCTAATGATTATTTTGGTCAGCTTTGTCGCGGCGTGTACAGAGGATAATTCCAATAAACCTCGCCCAACGGCAACCCTTGGCGAAATTTTGTGGCAGCGCCCCGCCGAAGTTATCACCGCTGCCAACGCCGAAAAGTTGCAATTGATTGGGCACTTTGGCGGACACAAAAAGACTGTCTCAGCGATGGCATTTTCAAGCGATAATTTACGTCTTGCCACGTCCAGCACCGAAGACAAGCTGGTACAGGTGTGGAATCTGGCAAGTGGTCGGTTGGTACGGGCGATTACCGACCTGAATGCCCAGCATTTATTTTTCAGTGCCGATAACAATACGCTCTATACCATAGGCACCGACATGAAGCTATATGCGTGGAGCCTCTTGGATGAGACGCAGCGTTCGGAGGGCATTCAAGGCTCGACCAATATCGTCGGGCCAGTGGCGCAGTCGGCGGATTTAAAGCGATTGGCGGTGGGCAGCATTGACGGACGATTGTTGGTCTTTACGCTCGACCCGTTGGAGGAGGTCGCCCGTACCGACGCCCATTTTTTCCCAGTTCAAGATGTGCTATTTTCGCCAGATGGCAAC
Organism: Chloroflexota bacterium; assembly: GCA_013112715.1. Taxonomy (GTDB): domain Bacteria; phylum Chloroflexota; class Anaerolineae; order Aggregatilineales; family J027; genus CFX10. The sequence goes on from JABFGB010000009.1 coordinate 112,202, forward strand.
ACGGTGATTACATTAGGGCAGGAAGGCCATATTCGCCTATGGAAATTTGATACACTCGAACTTATCCATACGCTCGGCCAGTTCCAGCCACCACCTCAAGATATCGCACTTTCGGCGGATGGCAGATTGTTAGCCGCGTCATTTGCGGACAGCATCACCATTTGGCAGTTGGACAATGATTATCTGCCGCTGCGTGAATTCGCTATTCCAGAATTTTCGGCGGGCACACTCGCATTTTCGCCTGACCAGAACATGCTCATTACGACAGGTGACGGAGAATTGGTCAATATCTGGAATGTCAATACAGGCGAGTTGGTGGCGGGGCTGCCCAATCACAACCTGCGCATCGGAGTGGCGACATTTTCACAAGATAATCAACTGGTGCTGACAGGTACAAATGGCCCCAATCTATTCTTGTGGAATCTCGCCGCCGCTGAAACTATCCAGCAAGGTAATGCTGAACAATTGCGCGTGCCCAGTGCCCAAATCGCCCCTCAACAACTCAGCACCTTAGATGTATATCGGGCGGCGTGGTCACCAGATAATAAGATTATTGCGATAAGTGATGCACGCGGGGCCGTTTACATTCTGGGCATTCCGTCTGGCGAATAAACGTTGGAGGCGGACTTCAAGAGATTACCTTGAAAGCGAGGTCTGCCACCTAAGGTCAGGCGCGGGAATACCCATGCTGTCCAAATACCCAAAACAATGGCAGATAGGGCAATGAACACGCCCAACAACACCGCAAAATCGGCGATGGCATGGTCATATTTAAGTAATCCCAACCGCCGCAAGATGTTCCACCAGTCGTGATGGCTGCTGTCCATGCCAAACAGCAGGGGTAAATCACGACTGCGGGCGTCCCGGATATAAACCGCCATATCCATAAAGCTGTGGCCCACAATCATCCAGCAGAACAGGGCACTGGTGAAATAGTGCCGCGCAAGCAGGCCATAAATTGCAACCAACAGCCAGAACAAGACCTGCCAGATTGAACCGCCTAGAAACATCAGTAACGTGCCAAAGGGCGAACAGATGACATGCCCCACTTCATGCGGGAGAATCACGAGTGCCCATGTGAAATTGGCGGCCCATCCGCCACGTGGAACCAATAGATGGTTTAGTAATGGGATAAGACAGGCCAACCAAAAAAGCGTTTCTATTATTCCATAGGCTTTGAAGGGATGGGTTTCGACGGCGATTTGGAATTGTTGCAAACGGGCTTGGAAAAATTGGAAAATAGTGGGCTTGGGTGGTAGATCACTATCAGGGAAAAGGTCAAGCGGTGGGGCTTGTAAATCATCTCTAAATCGGGCCTGCCATTCGCTATAAACACCATAACCGATCAGCACCAATGCGCCAGAAATCACCAAGCCCAAGATCGCTATTGTCATAAAAATTACCGCTATTTTTCATTCAGATCGTGCAACAGCATGTCGTCCCGCAATTTTATGTCCATATCATCATCCGGTTCGAGTGGGGCCTCGATGGTCTTTAATTTTTGGAAGACGGCCTCGTCATCAAAGTTTAAGGAATCGGTATCCACCTGCTCGATATGTTTGAGGGTCATCAAGCGATTCACCAAGAGGGGGATTTGTTGGGCTTTGAGCGAATGATTAAGTTCAATGCGCAACACGGCGCTCATCCCCGGCCCCGGCAGCATGGTCACTTTTTTAATCGGCACACCCAACCGATTGAGAGCAACTAGGGTTTTGCCAACCGCTTTGCTGTCATTTTTGAGGTAAATATTGAGGTCGTTTTCGTGCTTACGATCCATGCGTTTTTCCAGCCGTTCCAGAAAAACAAGAGTGAACAAAATGAGGAAAGTGGCAGTGGTCGCCAATCCGCCCATACCAACCCCGGTGGTGATGCCAATGCCTGCTGCACACCAGATACTTGCCGCAGTGGTCAGTCCGCGAACGGTGGTACCATGCCGCAGAATCGCACCCGCACCCAAAAAACCAATCCCGGACACAACATAACTGGCGACCCGCATAGGGTCACGGGTGGTCGAAAATTCGGGCAGGGCATAGGCGCCCGCCATTGCCATCAAACAAGCGCCCAGTCCGACTAAGATATGGGGGCGAAAACCGCTGGAACGCTCATGGTTGGAACGTTCTAGGCCGATGATGCCACACAAGATCAGCGAGAGGAATAACCGCCCAATCAGCACCTCATCAAAATCGCCGAAAATCGGTTCGAGGCTGTGCGAGAGGCTATTGGCAACGTGCTGAAAATCCATTACGCGATCCTTCAAATCCGAACGAAGAATTCCACAAAATAAAAACACCGCTTGCCTCATTATAAGACAAACGGTGTCAAGTTAAAAGAAATTTAAATTTTAGTTGCGGAACAATTCACGCACGATGATATTGCGCTGGATTTCACTCGTGCCTTCGTAGATTTGGAAAACCTTGACATCACGCATCAATTTTTCGACGGGATATTCCTTCATAAAGCCATAGCCTCCAAAGACCTGCACGGCTTCGACAGTCGCTTTCATGGCGGTGTCGGCGGCAAAGGCTTTGGCGAAGGAGGCATATTTGGTATTGGAAACACCGCTATCAATAATCGAGGCGGCACGCCATGTCAGCAACCGGGCTGCTTCGACATTCATGGCAATATCGGCGATCTTGTGACCGACAGCCTGATGTTCGTAAATCGGCACACCAAAGGTTTCGCGCTCGCGGGCATATTTGACACATTCATCCAACGCACGTTGGGCCACACCCACTGCACCAGCGGCGACGGGGGGACGGCTCTTGTCGAACACTTTCATGGCAGTGTAAAAGCCCATGCCATCTTTGCCACCGAGCAAATTGGCGGCGGGGACCTCGACATCTTCAAAGGTGATTTCGGCGGTATCGGCACAGCGCTGACCCAGTTTATCAAAGTGTTTGCTGACACTGACACCTGCCGAGGCTTTTTCGACCACAAACACCCCTAGACCCTTGTGACCAGCGGCGGGGTCGGTGACGGCAAAGACGGTATAGAAATCCGCAATATTGGCGTTGGAGATAAAGGTCTTGCTGCCATTCATGATGTAGACGTCGCCGCGTTTTTCGGCACGGGTACGCATCCCAACGACATTGGAGCCTGCGCCGGGTTCGGTGACGGCATAGGCGGCCATTTGACCATCTACGATACGGCCTAGCCATTCTTTCTTTTGGGCGTCCGTCCCAGCAATGGAGATGGGTAGGGAAGCGAGATTGTTAATCGTAAGGGCGGTGCTGACGCCGGAGCAACCCCACGCGAGTTCTTCTCCCACGATACATTCCTCTAGGACACTGGCCCCAATCCCGCCATATTCTTCGGGGATATTGAGGGTGAGCAGGCCAAGTTCACGGGCTTTGTGGGCGATTTCCCAAGGGTATTCGGCGGTACGATCATAATGTTCGGCCTTTGGCGCGATCTCGTTGCGGGCAAAATCGCGTGCGACCTGTTGGAGCATTTTTTGTTCTTCAGTTAAATCAAAAGAGACACCAGCAATTGTTGGCGTTATCGGGTGGGCCATTATTTAAACTCCATCCACTCTAGCGTAATCAAATGGTGATTTGATTAAATTATACTCAAAATTCAAAAATATCCAAATGGAAATTTGATTAATGCAGGGCACCGAAAATAAACTAAACAAAAAGGACGGGGGTGAGCCGTCCTTTTCTTAATTTTGAGAAATCTGCAACTAGGGCAGGACAAAGGTGAATGGAGTCACCGCCGAAATGGACTGATTGCTGGCTACCGTGACGACCACCTGTAATGCTGTGTCGGTAATGGGTGTGCCATTTGTCCATTGGCTTGGAACGGTAAAGGGTGTCGTGAATGCACCGGAACTATTGGTCGTGACGGTCAGATAGGGGCTAGAAATGAACCCCGCGCTCGACAGACCCAAACGAATTTCGACGGTGGTATTGGCCGGGAAGTTTGTTCCACTGACGGCAATATCGGTTCCTGCTCCCGCTGAGGTTGGATTAATGCTGATGACTGGATTTGCCACAGCGGGTTGATAGGTAAAGGCTTCGGAGTCCACATAGCTTGTGCCGTCCACCAATGCTACGACCTGCAAATTGGTCTGGGTGATGGTGCTATTATCCGGCCACTTGGAGGGCATGGTAAAGGAGGTGGCGAATGTGCCTGAGCCTGAAGTGACGGCAGTAGTGTAGGGCGTCGTCAGGAAGTCAGTGCTGGTGATTGCCAAACGAATGCTGACACTGAGCGATGGCGGGAAACCCGTACCGGATACATTGATGACGGTACCCGCTGGCCCAGTGTTGGGGCTAATGGCGATCACTGGGGTATAGGTTTGTGCCGCCGTGTAGTTGACAGTCGTCAAAGCGCCAACGCCATTGGTTGCGGTCACGCTGATAATCACTGGCCCGGTAGGAATGGTTGTACCATTGGGCCATTGGGCAGGCATCTTGAGGGTAGTGGAGAAGCGACCACTTGAATCTGTCAAAGCGGTAGCCAACACATTGGGGAAGACACTGAGGTTGCTTGGCCCAATATACACATAAACTTGGGTCGAGGCGGGATAACCCGTACCGTTGAGCGCAATTTGAGTATCTTTGACAACGCTGGTGGGATTGGCTGTCACTTGGGGGACAGTCGGTGTTGGTTCGGTTACAGGCAGGCTCCCCAATGCAACATTGGCGCGAATATAGCTGGTATTGACCCAACCCACTGTGCCACTGACCAAACGAATCTGCACCCACGTTGACGCATTATTGCGACCAATCAAGCCCACCAGTTGATTTAACCCAATGGTTTGTACAATGCCATATTCCGTCCCCGGCCCCGAACGTACATTCAGGGTGGTGGTATTGGTGACATAGGCGGCTGGCCCGGAATTGGTTGGGAAAGTTGGCTGAATCACGGGTGGCGGGTTGTTGTTATTGCCGCCGCTCGAAAATGGCGTAGCGGAGGGCCGCAGGGTCTGAGTCGGCTGGGCGGTTGGGAAAACTTGAGGCGTGGATTGGGTTGGGAAGACAAAGGGTGTCGGGTTAGCAACCGATTGAGGGTTTTCGTCGTCGCCCCCACTTGCCAACAAATAGATGACCAAAACCCCTGAACAAATGAGGCAGGTCAAGCCAATGATGACCGCCCCGATAATCCCCCATTGCAGATTTGGACTGATTTGTTGTCCTGTTACGGGAGGTTGATTACCCATGAGATTGAATCCTTTGATCTATAAAGATCGTTGATGATGACTGTGCTGTGACAGATTTCACTTTAGGCGTCCGGTGTCACGGCCATATGACAAGGGCGTATCAGTCATGTAACTGTATGTTACGAGATTGACACAGGCGCTTCATGCCGCAACGGATACGCTCGTTCGGCTATTGACCCGTGAATTTCGGCTCACGTTTTTCATTAAAAGCGGTGATGCCTTCCATCGCGTCTTTGGTATTGCTGGCAGCGTGCTGCAATTGGGCTTCCATATCGAGTGTTTCGGCAAGGGTTTGATCCCATGTGCCATTTAGGAGGCGTTTGGTCAGGCCGATGGCGCGAGTGGGCATGGTGGCAAATTTGACGGCTAAGGCACGGGCCTGTTCCATCAAGGCATCGTTTTCAACAACGGATGTGCATAAATTCAGATCAAGGGCCTGTTGGGGCGAGACCCGATTTTTGCCATCGGTCAACATTATCAATTCAAAGGCTTTGGCCTGACCCACCAAGCGAGGCAAGTGGTAATCAATGCCTGTATCGGGAACGAGGCCGATTCCCACAAAAGCCGCAAACACAAAACTGGCCTTGTCGGAGAGGATACGTAAATCACAGGCCAGCGCCACGCCGACGCCTGCCCCCGCCACAACGCCATTAATCGCGCCGATAATGGGTTTTTCGAGGCCACGCATTGCCAGAATGAGTGGATTATATTTGGAACGGACATGCTCCATAAAGCCTTTTTCGACACTCTCAGCATCGCCCAAGTCTTGGCCCGAACAAAAGGCTTTGCCTGCGCCAGTGATAATCACGGCTCGCACAGCGGCATCACGGGCAATTTGCCTGAAGGCATCATTGGTTTCGTGCAGCATCTTGGCAGAAAAGGCGTTGTATTTTTCAGGGCGATTGAGGGTGATGGTCGCCACACCGTCGGCAACTTCGTATAGGATGTTTTCGTAGGTCATAGGGATTGTGCCTCTGCAAAATGGTCGCTCCTAAATTCACAGGCAGTATAACAATTTCAGGCAAATAACGCTTGAAAAATCCAGTTAAATTGCCAATAATGCGTGCCGCCATTGCCTAGTTCGTTTATCATATGTTTCAACGTAGGATTAACGTTTCTTCCAGCGAGTCCATTGGCATGGTACAATAATGAGGTAGTTTAATTCAAAAGGATATGTGATTTGCATGTCGGATCGGAACACGCCGCCGCGCAAACCATCTGAGACACCCAAGCCGGCGCGTACCAGTTCAACTTCTAGCTCTGCGTCCGGTAAGAAGTCCACCACCACCCCAAAAACAGCAGCCCAAGCGCCGTCGAAAGGTACGAGCAAAAAAACGACGGGAAGTGCTTCTGTCGTATCTTCACGCACGTCTGCACCGAAGACACCCGTATCGAGCAAGTCCACTGGTACAAGCAAGCCCACTACGGGAATAACCAGAAGATCGGCAGCAGGTTCAGCTAAAACGACCACCAGCAAAACACCGTCGTCAAAAATGGCGACACCCGCAAAATCAACCGCGCCTGCAAAAACGACAAAATCTCCGGCTGGCACAGGCAAAACATCAGCTAAAACGACGACCAAGACCCCTGCATCACCCAAGACCTCGTCCGCCCGGATGACCACTGCACGGCCACAGCCAACACCTCGTCCGGTGCGGCCCCCGCGTCCGCCGAATCCTAATTCGTTTGGGAATCGGCTGCGGCGATTTTTGGAAGACCCTGATGCGTTCCGTAATCTGGGCCAGACGATGCCGAGTTGGGCAGATGAGCTTGGCGCGATTTTGCTGATTATCGTAGGGATTTTTGTGTTTACAGCCTTGCTCAATCCGGTTGGTGATGCGGCGGTGGCGACATCATTGGCGACGGGATTAAAACAAGCGTTTGGCATCGGGTCTTTTGTTACTGCCCTCACCATTTTTGGTATGGGGATATTGCTGCTGCTGCCGAAAATTAATATTCATCTCAATCTAAAATTTGACTGGATGCGGATACTGGCGGTTGAAATCGCCTTTATCAGCCTACAGGGGTTGTTCCATCTGCTGGCGTTTGAAGAAGAAGGACGGGCACTAGCACGCGAGGGTAAAGGCGGTGGTTACGTCGGCTGGGCCATCAGCAGCATTTTGACCACCGTATTAGGTCAATATCTCTCGATTATTGTACTGACTATCGGCATGGTATACAGTTTGATGTTGGCTTTACACATCCGTCGTCATCATATTCGGCAATCGTTAGAATGGGTGGGGACCCGTTCGCAAGATCTTTCGACACGGGTACGCCCTGTTATCCCACAGCGTTCTATTGCACAAACTAACGGCAATACTACCACGCAGGAAATGATGATTGGGGCGGCAGTGGTAGCTCCTGCGGTAGCGACGATGGTTCACCCCATGCCTGTTCAAGAGATGCCAGCTTATGCGCCGCTTGCTGCATTGCCATCCGAACCAGCACCCACCACGCCACCAGCGAATGTCCCATCTGCGGGGGTAAAGGTCGAAGTGCCGTATGGAAATTATGCACGGCCCGATATGCCACCTGTCCCTGTAGCAGAATCGGTTGCCTCACCTATACCTCCTACACCGCCGCCATTGCCACCCCAAGCATTGCCGGGAATACAAAATCCAGATACAGTGCCAAGTCGAGCCGAGCGGCCTGCCATACCCGCAAGGCCAGAGCCAATAGGTCGAAGCGTGTCATCCCCGCCGCCGCCAACGTCATTGCCACAGACGCCAATGGCAGAACCACCTGATGAAATACGGTCACCTACTGCGCCACTGTCGGTGTCGGAATCGGAAAAACCATCTATTGAAACAGTATCTCCTGTTGCTGACGAAGCGGTGACAGCGGTAAATCTAGAAAATGAGATCGAAGATATGCAAGACGACGAAAACGAGATGCTGCCCCGCCGCAACACGTTAGTAATTAATGGGCAAGTCGTAAATCTGCCCGTTAAAGAAAATGGGGAAGCCGTAAAGCCCCGCAGTTCAAATTCAAATCCCAACAACGGGAATGGGGGCAACGGACGGCGCTATTTTACGGTAGATGGCTTTCAAGACCGTCGCATGGTGGGGGAACGGTTGGCGGAACTGCCACCATTGGAACTGCTGCATTACACCCGTTTACGACTACCTTCCGAAGATGAGGTCAATAACAATGCCCGCATCATTGAACACACGATGATGGAATTTGATATTGATGCGGATGTGATTGATGTACGTGTTGGGCCAACCGTCACCCAATATGCGGTGTCGCCGATTAAGGAAGTGATTAATGAGGCCGGGGAACGGGTAGTCATTCGCACCCGCGTTGGCAAAATCGCGGCCCTACAAAATGATCTCGCGTTAGCACTGTCGGCGCGGAGTGTGCGTATTGAAGCCCCCGTACCCGGTCATTCATATGTGGGGATTGAAGTGCCTAACCGCGAACCGAGTGTGGTGGATTTACGCTCGGTGTTGGAATCCGAAGCATCCTATAAAGAACGCCATAAACCCTTAGCTGTACCGTTAGGTCGGGATGTGTCCGGTGAGCCGATTATGGCCGACCTTGCATCCATGCCGCATATGTTGATCGCCGGCACAACGGGGTCGGGTAAATCGGTCTGTTTGACGGCGATGATTGCGTCATTGGTGGCAAACAATACCCCGGATCGGCTACGGCTGATTATTCTTGACCCTAAGATGGTCGAGATGGTGCATTTTAATGGATTACCCCATCTGCTTGGGCCAGTTGAAACCGATGGTGAACGCATCATCGGCGTGCTGCGCTGGTCAACCCGCGAAATGGATCGGCGTTACAAGCTGTTGGAACATGAAAACGCCCGCCATCTTGAAGCCTATAACAAGGCGGTGGTCAAGAAGGGTAAACCGGAAGAACAACTGCCGTATATTGTCATTGTGATTGACGAAATCGGCGACCTGATGATGACGCGGCCCGACGAAACCGAAAAGACGGTCACACGCCTTGCCCAAAAAGCACGCGCCGCCGGGATGCACCTCGTCATTGCGACCCAACGCCCCAGTGTGGATGTTATCACGGGGTTGATTAAAGCTAACTTCCCGGCCCGTATCTCGTTTGCGGTGGCATCAGGGACGGATTCGCGCGTTATTTTGGATACGGTGGGTGCGGAATCACTGGTTGGCAAGGGTGACATGCTGTTCCTTGCACCGGACGCGGCAGGGCCAAAACGTATTCAGGGGTGTTATGTTTCTGACGAAGAGCTATATGAAATCGTCATGTATTGGAAGGCATGGCACACCGAACAGCAAGAGGTACAGGAGGCGGAAGAGGAAACCGTGCCTCCATGGGAGCGCGGCATGACCCGACTCGAAACGCTGTCCGAACTCGACCCGATGCTGGAAGAGGCACTTAGCTTGGTGGTGTTGGATGGGGAAGCCTCGGCATCCTTGATTCAGCGACGTTTAGGAATTGGCTATCCGCGTGCCGCCCGATTGATGGATTCGCTGCACGAATTGGGCATTATCGGTGAACCATTGGCAGGAGGCAGAAGCCGCCGTGTCTTGGTAAAATCTATTGACGAAGCACGCCGGATGGTGCGGAACAATCGCCGCAAACCGCCGGGGAGTGGGTCGTAAAACGCTGAACCACATGGCAAAATCGCATATTTGAAACGACAGGGCAGGTGAATCATCTGCCCTTTGCCAACCCTTATTTATTACACAAGATTAGGCCGGGAAAATCTATGTTCCGACGGGATCGTAAAAAAAAGCAGGATAAATCCTCTAAAAAACAGACTGAGCAAACCCAGATACAGACCCCCAATGGACAGGGAAACCCACCCGAACGCTATGCCAAAGTTGCCGAAAAGATGGCAAAGCAGTTCGCCAAACCCCCTGTGACCGGCCCATTGAAAACTCCCGGTATTATTCAACATGTTCAACAAATCCCCGGCGGGGCGATCATTCATGCTGCTAATGCCTCGATTTCAGTGATATTTTATCAACCGAATCTTGTGGAAATTCGGATGCGGCCTGATCGTCAATTTCCGCCTGTTTTTTCGTATGCCCTAAGTGAAACGTTTAAATTTGCACCCCAAGCCGCAACCGTTACCGAGGATACCGATACCGTCGTCATTGGGGCAGGCGGAATGGCCTGTGTTTTTACCCGCACGACTACCCAACTGCGGATTTATATGACCAATGGGCAAGAGGTCAGTGTTGAGAGTGGGTTTAGCTGGCTAGGTGAAAAGGTCACATGGCAACGCCAATTACCCGCCGATGAGGGCTGTTATGGATTGGGCCAGCGGGGATGGGGGTTGAATCTGCGGGGTCGCAAATGGGCCTTATGGAATTTTGACCCAGTGGGTTATGGACGTGGCACCGACCCGGTTTATTACAGCATCCCGTTCTATATGGGGGTGCATCCCGAATATGCTGTCGGTGTACTGTGGGATAATCCGGCACGCGGCACGGTTGATCTCGGGGCGGAACGGGCTAATCAAATGGCTTTTAGCGCGGATACAGGCGAACTACGACTGTATTTCATGGCCGATGAAAAACCCGATGCTGTCTTGAAACACTACCTAGAATTGACAGGTTTGCCGCCGTTGCTGCCACTGTGGGCCTTTGGTTATCAGCAGTCACGGTGGGGGTATGTGCCGTCCAATAAATTCCGCGAACTCGCCAGAGAATTTCGCCAGCGGCTTATTCCGTGTGATGTCCTCCATTTTGATATTGATTATATGGATGGGCACCGCGTTTTTACCTATAACAAAGAGACATTTGGTGACTTGCCTGCGCTGCTCTCCGAACTGGATAAGCAGGGATTTAAGGCCGTTTCGATTGTTGACCCTGCCATCAAGGTTGACCTTGATTATGAGACGTTTCGGGATGGGCAAGAACGTGGCATGTTCCACACGTATCCCGATGGCCGATTGTTTGTTGCGCCAGTTTGGGCAGGTGATTCGGCTTTCCCCGATTTCACCAATCCGACGGTGCGCGAATGGTGGGCCGGACAGGTCGAAAGCTTGCTTAAGGTTGGGTTTGCGGGTTTATGGAACGATATGAACGAGCCGACAGTGTTTTTGCCCCCCGGCCCCGGTATCGTACCCGAATATATTCAGGCCAATTGGGAAGGGCAGGGAAATACCCATCTCGGCGGAGCGCATAATGTATATGGAATGCAGATGGCACGGGCCACACGGATGGGCCTTGAACGCGCCCGACCAGATAAACGCCAATTCGTCCTGACGCGCGCCGCTTATGCCGGGGCACAGCGGTATACGGTTTCATGGACGGGCGATAATCGTTCGGAATGGGATCACCTCCGTCTTTCGATTAGCGTTGTATTGAATCTAGGCCTATCGGGGATGTTTTTCACCGGGCCAGATATTGGCGGGTTTATGGGCGATTGCGAACCCGAAATGTATGCCCGCTGGATTCAAGTTGCCAGCTTGCTGCCGTTCTGCCGGACCCATACCTGTACAGGTACAGTAAATCAGGAGCCATGGAGCTTTGGGGCAGAAGTTGAAAAAATTGCGCGAAAATATATCGAACTGCGTTATCAATTGTTGCCCTATCTCTATTCGACGTATGTACAGGGGGCACAAAATGGCGTGCCGATGATCCGTCCGACCTTTTGGGACGACCCCAGCGACACCCGCCTGTACAACCAAGATGATGCCTATATGGTCGGGGATGCCCTACTAGTTGCACCGATTCTCGAACAAGGGGCAACTAAACGCGAACTCTATCTGCCGCGCGGAGTTTGGTATAACTTTTGGACACGTAAATTGATTGACGGGTCACGCACGATTGAACTTGAAGCACCACTCGATCAAATGCCAATTTTTGTGCGGGCGGGGCGCGTGGTCCCGATGTGGCCTGTAACACAGTATGTTGGTGAGAGGCCGATTGATGAATTGCAGCTACTCGCCTTCGCAGGGATTGGCGAAACGACCCTTTATGAAGATGCAGGGGACGGTCTGAGTTATAAAAATGGCGACTATCGCTACTCCTATTTCAGCACCAAGTTTTTGCCGGGGGGACAGTTCGCGGTCGAATGGCGACGGGCCGGAAAATATCAACCCGCCTATAAGAAAGTGCGCTTGGAATTGGTTGGCATTTCTGGCGACCCCGAAATGGTGTATGTGGATGACCAAGCCGCCCCGCTGTGGTTTTTTGAAAACAGCATGGTCGAGGTATTGAGCAGTCCGTTTAGTCAAGTACGCATTGTTGGAAAATCGCCCGATACATCTGAAGCAGCCAAAACCGTAGCACGTCGTCCGGGGCCAAGCGGCGACCAAACATCATAGGTAGCCATGATCGCGGTACCAATGGTATGTATCGGCGAAACTTTGGGTCATATCGTAATGCGGCTCACCCAATTCACGCCACGCCTTCGCGCAATCAAAGTAGATGTAGCGCTTGCTGAGACGCAGTTGATTGCCTTCCGCGTTGCCGGGAATGGGGATATTCAACGCACGTCCGGCGTCTACCAACAAAGCCGCAATATCCACCAGTGGCGGAGGGATAGGAATTTGGGGTGGCGGTACCCCAACAATCTCAGCAATGAGGTGAAGCATGGCCTTATGGCTGAGATTGACCGCGCCGAGCAAATAACGCTCTCCCATGCGGCCACGTTGGGCAGCGGCCAAATGCGCCCGTGCCACGTCGCGCACATCAATCATGGTGACGCCCCCTTGCATGGGCATGACCGGGACTTTTTTCTTGGCAACCTCAATCACCAGACTGCCCGAAATCAAATTGAGATCACCCGGCCCGATAATGACGGCAGGATTTAAAATCACGCAGTCCAGACCCCGTTTAATGGCGCGATAGACTTCCGCCTCGGCGAGAAATTTACTGTGACCATAAGGAGTTAGACGGGGGTTAACATTAAAATAGGTGTGTTCATCAGCGGGATAGCTATCCTCTCGATGGCCCATCGCGGCGGCACTGCTGGTAAAAATGAAACGGCGCACCCCGGCTTTTTGGCTGGCTCCTAATAACAGGCGTGTACCATCCACATTGACGCGATAAATGGATTCTTTTTCTTGTCGCCAGTAATCGGCCACTGCCGCGACATGAAACACCCAATGCACCCCGACCAATGCCTGCTCCAAAAATTCAGAGTCCGCCATATCGCCAATAAAATGTTGGACTGACAGGTCGGCGATGGCATCCAAGCGGCTGGACTGGCGCCGCAAAATCCGCACTTCATGTCCAGCAGTTAGAAGGGTTCGCGCGACCCATGAACCGACAAATCCTGTTGCACCCGTTACCAGTGCGATTGCCATGATGATCTAGTCCTGTGGTTGCGGAGAATCGGATTCATCCGGCGGGAGGAATTGATGGGTCTCAGAATCATCCAGTGCGGTAAAACGCATAAACGCCCGTTCCTGTGCGCTCATTTCGGCGGGATATTCGTTACGATCAGAGGCTTCCATAATCCGATAGCCCTCTTTGATATAGCTGCGTATGGTGTGTGGGCTGACCCCCATTTCATCGGCGGCAAGGTCAGCGCTCATACCTTCCACTACACAGAGTTGGATGGCTTGACGGATACGGTCGGTTAGTTCGGGATAGGGCCGCTGCTTTGGTAGAACCAGTGCGTTGACCAGTGATTTGTCTGCTTTGTTTTTGATGACTTTTTCGACGCTGGATGAGATCGCAAAAGAGACATTTTGTAACCATGCAATGGTGCTGGCGATTTGCAACCCCACATCGTTGCGCACCAAATACCCAACGGCTCGACCCTCCAGCGCGGCCAAAGCATAGTCGGTGCGTGGAAGGTGTTCTAAAACCACGACCTTTACATCAGGTATCTTGGCGCGGACGCGGATAATAATGGCTTTTAGCTCATCGGCGGTTTCAATATCTTCGGTATCCAAGAGCACAGTGTCCGGCCATTCTGCGTCGGCGCGACGGTCTAACCACTCAAAAATGCCGTTGACTGTTTGGGTCAACGCCACAACGCGCGTCCGACGATCCCATGCCAAGTAGCTGTTAATCGCGTGCAGACCATAAAAATCATGGTCGCAGATCATCACCTTAAGATTGACGTGAAGTGTCATTTCTTCCCCCTGACAACATCCTTTTGGTTTATCCTCATTCGCCCGTTGATGGAACTAAAGGTAAAGATCGGCTGGTATCCAGAGGCGTTCCCCCACCCTCAACATCAGCCACATCATCCCCACCTAACGGCATCGTCCTTTCAATTTCTTCTGGTGTTTGCCCACTTTCCAGACGTTCGACGACTTCATCAAATTCGTTGCCCAAATCCTCGTCTAATTGACTGCCAAAATGACGCATGGCCCGGCCTAGCGTTTGAGGATCAGCATTTTCCAGTTCGGAAAGCGCATTCAAATCACCCGATTCGATACGGTCTAATTGGACGGAACTGGAACGGGCAAGGGCAACACGGCGGATGATGCGGGTGACGTTGGTGCTGCCTGTATAGGGACTGCGTGGCACGGCCTGATCGAAATCGGCATAAGTCTTATAGTTAATTTCAAAATGTCGGCCAGTTTCGTTGCAGCGATATTCGTAGGTGGGCATTGGGTTTCAAATCCACGATTCAGTATGTTTACCACACTCAAGTATACTGCTAGTATGGCAGGTCGCTAGTCTGGAATGGTGATGACTTTCCCCTCGGCGGCACGAATCAGACGATCCCAGATTGCCAGACCCAAGCCCTCCTGCACAAAACTTTTGACGAGAATGACATCTACCCCTAGAAAATCGAGGGTGCGCATTCCGGCAAACAAATTTCGTGCAATCATTTCGAGGTCGGTGCGTGGGCCAAGTTCGACCAATTGGATAGGGAGGCGGGCAAAATAAGGGTGGTCTTCTTCCGAAGTCAAAACACCCACCGATTTGCCCTCCACGACCAAACGCTGAATGATTGCCTGCATATGAGCAACGACTTTGGAATCATCCGAGCCAGTAAAAAGCATCAATTCGGCATTGGGAGAGTAATGTTTCAGCAGCATCCCCGGCGAGGTCATGCCCTGTTTGCTTTCTTCTGTCCCTACAAAACGCTGCTTAATCTGTAGATTGGGAATCATAACCCGCAGTGGTTCAATCAATGCACCACCGGGGCGCAAGATCGTTGGGATGGCTTGGGTCAAATCTAACACGGTTGATTCGACGCCAATGGAGGTCGCGCCGCCATCCAACACCAAATCCACACAACCATCCAAATCCTCCAACACATGTTGGGCCGTAGTTGGGCTGGGGCGGGAAAAGCGATTGGCGCTGGGGGCGGCGATTGGCACATCCGCCGCTTTTAGCAGAGCAAGAGCCACCGGATGACTGGGTACACGCACGGCAACGGTATCTAAGCCAGCGGTGACAATAGCAGGTACACGTGACTGACGTTTTAACACAAGCGTCAGTGGCCCCGGCCAAAAGGCTTGGGCAAGTTGTAAGGCTAGTTGGGGAATATCCTTAGCCACCAATTCCAGTTGATGGCGGGATGAAAGATGGAGGATGATTGGGTCGGACGTGGGGCGGGCTTTGGCAGTAAAAATATGCTCGACTGCCACAGCATCAAACCCATTCGCGCCAAGCCCATAGACGGTCTCGGTGGGGAAGGCGACTAACCCACCAGCGCGGATGCGTTCGGCAGCTTGTTTAATCAGATGGGCTTCAGGATGCTGGGCATTTAAGTGAAGGACTTGTGTTTCAGCGGAATAGGTCATGAGTCTTTAAGCATCCTCTCGTTTGATACGAGGGTGGTAGTAGCGGCGGCCTTTCAACTTATCCGGCAGCAAATCCGCATCGGTATAGGCTTCGTAGCCCTTGCCATAGCCGAGGTCTTTCATCAGGCCAGTCGGGGCGTTGCGTAAATTTAAGGGAATCGGTTGGTTGCCCAAGCGCTGCACATCATCAAGCGCAGCAAAATAGGCTTCGTAAGCACTGCGGTCTTTTTTCGCCGAGGCCAGATACACCACCCCATGCGCAAGGTTGATGGCACATTCGGGATAGCCAATAGTTTCAACGGCGCGGAAGACTTCGTTGGCGACCACGAGGGCCGTTGGTTGGGCCATGCCAATATCTTCGGATGCGAAGATGACCATACGGCGAGCAATAAATTTGGGGTCTTCGCCTGCGTCTACCATGCGAGCCAAATAATAAAGGGCGGCATCCACATTGCTAGCACGCATACTTTTGATAAAGGCGCTGATGGTGTTGTAATGCTCCTCGCCTTTTTTATCAAAACGCAGATGGGCTGATTGCAGGGTGCGTTTGAGCGTATCTACGGTGACTTCGTGATAGAGATTGGCGGTGTTTTCCAGCAAGGTGATGCCTTGTCGTGCATCCCCATTTGCCATACTAACCAGCCACTCCCGCGCTTCATCGTCGAGGTCAATAGGAGTATCAGGCGTGTCTAAGTTATATTGTTCGACAGCCCGTTGGATAATGGCGTGCATTTCTTCGGGGGTTAGTTCACGCAGGGTGAAAACTCGGCAACGCGAAAGCAACGGGGCAATCACCTCAAAACTCGGATTCTCGGTGGTCGCGCCAATCAGGGTAATGGTGCCCGTTTCAACATAGGGCAGCAAAAAATCCTGCTGGGCTTTGTTGAAGCGATGAATTTCATCTAAAAACAGGACGGTGGGTTGACCGTTCTGTGCGGCTGCTTCAACCACCTCGCGCACATCGGCCTTCCCCGCTGAGACCGCCGACAATTCTGAAAAATCCGCCCCAATTTCAGTTGCATAAATCCGCGCCAAAGTCGTTTTGCCAACGCCGGGTGGCCCCCAAAAGATCATCGAGAACAGGTGACGAGTTTCGATGGCGACACGCAGAGGCTTGCCAGCGCCAACTAAATGCGATTGACCCATATATTCATCAAGGGTACGAGGGCGAATACGGGCGGCAAGGGGTTCTTGTTTGAGTTGAGACATGAAAATAAGGCCTGTCTCTATCTATAGACGGTTTAGAGGGGATTATTATAGAGGTTCAAAGCATGAAGATATAGAGTGTTTGTGCGACTTACCAACGCACCAATAGCCCTTCCATTGTGAGACCGGGGCCAAAGGCTAAGAGCACGCCATAATCGCCGGGGGAGGGCTGGCTGCATCGCTGGATGTGGTCGAGGACAAACAGGATAGTGGCGGAGGACATATTGCCATATTGATATAGTACCTCGTGTGAGCAGGTCACCTGCTCATGAGAAAGGCCCAGTTTGGCCTGCACATAGTCTACAATTTTGGTGCTGCCGGGATGAATCCCCCAAAATCGGACTTCACGCCGGGTGAGATGCTGTTGAGCCAAGAGATTATCCACAAATGGATCAATTTGAGCCGCCAGCAAATCTGGCACATAGCTGGAAAGATACATCTGAAAGCCATGATCAGTGACATTAAATGACATATGCTTTAGGGTTTTATAGTCGCAATGAGTGGCCGAGCAAACGAGACGGGGGCCATTCACTGTACGACCCTCTCCAGCGGTATCATCCCCAATCAATACCATCGCCGCCCCATCCGAAAATAATGCGGACGAGACCACATTTTCGGCGGTGTCTTCTAATTGAAGATGCAACGAACACAACTCGATTGCCAATACGAGCACACGCCGACCTGCACGGGATAGAACTGCTTCGGTAGCCCGTAACAGACCGGGGAACGCCCCATAACAACCCATGCCCAAGACACAAGTGCGGCGCAGGTCGGGACGCATCCCGAACCGTTCGGCCAATAATAAATCAAGGCCGGGGATGTTAAAACCTGTGCAAGAGACCACAATGAGATCGTCAATATCATCGGGCGTATAGCCTGCTTGAGCCAATCCACAGCGGATAATTGACTCGCCCAGTGGAACTGCCTCGGCCATATAAAGATCATTGCGCGTTTGAGTGGAGCGCTCATTGGCAAAATAGCCCTGTTGGACAATGCTGTGGCGAAATCCTACCCCGGCCCGATCAAAAATTACCTGCATGGCTCTGACGCGGCGCGGGTCTAGCTTGCCCAGTTTACGACCAAGCAGATCAACAAATTCGCCAAATATTTCTTGTTGGCTGTGCCGAGCAGCCGGAACACCCGTCGCAAGAGAGAGGATGGATGGTGAGGATAACGGTGTATTCATGGTGAAACCCTCTTTTGTTTAAGGACATGGCTGTCACGGGTGTATCGCACAAGCAGTTCACCCATAACGGGGAATTTATTTAAGAAATGTAGACCGGGTGTGAGCAGCGAAGGGTGCAGCATGATGGATTGCAAGGCCCGTGCCAAACGCATTTGGTCGGCAAATTGCCGTCGCCAATCCTGTGCATAGTCTTTTAATAAGGATTTTGCCAAAGTAGGCTGCCGGAGCATTTTATCCACATAGGTCGCCGCCAACATCCCACCATGTAGGGCCATCACCATACCGTCGCCAGCGATTGGGGTAATCAATCCTGCGGCATCCCCGGCCATCAAAATATCGTTTTCGACAAGGTTCTTACGAATGAAGGGCACTTGACCAATGCTCAACCAGCGATCATGTACTGGTGTGGCCTGAGATAGCCATTGCCCAAGAAGTGGATTTTGCTGGCACATCCACGCAATAAACTGTTCAATCGTCCCCCCAGCTTGACGAAAAACCTCTTGACGTACCAACAAACAAACATTGGCAAGCCCACCCTCCACCTCCGACATGCCGCAGTAACCGCCGGGGAAAACAAACAATCGTATTTGGTCACCGAGGGGTGGGCCATGAAAGTGATTTTTTAGACCCATAAACGGCTGCGACTTATTTAGAAAACTCCGATTTAAGGCGCGATCCAAATTACTGCGTTTGCCATGTGCGGCAATAACTGCCCTTGCTTGAAAAGTGGATAGATGGGAAGCGGATCGGATCTCGAGGCAAAATTTTGCGGATAGCCTGCCTGAAACATTGGTTACGGTGGAATTTTCATATACCACAACGCCCTGTTGACGAGCATGGTCGGCAAGTAATTTATCAAGGGCATAACGACTGAGACCCCATGCTTCACTGGGGAGTAGGTTTGTCCATGTGGTGCCATTTGGGGCAGTAATTTGTACCGTCCGAATAGAGATGGGGCAAAGCGCTTGTATGTGAGAGGTGACACCCAATTGGTTAAACAAATGGATGCACTCCGATGAAAGGAATTCACCACAGACCTTATGATGAGGATAACATTTGGCCTCAAATAAGCCGACGTGATAACCTGCCGCCGCCAGTATTAACGCTGCACTCGACCCGGCCAACCCACCCCCAACAATTGCGACATCAAAGAAGGTCGCGCTCATGGTTTTTCGGCGACCAATGTCATACGCCACGGCCAGCTGGGATACACAGAAATAGCGGCATTCGGCAGATCAGCGGTTTTGGCTAGGGACAATAACTCGGTAGGGATATAAGCACGCCGGATGGAAACTGCCCCATCATGGCGTGTGAGATAGCTGCGGGCAAAAAGGGGCTGGATTATTTTGAAGGCTAGGAGGGGTAGCCAGCCTCGTGTCAAATCCGTCATGATGAGGCCCCTGCGTGCTATACGGAAAGTTGAACGCAAAAAGGCAAGCACCTGTTCAGGGCTGAAGTGATGCAAAAATAGGGAAGAAATCACATAATCTACACTGTTCGGCGCGAATGGGAGAGAATGGGCATCCCCCTGAATGAGTGAAATCTGGGATAAAGGGGTCGAGACAACGTGATCGCGGGCGACTTTCAAATTTCGTGCCGAAAAATCGAGGGCCAGTATTTCCAATTCAAGGCCGTGTTGCTTGGCCCATTGCTCCATTTTTAAAGGGATTTGGGCTGAACCCGTGCCAATATCAAGACAGACGAGGCGGTGAGTAGAATTTCGCAAACGAGGATAGAGATGGCGTTTCAAAGAGGATAGCCCACCGAGATGCCGATTAATCCGCCAAAGATCCGCCAAGTTTTGACGGACATCTGACTGTGAGCCGATACCACTATCGAGTAGTTCTGGCTGATCTATCCGTGATGGCACCAACCATTTGGATTGCCCTATTTGTTGGGGGTGGTGGTGCATGTTGGCTACTTTGTTTAACACGTTGATGTTCCGTCCTAACCCTGCCCAATGTTTATAGTAGCGGATTTACGGAAAGATCGCTTCCATCTTGGGTTGTTTCTCATGAAATGCTTAGATGAAGCGGACGAGAAGAACAGTCACTCAATCCACAATTGACATGTGAAATGACCTGCGGCATAATAATTTATACAAAATGTAATTGTGCCTGTAGCTCAGTGGATAGAGCGATTGTCTACGGAACAATAGGCCGGGAGTTCGAATCTCTCCAGGCACACCACAATTGACCATCAGTCTAAATAAAATTTACTCCGCTGCCCTAATATGGGCGGTTTTTGTTTTATAGTGAAGTTGGAGGCCCTTCTGAAACAGGATAAAATGAGATCGTTCCGTCGCATCAATTCAATGCCCAATTATGGTCGAAAATAATAGAAGATAAAAATTTAGTTGCGATTTTCGGGCGGAACACTCACAACTCTTCTTTAAAAATTAAATAGGGAAAGTTATGAATATTGGCACATTACTCCCCGGACATGCCCGTTATCGCCCTCACCACAACGCCGTTCTTTTTGAAAATCATCGTCTGACCTATCTTGAATTCAATCGCCGCGTCAATCGGCTTGCCAATGCGTTATTGGGCTATGGCATCCAAAAAGGCGACAAAATCGCTACCATCCTCCCCAATTGCCTTGAACTGCTGGATGTCTATTGGGCGGTGGCACGGATTGGGGCAGTGGTTGTCCCCCTAAGCCCTCTGCTACGTGAAGAAGGTCTCATAACCCTACTGAATGATTCCGATACGGTGTTGGTGGTGACCAACCACACCATGATTGAGGGAATAGACAATATCCGGCCTGACTTGACGTTTGTACGTGGTTACATTTCGACTGATAGCCTATCGTCCGAGGGCTGGATAACCTATCAGGATTTTGTTGAAGCCGCCAGTGAGGACGACCCGCCGTACATCGAAATAAGCGATCACGATCAGTACAACATCATTTACAGCAGTGGCACGACCGGGATGCCCAAAGGAATTATCCACACGCATTATATTCGTTCGATGTACTGCACCCTATTTGCTTCGGCCTATCGCATCACACCGGAAAGTGTAATTTTGCATTCAGGGTCGCTCGTCTTCAACGGTGCATTCTTGACCTTCATGCCTTGGATGTATTTGGGCGCGACCTATATCCTGCTGCCCCAATTTGATGTGGATACAGTAATTCAATATGTCCAGCGCGAGGGTGTTACCCATATGATGATGGTTCCGTCCCAGATTATCGCCCTGCTCAATTCACCCAATTTCAATGCCGACACCATGCGCTCGGTGCAAATGATTTGCTCAGTAGGAGCGCCGTTCCATCGCCAGCATAAAGACGAACTGAACCGTCGTCTGCCGGGAATATTTTATGAACTATATGGCTTGACCGAAGGTTTTGTCACGATTTTGGATAAACAGGATGTTCCGGCCAAGGTGGATTCGGTGGGAGTTCCACCACCCTTCTTTGAAATGAAGATATTAGATGAAGACGGCAAGGAAGTCCCAATCGGGCAGGTAGGTGAGATTGTGGGACGAGGGCCAATTTTGATGCCGGGATATTATAAGCGGCCTGATTTGACTTTTAATGCCATTCGGGACGGCTGGCTGTATACAGGTGATATGGGTTATGTGGATGCGGATGGATTTTTGTATCTCGTAGATCGCAAAAAAGACCTGATTATCTCCGGTGGGGTCAATGTGTATCCACGTGATATTGAGGAAATTATCGTGCAGCATCCGATGGTGCGTGAAGCCGCTGTGTTTGGTGTGCCCGATGACAAATGGGGCGAAACCCCACTAGCGGCAATTATGCTGCGTGATAACGCGACCACCACCTCTGAAGAACTCCGCGATTGGATTAATGAACGGGTGGCGGCCCGCTATCAAAAAGTGAGTGAGGTGGTCGTGGTTGAATTTCTACCGCGCAGTGTGGCAGGCAAAACCCTGAAACGGATTTTACGAGACGAGTATGCCCAAAGGAATGTCAAACAGTAAAAATAAAATTTCAGGGAGGTTTTGAGCGTGGAGCATTTTAGACATGTCAACAACATCGTCTTGCATTACCTTGACCACAAGGGAAATGATCCGACAATTGTGTTGCTGCCGGGTTTAACGGCCAATGCCAATGAATTTGATGGGTTAATTAAGGCGGGGTTGAGTCCTCGTTTTCGGGTTTTGGCGCTAGATCTGCGAGGGCGCGGGCAAACCGAAAAACCGGCAACAGGTTATTCAATGGCTGACCATGCCGCCGACGTGTTGGGGCTGTTGGAACTTTTAGGCATTCAGCAGGTGATTATGGGGGGGCATTCATTTGGGGCACTGCTGACCCTCTATATTGCGGCCCATCACCCCGAACGCATCCGCAAAATGATCATCATTGATGGTGCGGCAAAACTACACCCGCGTGTGCGTGAACTGATTCAACCCTCGCTCAATCGGATGGGGCGGGTATTCGCGTCGTGGGATCAATACATCAATATCATAAAACAAAATCCGGCTTTTCATGGATGGTGGGACCCGACTATCGAAAGTTATTATCGCGCCGATGTGCAAACCAACGCCGATGGCACAGTGCAATCTCGCCTCTATAAAGAGGGTATCCTTGAAGCCACCGATAAAGCTCTGGAAGAACCCTATGGTGAATATGTATCTCGGATTGATAAACCCGCCATTTTGCTGAATGCCCTTGGTGCATATGGGCCGGAAGGGACGCCCCCGGTTTTGCCCTATGAACAGGCCCAAGAAACCGTACAGGCGATCAAAAACTGTCGCTATGTCGAAATCCCCGGCAACCATATCACCATGTTGTTTGGCGACTCCGCCAAAATCGTCGTGGATACGATTACCCAATTTGTGGAGGAGGACTAAAGAGGACGCATGACTATTCCAACTTTAGCAGGGATTACCGCCAAGACCATTACCAGCCGCCGCTTGACGACACGGGTGTTGTTGAGTGGGCCAGAAAATGGCACGCCTGTCTTATTTGTACATGGCAATATTTCGTCGGCAACGTGGTGGGAAGAAACGATGTTGGCATTACCAGCGGGTTATCGTGCCATCGCCCCCGATCAGCGCGGTTATGGTGAATCTGACCCAGCCAAAAAGATTGATGCGACACGTGGATTGGGTGACCTAGCCGACGACCTTGCTGCGTTGTTGGATACCCTGAATATTCGGAAAGTTCATCTGGTCGGACATTCGATGGGTGGATCGGTGGTATGGCGTTTTATGACGGACTATGCGGATCGCCTATTGAGTGTGACGCAAGTTGCGCCGGGATCGCCATACGGATTTGGATGTACCAAAGATGTTGCCGGGACACCGTGTAATGCCGAGTTTGCTGGATCAGGGGCGGGGTTGATTAATCCCGAATTTGGCCGATTGCTGACGACAGGGGAACGCGGCACGGGTAGCATGTTTGCCCCACGTAACGCCCTGCGAAATCTGGTATTTAAGCCACCCTTCGTTCCGGCCCGCGAAGAAGACATCCTTTCAGCAACGCTTTCAACGCATATGGGCCAACAAGATTATCCGGGAGATTCCGTTCCGGCTTCGGCATGGCCGCATCTCGCACCGGGGGTGATGGGAGTGAATAACGCTCTGTCGCCAAAATATAACCAGAATATCCTGCCTAAGTTGCTTGAGATGGTGCATAAGCCCAGAGTGCTGTGGATTCGCGGCGCTCAGGATTTGACCGTCTCGGATGCGGCAGCAGCGGATGTAGGGCGTTTGGGGTCGTTGGGATTAATCCCCGGTTGGCCCGGAAAGGACGTATTTCCACCTCAACCGATGCTGACCCAAACCCGCGACGTATTGCAAAAATATGCAGCGGCAGGTGGAACTTATCAAGAAGTGGTCATTGAAGACTGTGGTCATGCCCCTTATTTGGAAAAGCCCTCCGAATTTAACACGGCTTTCCACGCCCATATCACGACTTAATTGTCACCGTCTATCGGGTTCAGGGATTCGTCACGGGCAGGATGGGCATAATCCGGATTGGTGGAGATTTTTTCCATCTGTACCAATGCAGGCCACGCCGGACGCCCATCCATGCCATAAGGCATCGGGGCCACTGTACCAATCGCCCAATAATATTCCTCGTTTTCCGATGTCCACGCGACATTGGGGTAATAAATCGTGGTCATGAGACCTAACCACGGACGCCAATTTTCGGCGGCATAAGCATAGGCTCGGCGCAAATAATCCCCCTGTTCTTCTGGTGTCACCCCAAAATGGCTGTAGATTGAGCCTTCACGCTGGTCAATGGTCCAGCCTGTTTCCGTAATAGCGATCTGTTTTGTGGCATCTCCATTGGCAACCATGATGGCTCGCATGTCCTCGACGTGGCGGAAGCGCTGCCATTCGTAGTAATTTTCGGCAAGTGGGACATCCGGCCCAACTTCAGGTGCGAACTTCCAACCGGGGGCATGAACCCCTAATACATCAAAATAGGGACTCGCGCCTGCCTCGTACATCTTCCATAGAAATTCCATGTGGGGCATCGCCGTCATATCGCGGGTGGCAGTGGGGGAAAGCCCCGCCGAAATAATGATGGCGTCGGGGTCAGCGGCACGGATAGCAGTCGAGCAGGCCGCCAAAAGTTTTACATACCCGGTAGGGCTAGGGACATGTCCGGCCCATTCGCGGGTAAGATTCGGCTCATTCCAGACCTGATAGGCGTCAATACGACCCTTATAACGTTGGGCCAGCGCACCACAAAATTCAGCGAAGCGGGTTACATCAAACGGTGGCTCGTTATACCCAGCGTCCGGCTTTACCGACCAAGCAGGAGGATGGTCAAGACGGGCGATTACCCGGACTCCTTTGGATTCAATATCTGCCATCATCCCATCAACTTGTGACCATACATATCGTGTGGGGTCATCAGTCGGCACATCACGGCGTTCGGGTTCAATATCGGCCCATGCGAAACTTTGTTTGATATGTGAAAACTGCATGATATTGATCTGGTCTAATCCAAACAACCGATAGGTTTGATCCCACCAAAAAAAGGTGTGGATGCCATAGGTCAGCGAAGAGAAGGTTTTCGGATTATTTAAATCCACCGCGTTGGGTGCTAAATCCGACACGGCAGGATAAGTGGGCACGGGTTCATCAGGATAATGCTTGGCTGGTTGGTTGGATGAATCTGGTTGGGCAAACTGTCGAATAGCGATAAGGCTTAAGACAATCATCCCGACAGCAAAAGCCAATGACCATTTATTACGAGGAATTTTCAACCAATTTACTCCATTCGGATGTTGACAGCGTTGGCAGCACACTGATTTACTGTAATCGCCGGATGAGCCGTATCTGATTCAATGACAGTACGGATAAACGTACCAGAGGCATCATATAAACCTGTTTGCAAAACCCACTGGTGTGATAAGTCTAGCGTATCTGGTACGTCTAAAGAAACAGTATCCTCGACAACATAGCCGACTTGGAAAGCAGGTAGGGGTAAATTACCTCCCGCAGGCATCGAATCATATTGGGCCAAAATGTGGCGGGTATCACCGGGTTGGCAGGTTTCAAGCGCAGGGTCAGTCAGGTGCAGAAATTGACTCCAATAACCACTGACTGGACACCGCGTTTCCCATGCAATGTTGAGGCGCACGACCTTTTCCGACTGATTCCATTCCGGCGGGCTGACCCATAGGCGCAAACAAGCCTGATCTTCCCACGGTTCGCGTACCCAAAATGAGGCAGCATTAGTGGGAGGTGTCCATTCGTCAATCGGAACTTGAGAGGGTGTGGCAAAGGTGGGGGCAATTAGCAGAGCAGGGAAGCCAATGGTTGCAGCGGCCATGCCACCTAGCAATGGAACAGCCAGCCATTTTGGACGCCATACCTTTAAGCCATAGGCCATTGCACAGGCCAAACCTCCCAACAAGGGAAACCACAAGCGACCCTGCCCAGACACGACACGATGCACATAATCGTACCAACTGACGATGATAATGAAGGCTTGAACCAGCAGCAATCCAACGATTACCGAATTATCGCGGGTTGGCAGGATGTGACGTAGGGTGCGAAAACTGCCGATCAGTAATCCAATTCCAGCAAATCCCATCAGGATCAACGTCCAGCGATAAAAATCCATTGGAGCGATAATATTGTACCAGCCAAATAGACCCCAAAACGAATAATAGAGGCCACGAAAATCGGCCCAAATGTCAATCGGGCCAGACCGCCCTCCCACGACTGCGATCATCCGGTCAATATTAGTCACTTCTGCGCCTTCACTCAGATTTTGGATGTACCACCAACTGGCGATAGTCGCCCATAACACAAAGCCGAGTGTGGCATATCCCAACCACTGTCGCCATCGCCACTTATCGCGCCACCCCACATATACAAGGCCCAATACAATCACCGGATAGAGCAGCATACCACTAGCTTTGGCAAGGGCGTTCATTGCGAGTAGGAGGGAAAGCAGTCCTACCGAACGCCAAGTCGCCCGATGACGAATAATCCAAATGAGCAAAGCCATTGCCGCGATGGTGAGCGTCGTCACCAGATTATCGTTGTTAACCATCCCGCTCATGTAAATAAACTGAGGATTGAGCATCACGATCAAAACAGCTAACAAGGCAATTCCCGGTTTGGTAGCTGTGATACCACGCGCCAAAATATAGATGCTGATAAGGGTCAGCCCACCTAAGACCATACTGAAAAATTGTACAATTCGCACCGCCAACGCGGTTTTGTGCCAATCCGTTGGGACATAGGCCACAAAATTGTGATTATCGCGGGTGTGCGGCTCCCCGATTTGCCCATGCCAGTTACGCCGAAATTCCAACGGAAAATCGCTCGTATCTACCGGGGCGACCAAAGCCGCCGCTATAAAGTAGTAGAGAGGGGCATGATAGGTCGCTTGCTGCCACGCATCTGACAAAGTAGGCTGTTCACGAGGAGGTCGTTCACCTGTTCGGGCTATATGCTCAATTACAGCGAAATGATAATAGGCATCGGGCGCTTCAAATAAGGGGGTGTTGAAGCTGTACATGCCAACGAGAAGACTATAAACAACCAACAATAACGTTAAGGCTAAACGGGACGAATGCCCGAAAGAAGGATACAAAGATCGTATCAATGCCAGTTTAAGCCCTCACAAAAGTTTCCCACCCGCCAAATAGGTGCAAGTTTAATGACACTTGTCCTAGAAACAAGGTTAGTTGCCCTGCGTTTGTTGCACCCCTACCTGACTTCAATTGACCGCTGAGGAATCCAGACTCGTCGGGTAAGGGTGAGTGCGGTAGCATTTGCACGTTCAGAAAATAGTAGTGAATTGAGATGAAGGTTCGATCTGTGACATTTGCAAATCGTTTTTTTCAGAATCGCTGGCTCATGGTAATAGTGGTATTTATTGGATTGCTGGCTATTTATATTCGTACCCTGCTGCCGGGAACGGTGGGGGGGGATGCGGGAGAAATGCAATATGCTGGCCCGATTTTGGCGCTGACCCATCCTACCGGACATCCCTTGTATGTGTTGATGGGGTATGTATGGTCAAAAATTATTCCGATTGGCACGGTGGCGTGGCGGATGAATCTGCTGGCAGCGGTTTCAGGGGCGTTCTCTTGTGCAATTGTAACGGCATTTGTTTATAGGCTACACGAATCGCGGCTGGTGGCGGTCATCGCGGGGCTGACCCTCGGTCTAGGGGCTACTTTTTGGCAGCAGGCGGTGATTGCCGACAAATATGCCTTTAACACCATTTTTGTAGCCATAGTGGTCGGGTTGGCATTATGGTGGGCGGCAGAGCGCGAAAAACCCAATGGCGATAAGCTGCTGTATGTGCTTTCATTGGCCTATGGCATCAGTTTTTTGCATCACCGCACCATGCTGCTGTTTGCCTTTGGCCTTGCTCCGCTGGTGTTGTTTTATGAACGGCAGGCGGTTGTCAAAAATTGGCGACGTACCCTGATCTGCATCGGGTTGGTGCTGCTGCCGCCTCTGCTGGTTTACCCAATTTTTCTGCCCGTCATGCAAGCGCGTCATCTTGCCCCTAGTGAATGGCAGCCAAACACGGTAAGTGAATGGATGGACTGGATGATGGATCGGCATACTGCCAAAAACGCCTTTGTGCTAGAAGGGTTTTTGGACGAGTTGGGCAAATATGGACGCTTTCTGCTGGATGATTACCCATTCCCCATCTTGATAACGGCTCTCTTGGGCCTGCTCATGATGATACGCCGATTGCCGGGTGGGGCACTCTTTTTGGGCATCAGTTTTGCACTGCAAGCCCTGCTTTCAGCTAATTATCGGGATAATGTACGCCCGTTCACTTATTATCCCCCTTCGTTCATCATTATGATTTACGCCTATGCCTATGGCTTAAAAGCGATTTTAGGATGGGTAGAGCAAAAAATAGGGCAAGGCCAATCTGCGTCAGGGTTGGGTTTCCGACGGCTTTTACCGCAATTTATCATGGGGGGGATAGCGCTCATCTTAATCCCCGTCTGGCAATTATGGGATGCTTATCCTGAACGGCGTGAAGAAGCGATTTATGGCAAGCCGCTGGATTTATGGCGCGATACCCTCAAAGTTGGGGATATGGGGGATCGGCTGGCGAGTGAGATGGAAAATCTGCCCCCCAATGCGGTTGTGCTAAGTGACTGGGAGCAGGTGACGATTTTGTGGTATTACCAAAAAGTCGAAGATGTGCGGCCTGATTTGGAATTGGTCTATCCGGTGCAAAAACTCAGCCAATATGCCGATACTGACCGCAATATCTGTGTGGCGCGGCATATCCCGGTAGATGAAACATGGCATCCGACCAATGTGGGGGCACTGGTTTGCTTGGGGCGTGAACCGAATTTCGCCATGCCGGCGGACATCACTCCATTGGGGACACAATTCTTTACCCCGGATGGGCAACCGCAACTGGCATTGGTGGGATATAAGGTAGAGGATACCGTGTATGAGGCGGGGCAGTTCGCGCCAATTATCTTGACATGGCAGGCGCTGGCGGATTTGGATACGGATTATTCGATCTCGCTGCATATTTTGACGCAGGATTGGCAAACGGTCTGGTCACAGGATATTCAATCCCCGGTCATCGGCATGTACGCCACGTCACGCTGGGTCAAAGATGAGGTCGTGCAGGATTATCACGAATTCGATATCCCGCGTGACATGCCACCAACCCGTTATATTTGGGCCGTGACCGTGTATCGAAAGCTGCCGGATGGTGGCTTTGAACAACTGCGGGATGCACAGGGCGGAACAGTCATCTATGGGGGAACTTTTGAGGTCAGACCGCAATAGGTAAAACACCTAAAAATTGGTAGTTCCACTGGTGAAAAAACGTACTATAATTTTATATGGTTAATCGTGCTTTACCCTTGTACACCCTTAGCCGACATTGTTCGGCTATTTAATTGGAGTAATAACGCAATGCTGCAAGTCAAGGAAACTGAAGAGCTTTCAGAGCCACCCGAACCTCCCGACCAATGGGTCAGGCAAACACTTCCTACTCCGCTTTCAACATTAGAACCAACGCGACACACACAACCCAAACAAACCCCTCGGCCTTCCATTTGGGCAGACATCCCAAATGAAAAATGGTCTGACTGGCGCTGGCAACTGGCCCATCGGCTCAACACGCTAGAAGAGCTTGCCCAAATTATCCACCTGACACCCGAAGAAATTGAAGGGCTGTCGGCGGAAGATAAATTTCGGGTAGATGTCACGCCCTATTTTGCCAGTTTGATTGACCCCGATGACCCTTTTTGCCCGATTCGGCGACAGGTCATCCCATTGGGACGTGAACTACAAGCCTTTGAGGGCATGATGGAAGACAGCTTGGCGGAGGATAAACATAGTCCTGTGCCGGGGCTGGTGCATCGCTATCCTGACCGTGTGTTGATGCTGCTGACCACTCAATGTGCCAGCTACTGCCGCTATTGCACCCGCAGCCGCATCGTAGGCGATTCACACGCCACGTTCAGCAAAACTGAATTTGAGATGCAGTTGGAATATCTGCGCAATACGCCACAGGTACGCGACGTGCTGCTCAGTGGGGGCGACCCGCTGACCCTTGCGCCAAAAACGCTGGAACATATCTTGGCAAGTCTGCGCGAAATCGAACATATTGAGATCATTCGCATTGGTACGCGCGTGCCGATCTTTCTGCCAATGCGTATCACCGAAGAATTTACGGTGATGCTGCGCCAGTTCCATCCCTTGTGGATGAACGTGCATATCAACCATCCCAAAGAGATTACGCCGGAACTCAGTCTAGCACTGGCAAAGTTGGCTGATGCGGGGATTCCGTTGGGCAATCAAAGTGTGCTGCTGGCGGGTATCAATGACAGTGTGAACATTCAGCGCGAATTAGTACATAAGCTGGTACGCAATCGTGTCCGTCCCTACTACCTTTATCAATGCGATTTGGTCAAGGGCGCGGGACATTTCCGCACTACTGTCGCAAAAGGTGTTGAGGTCATTGAAGGGTTGCGCGGCCACACCAGCGGTTATGCTATTCCGACCTATGTGGTAGATGCTCCCGGCGGCGGTGGTAAGATTCCCGTGATGCCCCAATACATGATTAGCCAAGCCCCCGGTAAGGTGGTGCTACGCAATTATGAGGGCTACATCACAACCTATGTGGAGCCGGATGATTACGACCCACATATGATTGACCATCTGGATCGTTTTGCCCCCGAACGGCCTGAACCGGGTCAGGGTGGGGTGATTGACCTGCTGGAAGGGCGTTCACTTGCTATCAAGCCGGAAGGGTTTGACGAACTACATAGTCGCGGCGGGGTGCAACATCGTCTCAACAGCGACGAGGCCAAGTGGAAACCCTATGGTGTTGGTGAAGAATCACCCTTGATGCACCTGCCCATCCCCATTCAGCGGGACACCCAGACTTCTGGTAACGGAAATGGAAATGGACATAACGGCAACGGTCACCATAATGGTAATGGTCACACCGAAGTCCTGCTTCATAAACCTGAAAACTCGAGTGGGCATAATGGCAACGGCCATCACAACGGAAATGGTTCCAGCAACGGACACCACGAATAAAAATCAGTAGAGGGGTGGACACCCGCCCCTCTGGATTACCCTCATTCTTTAAAACAACCGAGGAACAAACAACAGACCATGCGTATTGCGGTGCTTGCCAATCTCAAGAAAAATGCGCCTACGTGGAAAGGTATGACGCCTGACCAATGGGACGATCTCGACAGCCCTAAAACCATTAACGCCATTATCGCAGCCCTCGAATCTGGCGGGCACCAAGCCGAATTTTTCGAGGCCAATATTTTGCCGCCCTATAGTCTTGTGGAGAAATTGCAGGCGTATCAACCTGACCTGTGTTTCAATATTGCCGAAAGCCACTTTGGGGATGGGCGTGAGGCACAAATCCCAGCGGTATTGGAAATGCTACGTCTGCCGTATACTGGAAGCAAAGTGCTGACATTGGCGTTGGCGCTGGATAAGCCTATGACCAAGCGCGTGCTGCATTATCACGGCTTGCCCACACCGGAATTTCAGGTGTTTGAAAGCGCTGATGAGCCGATTGATGCCGATTTGCTAAAAGGTGATGAACTGGCGTTTCCCCTGTTTGTCAAACCAAGCCGGGAAGGGACAAGTATGGGGGTTAGCCCGGAAAGTATTGTGCGGACAGTCACCGAACTACGCTCACAGGTCGCCAAACAAATCGCCCGTTACAACCAACCCATTCTGGTCGAACATTATGTGCAGGGGCGTGAGGTTATGGTCGGTATGGTGGGCAATGTCACACCAACGACAGCCCGCAAAATCAGCGAGCGAGAGCTACCGGATGAATTATTGGAAGGTCTCGAATTTTTGCCCATCTTGGAAGTCGAGTTTTCAGCCTATCAGGATGAAGGGGTTGATATTTACACCAACCGCATGAAGGTTGAATTGGCCGATGATTACCACTATTTTTGTCCCGCACCACTTGAACCTGCCCAAGAGGAACACTTGAAAAAATTGGCGGCGGCGGTATTCCGCGTAACAGGCTGCCGGGATGTGGCACGGGTGGATTTTCGTTTGGATGCCACTCGTAACCATCAGCCCTATATTTTGGAGGTCAATCCATTGCCCGGGTTAAATCCGGGGTATAGCGATTTATGCTTGCAGGCTCAAGCAGGCGGCTGGCCCTACGAACGGCTGATTAACACCATTGCCGAACTTGCCGCCGTTCGTCAAAACGTCAAAGTGACCGCATCCCATTAACAAACTGCTCGGCCAGTATACCTAACATATCCACTGCATAGCCACCCTCTTGTACCAGTAATGTTGGTAGCTGTAGGGCGGTAATTTTTTGGGCGATCTTGAAGTAGCTCTCCACTTTCAACTTGAATGTGCCAAGCGGGTCTTGCTCAAAGGCATCAAAACCAAGTGATACCACAATCGAAGCTGGATTAAACGCCCGCACCTCTGCCAATAACTTATCCAGCGCAGCTAAAAATATGACCTCTGTCGCTCCGGCGTGCAGCGGAAAATTAAGATTCGTATTGGGTGCAGTCGGGCTGCCTGTTTCTTCGGCATAACCCGTGAAATAGGGGTATTCACCATCAGGATGGGCGTGGATGGACGTAAACAAGACACGTGGCTCGTTCCAGAAAATTTCCTGTGTGCCATTACCATGATGATAGTCAATGTCAATGATTGCCACCGTCCCTTTTTCGAGCAGGCGGGTGGTGGCGATAGCGGCATTGTTGAAATAACAATAACCACCCATCAAATCGCGGCTGGCATGATGGCCGGGAGGACGGCATAGGGAATAGACTAGCGGATACCCCTCCAAAATCATTCCAGCGCCCTGATGGGCAATCGTGGCAGAATAAAGAGCGGCCTCCCATGTACCTTTACCAACAGGGGCATCTTTATCAAAACAATAATAGCCGTGCAGTCCCATCAGGCTTTGATGCGAATGGTAAATGCGGTCACGCTGCGGAAAAACCGACGGGTAGCGATAAAAATGGGCCGGGTCAGTGTCTTGCAGCGAATAAAATGAGGATAGGCTCTCCGTTGTCAAAGTTGCCATGTCGCGGGAGATGGCTTCCAAATAATCCACCATGCCCGCATCAAGGGTTTGGCAGATGTCAGACTTTGACATAGAGGTTTCTACTATGATTGGCTGCATCAAACCTGTTGCCAACAAATGTCCCCGAATAATCTCGGCGCGACGTGGCACTTCTGGATAATTTAGGATTTTGGCATGATGTGTTTCGAGTATTGGGGCGTGTTCTTGATGGTGGTGCGAATAGAGCAGGGGAATACGGCTTGTTTGGGTGGTCAAGGCAATTTTAATCCAACATAATGAACAGGATACGTAACCGAAAAGCCCTGAACAACGGGATTATAAGTTAGTCGTTCAGAGCTTTTGATTCAACCAACATCAGCTATATCAAGCGGTACTATTGGTGAGGAGTTTGCGTATTTTTAGAGTCTTTGTCTTCTTCGTTTCCTTGCAGGCCCTTACGGAATTCACGAATGGCTGAACCGAGTTCGCCGCCAACCCGTGACACCCGCCCGACGCCAAACAGAAGCAGCACCACGATTAGAATCAAAAACAATTCCGGTGCACCAAGACCAGCCATTGAACAATCCTTCTCTACCATGTGTTTGAAACATCTATCCCAAAGTATACCACATTAGACCACAGGTGGCATTGAGAAAATATGCTATAATCCCCTATATCAACACTGTCTTTATTTATTTTTTAGGGAGTGATATTTTGGAACGGCGTTTCCCAATTTCTATCCTTGCCGGATTGGGTGTGGTGCTGATTGTAGCACTTATTGGCGTGGTAACGCTGTTCGCCTCGAGTGTGATCGGGCGCACCGTGTTAGACCAGTTCAAAGTTCAACAATTACAGATTAGCACGTCGGTTGCCCAGCAAACAGAAGCCTATTTTAACAGTCTTACTTTTGAAATTATTAGTCTTGCTAGTTCACCGGAGATTCAAGGGATTGGCACAAGCCAAACCCCGCAAGCCATTGCAGCAATTGAGGCAAATATCGAACGGGCTGAACGCCAAAACACAATAAATAGTGTCACCCGCTATGATTTTCGGGGCCGTCCACGTTATGCGTGGCCTTCCCAATATAATGATCTTATTGAACAAGGTGAAGCATATCCATTTGCCATCCCCCCCGAACTGCTTGAACTGACAGCAGAGGGAGGGGTAATTGAGTTACCCACCCAGATATACCGGGTCGTTCGCGCAGGGCAGGCTCGTCCCGATTATTTGCTTATAACACCGGTTGAAGCCCGCACGGGTAACACCGAATATCTAGTATATGAACTTGACCTTGAGAATATTTTTAGCCAAGACCTCAGCCTTGACGGGTTTGTGGATTCCGAATCAGGTCAGTTGTGGGTTTTGGACAATGAAGGAACGCTGCTGTATCAAGCCCGTACCGAAGGCGAGACCATTTCGGACGTGCGCGAAGCCTTTCCAGCCACGATCTTACAAAACATTTTGGC
The DNA here is from genome assembly GCA_013112715.1 of Chloroflexota bacterium. GTDB lineage: Bacteria > Chloroflexota > Anaerolineae > Aggregatilineales > J027 > CFX10. The sequence continues at coordinate 146,839 of JABFGB010000009.1, forward strand.
TGGCGGGGATTCTGTTTCGCGGACGTATAGCCCGAGTGGAACGGAACGGATTGCGGCGATTGCACCCGTGCAGGTAGGGGGTTATTCGTTTATCTTGATGCTGAGTCAAGACACCGATGAAGCCAGCAACTTGGTGGCAGGCGATATTCAGCTTATTTCAGTGATGGCAATTGTCACAAGTATCCTAATTGCGATTCTAGTCTTCTTCGGGGTACGCCGCCTTGTCCGTGAAACCAGCCGCCGACGGGCTGAGGCCAGCGCCCAACGTACTGCCCGTGCTCTGTTGGAAGTTTCACGCGCCCTCAATTCATCACTTGATCTGCAAACCGTGCTGGATCGGATTTTGTCGGAACTGCAAAAATTAATTCCCTTCTACAGCGCTTCGATTCTGCTGTTAAATGACCGAGGCCTGTTAGAAGTGGCGACCCATCGCGGTGACGATGCTGAAGCCCATGCCCAAACGACCTTTTTAGCGACTGAAGCGCGTGCCGCCCGCGAGGTAATTGCGCGTGGACATCCGGTCATCATCCAAAACACGGCGAATGATGAACGCTGGACACCCCTGCCCGGTAGTGATATTCAATCATGGATGGGTCTGCCCCTACGAGTATTTGAACGTTCTGTAGGCGTTTTGAACGTCAATGGGCGCACAATAGATGCTTTTACCGCCCAAGATGTGGAACTTGCCGAAGCGTTTTCCGATCAGGCCAGCGTCGCGCTGCAAAATGCACGCCTGCACGATATGGAAGTAAAACGTATCGAGCAGGAACTCACGGTCGCGCGTGGTATCCAAACCAGCTTGCTGCCCACCGAGCCACCCAACTTGCCCGAATTGGAGATTGCGTTTACCTCGCTACCCGCCCGTCAAGTCAGCGGCGACTATTTCCAGATTTTGCCCTTGCCAGACCGCCAACTAGGGATTTTCATCGGCGATGTCAGCGGTAAGGGTATGCCTGCTGCTTTGATTATGGCGGTCATCACCACCGCGCTGCGTGATGAAATCAACCGCCATCGTTATCCCGGTCAACTTTTGAACGCATTAAATGAGCGCCTCTTGGATCGTTTGTTGCAAAATCAGATGAACAGCGCCTTGATTGCGGCACTCTTCGACCCCAATAGCTACGAATTCACCATCGCCAACGCTGGCATGGTTCAACCCTATGTACGGGATGAAGATGGAGTATGGGATTTTGTGGATGTGGGAGGGTACCCATTGGGGTCGAGCCAGCAAACCCATTACACCACCAAATCATTGCAACTTCAGCCGGGTCGGGCGATGGTGCTATTTAGCGATGGTATCGTTGAGGCGATGAATCGGCGGGGTGAATTCTTTGGCTTTGAACGCCTCGAACACCTGCTCAACAAGATTGCCGACGACGCCAATGCTGAGGGCATTCTCAAAGAAATCGTGGAGGCCGTTGATAAGCATCTTGATAAAGAAGTAGCCCAAGACGACATCACGGTGATGGTACTGCGACCACTACAAGTGGAGCGCCCCGCCCTATCCGCAACACCGGGGTCAAGATTATCCAATAGCCCTGATTTTCCCAATGGAAAAGAACTACTTGACGAGGATGATTCTCGGACGCTAATTGCAGAAGGCGAGCCAGCCAAGAAACCCTCAATTTTTCATCATCTCGATTTCTCGACAGGGACGGAGAACTATTCAATGCCGAGGCAAAACGTTGAGTTGTTTTTACCCAGCACCTTAGGATTTGAGAAGGTGGCCCGCAACGCCGCCGAAGCGATTGCCCGCGAAATGGGCTTTACCGAAGACCGGATTGATGACCTCAAGACGGCGGTGGCCGAAGCCTGCATGAATGCGATTGAACATGGGAATTTGCAAGACCGCTCCTCGGCAGTCACGGTGCTTTTGAGTGCCGCGCCCGGCCATCTGCAAATTCGCGTTGAGGATCGCGGACGGCAATCTATTCCAGACCCACTACCTGCCCCCGGCACCAGCGCACCGGATCGTGGGTGGGGATTGTTCTTCATCCAAAGTTTGATGGACGAAGTAGAAATTACCCGTCTGCCGGAGGGGGGTAATCTGGTTAAAATGACCATCTATCTGGGTAAAACAGAAGGCGAACCGTCGGAATCCGAACCGACTTCGGATGCTTCTGAATGGGTTGATGAGGCTGACTAAAGGGGGACTGATAAATCAATGGCTAAGGATGTACAGTTTCGACAGGATGGCAAGATAGGTTTTTTGGATTTTCCGCGTGATGTGATTGCCCAAACACGCGAATCGGCATATGCGGCCTATAATCAACTCTCGGTAAGTAAGGTCGAGATTGTGGCGATGAACTTTGAAACCAGTGATTACCTCAACAGCGCTGGAATCGGTTTGGTGATTAGTCTGGTTGAAGATGCAAATCGGGCCGGACGCCGTGTATTTGCCTATGGCTTGTCGTCCCACTATCGCAAATTATTCAGCATGGTGGGGCTGACAGAGCGCCTCTCGTTAGTGGCAAATGAACAGGCGATGCGTGACAAATTGAATCCTCCACCACCGCCTGAAGAAGTGAAAAAAGAAGAACCTAAGAAAGAAGAGCCTAAAAGCTGATTATCGTAGGTTCAGTTCTATAGAATAAAAATGACGGCTTTCCATCAGGTGAGCCGCCATTTTTATTTGCGTCAATCCCTTAGTTACTGAGAAACGGGTCTTGATAGGTTATCCCGATGGTTTGATCGTCCACTGCTACCCCAGCTTTGTAAATCGTCAAGGTAAAGTAAATCGTGGTGCCATTGGCTACATCGGGGCATACCTGACGACTATCCACACCGACTACGCCTTCGGTAGTTTCATCATACGAAGAATACAGATAAACGGCGTCCACGTATTCGACACTCCAATAGATATTGGTGCAATAGACATAGACGTCATCAACCAGTGCCGGAAGTTCATAGTAATCCGCATAGAAATAGTGGATAACAGGGCCGGGTGTCGCCCCCGGTACGGGAGTATTGGTTGGGCCGGTAGGACGCGGCCCAGTGGGTCGAGTAATGCCGGGTGCATCAACCGTTGGGACGTTGCCACAGCCGCCAAACTCATTCACGTCAGCATCCTTGGCCCATGCTTGTGGAGCACCCGTGATACTAATCTGCCACCAATTTTCACCAACGGTATCATTTTTCCCGGTCACTAAGTAAAGGTCACCAAAGTCGAGCACCTCAAGTGGCCCGCGATTATCCCCCGGCCCAACCCGTGCGATCACCTCACGTCCGCGAATCGCTCCGATCTGACAGGGAAGCGGCTCTTTGGCGTCAAATACAATGACCGGGGTCGCCGTGCCTGTACCGGTTGGCGATGGGCTACTAGTGATGGTCGGCGTTGGCGAGGCAGTGCGAGTGGGAGAAGCCGTTAAACTTGGCGTCGTCGTAAATGTCGCCGTGCCAGTAGCTGTTGCAGTAAAGGTATGGGTTGCCGTTGGAGTCCGTGTGGCAGTAAGCGTGAAGGTCGCCGTCGGGGTGGCAGTAGGAGTTGGTGAAGCGGTTGCTGTCGAAGTCGCGGTTGCCGTTGGGGTAAGGGTCGGTGTTGGGGTCGCTTGGAGGGCATACACAAACACTGGCGCAGACACCACCCCGCTCACTTCCACTGTCAGTTCATAAATAACCAATCCAGCTTCATCGGTTGTCCCCCCTTCTTGTTGAACTGGCAGCCATTCGCCCTCATACCGCGCTAAGGCGCCCGCCGTTGCTTCAACTTCTTGAGGACTGCCCAAATCCACAGTGGTCAGCAAGCCTCCATTCGCGTCGCGCACACTGAGAAGGGCACTGCCTGTCAATGAAGCGGCATGGGCAACAATTTCAATGGGCGACGCCCCCAATACCACCATTTCATTGGTCAAAGGGCTGTCAATCCACACACGCGGGGGATTAATCGCAACGGCTTGCGGTTCGATATTTTCGACGTCCGCTGTAGGGGTTGGCGTCGCATCTTCTTCGCAGGCGGTCATCCCGAACCCCAACAGGCCTATCAACAACAGCACATAGTACCAAGATTTTGTGTTCATAGGTTAGTAGATTCGGGGCAAACTAGGGTCAACATCCTGCGCCCAACGTAAAATGCCGCCATCGAGATTAAATAGGTTTTCTTCGGGCCAGCCTTGCACCGCCAAAAATTCAGCAGCTTGCATACTTCGACCTCCACTGCGACACACAAAAACCACCACTCTATCCTGTGGAATTTCATCGGCATGTAAAGGTAGATCGGTCAAAATAATCTGTTTGGCAAAATCCAGTTTGGAAATTTCTAGTTCCCAGCCCTGCCGCACATCAATAACCACAATAGCTTCACCCGCATCCAAGCGGCGTTTAAGTTCAGCGGGTTTCATGTTGTGAATCGCCACTCTGTTTATCCCCACACATTTACTTCAAAAATGAAAAAAGCGCATTTCCATAATTATACAGAAATCACGCTTTTTGGGTGTAAGCGAAAAATATCAAAGCATCATCAATAGACGGGCAGGGATTGGTCTATCTGTTTGGCCCACGCATTGATGCCACCGGAGACGTTAATCGCGTTGGTAAAACCAGCGTCTTGTAACCAGCGCACCACATCGCCACTGCGAACTCCGGTGCGGCAAAGCACCATCAAGGTTTCATCGCGCGGGAGTTCATTTAAGTGGTTCATGACCTCACCTTTGGGGATAAATACCGACCCCTCAATTTTGCTGATGGCCCACTCATGTGGCTCGCGCACATCCAAAATGATCAACTTCTCACCACTTGCCACCCGTTCCTTGAGGGCTTTTACACCAACTGCCGGGATGGGTTTGACATCCGTGCCATTGTCAAAACTGCTGCGATCATGGGCGGGGACACCGCAGAACTGTTCATAATCAATCAGTTCAGTGAGAGTGGGATGTTCGCTGCACACCGGGCAGTTGGGGTTCTTGCGGATTTTCATAGTATCAAAGGTCATCGCCAGCGCATCATAGAGCAAGAGCCGTCCGACCAATGGCTGCCCAATGCCCAAAATCAGCTTAATAGCTTCGGTAGCCTGCAATGTGCCGATGGTCCCCGGCAAAATCCCCAAAACACCGCCTTCCGCGCAACTTGGCACAAGGCCGGGGGGTGGGGGTTCGGGGAATAAGCAGCGGTAGCACGGGCCATCCTCATGTCCAAATACCGATACCTGCCCCTCGAAGCGGAAAATGCTGCCATAGACGTTAATTTTTCCCAACATCACGCAAGCATCGTTGACCAGATAGCGTGTCGGGAAATTATCTGTGCCATCAATCACGATGTCGTAATCTTTGATGATGTCGAGCGCGTTGTCGCTGGTGAGGGGCACGTTATATTTGACCAATTTGACAAAGGGGTTCAGGTCGGCCAATGTTTCTTCTGCCGATTCCAACTTGGAGCGCCCAATGTCTTTGGTGCCGTGAATGATCTGACGCTGCAAATTGGTGAAATCCACGACATCGTAATCCACCAAGCCAATGGTGCCGATACCAGCGGCGGCGAGATACATGCTGGTAGGGCTACCAAGGCCCCCCGTACCAATCAACAATATACTGGCGGCTTTGAGTTTCTTTTGTCCCTCAATCCCCACTTCTGGCATAATGAGGTGGCGGCTGTAACGCAGCACTTCCTCATGGGAGAGCCTGACTTCGGATGGGGCGATCACAGTTGTGGGTAGAGCCATTGAGAATGATCCTTGTTATGCAATTGCTTCTTGAATCTGTTTGCGGAGTTTTTCGGCAGAGGCCACACCATAATTAACGGCTTTGGGCTGTCCCTGCGAATCTAGGATATAGGTCGTGGGTAGGCTCATCACCCCCCAGCGTTGGGCATCATCCAATTGATAGTCGGCATCAACCCGGATAATCTGCACATCTTCATAACCGGGCAGGCTGCGCAGTCGGCTAAAGGCAGGTTGCTGCTGCGTTTTGCACGCTACACACCCATCAGCGGTGAAATAGAGTATGGCCGGTTTGCCGGGGATGAAGGCCGATAACAATGGATCATGATTGGCAAGGCGGGTGGCCCGTCGCAAGCCCCACCATTTCCAGACATGATACAGTGCGAAGCCCAAAGTAATCAGGGCCGTTAGGGTGATGAGTCGTTCCAGCATTTCGTTTCCCTTTTAGGCAGGCCGATTGATGGGTTGGACTTTGAAACCGGGGATGCCGCGCTTGCTCAGTTGGTAGTAGATAAAACAGCCCGCGCAAAAGCCCGCAAAAAGATTCAGGGCCGCCAGCCCAATCACCATAAACACCAGTGCCCAACCAACTATGGCAACATCAGCAAGCAGAGCAGCACTGGCAATCGCCAAAAATACCCCACCCAAACCTTGTGCAAAGAGATGCGGTTCGGGGTTATCCTCAATCACGTCAGGTTTAACCCAACCGCGCGGTTTTAATATATGCTGATAGAAGCGTTTAAACAATCCGGCCTGTGGAAAAATTGTGCCGATAATCATGACCGCCGAGACAAAAGCTACCAACACCCATGTACCCAATACAAAAGCTAACAGTAAAAGTCCGATGATGAATGCCTGATTGGTACGCAAGGCACTGTGGTCAACTTTACGAATCATATCCCCACCACTCCCTAATAAATTAGATTCCTATCTTCCGCCAGCAATACTGGGGATAATGCGTAATTTATCCCCCGGCTCGACTTCTGTGTCCAAGCCACTCCGAAACCGCACATCTTCATCGCCAATAAAAATATTGACGAAATTCCGCAATTCATCTCCGTTATACAAATGCGGACGCAAATCGGGAAACTGGGTGGTCAAATCACTGAGAATTGCGCTGACCGTTGCCCCTGTTACATTCACTTCGGCATTCCCACCCGTATAGGCACGTAAGGGGGTGGGGATTTTAATGGTTGCCATTGACAGACTTCTCCTCAAATACTGCTTGACTAAAACTTAACTGACCTTCAATAAATGACTCACGGTTGGCGGCGAGTTCCCATAGGCGCGATTCGGCTCGTTTGCCACCCCGCACCGAAACAATCAAATAGGCGAAATAGGGCCATGCGTGTGTCCGGTCAAATTCCGATGGAATGGCGGGATGATCGGGATGGGAATGGAAATAGCCCAATAACGATAACCCCCGCGCATCGGCCTCATCTTCAATCCGCTGAAATGCACCCGCCTCAGCGAGATAGCGATGAAATTGCTCTTCAGAGGCAAAGGTGTTTTCGACTAGATGCACCTCTGTGACCTGTCGGGTATCACCCTTAATATGCCCGACCAAAAAACCACCGCCCTCATTGGGGAAGGTATTTTCCAGATGATGGGTAAGGCGGTCATGTAATTCTGTTGAAATGACCAACTCCACGTCGGTTTATCCTTCCGTCCAAAATGATTCGCTGAGATATTTATAGGCATTGTCGGGAAATACCGTCACGATTACGGCAGATTCGCCACGTTCCGCGACTGCTTCAGCAACCTGCAAGGCTCCCAACATGGCGGCGGCAGAACTGATGCCAACCAGATAACCCTCTTCGCGTGCCAAGCGACGTGCCATTACATAGGTTGCTTCGGTGCTGATTTCCAAGTTCGCATCTGCCAAATCTTCATCATAGATGCCGGGGCGAATAGCAGTAGGGATATGTTTCAAGCCCTCCAGACCGTTAAAGGGCGAATCAGGTTGGATGGAAATGGCTTGGATGTCAGGATTCAACTCCTTTAGGCGGCGCACTGTTCCGGTAAATGTTCCCGTCGTACCGAGTCCAGCCAGAAAATGAGTGATCTGCCCATCGGTCTGTTCCCAAATTTCCACAGCAGTGGTGTGATAATGGGCCTCCCAATTGGCCGGATTGTTATATTGGTTGGCGTAAAAATAGGTTTCCGGTTCGGCGGCGGCCAGTTCACGCACGGCGGTAATCGCACCGTCCGAGCCTTCCAGCGGGTCGGTCAGCACCAAGTCCACCCCGTATGCCTGTAGAATTTGCAGGCGTTCGGGGCTGACATTAGCGGGCATAAATAACATGACCCGATAGCCACGCGCTGCACCGATCATGGCATAAGCAATACCCGTATTGCCGCTGGTGCTATCCAGAATCGTTTTGCTGGGGGTCAAAAGCCCATCGCGTTCGGCACTTAGAATGATATTGAGCGCGGCCCGATCTTTAACACTACCCCCCGGATTATGCCATTCCGCTTTGGCAAAAATCTGCACATCTTCTGGTAGATGGGCGGTAATGCGCGAAAAACCCAATAATGGCGTGTTCCCAATCAGTGATTCAAGTTTTTGTCCGGCCCGGTGGCCCGACATTCGTAGCCCAACAGTGTGTTGATTCAATGCCAGTGTCATGATGCTGTGTATTCCTATGTTCCCGTACGGCCTATTGAAAAAACAATCAGGGCCAACCGACAAACAAAAAAGGTAGGCGTCCCACAGTGGGGGCAGCGGTGATACCCGCTACCTCAGGGACGAACCCACCTTTGAAATTGCTTGCCTGCTGGCCCTGTTGATTAGGGTCTCAGTTCAGTATGCGCTTGAAGTGGCTAACGTCCCCGCTTCTCACACATACAACACATGCAGTTTTGCCGCATCGTGTTCATTCTCCAAAATTATGATTGTTTTGATTGTTAGATGGAGTTTTCGTAAAATTTCTTACCGAAGTTTACGCGGCCTCCCAAAAATTGTCAACTTGTTAGATGAGCGATTTCAACAAACCTACCAATGCTCCGCCCAAAATAAGCCATGTCGAATTCACCTTAAAGCGAATCAGCAGCACCGCCGATGCGATAGCCAGTATCACTGTGACCCAATCCACCAGCGCGTCCCGACCCAACTCAAATGTGACCGCTGCCATCAAACCCAATGCCGCTACGTTCACGCCATCTAGTAATGAACCGAGCCATTTGGATTGACGCAGGCGTGGAATAAACGGATGAGTTAGATAGACCAGCACAAAAGAAGGTAGGAAAATCGCAATCGTCGCCAGCACCGCCCCCGGTACTCCCGCCACCAGATAACCGATAAAGGTTGCGGTGGAAAATAGGGGGCCGGGGGTAATTTGCCCAATCGCCACCGCATCCAACAACTGCTCATTGGTTAGCCAGCCGAGACGTTCCACAAAGTCGTTTTGGACAAACGCCAACAAGACATACCCCCCACCATACAATGTTGCGCCAATTTTCAGAAAGGTCAGGAACAGCGTCAGCAGTGAGACCTCATGTCCGTTCGATGTATAACCTTGCAACAAAAATGGGCCGGGGGGGAAAATAGACAACAGTTTAACCGCGCTGCTTTCTGCCGCTTGTCGCAAACGACGGGCATTGGCAATCACCATCGCAAGCAGGCCGCCACCAAACATGAGCAGTAATTCGTTGAAGCCGAGCAGATAGAGACTAAAAGCGATAATGCCAATTGCTGCCAACACACGATTTTTGATGGCCTTGCTTGATAGCCCCCAAACAGCCTGCAACACTACCGCGATAATGACTGGCTTGATGCCATATAACAACCATTCGGCGGTAGGGGTAGTGCCATATTCGTCATAGAGGATGGCTAACCCCAGCACAATCAATACGGCGGGCAAAATAAAACAGACCCCCGTTATAATTAATCCGCGCCAACCGGCCCGCAGCAAGCCGATATGAATCGCCATCTCGGTTGAGTTGGGGCCGGGGATAAGATTAGTCGCGCCGAGCATATCCAAAAAATGTTCGTCGGTGATCCATTTGCGCCGATTGACCACTTCGTTACGGAACATGGCAATAGCCGCAGCAGGGCCACCAAAAGCAGTCAGACCGAGCCGTAAAAATAGACGGACCAATTCACCCAATGACCCTCTTTTAATGGGTGTAGGGGTTTGCTCCAATATTTTTCTCCCTATACGTTCTGCCTGTTTTGCTGCATGACCTATTGTAACCCTATCTTTGGTCAACGCCGACTCATTGATGCAAACCTGTTGGTCAAGCTGATGGGTAAAATAGACAGCATTTGAGCTTATTGCGGAACTAAAACATGCGTAAATGGATTTTGATTTTCACAGCCATTTTTTTGACATTGCTGGCCTTTAATGCCCTGCCAGAATTACGCGGTGGATGGGGCTGGCGCTGGCCCTACCAAGCACCGGACAATTGGACGCCTGTTATCATTTTAGTTGGCCTGCTTATGATTTACGTGGTAGGCGTGACGGCCCTGCGCTATTGGAAAACGCCGATATGGGCTAGTTTGATTTGGGCGATTCTCGGTAGCGTATTTTTGACTGGGGGCACGTTAAATATTCATGATAGCCCCGGTTTCCTGCTGTTCACACGCACCCTCTCACCCGTGCAAACCGGAGCAAGTGCAGTAGCGGTGCGGGTCATGGAGCGCGAAGGGGTTAATCAGACATTGGAGGATTGGCCCGAATTCATGCGCGAGGCCAAAACCGATTACATTCACTTCACCACCAGCCCCCCCGGTCAGCCGCTTTTGCATTATTGGACGTCGCAGGGATTTGAAAAAATGGACGCGATTTCCGAACCCGTCAGCATGGCACTCCGGCCCTACCAATGTAGCGACCTTGAAATTATGCGCTACAGTCGAGGTGAATTGACCAGTGTCGGTTTCGTGGGAATGCTGATGCCGCTGTGGGCAGGCTTGACGGTAATCCCAATTTTCCTGACGGCGCGGGTGTTAAGTAATGACGCTTCTATCGCCAGCCGGGTCAGTCAATGGTGGCCTCTTATCCCATCGGTGCTGATGTTTAGCCCCACGTGGAACACGCTCTATCCGCTGTTGGTCGTCACGACCCTCTATTTTTTGGTGCTGGCTATGCAAAAAAATCAACGCAGCTACAGCTTGGCAGCAGGATCGGTCATGTCGGCGGCGACCTTGTTGAATTTATCCCTCTTGCCCCTCTTCGCCATTTTCGGATTGGTGACACTCGGTTATTGGTGGTTTTTGCAACGGGACAAAACCTCTTGGCGCTGGCCTATTGAAATCGGGATATGGTTCGGCGTGGGTCTATCGCTGTTATGGATTATTTTTTGGCTCTATTCGGGCAACTCCCCCTTTGAAATCATCAAAATCTCGCTGACCGAACACCGCGATATTGCCCAAAAGAGTTATCTGGCATGGGTATTTTTGCATCCCTATGACGTGCTGATGTTTAGCGGGTGGCCGATTACCGGACTGGCGTTATGGGGATCGTGGCGAGTGATCCAAAAGCGTCGTGAGAAGTCACCTTATGGCCTAGCTGATTTATTGACATTGGCCTTCTGGCTCACTTGGCTGCTCGTGATTATCAGCGGATCGGTGCATGGCGAAACGGCGCGGATTATGATTTTCCTAATGCCTTTTTTGCTGCTGATGGTTGTGCCGCTGTTCACACAAGGGCGGTTCTGGGATATGCCCTTTATGATTGGGCAGGCGGCGACAGTTGCGGTCATGGCGGTGGTACTGCCTGTTGTGCCGTTGGATTTGAACCCACAGGTGACTGAGCCACGCACTGACCTTGCCCGATTGGAGGGATTTGAATTTCACCCGTTGGGGGCAACCTTTAGCAGTCGAGAATATCAAGGTGAATTTGAATTGACCCAATATCGTTTTGTGGCAGACCCGGCACGACAGGCCATCACTTTTGATTTTGACTGGCGGGGGCAGCATCGCACTGAACGGCCCTATCAATTTGAATTGGTGGCCTATGCCGAAAACGAGATTGACGGAAAAATCCAATCGGCCCCGTTTTATTGGTATCCGCAGAATAGCAATTATTTGACGACCTGCTGGCAGGATGGGGATAAGATAGCCGATGTGGTGGTCATGGCATTGCCATCGGTCTCGATGCCGGTGGTATGGGAAGTACATTTACGGGCAATTGATGAACGCACTGAGGATATATTGAGGGTTACGTCGGGGGACGGCACAACCAGCGATTATGCCACCCTCGGCCCGATCAATTACCCGTGAAGTGATGGGTCATTTTTTCAGTAGATGTTTGAGATCGGCGGCGATCATATCTTTGAGTTTATAGATTTTATCGTAGACCAAATATTTCTGACCGCGTATATCAAAGGGCAGGTCTTTTTCGGCCAGTGATTTGTGGATAATCAGCATGGTCGGTGTGCCGACACCCCACGCATAGCCGACCTCTAAATACACATTCGGGTTCGCACCATCCAACAGGGCAATCACAAGGCTGGCAGTGCGGATGCGTTCTTTGACCTGCTCGACAATATCCCCGGTGAAAGTGGCTTCATTTTGGTCGAGGCGTATACACAGATGATCGCTGTCCTGCACAGCTGGACGGATGGCAAGATAAAATTGATCGTCATAATCTTCCGCAAAGGGCATGGCGACAAAGATATGGGGAGTGGTGTCGGTGGCTTCGGGGCGCTGGAACTCCGGCGCAAAGGATTCTTGTCCGGCCAAGATAGTGGCGATTTCCTGCGAGGCACGAGTGACGACCTCATCTACAGACGGGGTAGGCAGCAAAAACTCTTGTAAGGCATCTTGCATCAATTCAACGCGGTACTCATTACGATCTACAAAAGTAATGAGTTCCAACGTGGGGGGATATTCCCCCTGCTCATAGGCATCGCTAAAACCCAATAGCATCGAACGAAACGATTCACGCTCGTCCAAACTACGACCCGTATTGACCCCTTGTAAGGTTGTGGCGATATGCTTGGCTTTGCCGCCTGATTGCTTCAACATTCGGAGCATATCGGTAGCTAATTCACGAACATGCGTATAGTTATGGATAGGGCGATTGGTGGGGCCAATAATTAAGGCTTTTCCGGCTTTAATCGCGCCATGTGTGTCGGTATAGAAATACTCATTTTCGCCAAGCAAAAATGCGCCCATATCAGCAATAAAGCCTTCGCTTTGGAGACTTAGACGAACCTTAGTATCCAACCCGCTAGAGCTACGCCAATCCTTCACAACTAGGACATCCGCTGGAAATTCAAGCGCATCCCCTTGAAAAATCTCAATATTGAACCCCATCCTCATCGCACTATCCGGCATAACTTAATCCTCTCATCCACCAAATGGCGCAGTTGTTTCGGCAGTGGCATCCGCTTCGGGTGTTGCGGCGTCCTGCGTCGGGGCTTCGGATGGCTGCACAGGTTGACCAGCCGTGCCGGGGACGATGCTATAGCCAAATGGTGCGAGTACCGTGAAACTTTGAATAATCTGCTGACCGATAAGGCGCTGCTCGGTCAAATCGGCGGCAAGGAAATTGACATCTCGTTCGGGGGCGCGGAGTTCAGCAACATATAGGTTGCCATCCGTGTCATTGAGTAACGAAGCCGCCGCGCTCACCGGATCACCTTCAACCGTGCTGTAGGTGTAGCTAAACCAATAACCCTGTGCAAAGGTTTGGTCGGTAGGACGCCCTTCAATAATTTGGATACCCTCGCGGAAAGTGGAGAGCCATTCTTGGGCCGCTTCAAGCGATACCAATGGCTGACCGGGGATACGCTGGATGGTCACTTCGTAGCCTTCGGTCAAGGTTGCCCCTCTATAAGTGATAGGTCGCCCCGATGACCCACTCACCTGTGTCCAGACTTCCTGCAATTTAATCATCATGCGCTGGGATGGATCAGAAAACTCTGTCCAGCCGAGCAAAGGGAACGCTGCAATATTGTGATAGCCAATCATGGTCGGTGAGGTCAGTTCAAATAGGTGATCTAGCAATACAGGGTTATTGTCGGGGACAACAATACGGATGGTATAAAGCCAATTGCCTTCGAGCCAGCTAATCTGACGGGCGATATATTTCAATAGTTCATTGCGGTCATCTTCAAGGGCAAATTCGATGGTAATCAGCCCATTCGCTACTTCCCGATTGGTATACCGCCAAGTTTTATATTGACCCCATTCAGTGTTGAAATACACATCGGTGAACAATTCATCGCTTACGGCTTGTAGCGTGGTATAGTTGGTGCCGATTTCCAAGAAAGCATGGATGACCGAGAGACGGCTGGGGGAAATATAAACCGTACTAGCCCGCCGATAGTCAGTGTTATAATCGTCGCGCTCCAAATACCAATCATCACCGGGTTGGAAAAATTGGAACAAACCCGTGCTGTTAATGTGTGGGTCAAGCACCGTGATTTGCGGCGTACCGGATTCCGGTGTCGGGGCAATCCGCGAAGTCGGTTCGGGGGTGATTCCCACATCGTTTTGACTGGTGGATACAGTCGAACTGGTATCGTCATCATTGATGCTCGGAAACACTGCTTGAATGATAAAAATTAAAGTTACTGCCAAGCCAAGTCCAGCCGTAATGAGGTACTGCGTGCGGACACGGCGTCGTTGTCTCTTGTTTTTCATGGGTTGTTAACCTGTTGGCGCTATGATCGTGGTTAAGAACGGTCTCTTATCTTAGTCGTTGGCGGCCTTGATTGCAAAGCTATTTTTTAAGAAAATCCTAACAATTTTGCGTTATCCTTGTAACAAGTACCCTAGATGCAGGACAAATCCTCAAGTCATTATTCCCTAACTTATCACTCGTTGGTCAATCACTGATGGAGTCCCATGATGTGGAATGATTTTAAAGATCGCCGTGACGCTGAAGGCCAAATCAAAAAGGAAGGCCGCCTGCCTCCCGGTCAATCCCTTACCCTCAAATTCCCCGTGCTGCACTATGGCCCAGTGCCGCATTACCCCAATTTGGATAAATGGATATTTCGCATTACGGGTCTCGTGGAAGAAGAACGCACATGGAATTGGGTGCAATTTAATCAACTACCGCGCCGCAAGGTCACGCTTGATCTGCACTGTGTCACCCGTTGGAGCAAATTTGATATGGAATGGGAAGGGGTGCATCTACAAGATTTAATCGAGGCGGGTCTGCTGAAAATTAAGCCCGAAGCGAAATTCTGCATCCAACACTGTGCCTATGGCTACACCACCAACACCAGCCTAGACGCCGTACTATCCGATAATTTCTTGCTGGCGACCCACTATGATGGTCATACACTTGAACCGGAACATGGCTATCCTTTGCGGGGATTAATGGGGGCGATCCCCGGTCAAAAAGCCGAAACGGATCGCTATCTCTGGAAGGGTGGTAAATGGCTAGAAGGCTTGGAATTTACCGCCGAAGATCACCCCGGTTTTTGGGAAAACGCTGGCTATAGCAACACGGCGAATGTCTGGCGCGAAGAGCGTTATTGGACAGGTCGCTAATTCACCCCTCCCTGCTAATTTAACCCTTACCCCCTCTCCAAAAAGATGTGGGTAAGGGGTCATAGTTTGGTGACTAATAAAGGCATAATGGATGATGTGAAACGGTATGCACTTGTCAAGTGATGTCATCGGTTATGGTGGAGGGTTATATTTGACCGTTAGGCGGGCTGAGTTTTTGGTATCATGGGGGATTGGCTCAAATTCGGGTCAATATCAACTCTCCCACAACGCCTTATTTCCGGTGAGGGGAACGGGATTTAAACCGCATGTCACTGGTCACTGCCCTCAAACAAGAAGCTACTCGTCTCGGTTTTAATCGCATCGGCATCACCCCAGCCCAACCCTCTCCCTCTTTAAATGCCTATCTCAAATGGGTTGAAGCGAATCAGTATGGCGAAATGGGTTATCTGGCACGCCCGGATCGTATTGCCCGTCGCCAAGATTTATCGGTAATTCTTCCCCAAGTGCGCTCGCTGATTATCGTTGCGCTCGATTATTCGACCTTGCAACCGCCTGCCGATTTGCTCAATGACCCCATGCGGGGGCGGATTTCCAATTATGCGTGGGGAGTGGACTATCACGAAATCATGACACCACGCTTGGAACAATTGGCGGGATGGCTGCGTGCCCAACTTCCATTCGATGAGACAATGCAGTGGCGGATATATGTGGATACCGGGCCGATTTTGGAGCGCAGTCACGCGCAACAAGCCGGAGTGGGCTTCATCGGCAAAAACACGATGTTAATTCATCCCCGCGCCGGATCCCATTTTTTCCTCGGTGAAATCCTAACCACCTTTGCATTTGAGGAATATGACACACCGCACCGCGAAACAATGTGTGGCAGTTGCACACGCTGTCTAACTGCCTGCCCGACTAAGGCCTTTCCGCAGCCCTATGTTCTGGATGCCCGCAAATGTATCAGCTATCTGACTATCGAACTGAAAAACACTATTCCCATTGGACTGCGCTCTCAAATGGGCAATTGGGTGTATGGGTGTGATGTCTGTCAGCAAGTATGCCCGTGGAATCGTTTTGCTGTGCAGACCCTTGAGACCGATTTTTTCCCGAGCACACCCGACCAAATTGCCCCGCCGCTCATGGAATTATTGACGCTGACTGATGAATCGTTCCGTGAACGGTTTGCCCAATCACCCATTTTGCGGATTGGTAGGGCGCGACTGGTGAGGAATGCGTGTGTGGCGGCTGGCAATTCAGGGCAGGGTGAATTTTTGCGGATGCTGCGGGGTCTCACTGAGAACGACCAATCGCCGTTGGTACGCGAACATGCGGCGTGGGCAATCCAAGAGTTGGGCCGCCAACCTTAAAATTACTTGAGATATTTTGCACGAACGGGGACAACGTGTATAATCGTGCATAGTTTCACATAGATTTGCATAGATTTTGGTGATTTGTGTCACTAGGCCAATAACCCAAAGGCTGTACAATCGGCCAGCGGCAAAAGGCCACTTGTGTTTCAAAAGGCACAAACAACGCACTACATACACTCAAGAAAGGTCACAAAACTTCATGCGTAAGATTGCCCTAATGATTTTGGTCGTTTTGTTGATAGCTGTCCCGACGATGGGCAGTGTTCAGGCGCAAGGCGGCGACCCAGCCGTTATAACAGGTGAATATCTAAAGAGTCAACAACTCGAAAATGGTAGTTGGGAAAACGATCTCAGCGCCACCGCGCAGGCTGTTATCAGCCTCTCAGCATTAGGGGAAGATACTAGTGCGGCACTGGCGTGGATGGAAAGTGAAGTCGTGGCGCTCGTTTCCGCCGAAGAACCCCCTAGTGTGGATACTGCGGCGACGATTCTCATCGCGGTGGCAGAGGCGGGTGGCGATGTCACAACCTTTGCTGAAGGTCAGTTGCTGGCTACTTTTACTGAAACGTTGATGCAATCGCGTGGTGAAGACATCACCGAACTGTGTTTTGGTCTTGTAGCCTTGCCAGCATTGGGTCAAGAATTCCCATCCACCGCGATTATGGGCTTGGGGATGCTGCAAAATGAAGACGGCGGCTATGGTACTCCCGAAGAACAACCTACGGGCGAAACTGATGCCACTGAAGAACCTGCGGGCGACGTGGTGAGCAGTTCAACCATTGAAGAAACCGCTGTTTGCGCTCAGGTATTGGCTGCCGCTGGTGAGACCGATGCGCTTGCCAAAGCCCTCGAATATTTGAAGGCCAATCAAAAAGAAGACGGCGGGTGGGCCTTTAGCTTTACCGATGCAGGGACTTCCGATCCATTCGCAACGGCTATTGTCATTCAAACCCTCTTAACCGCTGGTGAAGACCTTGCCAACTGGGGCAACCCCGAAAATACCTTGTTCGGCTTCATTAATTTTGAAACAGGCGAAGTCACGTTTGGGGATGGCAGCATTCCCGTCGCTAACATCATGTCCACCGCCTTAGCCGTACAGGTCTTCCGGGGTGTGGTGTGGGCTGATCTCGGCGCGGGATTGCCAACCAGTGATGGTGGTGAAACTAGCGACGGTGGAGATACTGCGGCGACTGAAGAAGGCCCAGCCCTCGACCCCAATTGGGCAGTCGTGGCGGGTGGTTTTGGTATGGCTGAACTGGACACCGCCGACGATTTCTTGGTGACGGTGGTTGACCCCTTCAACGGCGATGAACTCTTCGGTGTGCAAATCATCAACTGGACGGCGGAATATACCTACACACCCTTCCTGATTGAACAATTTATGACCGCCGATGTGCTGCTGTGGCTGGCTGACCATGAACCCGATTTCTGGACGAACCTATCCGATGTGGCGATTGGTCTGCTGCCTGCCGATGTATTGGCTCAACTGCCCGAAGACGTGCAGGCCCGTGCTGGAAATTAATTGACATTTGATACTCACACCGCCCAATATGGCAGGTGTAAAATCGTAGGGGTGGGGTAAAATAACCACCCCTATTTTGTGTAGAGGCAAGCCCATTCTTTGAGGAAAAAGCCATGATACGCCAATTAAAACTTCGCCATTGGTTGCTGATGGTGATAGCGCTTTCGCTGTTGGTGTTCACCAATCCCCTCCATCATTCCCAAGCCCAAGATGGCGGCACGACCTTCCCGATTACCATTACTGATGCTACGGGCAATGAAGTAACCATTGAATCCATTGATGCCATTGCATCCGGCAGTGGGGATGTAACGGAAATTATTGCCGCACTCGGATTTGAGGATAATTTGGTTGGGATTGATATTAGCTCTACCTACCCAGAAGATTTGTTAGACCGCATCCCTGAAATCGGCTTTGCACGGCGGCTGGCAGTTGAACCTATCGCGGCAGTGAATCCATCTGTTTTTTTCTGCACCGAAACATGCAGCCCTGCCAGCGTATTTGACCAACTCCGCGCCCTCAATATCCCGGTGGTTATCATTCCCGATAATTCAGACAGAGGGATTGAACTGCCCCTTGAAAAAATCACGATGGTGGCGGCGGCGCTCGGCGTTCCAGAAGAAGGCGAGACACTCCGAACCCAAGTCGCCCGTGAAATCGAATGGGCCAAGACCGCCGTTGCTAATGTCACGGAAGAACCCACGATTCTGTTTTTGTATGTACGAGGAAGAACCCTACAATTGGTCTCCGGCACCAACACTCCCGCCTATGATTTAATTGCAACAGTAGATGGCATTGATGTGGGTGCGGCGGCGGGTGTGGTGGGTTATATGCCATTGAGCGCTGAGGTCATGTTAAACGCCTATCCTGAATACATCGTGATGTTTCAGGGCAGTGTAGACAGCGCAGGTGGCTTAGATAAGGTCAGAGAACTCCCCGGTGTTGGTGATACACCCGCCGCCCAAAATGACCACATTCTCGTGTTTGATGACCAATTTATTCTCGGTATGTCCACTCGTACCGGATTGGCGGCGCTTGCCTTAGCCGCCCAAGTGCATCCGACGATGACATGGGAAATGGACATGCCCTATCCCTATCACTACACCGATATGACGGGCATTGAAGTGCTGGTAGCAACACCTGTGGAACTATATGCCACCGATGAAACCCTGTTGACGACGGTGCAGGAGCTTGGTTTCCATGCCAAAATCTTGGACACCCCCGTCGAAGGCAGCCTAATTATCGCTACCCAGTCGGCGGATTGGGCCAGTTTACGCGAGGCGGGCTATACGGTAGTCGTGGTGAGTGACACAGCGGACATTCCTGAAATCGCGGCGGCATTGGGTGTGCCGGGTCGTGGTGAGGCGCTTATCGCACGAAGGGCAACCAATTGATTAGTAAATTGATTGTTTGGCAGGCGACAACCCAGCGTTACAGCCGCCTGCTCCCTGTCCGAATTGCCTTTTTGCTGGTGCTGTTAATGATCTTGGTATTTATCAGTCTCAGCGCGGTCAGTACGGGGGCAGTCAGGATTCAACGTGATGTCGTTTTTAAAGTGTCGGTAGATGCGATGGCAGAAAAACTGCACCTCGATTACGATAGCGGCCTTGATTATTCGGCACGATGCCTCCCCGGTCAGTCCTGTATCCAACGTGATGCGGCGCTGGTTCGAGAAATCCGCTGGCCGCGTGTAATCATGGCAGGGCTGGTGGGCGCGAGTCTGGCAATTGCGGGGACGGCATTACAAGGCGCGTTACGCAATCCGCTGGCCGACCCCGGCTTAATCGGCGCTTCGAGTGGAGCGGCGGTTGGCGCGGTGACGGCAATTTTGCTGGGGGTCAATATTGGGGACGTGCTGCATTCCGATGCCCCAGCACTGGCACGGCTGACTCAATCGTTGTTTGCTTTCGGCGCGGCGCTCATCACCACCTTTGGGGTGTTTCGTTTGGCCCGCTGGCAAGGACGGACTGATAGTACAAGTTTGCTGCTGATAGGGTTAGCCATCAATACGATGGCAAGTGCCTATATCGGACTGGCAACCTTTATCAGTGACATCCGTGAAGTCAACGATATTGTGTTTTGGACATTGGGCAGTTTTGCGGAAATCTTCTGGCGGGATGTGTATGTGGTTGTACCCTTTACAGGGCTGAGTGTGGTCGTTTTGCCCTTCCTCGCCCGTCAACTCAATCTGATGACGTTGGGGGAGGCTGAGGCACAGCACTTGGGAGTCAATGCCGAACGACTGCGCATGATTTGTGTGGCGTTGGCGGCCATCACAGTGGGGGTCTCGGTGGCCTTTGCGGGGATTATTGGGTTTGTGGGATTGGTGGTGCCGCATCTCATTCGATTTTTTACCGGGCCAGATCATCGTATTGTGCTGCCCGCCAGTGTGTTGACGGGGGCGATTTTGATGATCGCGGCGGATTTGTGGGCACGTACCGTCGCCATTCCAACTGAAGTGCCTGTAGGTATTGTCACCGCCTTATTTGGGGGGCCGGTATTCCTTGTGTTGATTATTTTGAGTCGGCGGGGTAGAGGTTAATGGTCAATCATTTGGACGCCCAACATCTGCATTATCACATCGGCAAAGCGACGTTGGTACGTGATATTTCGCTGCAAGTGAACGGCGGCGAAATCTTAGCCATCGTCGGGCCAAACGGGGCGGGTAAAACAACGCTGCTGAAACTATTGGCGGGCGATTTACATCCCCAATCCGGTCAGGTACTGCTGAATGGTCATCCGTTGCATCATCACAAACCACTAGAATTGGCCCGCCAACGTGCGGTTATGCCTCAACAGGCCAGCGTCAGTCTCGATTTTACCGCCTATGAGGTTGCTTTGATGGGACGCCATCCGCACATTCGCGGTTCGGAAACCCGTGAAGACCATCGCATTGTCGAGGAAGCCCTACATCGCACCGAGGTACTGCACCTGCGCGAGCAACTCTATGCGACCCTCTCTGGCGGGGAAAAAGCACGGGTGACACTGGCGCGGGTTTTGGCTCAACAGACGGCGATTTTGCTGCTGGATGAGCCGACCAGCACCCTTGATTTGCGGCATCAGCATATGACGATGCAGATTATGCGGGAACGGGCCAAGACAGGCGTGGCAGTGGTCGCGGTGCTACATGATCTCAATTTAGCAGCCATGTATGCTGATCGCATCGGTATGATTCACAGTGGACAATTGGCATTTATCGGCACCCCCGACGAAGTGCTGACAGCGGCCAATATCCATGCGGTGTTTGGGTTGGCAGTTGAAGTGTTATCGCACCCTACACATCAGTGTCCACTCATTGTGCCCCTAGCCACCAATGGGCATGTCGCTACGCCACCAGAAATTGGCGCATCCGCTGGCAGAAAAGTGCTGGCTGATCAAAGAGTGACAAGTGCCCCGCATTTGGGATGATATGCACTTCAGCCTGTGGAATTAGCTCCCGCAGTTGATTGACGCGGTAATTGGGCAACAGCACATCATTGTCGCCAATCAACATCAACGTGGGTGCGGCGATACGCTGCAAATACTCCTCTAGATTGTGGAAGATAAATAGAAACCGGATGGACTGCTCCATCACATAGACACGGCTTTGCATATGATGATCAATGAGTTCATCGGAAAGCCGTGTGTGGTCATAAGGGACTTTCCACGACTTCAAGATGTTCTTCAAAAAAATCCGCTTTACATCCGACCCTTTGGGGAAATAATCCGCCAGCAACCCGACACCGGGCAGGGTTAGGGGTGCGATATGCAACACTGCCGATTTCGGCATCTTGACGGCTAATTTGGTATTCCCTAATAGGCCCTTTGGTACGGGCGTATCGTACAAAATCAGCTTCGACACATAGTCGGGATGGGTTGCCGCCAAGCGTGCCGCAATAATACCGCCGAGTGAATGGCCCACCAGCGTAACGGGCTTGATATTGAGGTAATTGATGAAATCCAAATAAAGCTGGATATGCTTGGTTGGGTCATAACCCCACCACGGCTTTGAACTTTCGCCATAGCCCAAGAGGTCAATGGCGATGATGCGGTAATCGGCTTCAAATTCTTCAATGAGGGGTCGCCAAAAATAGGCGCTGTTTTCCGCCAAACCGTGTAACAACACCAATGGAGGACCATCACGTCGTCCACATTCCCGATACCCAAGGGTTGCCTTCCCTATTTCAACCGTTCGGACAGGGGGATCGTATTGAAGCATGTGTGAAAAGCTCAGATAGACATGGATCTGTGTTGATGTATTAGCGAGACACACTATACCATAACTTTACCGGAGCTTGAAAGATTTAATCGGGGTTTGAAGCAAGAGGGTGGATGTCACCCTCCTGCCAAAAGTCGGTTTTAGCCGCCGGGGGTGGTTAAGATAAAGGGCACCGACGGGGAGATATATTCCTGATCACCATAGACTACTAAACGCAGTTGATACTCTCCGGGGGGCAGCGCTTCTGCCATAAACGTTTCCAGATAGGACGGCGTGGTATATTGCTCAGGATGGGTGCTGCCCAACGTCGTCCAAGCGGTGAAGGGGCCACCAATCACGTCAATCTTGTAGTAAACAAAATTGATCCCCGGTGGAGTAAAAGCCACTCCATAAATCGGGATATTGCCGCTAAGGACTTCGCCCGGCGCAGGGGACGTGATATAACCCGTCGCTGTCCACGGGCCACCACTGTTTACTGGCGCAGAAGCAACCAGCGTCTCTGGAATACAGGCATACATCGGCAAAATCGGGTGTCCACTTGACGCGGCATAGGTTTGCGCCCCCCGTGCGGCGGATGTGTTGCTTGGCGGCATGATAAAGGCTTGTTCAACCGCATCCGGCACTTGACCCAAAATTTCGACGGGTACCATGCAATATTTGGGGAGCGCGGGAGCATCGGGATGCTGGGCAATCAAGATATTTTGCTGGTCAGGCGAGAGGGGGCGCACCCACACCCGTACAATCCCCGGTTCGATTTCGATCAACTGCGGGCCAAATTCCGAACGAGGAACAGGGGTTGTGACATTTTGCGGATAGGGCACGAGGCCGCCGTTGCCATCTGGTAGATAGGGAGCGCCGTCAATATACCATTCGGTGCGATAAGCAGGGCAATCAAAGGCCGGGTCACGCATCTGGCGCACATCACAAATGCGTTGCTGCGAAACCCCCGCTGGCACAGGCAGGGTACTCGGCGGGAAGGAATAGGCCGCATAAATCCCCAGCATGGTATCGTTCCAGATGGGGGCCGCGCCTTGAATCCCCGAAATATTCCGCATGGGGCGGCTGTCGCTGTTGCCCGACCAGACCCCTACGGCCAGATCATGGGTATACCCAACCGTCCAGTTATCTTTATAGTCGTTGGTCGTTCCCGTTTTGACGGATGTCAGCAAATTACCCGTATTGAGTGGGCTGTTGGAGCCAAAGGCAGGGCTGCGGGCGTTGTTGTCGGACAGAATATCGCTGATGATAAAGGCGATACGTTCATCCAAAACGGGTTGGGGATTGGGGCCATTGTGGATGCTATTGCCTGTTTCCGTACCGGATGGGCAGCCCTCTTCATATTCATAGAGGATGTTGCCTTTTTTATCCAAGACACAGCGAATCGTGGTCGGTTTGACATATTTACCGCCGCGTGCAAAGGTCGCGTACCCATTTGTCAACTCTAAGAGGGTAATATCACCCCCGCCAAGTGTCAGGGACAGACCATATTGCGAGGCGTCTTGGCTAAGGCTTTCGACCCCAAAGCGGTGCATAAATTGGAGCAGATAATCCACCCCAACTTTTTCCAGTGTCATGACCGCCGGGATGTTATAGGAATTCGCAAGGGTATCCCTTACGCGCTGGGGGCCATGAAAACGACCATCATAATTGGCGGGCACGTATGCGGCTTGACCGGGGATGCCAAATTGCACCGGGGCATCCCAGATGATCGTTCCGGCTGTCCAGCCCTGTTCCATCGCGGCAGCATAGGTAAAGGCCTTCATGGTGCTTCCCGGCTGACGCAGCGAAATCGCCACATTCACCCGGCCATCAATCGAGTCGTCGTTGTAGTCCACACTGCCGACCATTGCCATAATTTCGCCAGAGGGGGGATGAATGACCACCACCGCCGAATTGGTCAAATCGTGAGCGTCCCGTACTTCGGCGACGCGACGAGTCACCGAATCTTGGGCGATCTGTTGGAACTGCTGATTGAGGGTGGTATAGACACGCAGACCGCCATTATTAATCAGGTCAGGCGAGTAGCCTAAATCCGTCAATAACGTTTCGAGTTCGTCCTGTGCATAAATCACAAAATGTGGGGCGGTGTCCAGCGGAATTTCGGGGCTGGCGAAAACGAGCGTCTGTTGTTTAGCATTATCGGCTTCTTGTTGGGTGATGTAGCCCTCCTGCACCATCAAGTCCAAGACCAACTGCTGGCGTTCCATCACACGCTGCTGCACAAGAGGATCGGGATTGAGGGGGTCTAAGAGACTTGGCGATTGGGGCAGAGCCGCCAACAATGCCGCCTCGTTGAGATTCAACTCTTTGGCCGACTTACCAAAATACACCTGTGAGGCCGCCTCCACCCCATAAGCCAGATTGCCGTAATAAATCTGATTGAGGTAGAGTTCCATAATCTCGTCTTTGGAGAGTTTACGGTTGAGCACAATCGCCAGCATCGCCTCATCCATTTTGCGGCTGATGGTTTGTTCTTGGCGATATTCGGGGTCAAAGACGACATTCCGCACCAACTGTTGACTGATGGTACTGGCCCCAGAGACAACCTGCCCTTCACGCAGATAGTCGCGCATCGAGCGCATGATACTGGGGATATCCACCCCGATATTGTCATAAAAGGTGTCATCTTCCACTGAGACGGTTGCCCAAATCATATAGTCGGGAATTTCATCAAGGCCAACTCGCTTGCGGCGTCCCTGACCAAACACCTCGTAAATCTGGTTACCATCACGGTCATAGATGTAGGTGGTCTCAAAATTGGTCGGGTTGGTGGGATCATCAAGGTTATTGAGTTCGCGCTCCAGATCACCGATGCGGTCTTCGACACGGCTGGAATAGGCGCTATAGACAAAAAATAGACCAATGACACTGGTAATCGCAAATACCCCCACCACGCCAAAACAGCCTAACAAGCAGTTCGGGTTTAGACAACCCTTGCGCTGTTTGCCATTTTGCCTGCGCCAATTACGGGCGGCGGAAACACGCGAGGGACGGGCGGGAGGATTACCCGGATATTGCGGGGCTTGCTGCACAAATTGCGGTCGTCCTTCTGGGGGGATCTGTGTTGGAATCGAATGCGGGTCATGGGGGCGAGTTGGGCCATATCCCGGCATATTAGGTTCAGTAGGTTCATTAGGCGCATGATTCGTCATGGGGAGACTGCCTTGGCTTATTTTTGTATCAACAGTTCTATCCTAACTCAATTATGGAGTCGGGTCTATGTATGATTGAAAGATCGCAGGGGCACAAGTGTGGATTCGTGTGGGAAAAGTGGGCTGATCGGTGCGACCAACCCACTGCTGTAAAATTTCAGAGGCTCACGGCCCAACGCGCACCCACGCCCCCACAGGCGTAACGGGAGGTGTCGCCTTCGGGTCAAGCTGCGGTGGGATGTAGAAGGGGAAATTGGGGTCTACCACTGGGTCATTTGGCGGGTTAATTTTAAATTCGGTACTGACCGAGACCCCGGATGCAGGCAGGCGGATGGTCAAGCGATAGAGGCCTGCTGAAAGGGCTTGGGTTGGATTGCCAATCCAGAGGTCGGTCACTCGTCCATTCGTCGCATAGACCCATGTCCCGACGAGTTCAATATTGAAACTGCCGCCGTCAATGGATTGCAATTGGGCGCGAATTTCGGTGGCGGGGGAAACATTAGCAAAGTCAAATGCCGCATAGACCGCGCCTTGATTATAGGGAAATTCGGTAGCAAGCGAGCCGTTGGCGGTGGCGCTGACACCAAGATTGCCAATGCTCGGCGGGACCGTTTGAGCAGCGACACTAAAACTGGCATTCAAGGCGGTGCTTGGATAGCCCGATAATTGAGTTTTGACCTGCCATGTCCCCGGTGCTATATTCGTGCTGCCATCAAAGGGAGTATCGGTAAACGTGCCGCTGGTCGTAGTAGTATTCCATGTTTGCGGGCGAGTAAATTGAATAAGGCCGTTGAGATACCATTCGACCACCAACTGCGACCCGTTGGGTACGTTGGCATAGTTCCAACGGGCAAACACCTGCTTGGTATTGGTCGGGAAATTCGATTGGGTAGTCCCATTCGCCGTTGTGGAAAAGGTTAAACTGGAAAAAGTCGGGGTTGTCGTGCTGCCCGCGATGGTAAACGTGCCATTCACCTCTACCCCTGCCTGTCCAACTACCAAAATCCGCACTTGATATGTACCGGGGGTCAGCCCTGCCACATTGTCAAACAGCGAGACATCGCGTACCGTGCCGCTGGTGCCATATTTGCTGAAATCCCATGCTTCCGTGCGATCCGCTACTGTCACCCCGTCGCGTATCCAGATACGCCGTACCTGCGCGGCGTTGGGCATATTGGCATAGTCCCAGATGGCAAAGACGGCCTTTGTTCCATTGGGGAAATTGGTCGCCGCTGTACCGTTGCCGCTGGTGGCAAAACGCAGATTGGTAAAACGTGGCCCTAAATTCGACTCGACTTTGAACGTGCCTTCGACACGCACCGTCGGAAAATCGCGCAGGTAAATCAGGACCCGATAATCACCGGGTTCAAGGCCATAACCAGAATCAAAATTGTAGGTGCGGATATGACTGAGTGTGCCACTCGTCCCCCATTCCGGTTTCCATGCTTCATCCCGACTGATAAACTGCGCCCCATTGCGATACCACTCGCGCCGCATCACCGCGCCACTGGGTACATTGGCAAACTGCCAACGTGCATAAACCTCTTGCGTGCCGTAGGGGAAAACAGTCGTCGCTGTACCGCCACTGGTACTGCTGAATGTCAGGTTACTAAAGGTCGGCGCGACTCCGCTAATCGTAAATGTGCCCGAAATTTCCGTGCCATAGGTAGATAGACGAATGACCACATAATAACTGCCTGCGGGAAGCCCAGCCTGCGTATCAAAATACTTGATATGGGTCAGGCGACCCGTAATACCCCAATTACTGCTCCATGCCTCATCCCGAGATGTAACTAATATCCCGTCCCGATACCATTGGCGGGTCATGTTGGTTCCAATTGGCACATTGGCATAGTTCCAGCGCACGTAAATTTCTTTGGTGCCGGGTGGAAAAATCGTCATATCCGCGCCGCCCGCCGTCGTGCTAAACGAAATGTTGCTAAAGGAGGGTGGGCCGGATGGCTGTGGAGTCGGATTATTGGCAACTACCTGTCGCGTGGGAGTGACGCTTGGAAAGAGGGTAGCAGTCGGTACGCCGGGGACATCATCACCCCCCTGTGAAACAATCGCCGTCGCGGTCAGTTGAATAGGCCCAATAACTGGCCCAGTAGTGGGAACAGCATTTTTGTTGTCGTCGTTACTCGACAAATTGCAGGCTAATATTGGCAATACAAATACCATCATAAATAAGCAAAATAGTCGTCTGGTCATATAATGTGCCTCTTTCATCGCAGATGTGTCTAAATTTATTATCGAGCCATACGAAATTGGCTACACGGTTGCCTCATCACGTATGTGTCACCCTTACCCTACGCCTCCTCTGTTATTCCACCCTTTGAAACATCCGTTAAACCCATTTATAATCAAATCCCAATGAGATTCGTATGAGTCAGGAGACGGATGCGTGCCTCAAGTCCAACAAAGTATCAAAATTGATGCCCCGGTTGAAAAAGTTTTTGCCTTTATTGCCGAACAGCCTGAACGCATGGTGGAATGGTGGCCGCCCATCGAATTGCAGGAACGCTTGACCCCGCCTCCCACCCAAGTGGGTTCTCGATCTCGCTATCAATATAACATGATGGGTATTAAAGTGCGGGGGGAACATGAGGTGATGCAGTTTATCGCCAATCAGCGCCTCTACATCAAAACCCTGACTGGGCTAGACTGCGCTTTTGACTTTCAATTTGAAACCCCTGATACTAATCAGACGCAGCTAACCGTCCGAATAGAATATATGCTGCCTGCTTCGGTTTTGGGGCGCATTCTTGACAAGACATTGGTCGAACGGGAAAATCTCCAAAATCTGGAGGTTGGCCTCACAAATCTTAAACGCATTCTCGAACAAGGGTTAACGATCAGCTAATTGATGAGGAGCACCCCACATGGATTATCTGCAACAAGTGAATATGGTCGAGGATTATCTAAAATCCCTTAACAATCTCGACCTCGATCAATACCTGCACTTATTTACCCCCGATTGTGTGGTCAACGACCCCTATGGTTCGGCGGAATTTCGGGGCGAAAATGGACTGCGGAAATTCTTCACGGGCATGACCGAGACATGGCATTTTTTTGAGATGCGAACCGATAGCGTTTATCCCGGTGGCAGTGACCGACTGGCCGTGCGTTGGTCGGTTAGTGGGACAGCCAAAAATGCTAAAACCGCTGAGTTTAGTGGTATATCCGTCTTTCAATTTGTAGGCGAGAAAATTTCACGATTAGACGCCTATTGGCATTTGGGCAATATGCTGGCCCAAATCCGTGAATAGCCGGGGTCTATGAGTGACCATTCCAAATTTCCTTCCTTGATTGTCCTGTTCACAGCAAATCTGCGGGCAAATTTTGAATTGATGCCGCACGTATCCGCCATGATTCAACGGATGCGCTCGGCTTTGCTTGCCGAAAATCCGCACCCTATTTTGCTTCTGGACTTAGGCGGTGCTTGGGATGCAGCTTCATGGGAATGTCAAGTAACCGAAAATCGTGCCCCATATCTGGTATTAGATGCGATGGGCTACGCCGCCGTCTATGCCGATGGCCTGCGGGATGAAGATATTCGGGGGATGCAAGAGACAGTAGAGCTACGTCTGATGGACAACACCCGACCAGCCATTTGGAAATGGCGGGATATGGTGGTCAATTTGGGGCCGAATGCACCCTTGCCATGTGTGACATGGGCCATTGATGATTCTGCTGCCGATGGGGCAATTGCGACAGGCATAGAAGGCTGTTTAATGCTCTATCCGCAATTGGGGGCATTGGGATTTGTAGAAGCCGCATGGCCCTCACTCAAAATCGTGCAAGCCAAGACAATACCCTTTAGCTGGGACATCCGCCCCGACCCCAGTATTGTGGCTTGTGTCGAATTTGTCCAACGCGAAGCCAAAGCCTATGCCGAGCGCACTGCTCGCTCACAATATGATGAGGATGCCGACGAATGACCGAAGTCAGCCTGCCTGAGATTTGTCTCGAACTCGACACGTTTTTTAATATAGAAGCGTTTGTCGAGAAGGATTGGGAGGAGTTTTTACCCGACAGCTATAAGGGAGTCGTCCAGCGATTCTACCGTCCCGCCTTTGTACAAGGGGCATGGAATGGGTTGATGCTGGAAAATCCTGAACCAGAAGCAGCTATTGATCGGGTCTACCTCGCCGTTTTTCCCACCCAAGGCATCATTGACAAAATCATCGCTAAAGAAGTTGAACGGGGCGCAAAGGGATCACTCATTTTTGTACATCACCCTACCGCCTACAGCGAAAAAGTCGCTGAATTCACCCCCATCAAAGTCGAACAATTAGAAGAACTCAAAGAACACAACATCAGCCTGTATAGCTGTCATGCCCCATTGGACTGCCATGTCGAAATCAGCACCGCCAACGCTTTTGCGGACGCGCTTGGTTTAGAAGATCAGCGGCGGTTTGGCTATTATGTGGCGGGATATGCCGGGATGCACGGGACGGTCAAACCGACCACCTTTCAAGAAATTGCCCAGAAGTTAGCCGAAATCTGTGAACTACCAACCCTGCGTTATGACCAATGTTTGAACAATGGGCGGCCTGTTCATCATATCGCCCTTGTTCCCGGTGGCGGCGGTGATCCTCAATTCATTGATGAAGCTCGCCAACTTGGAGCGGATAC
Organism: Chloroflexota bacterium; assembly: GCA_013112715.1. Lineage (GTDB taxonomy): Bacteria > Chloroflexota > Anaerolineae > Aggregatilineales > J027 > CFX10. Next base: position 176,778 of record JABFGB010000009.1, read on the forward strand.
CTATATCACCGGCCATTGGTGGTTGTTTGGGACAAGCGAATATGCTCGCAAGAACCGCGAGGATATGCCATCCTACATCGCTGGCCTCGACATCAATATGCTTGGCGCGACCCATTACAGCACCGAACTCTTGGTGATGCGTGATCAAATGGTGGGGTGGTTTAGGGAACGTAATCTTGAAGCAACGGTCATTCGCCAGCAGGATGCGTGGGGTTAGAAATTTGCAGTGGACGATGAATTCTATATTAAATTGCACAACATGCTTGAAGTTTGGGTAACGGCAGGCTTTGAAAGCCGAGACGAAATTATACAATCTGCGATAGATTCTTTTTACGATGTAGGTGAACCCGATGAGATTAAGGCACTTGCTGAACCTCTAACAGAAAAATTTCTACAAGAACATTCTGCTATGCAACGACATTGGAACTATCTGACAGATTGCGACAAACTAGACAAAGCCTTTGATGAGCTAAATCGTGCTGGCATCATTGCCCGTCAGAATTTTTGGTGCTGTCAAACTTGCGGACATGCAGCAATGGATGACGAATTAAAAAAAGTCCGACGGGCAAGGGGTTATGTGTTTTTTCATGAACAGGACACTGAATCAGCTGTACAGTCTGGGGTTTTGTATCTTAGTTTTCGATCAAGAGACTATCAAAGAGAACGCATGGTCAAGATTGGACACGAGATCGTAGGCGTTTTCAAAAGATACGGTTTTGATGTCCATTGGGATGGTGACGCAAAAAAAAGAATTGGTATCTATCACCTCGATTGGAAACGCCGAAGGGCCTAGCCTAGCCATATTAATCCTCAAGGGCAAAGCCGAGAATTTGGTTTTGACCGAATCTATAAACCGTGTTTTCAAAGGAAAAACTCATGCAACTGAAATCAAATGAGGCGTTGTGGTGGCAACGAGGTGTCATCTACCAAATCTACCCGCGCAGTTTTAAAGACAACAACAATGATGGCATTGGCGATCTGCAAGGGGTCATCAGCAAGCTCGATTATTTGGCTGAATTGGGAATAGAGGCCATTTGGCTCTCCCCAATTTATCCCTCCCCAATGGCCGATTTTGGTTATGATGTCAGTGATTATTGCGACATCAACCCCATGTTCGGCACACTAGGCGATTTTGACATGCTGGTAAAAGAAGCCCATCAACGTGGATTATCTGTCGTTATTGATTTTGTGCCGAATCACTCTTCCGACCAGCACCCTTGGTTTATCGAGTCGCGTTCCTCACGGAATAATCCTAAGCGAAACTGGTATTTTTGGGCCGACCCCTTAGAGGATGGCAGTCCACCCAACAATTGGTTATCGGTCTTTGGTGGGTCTGCTTGGGAATGGGACGAAACTACCCAGCAATACTATCTACACAGCTTTCTCAAAGAACAGCCCGATCTCAATTGGCGTAACCCTGAAGTGAAACAGGCGATGCTTAATGCGGTGCGCTTTTGGCTAGAACGGGAGGTGGACGGTTTCCGCATTGATGTGGCCCACTTTATCATGAAAGACCCCCACCTGCGCGATAATCCGCCGAATGAAGACATGAAGACCGACTTCAAACCACTTGGCGATTACGATTCCCAACTGCATATTCACGACAAAGGCCATCCCGATATTCACGGCGTCTTGCGCGAATTTCGCGCCCTGCTCGACAGCTACAGCGCTCGTCGTCCACGTTTTTCGGTTGGCGAAATCCATATTTTTGATTGGGCAGAGTGGGCCAAATATTACGGCGAAAAACTGGACGAGTTGCATATGCCGTTCAATTTTGGTTTTATCGGGACGGCATGGAATCCGCAGATTTTCCAAAAAGTGATTGAGGGGGTCGAAGCCGCTGTACCACAAGGGGCATGGCCCAACTATGTTCTCGGCAACCATGACGAGCACCGGATTGCCAGCCGCGTTGGGGCCGATGCCGCCCGGTCTGCCATGATGCTGCTATTGACCCTGCGCGGTACACCCACCATCTACTATGGGGATGAGATCGGGATGCATGATGTTGACATCCCACCTGAATTGGAACAAGACCCGTGGGGTAAAAACGTCAAAGGTATCGGTTTAGGGCGTGACCCTGAGCGCACGCCGATGCAGTGGGATGCCAGCGCCAATGCCGGGTTTAGCGCAGCAGGGGTTCAAACATGGCTACCCATCGCCGATGACTATGCTGAGATCAACGTCGCTAATCAGCAAAAAGATGCCCATTCAATGTTGGCCCTCACCCGCCGATTGCTGGCGCTGCGCCGGGCAACCCCCGCTTTGCATGTCGGAAGTTACAAGGCTGTCCAACAAAACAACGAGCACTGCCTTGCCTATGTCCGCGATTACGAGGGCGAACGCTGGTTGGTGGCACTCAATTTTTCGGATGCGGCGCAAACCTTAAATTTGCCCCTCAACCAAAGCGGGCAGATTGTCCTCTCGACGCAGCTAGATCGTGAGGAATCGGTCAATCTCGATTCGTTGCACCTGCGGGCGAATGAAGGTTGCATCATCAAATTAGGGTAAAAAATAATGCCCAGTCCTTCAAAAGCGAGGGTTGGGCATTTTTGTTTTTAAAGTTACTTGAAGATGAGGTAGGCATTGAGCGAATCGTCGTTCTCCACCACGAGATTCGCATGGTCACGGGGATGGCATAAGTCCATATAGAGTTGTTGGGCCGGGATATAGCGTTTTTGATAACGCTCTAATACGACGGCTCTATCTCCAAACAGTCGCAAATCACGCTCCAAAGCCCGCGCCAACGCCACCTCGAACGACACATCCACAAAAATGGTGAAATCCCAATAGGTGGTCAATTCAGGTCGTTGCAGAAACACCCCGTCAAATAACAGAATGGCATTATCCGGCGCGATTTCGAGCGATGAGTGGGCATTGGCATCGGTTCTGAAGTCAAAAAGGGCCGTTTGATAATACAAATCGCCGTTTTCGCTGAGGGGGTCCAGCAGCAGTTTTTTGAGGGCTGGGTAATCAAATGATACCAGATTCGGGTGTATAATGGAGGGATGAACCGAATCAAAATAACACCACACTTAACGCTCGAAGAATTAGAAGCGGGCTACCGTCAAGCGACGGAAGCAACGGAACGGACGCACTACCAAATC